>CAYRNR010000218.1:0-11849 GCA_964425605.1 uncultured Rickettsiales bacterium | reverse complement strand
CCGGCGTGGTCGTCGACGACACCCTGCGCAAGACCGCCGACCACTCCGACATCGTGCGCGAGCGCCGCTTCGCCGAGATGCTCCACGCCGTGCAGCCCCACGCCACGTCCCTGGTCCGCCAGCTGGTGGACAGGAGCTACCAGCCGCCCGCTCTGCCCAGGCTCGTGGGCGGCGCCAAGGTCGCAGAGGCGCTCCCGGACCTCGTCGCGCAGCTCGGCCCGAGGCCCGGTTATCCCCGGGATGCCCTGGGCCAGATCGCGGAGGGCACCCCGGTGTTCCGCGTTCGGCCCCAGGACGCCGAGGCCCTCCTGGAGTCCACGAGCCCGGATCGATTCCCGCATCCAGTCCTGGTGGTCCCGGACCGCCAGGTGCTGTCCCTGGAGAAGGCCGCGCCGCAGCTATCCATCCACGGTCTGAGCTCGCCCGCGGAGGTGGCCCTGCTCGACCGCGTACTGGAGCGGCGCGTGGTCCTGCGCGAGCACGCGGTGCCCTTCACCGATTCCGATCACCCGTTCCGCGTGGGCGTACTGCGGCTGTTCCTCCACGTGGCCGGTCCCGCGCCGCTGCTGTCGGATCCCGCCGACGGCGACGTGTCCGTCGTCATGCTGTGCAAGGACCGCGTCCACCGCTGTGATGCGACGCCGTTGGGCATGCCCGGCGTGCGCGCGGTGCTCGATCTCGGCGCGTCGCAGCCGCCCGGGGAAGACGAATACCTGGGCGGCCTGGACCAGGCCCTGCTCGAGGGCGCCTGGGGGCTGCTCGGACAGGGCCGGAGCGAGCCGGAGCAGCGCCTCCTCGTGGCGTTGCTCGCGGCCCACATGCGCCCACACTTCGTCGTGCGCGACGGCGTGACGAACCTCGAGCTCGGCTTCCCGCGCTTCGAGGGGGTGGACCTCGAGCAGCTCCGCCAGCTGCCGCTGGCCCGCACCGACCGCGGCGATCTGCGGTTCGACGACCTGGTCGCGCTGATGGGGACCGACGAGGTCCTCGAGCTACGACGCGAGCGGGATCTCGACATCCTCCTGCCGCTGGAGGAGAAGCTGGGCCCGGGCCACCTGACCACCGCCACCTCGGCCCGCACCGCCATCGCCGCGGTGGGTCGGGGCAGCTTCGGCTGGTCCCGCGTGCCGCCGAACTCGGAGCCCTCGGACCGCATCCAGCGGCTGCTGTGGGTGGGTCCCAGCCTGGCGCCGAGGTTCGACATCCCCGGCTGGCAGGTGGTGGATCTCGGCTTGCCCTTCGTCGGCGCCGCTATCCGTGAAGGAGAGGACCCGGCCGAGATCAACTGGGAGCCGGGACAGAAGGAGCTGCTTCGCGAGCTGGTCCACCAGCTGACGCCGGACGCGTACGGCATCCCCCCCCGGGAGCGCGCGGCGTGCCGCCTCGCCGCCTTGCACCTGGCCGACGCCCTGGGACGGCTCCGCTTCGAGCCGCTCATGGCGGCCCTCGGGGACGCCACCTGCAGCACCGTGGACGAGTGGCTCGACGACCCGGCCCACGCGGCGTGGCCCCGCCACGGCCCGGCCGTGCTCGAGCACGGCGTGGTCCAGCTGTACCTCGACGAGCTCAGGGCGCTGGAGCGGACAGGGCCGATCCCGGTTCGGTTCGACGATCCCCCCGAGGTGTGGGACTCCCTGGCCGATCCCGGCCGATCCGGCTGGCTCGTCCGCCGGGAGGTCACCGCCCCCGGGCTCCGCGGCTGGCTCGGTCTGCGTATGCCGTTCGATCCCACGGCCGGCGTCTTCCTCCAGGCCGACGGCGTCCGCATCGCCCTGTCCGACGTCGACCGCCCGGTGCCCTGTCACGGTCTGCTGCGCCACCTCGCCGGCGCCACCGTCCTCGGGGAGACCCACAACCAGCTGCTGCTGCTGGCGAGGGAGCGGCTGTACGCCCAGCTGTCGGCGCTGGTGCGCGAGGGTAGCGCCGAGGCGCGCGACGCGGCGCGGCAATACCAGGATCTCTATCTTGCCGCCCGCAAGCGGATCGAGGCCCCGCCCTCAGAACCCATTCCGACTCCCACCATGGCCCGTGTCGGCGCGGTGCTCGAGGAGATCGAGCATCGCCTCGTCGTGGCCAGCGGCGGCGTCCTGGCCGAGCATCTCTCCCCGATCGTGGCGTTCCGCAGCACGTCCGACGACGGGCTGGTCCGCCTGCGCGTGTACAACCACCGCGTCCAGCTGGGCATCGCCCGCGATCACGCCATCGCGAGCGCGGCGCTGGCGCACCCGGGTCGCGAGCGGGAGATCGTCGTGCTGGAGCTGGCCCGGCAGCTGGCGGCCTACGCCGCGGACAAGGCGTTCGCGTTCGATCTGTTCGAGGCGCAGAGCGTGCTGGTGGCGCAGCGGCTGGACTGGTCGCCGGAGGGCTAGTGCACCGGGTCAAGGGCCGCTGAGGAAGGCAGGAAGGCAGGAGAAGACAGGAGCAATCCAACGCCTTCCCTTCCCTCCCACCCATGTTCTCTTCTCCCCCTCTCTCCCCCTCTCTCCCCTTCCTGCCTTCCTGCTTTCCTCAGCGGCATTCCAACCCATACAACACGAAATACAGGGACACGCTCCCGAGTGCGTTGGTGGGCAGCCGGCCATTGAGGAAGTTCGGCTCCAGGGCTCTACCCCAGCGACACCACCGACACCTCGCACCCCCGCTGCCTCGCCCAATCGTGGACGGCGTCCGTCAGGCTCGACGACGCCGCAAAGCGGCGCTCCCGGTAGATCCCGGCCCCATCGGGGGCGCTCTCGGCAGGCTCGATCGGGTGGAGGGGATCCCGGGTCGCCGACTGGTGTACGTCGTCACCCACGACCTCGGAGACCAGGTGGAGCAGCAGCCCGCGGGTCAGCTCGTCGGGGAGCCCGGCCGGGTGGGGGAATCCTGGAAACCAGAACGGCCCGACCGCAGACCGGGACAGCCGGCTCGTGCGCGCGCCGGTCCCGGCGGCGAGCTGCTCCGCCAGGGCGAGCAGGGGGGTGGCCGCGTGGCGCGCGAAGAGATGGAGCAGGCCGGAGCGGGCGTGGACGGAGCCGTCGCGCCGCAGGGTCAGCAACCCCTCGGACCAGCCAGGGGGGCCGGACAGGTCCGCGTGGATGCGGACCCACAGGCCGGTGGCCGACAGGCAGTCGTACGCCGCGCGGAACTCCTCGGTGGCGCCGCGCTTGCGCGGCACGACCTGGAGACGGGACGCGGGCAACAGCTCGGTGGCCCGCAGGTGGTCGCGGAGGAGTGAGCGCGCGCGCACGCGATTGGCGAGGTCTCCGTCCAGCTGCCTCAGCCGCTGCAGGTCCTCGTCGACGGCGGACACGCCGGCGCCCGGCTCGCGGGCGAGCGCCTGCTCCGCCCGGGCGCGCGAGAGCCACACGAAGGCCGGGAGGCCGGAGCGGTCGTCCACCTCGGCGGGGAGGAGCACGTCGCCGGACAGGTCCGGGTCCAGCGCGGCCAGGTGGGCCAGCGCCTCGTCCAGCGGCACGTGGTCATCGCCGGGAGCCAGGGCGTACAGCCCGGCCTGCAGGGCCCGGATGTACGGTCCGACGCGATCGAGGGACAGTTCCAAGGACTACTCCGTGAGCGACTCGACCTCGGCACGCGCGGCGTCGCGCAGAGCACGATCGGCCAGCTGGCGCGACTTCTCTCGGCTGATGGCGTCGAGATCGTCGACGAACAGGATGCTGTCGGCCTCGGCGCGGGTCTCGATGCGGGCGTTGAGGTCGGGCAGCACGTTCGTCAGCAGGTGTTGGGCCTGGGCCACGTAGCGCTGGGTGGCCTGCATGGCCTCGTCGAGGTCGGCCATGGAGGTCTGCAGCTCTTGCACGACGAGGTGGGCGTCGGCGGCCATGCCCAGCGCCTGGATCTGGCGGCCCGCGGTGTTCACGGCCGACTCGGCGCCGAGGACGAAGCGCGCCATCTCCTCGTGCAGCTCCATGACCGTGTCGCGCAGGGCCCGCGCCGCGGGCAGCTCGCTGCGGCTGAGCCGGTCCGCGGCGGTGAACAGCTCCAGGGCGAGGGTCTCGGTGCGCTGGCGGAAGCGCAGCTCGTCGAGCTTGCGTTCGCCCTCGGGATCTTCCGAGGCGGCCGCCTCCAGCTCGGCGATGGTCTCCTCGAGCGCCAGCACGGCCCGGGCCGCCAGGGTGCGGTTGCGCACGGCGCCAGCGGCCTCCCGGTGCAGGGCGTCCACCTGCTGCTGGAGCTCCAGGGCACAACGCTGCAGCTCGTCGGTGAACGCTGCGGCGCGGCGCAGGCACTGGCTCGTGCCCTCGTAGCGGCGCAGCAGGTCCTCGGCCACGGACCGGCGCTGGAGGATCGCGCGGCGGCGCGCGAACGCACGGGTCAGCAGGGCCACCAGGCCGGTGTCCGGCTGCGTCTGTTCCAGGGCCTCCAGCACCTCGGCCTGGGCGCGTATCCCGCCGAGCTCCTCCCCGAGCTCCTCGGACAGCTCGGACTGCTCCCTGGACAGCTCCGCCACCCGCTTCACCGAGGCGACGTGCCTCTTCTGCAGCGCTTCGCGGCGCTTGACGAGCCCCTCCTGCGACAGGGTCCCACCCCGGTAGTGGGGGCGCGTGCGATCGGCGGTCATCTCAGCCATTCATGATCTCGTGGTGACACCAGCACGGCTGCTGGCGATCGCGGTCCCACAGGTGCAGCGAGTTGCCGCGGCACACGTCCCACTGCTTGCAGTCGCCGCAGGCTCCGTCACGCGTCCAGCTGCGGTCCCGGAACAGCTCGTAGCGGTGCTCCCACACGTCCACGAAGTCGTCGTCGCGCAGGTTGCCCTGGGCCATCCAGGGCGCGAGGTTGGGGCACGCGGCGATGGCGCCGTCGACCATGATGCCGGCGATGTTGATGCCGGCGCGGCAGAAGTACGGGGTGTCGCGGACCTGGTCCTCCCAGTCCCAGCCCAGGTACCCCTCCTCGGAGAGGTTGACCACGAGGCCGTCGGCCTTGCCCCGTTCGCGCAGCCGCGCCATGGTCTCGACCAGGCCGCGGATGCCGTCCTCGTCCAGCAGCACGTCGGCGTTGTCGCGCGCGCGGCCGTTGGGGAAGATGTTGAACACGCGCCAGTGGGTGGCATCCAGGCCCGCGACCAGCTCGTAGGTCTCGTCCATCCGGTCGAGCAGCCGCGGGGTGACACAGGAGATCGCCTCGACGATGGGGACGCGCGCCTCGCGCAGCGCGGTGAGCGCCCGGCAGGCCCGCTCGAAGGATCCCGGCCGATCCCGGAGCCAGTCGTGGATCTCCTCGGGGCCGTCGAGGGAGACCACGACGCTGCGCAGTCCGAGATCGCGCAGCTCGCGGGCCCTGGCCTCGGTCATGGTGTAGCCGTTGGTGACCAGCCCCAGCTTGAAACCCAGCTCAGTTGCCCGGCCCAGCACGTCGAACAGGTCCGGTCGGACCAGCGGCTCACCCCCGGTGACCACCAGCATGATCTTGTGCGCGTCGTACCGCTCGGCGATGCGCGCCAGCGCGGCGAGGACGACCTCGGCCTCCAGGTCGGGCTGGCCCTCGTCCTTGCCGCAGTCGGAGCCGCAGTGCAGGCACGACAGATTGCACCGCCGGGTGCACTCCCAGAACAGGTAGCGCAGGTTGTGCAGGTCCGCCTCGAGATCCTGCACCAGGCTCCAGCGTTTGCTCTGGATCGCAGATCGTAGGTTCTTGAACATGGTGGGGCCCTGGCTCGGGCAACGACGGGTGTCGGGAGTCTCTATTGGGAGGAGTCGTCGTCGTCCGTGGCCGCCGAGTCGTCGTCGTCGGCCGGCTCCATGTCATAGGCGCCGTAGCACGCCGCGATGACGACGCTGATCCCGGCGCACAGCGCCGCGAGCATGAGCGTCTTGAACTTGCGAGTGATCTTCACGATGGCCTCCCTGCGGTCCCTCGATTCGCCAACCTCAGTCTACCACGCCGCGCTACAATTCGCCTTTCACCGGAGGCTCCCATGAAGTGGTTGGCCCTGATCGCCGCGCTGGCCCTGTGTCCCGGCTGCGCGCAGAGGAATACGACCGTGCACGAAGACGAACCCACTGCGCCGCCCGCCGCCACGGAGGCCGAGACCGATACGTCGGACCGCGAAGCGCCTCCGGAGAAGTCCACCTTCGTGGGGGAGGCGGTCAACGCCAAGCTCGGCGCCGCCGTGAATGCACCGGAGGCGGTGGTGTTCTGCGTCGAGATGGACGAGTGGCCCGACGACGTGGTGGGCAAGCGTGTGGCCGTGACGGGTTTCCTCGAGCGGACCGACCAGTTCAAGGCCGAGGTGGCCCCGGACGGCGCGATCAGTCAGGGGACGGCGGGCGGGGATACGGTTCTTCGCTCGGTGACGTACGAGGTGGTTGCTCCGGAGTAGCCGCCGGCTTCGCCGGCTTGCGCCCCACCCACGCCTTCATGATCACGCCCCACAGCAGCCCTGCGCCCAGGCACACGGGCAGCAAGATGGCGGCCAGGACCAGGACCGTGCCCAGGATGGCCACGAGCTCGGCGGGCCCGATGGCGCCCACCAGCAGGGCCACGGCCGTGGCCACGAGCCCCAGGGTCAGCGGCGCGCCCACCAGCAGCAGGTACATGGCCCCGCCGAAGTAGACCAGGCCGAGCTTGATCCAGTTCGGCGGCGCGTGCTCCACCCCCTTCATCGCCCCCAGCCGTGCGAGCTCCATGTCCAGGTAGCGCTGCCGCAGCAGCAGCATCGGCACCAGCCACATCGGCGCGCTGAGCCACTCCACCATCAGCGCCAGCAGGTTGCGGACCGCCGGGATACGTCCGCTGCATTCGGGACACCGCAGGCCCAGCCAGTGACCGAAGGCGTTGCCCTTGGCCCACAGCATGTTGTTGTGGAGCGTGTCGCACTCGGGGCACCGCAGCCAGCTGCGAAACGGAACCTCCTTGTCGCAGGTCTCGCAGGTCCACACGTGGGTCGGGACCCGCTGACCCAGCAGGGTCTCGTTGACGGCCAGCCCGGGGTTGAGGCGCCAGTGCCAGTTCACGAAGCTGTGCGGCCCCTGCAACTTGTGCTCGGAGTGGCCGCAGTCGGGGCAGAGGAAGTCGGCGTCCATGGCGTGGATGATACTCCACCAAGAACGGGGTACGATCGTGCCCGGGCGCATTCGATCCCTCCGCCCGGGCACCGAACGTGCTCCAGGATGGGAGCTGATGCCGCGAGACGTTTCAGCGGCAAGCGCCGTGGAGGCACCATGAAGTCGTTCACCCTCTCTCTGCTGTCCATCCTGGCCCTCGTCTGGGCTCCCGCCGCCCTCGCCGACATCGCGCCGGACCCGGGCGACGACGACTACACCGGCGAGACGGACGACGACGACGACAACGCGGACACCTGCACGGCCGAGGTCCAGGAGGACGAGCTGCCCGGCTTCACCTGCGAGGAGTGCGTCGCGGACGGGTCGGGCGTGTGCGAGCAGGACTACCAGGGCACCGACTACGAGCTGGTTTGTTTCGACGAGGATCAGGGCACGACCACCGAGGTCTGGTGCGCCGAGGACGACGGGAGCCCGGGGCCCCTGTGCGCCCTGGACGCGGGTCGAAGGACCGCCGGACTCGCCATCGCCGTGACCCTCCTGGGTCTCGTCGGCTGGATTCGCCGGCGCTGACCGCGCCCCCCTCGACTCGATCCATCCTGGCACGGCCCTTGCGAGGTCACCCCTTCGGGAGGTGACCATGCACGAGATCACCGGCGCGACCGACCGAAAATCGGTCGCCACCGTCCGAAAATCGGACGTCGAAGGATCGGGCACGCCCGGTCGAAGCGATTCCCTTCAACACGAACTCGAGCGACGCTTCGGATTGCCCGGGTTCCACCCCTGGCAGCGCGAGGCGGTCCACGAGCTCCTCGGCGGCAGCCGCAAGGTCCTGGTGGTGGCCCCGACCGGGGGCGGCAAGTCCCTGTGCTACCAGTTCCCCGCGACCCAGCTGCAGGGCACCACGGTGGTGGTGTCACCGCTGGTGGCGCTGATGGAGGACCAGGTCCGGGGCCTGGGCGAGCGGGGCATCCGGGCCACCTGGCTGTCGTCGACCCTGTCCGACGAGGAGCGCCACGAGCGCAACCGCGGCATCCGCGCGGGCCGCTATCAGCTCGTCTACCTGGCGCCGGAGCGCCTGGCCCAGGACGGCACCGTGGCGATGCTCGCGCGCCTGCACCCGCCGCTGGTGGCCATCGACGAGGCCCACTGCATCGCCCAGTGGGGGCACGACTTCCGCCCCGACTACCTCGGGCTGCGCCGGGTGCTCGAGGCGCTACAACCGCCGCGGGTGCTCGCCTGCACGGCCACGGCCACGCCCGCGGTGCGCCAGGAGATCGTGGAGCAGCTCGGCCTCGACGACGCCACGGTGATCCTGCGTGGCTTCGCGCGGCCCAACCTCGGGCTGGCGGCCCGGGACGTGCCCGGCGCCGGCGCTCGGCGAACCGTGGCCCTGGCGTGCCTCCGGCGCGCCCTCGGAGATCCCGGGCGGAGCCGCGGCGCCGCCATCATCTACGCGGGCACGCGCCGCGAGACCGAGCAGACCGCCGAGATCGTCGCGGGGTGCGGCTGGCGTGCCGCGCCCTACCACGCCGGGCTGGACGGCACCGTGCGCAGCCGCGTCAACCGCGCCTTCGCGGCCGGGCGCCTGGACGTGGTCGTGGCCACCAACGCCTTCGGGATGGGCATCGACCGCCCCGACATCCGCGCCGTGGTGCACGTCAACGCGCCGGGGTCCATCGAGGCGTACTACCAGGAGGTGGGGCGCGCGGGCCGCGACGGCCAGCCAGCCCAGGGGCTGCTGCTCAGCGCGTCGTCCGACTTCGCCCTGCGCAAGCGGCTGCTGCTGCGGGACGCGGAGGGGGGCTCCGACGACGCCAGCTTCCGGCGCAAGTGGGCCCTGTTCCTGGATCTGATGCGGTACGCCGAGGCGGGCTCGTGCCGCCACGACTACATCCTGCGCTACTTCGGCGACGAGCGAGAGGCCCTGGGCGGCTGCGGCCATTGCGACGTCTGCGCGCAGCTGGCCCACCTCGGCCGCGATCCCGGGGGCACCCTCGCCCTGGAGCGGGACTCCGAGCGGGTCCGCCTCGCGCTGGCCGGCGTCCAGCGGGTGGGTCGCCGCGCCGGGCTCGTGGCGGTGGCGGAGATGCTGACCGGCTCGGGCTCGAAGCGCATGCAGAAGCTGCGCCTGGACCAGCTGGACACCTTCGGCACCCTCGACGCCTTCGGCAAGGACTGGGTGACGGTGCTCCTGAGGCGGTGCCTCAGCGCTGGACTCGTGGACGTCACCGCCAGCACCCGTCCGGTGCCCTACCTCACCGCCGAGGGGCGGTCCGTGCTCAGCGGCGAGACCGAGTCGCGCGTCCTGCTGCCGGCCGCGCCCGGGCGACGGGCACCTGTCGTGAAAGCCGGGGGAGGGGAGGCGCCTAGAGCTCGTACACGCCCGTGGATACCGTCCGAGTGCCGTCGGAGTCGTTGTCGGCTGGCGCGTCGTAGGTGGCGAGGAGCTCGGCCTCGGCGGTATCGAGGAAGCCCCGGTCCGGATCGCCGATGAGCACGCGGGCGCCCCGCGACGCCAGCTCCATCAGCCACACCGAGGAGCGCTCCGACTCCCCGGCGTCGTAGTACATGTCCCCGGCCAGGATCACGTCCCAGTCCCGGGTCAGATCGCCCACGAGGTCCCGGGCGGTGATGTCCAGCGACACGCCGTTGAGCTCGGCGTTGAGGGCCGCCGCCTCGACCGCCGTGGGATCGACGTCCGCGGCCACGACCTCGGCCGCGCCGCACGTCGCCGCGGCGATGGCGACCAGCCCGCTGCCGGTGCCGAAGTCCAGCACGGTCTTGCCCTGGACCAGGTCAGGGTGATCGAGCACGTACCGCGCCAGGGCCTGCCCCCCCGACCAGGCGAACGCCCAGAACGGCCACGGCACGCCCCGGCGGGCCGCCTCGTTCTCGGTGGCGCGCCACAGCACCGACGTCGGTGTGATCAGGTACAGGCTGATCTCCGGGCACAGCCCCGGCTGGGCCACGTCCGTGTGCTCCAGGATGCGCTCGCGTGGGCTGTCGGTGGTCAGCTGCATGCCCTCCACGGCCATGGTACACCTGTACGGGCTGGAGGCGACCATGGTGTGGAACCGCGACGTGGTGGTGGAGGAGGTGGTGGACGGCCGCCAGGGGGTGCGCCTGGTCAAGAGCCTGCACGAGGTGGTCACCGAGGACGGCATGCGCCTCGTGGTCACCGCCAAGCGCCCCGCCGATCCCGACGACGGCCTCGAGGAGCGCGCGCCGGTGCTCCTGGTCCACGGCCTGGGTCAGAACCGCTACAGCTGGCACCTGTCGGGCCGCAGCTTCGAGAACTTCCTCGTCTCGAGGGGCTACCGCACGTTCAACCTCGAGCTGCGCGGCCACGGCCTGTCCCACACCGCAGGCAGCCGCCACCCGCGCGACGTGGAGGAGTACGTGCGCCACGACGTGCCTGCGGGCGTGGCCCTGGCGCGCCAGGTCACGGGCTGCGACTCGGTGATCTACGTGGGTCACAGCCTCGGCGGCCTCATCGGCTACTGGTCCACCCCCGAGACCCTCGGCCAGCTCGCCGGCATGGTGTCCTTTGCCGGGCCGTTCTTCTTCGGCCAGGGCAACCTGCCGCTGCGGCTGGCGGCCCGGCTGGGCAAGACCCCGCTGAACCTGTCGCTGATCCGCCTGATCCCCACCCTGCCGCTGCCCATCGACCGCGTCGGCCTCGCGGTCCGAGGCACGCTCCCGTTCTGGGACTTCCCCTACAACGGGTTCCCGCTGCAGGTGTGGCACCCCCGCTCCATCGAGAAGCACCTGCTGCGCGAGCGCATTCGCGAGGGGTTCGACCGCACCAGCTTCAACGTCCTGCGCGAGATGACGACCTGGGCGGCCGAGGGGCGGTTCACCAGCGACGATCGCCGAATCGACCCCGACACCCGCCTCGCCCAGCTGCGTGTACCGTTGCTGTGCATCGCCGGCGACAAGGACTCTGCCGTGCCCCTGGGCTCCATCGAGCCGGGCTTCCGACGCGCAGGTTCGCCCGACAAGACCCTGCGCACCTATGGCAAGGACACCGACGGCATCCACTTCGGCCACTGCGATCTGATCTGCGGCAGGGCCGCTCCGTCCGTGGTGTGGCCCGAGGTCGCGCGCTGGCTCGACGACCGCTCGGCGTGCTGACCGCTCAGTAGGGCACATCCACGAGCTCGTGCTCGTAGGCGAACCGCTGGCCGTTGCCCGACACCGCCACCATCCGCACGCGCACCTCGTCGTCCCACGTGGCGTCGGTGACGTACACGGTGTAGAGGTCGTCGCCGACCTCCTGCTCGGCGTCCACGTGCACGTGGCCCGCGAACTGCCCGTACACCTGATGTTCGTACTGGAGGAGCAGCGCCTCGACCTGGGCCAGCTCGTCGAGATCGAGCAACCCCAGGTGCATGGGGATATGGGACGCCATGACCACGCTGTCGGCCGCCGTGGTGTCCATCGCCGCGAGGTCCGCGGTGAACCAGGGGAACGTCCCGTCCTCGAAGTCGTGCAGATCGCCCACCTCGGACAGGGCACCGAAGGCGCCGCGCGCGCACCAGTCCACTGCGACGAAGTGCACGCCGCGGTGGTCGAAGGAGAAGTTGGAGAACCAGTTGTCCTGGTCGGCGAGCGGGTTGTGGACCGGCACGACGGTCCTGGACCAGTTGTCGAAGTCCACGCTCAGGGCCTCGTAGGTGGGCGCGAACGTCGTGTCGAAGGCCTCCTCGTCGTCGGACTGCACCTCGTTGTCACCGATCATCGCCGCGTAGGGCATGTCCAGCTCGTCCAGCGCCTCGACGATGATATCGAGGCCGCTGTTCCAGGCCACGTCGCCGACGACCAGCACCAGCTCCACCTGCC
>CAYRNR010000217.1:0-11960 GCA_964425605.1 uncultured Rickettsiales bacterium | reverse complement strand
AGTCGCAGGCCACCTCGGTGGCGCCGGGGTTCACCGCCGCGTCGGCGTCGTCGCAGTCGCCGTCCACCCCGCCGGCGCACTCGCTGACGTCGTAGGCGGGATCGCCGTAGCCGTCACCATCCACGTCGGTGCAGGTGTCGCAGACGTCGCCGATGTCGTCGCCGTCCTGATCCTCCTGGCCCGGGTTGGGGTCGTTGACGCAGTTGTCCTGGTAGTCGGCGACGCCGTCGCCGTCGGTGTCCGTCCCGCCGCCACCGGCGAACAGCAGGGCGTTGGCCATGATCAGGTCACCGTCCGTGGAGGTGTCCCAGAAGTCCGACCGCGCGTCGCTCGACGGCGGGAAGAAGTTGAGCCCCACCACCGTGCCGGCCGACGGGGTCAGCGCGCCGATGAGGGGTTCGTTGTTGTCCCAGTGGGCGATCTCGTCCGCCCCGTTGACGTAGCTCAACGACGTGTTGCGGTAGCTGGACGAGCCGCCGTAGAGGTCGACCACCCCGTCGAGGATGGGGTGACCGGGGTCGTCCATCACCATGTTCAGCGAGGCGCCGCCGCTGTAGCTGCCCTGACTGAACGGCAGGTATCCGTCGTCGACGATGCGGCCGTCGATGCCCAGCGAACCCGTGGTGTGCGAGAACGTGGCGATCACCACCCCGTACCCGAGATCCACGTAGTCGGCGAGGTTGTCGCCCATGGCGTCGTTGTCCGCGTAGGAGCTGTTCGAGTAGACCAGCACGGCGTCGTACGCCTCCAGCTCCGCCACGGTCGGCGTGACGCTCGAAGCGTAGTGCAGGTCCACCGTGTCGAACATGCCGATGGCGTTGAGCTTGTCCTGCACGTCCTGGCGGTAGCTGTCCGCCGCGTAGATGCCGATGTCGAAGGCTGCCGCGGGATAGGCGAGCAGGACGACGAATGCGGGGACCAGGATGCGGGTGCAGAGGTGCGAAACAGGGCTGCGACGGGTCATGAAGACTCCCTCCTGGCAGGGAGCATATCAAGGGTGGGGTCGAGAAGGGATTCGGGAATCCGGAAATCTCGATGGCGTTGGTGGACTGCCGCACCACGGCGGGGCGCTGGCCCTGGTACGATGACCGCGGGAAGGGAGCCGGCCATGCTCGATCCACGCCTCCTGCTCGCCCTCGCCGCCCTCACGCTGCTGGGCCCGCTGCTCTTGGGGTGCCCGGACGTCGACGACGACGACACGACCGGCTCGGCCGACGACGACGACACGACCGGCTCGGCCGATGACGACGACTCGAGTTCGGCTGACGACGACGACGATCCGTGGGCCGACGCCAGCACCTTCATCGAGGACCAGATGGCGGCGACGAACATCCCCGGCATGGCCGTCGCCGTCACTGCGCCCGGCGAGGTGTTGTGGTCAGCCGGCTTCGGGCTGGCCGACGTGGACGACGGGCTCGCCGTGACCCCGGACACGCCGTTCATGCTCGCCTCGGTCAGCAAGACGGTCACGGCCACCGCGCTGATGCAGCTGTGGGAGGACGGCGTATGGACGCTGGACGATCCCGTCAACGACCTGTTGCCGTTCGTGGTGGACAATCCGCGTGTCGAGGGCGAGACGATCCTCGTGCGGCACCTCGTGACCCACAGCTCCACGATCAAGGACAACTGGAACAACATGCCGTACTCCGACGGCGACTCGCCCCACG
The DNA here is from genome assembly GCA_964425605.1 of uncultured Rickettsiales bacterium. Classification (GTDB taxonomy): domain Bacteria; phylum Myxococcota_A; class UBA796; order UBA9615; family CAYRNR01; genus CAYRNR01. The sequence goes on along the minus strand of CAYRNR010000217.1, from coordinate 10,293 downwards.
CGCTGGGGGACTTCCTGGAGGGCTACCTGGTGCCGGGCGGCACCTGGTACCACGAGACCCTGAACTTCTACGACGCCGTGCCCGGCGAGCAGTACCGCTACGGCAACGTGGCGACCGCCCTGGCCGGCCACCTGCCCGAGACCACCACCGGCACCCCCCTCGACGACCACTGTGACGCGCTGCTCTTCGCGCCACTGGGCATGGACCACACCGGCTGGCACCTGGCGGACTTCGACCCCGCCGACGTGGCGATGCCCCACGGCTTCGACGGCTCGGACTACTTCGAGTACGGCCACTACGGCTACCCCGACTACCCCGATGGCCAGCTGCGCACCAGCGCCAGCGACCTCGGGCGCTTCCTGGCCGCCATCTCCGCCGGCGGGGAGATCGACGGCACCCGCGTGCTCGACTCGGCCACTGTGGACCAGATGCTCACCGCGCCGCTGCCCGACCTCGACACCGGCCAGTTCGTGTTCTGGTACGAGACCTCCATCGGCGGCCGGTCCGTCGTCGGCCACAACGGCGGCGATCAGGGAGTGGGCGCAGAGATGTACTTCGAGCCGACCACCGGCCTGGGCGTCGTGGTGCTGATGAACGTGGACTGGCGCAACGCCAACGAGGCCGCGGTCTCGGACATCGAGGAGCTTCTGCTGGATACGGCGGCTGGCTTGTGAGCCCCACCACCGACCGCTACGACGAGCTGTACGACCGCCTCCGCGAGGCGTTCGGAGCCGAACCGGACTCGCTGCTGAACCAGCACCGTCACCTGCTCGATCCGTCGCGACCCGTCCTCGACGTGGGCGCCGGCCAGGGCCGGCACTCGCTGCTGCTGGCCGCCGAGGGGTTCGACGTCGAGGCCTTCGACCCTTCGTCCGTGGCGATCCGGTCGTTGAAGGCGCGCGCGAGGGAGCGCGGCGCGCGCGTGCGAGCCACGGTGGCGGGTTTCGACACGTTCCGGCCCGTTGCGGCGCCCTATGGCGGGGTCCTGCTGTTCGGTCTGTTCCCGGATCTACGGCGCGACGCCATCGACGACCTCACGCGCCATGTCGATCGCTGGACCGCGCCGGGCAGCCTCGTGTTCGTCACCGCTTTCACCACGGACGACGCCTCCTACGCGCTGTACGCAACGGGCGAGCGCGCGGGGCGCCGCAGCTACGTTCATCCGCGGCACGGGCTGCGGACGTTCCTCGAACCCGGCGAGCTGCCCGGCCTGTTCCCAGGCTGGGACGCCGAACACCTGGCCGAGGAGATCGGCCCCGAGCACCGGCACGGGGACGGCCCCCTGGAACGCCACGCCCGCGCCACCGCCGTACTACGCCGTCGCGCCTGAGGAGTCCCGTGGACGAGAGCCACATCCAGATCATCAAGCGCACTCACAGCGCCGCCGTCCTGGGCGTCTCGGCGCTCGTCCACGTACCGCTGATCATGTGCGTCGCCCTGCTGCTGGTCATCGTCGTGCCCAGCTTCGAGGGCATGTTCAGCACCCTCGGCGCCGAGCTGCCCCGCACCACCCAGGCAGTGCTCGCGCTGGGCATGAACGTGCGTCAGAACTGGCCGCTGTGGATGTGCCTGGTGCCCGTGACCTTCATCCTCGACGCTGCGGCCGTGGCCGCCCTCATGCGTTACGTCGGCGGCTTCTGGGCCTGGCTGTACAGCTTCCTCTTCGCCACGGCCGTGGCCGCCGTCGGCCTGACGATCTTCCTGAGCATGTACCTGCCCCTGTTCCGGACCGCCGCTCAGATGAGCGCCTAGTCTCCCCTGGTCGGATGTGCCAGCATGGTCCTCCCCCGAGGATCTGGAGGGCTCATGTACGGAGGAAGCTGGCTCTACACCCTGCAGCAGGCCCTGGGCTACCTCTGGCCACCCCTGTGCATGCTGCTCGCCCTGGCGGCCCTGGTGGTCGCCATCGTGTGCACCACGCGCAAGCGCTACCTGCTGGCGAGCTGGTTGATGTTCGGGTGCTGGTCGGTGTTCGCGTTGAGCGTGACGCTGAGCACGATCCTGTGGCTCCCCAGCCTGGGCCTCTACGGCTCGGGAGCGCGATGGATCCAGCACTTGCTCAGCCTGACGGAGATCCTGTGCGAGATCGGCTTCGGGATCTCGGTCCTGCTGTTCCGTCCCGACAAGGCCGCGGCCGGGGAGTGGGTGGACCATGGATAGCTTCGTCCTCGGTGGTCTCACCCTCGAGCGCATCATCTCGTTGATGTTCACTGCCGTGTGGATCCTCGTCGATCTGGGGCTCGCCATCGTCGTGTTCTACCGCTTTCGGGCCACGCTGGCGGGCATCCTCATGGGTGGCTCGCTGCTGCTGATGGCCGCCAAGAACTTCTTCTCCACCGTGCTGTGGGAGCTGGTGCTACGGCCGGCCATGGACCGCTCGTACATGGGGGAGATGTCGCTCCTGACCGCGCCCGAGCTGTTCTTCACCCTCAAGACCGTCGTCAGCCTCGGTCTGATGCTGGTTCTGATCTCCGGGGTGCTGACCATCCCGATGAGCCTGACGAAACTCGAGCGCAGAGCGGCAGGACTCGCGTAGGATCCCCGTGACGGAGGGGATTCCGATGACCGTGACGATCCACCGCTTGTTCCTCGCCACCCTCGTCCTGGCATTCCTCGGGATCGCCTGCAGCAGCGATCGGGTCGACCCGCCAGGGCCCGGCGACGACGACGCCACGGACGACGACGACGCCACGGACGACGACGACGCCACAGGCGACGACGACGCCACGGGCGACGACGACGACACCGTCTGCGCGGACGAGTGCCCGGCCGACGGCGATCGCGACTGCACGGCCCAGCTCGACGGGTGGGTCCTGTGCGCGGACCACGACGGCGACGGCTGCCTCGAGTGGTCCGGCGTGACCTCGTGCGACAGCGACGAGATCTGCGAGGACGGCGAGTGCGTGGAGGACTGCACCGAGCCCGGCGAGGAGTGCGAGGACTACGACGAATGCTGCGACGACGGGGACCAGGCCATGCACTGCTGCCCCTTCCTGCACATCTGCGTGGAGGATTGGTGGGACTGACCGACGCTCCCCGCGCCTTCAACCACGGCTCGAGGTCCGTGCTGAACCACCGGCACCTGGAGCGCTTCCCCGGTGACACCCTCTTCGCGCGCCTGGCGCGCACCGTCTGTCGCGCCGAGTGCCTGCCGCGCAAGGAGCTGTACGAGGCGTGGGAGGTGGCGCGCAGGGTGCGCCGCCGCCTCCGCGGCCGGGTGGTGGTGGACCTGGCCGCCGGCCACGGGCTGCTCGCGTTCACGATGCTGCTGCTGGACGACACGTCGCCCCGGGCCGTGTGCGTCGACCCGAACCGGCCCGCGAGCGCGGCGCGGCTCGCCGACAGCCTGATCCAGCGCTGGCCGAGGCTGGACGGCCGGGTCTCCTACGAGGAGACCGGGATCGAGACGGCGCCCCTGGACGCCGAAGGGCTCGCCGTGTCCGTGCACGGCTGCGGCCCCCTGACCGACCGCGTCCTCGACCGCGCCATCGCCGCCCGGGCCCCGGTGGCCGTCCTCCCCTGCTGCCACGACCTGCGCGCCTGCGACACCGGGCAGCTGGAGGGCTGGCTCGAGGGTCCCCTCGCGGTGGACGTCACGCGCGCGGCGCGGCTGCGCGCGGCGGGCTACCGGGTCCTCACCCAGACGATCCCCGGCGACGTCACACCCATGAACCGCCTGCTCCTGGGCTGGATCGAGTGACACGCCGCGGTTCCTGTTGACCCCCTGCGCGCGTGGTAGATACGTTTCGAGAGGGAGGTCCCATGGGACATGTGCTTCGGATCTGGCTTGCGCTGCTCTGCGCCGGGTTGTGGCTCGCAGGCTGCGGCAGCTGGGAGGAGCCCCCGGCGGACGACGACACCGGCGCCGACGATGACGCGACCGCCGACGACGACGACGCCACAGCCGACGACGACGACGCCACAGCCGACGACGACGACTCCGCTCCCCCGGTGGACGGGGACGGCGACGGCTGGACCGAGGTCGACGGGGACTGCGACGACGCCGATCCCCTGACCTATCCCGAGGCGCCGGAGCAGTGTGACGGCGCGGACAACGACTGCGACGGCACCGTGGACGAGGGGGTGGACGACGATCTCGACGGCGACGGGGTGTCGCCGTGCGATGGGGACTGCGACGACACCAACGCCGACACCCTCCCGGGCGCCACCGAGGTGTGCGACGGCGAGGACAACGACTGCGACGGCGCCCTGCCGCCGGAGGAGACCGACCAGGACGGGGACGGCTACTCCACGTGCGAGGGCGACTGCGACGAGAACGATCCCGGGATGGGCCCTGGAGACGCCGACGGGGACGGGGTGAGCCCCTGCGACGGGGACTGCGACGACACCGACGCGGACACGTTCCCCGGCGCCACCGAGCTGTGCGACGGGCTCGACAACGACTGCAACGGCGGCTTGCCCGGCGACGAGGCGGACGGAGACGGGGATGGCGTGGCCGAGTGCGACGGCGACTGCGACGACAACGACTCCGACACCTATCCGGGCGCCAGCGAGCTGTGCGACGGCATCGACAACACCTGCGACGGCGTGGTGGACGAGGGGTTCGCGCCGGATCAGGACGGCGACGGCTACTCCGAGTGTCAGGGCGACTGCGACGACACCGACGCGGACGTCCATCCCGGCGGCGTCGAGGTGTGCAACGGCCTCGACGACGACTGCGACGGCGTGCTGCCGTGGACCGAGCAGGACGGCGACGGGGACGGGGATCCCGCGTGTTCGGACTGCGACGACGCCGACACCTCCCTGGAGAGCCTCGATCTCGACGGCGACGGTTTCTCCACGTGCGACGGCGACTGCGACGACGCGAACCCCGCGTACAATCCCAGCGCACTGGATCTGGTGGGGGACGGGGTCGACCAGAACTGCGACGGGCTCGACGGCGTGGACGCGGACGGCGACGGCTACGCCAACCCGGGCTCCGGCGGCGACGACTGCGACGACGGTGATCCGTCACTGAACCTCGACGACGCCGACGCCGACGGCTACACCACCTGCGACGGCGACTGCTTCGACTTCGACGACGCGGTCTACCCCGGCGCCTTCGAGGTGGCTGGCGACGGCATCGACAACGACTGCGACGGCACCGTGGACGAGTTGGACCAGTGCGACTGCCCCAACGCGAGCCACGAGGCCGAGGCGGTGGACATCTGCCACGGGCTCCAGAGCATCACCACGGGCGGCCCCAACCAGCAGATGCAGGTGATCTCCGACTACGGCGCCTCGGTGTACCCGCGCTTCGGCTGTCACCTGCTGGGCATGCACACCGGCATCATGCACGAGAACCCGGCGCAGTACGGCACCGACACCGGCACCTCGACGGTGGAGTACGACTTCACCGGCGTGGGCGTGGACTGCAACAACCCGCCGCCGCCGGGCAACGACATCAAGAACAACCTGGTGTGGGTGCTGATGCACCTCGAGGTGCCGCCGAACACCCACTCGTTCTCGGTGGACTTCATGTTCGTGTCGTCCGAGTACATCGAGTGGGTCTGCTCGGACTACAACGACACCTTCGAGCTGTACCTGGAGAGTTCGGCGCTGGACCCGGCGTCCTACCCGGACCACGACGGCGACACCATCCCCGAGGGGAACGTGGCCTTCGACGGCAACGGCAAGCCCATCACGGTCAACTCCAACTTCTTCCAGCTCAACGACTGCGCCACGCTGTGGTACATCACCGGATTCTCGGGCTACGGCTACGACAACGTACCCGGGTTCGGCCAGGTGCCCTGCTCCGGAGCCTCGGGCAACACCAACGACGCCGGCGCCACCGGATGGCTCACCACCACCGCCCCGGTCACACCGGGCGAGACCATCACGTTGAAGTTCTCCATCTGGGACGAGGGCGACGGGTTCTACGACTCGGCCGTGTTCATCGACAACTTCCAGTGGCTGCCCACGGTGGTGACGGACCCGGAGACCAACTAGCCGTCCTCGAGGGAGCCCCGGGGTTCGCCGCCCGGATCGGCGGCCACGAGGAACTCCCCTGCCGGGACCACACCGAACGCCTCGCCGTTCTGGAACACGAAGCGGCCCAGGATCCAGGCGCTGGTCAGGGGAAGGATCAGCCCCACGAGGACGTGCAGGAAGCGCGTCAGCAGCACGATGGAGTCCCGCGCCACGGCCGCGCCGAAGCCCACGAGCAGCAGGTAGTCGAGCCCGAGCAGGGCCACCCAGATCAGCACCGTCAACAGGTACTGCCGGTACACGGGGACCATCCGGCGGATGGTGTACACGGGATTCAGCGGCCCGATCATCGACTCGCTGATGGTGGAGATGACGAGCACCCCGGGCAGGTACAACGCCATCAGCGCGCCCAGCACGACGACACCTGCGTCCTTCCACAGCAGCCCGGGCTCGAGCCAGACGTCCAGCATCTTGCCCCGCGCCGAGAGGTACGCCACCCCCAACCCCACCAGGAAGCTGGTGCTGAGCAGCAGCCGCGTGCACGCGAAGAACAGATCGGCGAGGAAGTCCAGGAAGTCCATGGTGTCGCGCGGCAGTGGCAGGCTCACCCGTCCCCGCGCGGAGTCACGCACGACCATGAAGTAGTACATCCCGAACAGCGTCCACGCGAGGGCCAGCCCGGCCACGGGGATGTACGCGATGCCAGCGAGCAGCAGCGAGAAGCCGAACAGCAGGCCCAGGCCGCGCAGGGACACCAGCCCCTTGAAGAACGACGGCGCCTTCTTCCAGTACGGCATGAAGGCGCCGGCCACCAGCAGCAGCTTGGCCTCGCCACCGCACGACGTGCACCGGACCATGGAGGTGAACTGGATCACCGTGCCCATGGCGCACTTCGGGCAAAGGGCGTACCGGCACTTCTTGCACAGGAAGGCCGCCGGCTCCCCGGGATGGCGTGTGCAGTAGACAGTCCGCGGCTGCGCCAATCCGCTGTTCCCTCGCCTCAGGAGCACGACAGGTGTCGGTCTTTCCGGTCCAGCAGTCTACTCGTCCTCGCCTCGGTCCTTGATCAGCCTGTAGACCCCGAGCCCCGCGATGGCCCCACCGAAGACGGCCAGCAGGATGCTCGAATTGGTCCCCAGCAGTACGAACTTACCGGACAACCCGCCCGCCACGAGCAGCAGGCCGACGATCACGTTGATGATGCCTCGCATGACTACCCCTTCGGCCGGGACTCCGGCCCCACCCTCCTCCATGGTCGCCTCCCGTCCCGAGGTTTGACAACCTCCTAGCACCGATCCCGGCAACCTTCCCGCCCCGGACACGTTCACAAGAACAGGGCGTCCAGTCGGGAGGAACATGGGACGAGTCGCAGAACGTCGGTTCCGGATCGCCGCGCCGGTCTTGTTCGTCGCCGCCGGTGTGCTGCTGGTCCACGCCTCGATCCGCGAGGTCAGGAGCGCCCCGCCACCGAGGACCTACCTCGAGACCCTCGAAGGGGCCAATGACCGCCGCTGGCTCGCCGAGAATCGCCAGATCCAGCTGCGCCGAACCGCGATGCTCAAGGCCCCGCACCAACCCCACGACCAGTTCGTACGTCACCTCGTGCTCACCTACGGGGACGCCTACGCTCAGGCCTCGGCCTCGTTCCTCGACGACGTCGTCGCCACCCACTGGTCCGCGCTGGCCCCGGAGGAGGTGGCCAGGGGACGTCAACAGGTCGCCGACGCGTTGCTGGTGCGCGAGATGCTCAAGGTCACGCGCCGTGACGGTTCCACGAGGACCAACATCTACGTCATCCAGAACCACGTGGGTTCCACGCGCCGTTCCCGGGTCGAGAAACGGGTGGGCTCCTCGTACGTGCCCCTCGCGGAACTGAGCGAGCGGTTCGCAGGCGGGGCCGGCCCCGCCGACGCCATCACGCGCGTGCCCGAACTCTTCCTCGCCGACCTGTTCGCCGACGAGCCCGTCTACCGCCTCGTGGACAGCCGCGGCCGCCGCCGGCTGGCCCACACGTACGGGGACTGCGACGAGTTTGAGATGGCCTACGTCAACCTCCTGCTGGCGCTGGACATCCCCGGTGAGGTCTTCCTGCCCAGAGTCCTCACGCGCAAGTCCCACGTGCGCACCCGGCTCCGCGTCGAGGCCGGAGGCATCCCTGTCTGGCTCGAGGTGGACAACACCCACGCCGGTGTGCGCGCCGTGGGGAGCGAGCCCGAGGCCTGGTCGGTGCCCCGGGCCCACTACAACGTCGCGTGGATCAACGAACACGCACGCGCGCCGCTGAACCTGGACGTGGGTCGAGCGGCGCGGGAACGCATCGACGCGCGGGTGCGCCGGGTACTCGGGATCGAGGTGGAGGCGGGTTAGGGCCCCCACTGCAGGACGACGAGCTCCTCCTCACCGGGCCGCTCCACGGTCACCGTGCTGGGGAGGCCGCGCTCCTCGCCCGAGAGCAGGGCGAACACGCGGCTCTTGTCCATCCAGCGGGCCTCGAGGTCGTCCACGTACACGATGCGGTCCTCAGGGAGAATGCCGGCGGCCATGGCCCGCGTTCCCTCGATGACCCCGACGACGAGCATGCCGCGGCTGTCCGGACCCACGAGGCACCCCTCGGCCCAGCCGGTCCGCTTGTCGGTCGTGCCGGGCTCCAGGTGCAGGTCCAGCGCGACATCTCCGTCCACCGCCACGGTGACCGGGGTGCTGGCCCCCACGTCCGCGTGGTACGCGACGAGGACCACGTCACCCGCGGGCAGGTGCTCCAGCCGGAAGGCACCGTCGGGCGAGGTCACCGTGCGGGGACTCCACGAGAGCTGGGCCACCGTGACGAAGAGCCGGCCCAGATCCCCGATGGCGACGGCGTAGACCTCGGCTCCAGCGATGGGGCCGTCCGGGCCGAGGACGCTGCCCTGAGCAGCCGCCGAGGGGATCGGGTGGACCACGAGGGGACCGAGATCCGTGTCCTGGCCGGCCCCGTGTTCGAACGGCTCGAAGGTGCGGATCGGCTGGCCGGCGGTGTACAGCACGGCGCGGTAGCGCCCCGGACAGACGAGATCCACCGCCACCTGTCCCCCGTCCTGCGTGAACCCGTAGGCGGGATAGAATCGCGATCCGTACCAGAGGGTCTGCTTCGATCGGTCCACGGGATCCAATCTCAAGATGGCGTCGACGGGAGATCCCTCGGGATCCGCGACGACGGCGACCACGCGACCACACGAGGTGGAGTCGGGAGGATCGGGCGGGACGGGCAGCTTCAGGGTCGACGGATGTTTCGATCGTCGGTCGGCCACCGTCGAGGGAACCTGGGGTTCCGGGCTGCCCCCCTGGATCTCGTCGAGGGTGAGGGTGACGACCGCGGGATCGGTCCGTAGCTCGACCGGACGCTCCACGAAGGAGGGGGCCCCCCCGGGCAGGGACACGTAGCGAATGGTGCCCGGTCCGCACCAGGAGCGCCAGCGGACCTCGCCGCCGGCGTCGGTCGTCAACATGCCGGGAGGCCGTCGCGAGTAGTAGGCACGCCCTGGATCGCCGCCGCGCACGAACACCTCGGCGTCGCGGATGGATTCGCCGTCGCCGTCGACCAGCTTCACGGTGAGCTCACACAGGGGGTGGACCACCACGACCAGCTCGGAAGGGATCTGGGCCTCGCGGCCCACGAAGATCCACGACAGCGGCTCCGCATGATGGGTCCTGGAGTCCACCGCCACCGAGTACAGCCCCGGGGCCACGGCCACGTCGAACCGCCCCTGCTCGTCCGAGCGCACCTCCAGGGGCTTGGAGGGCAGCCATGCCACGTCGGGATCGTCCAGCGCCTCGCCGCAGGGGACGCGCGCGAACTCCAGGGCCACGCCGGCCACGGGCTCTCCGACCCAGGCCTCCGTCACGCGGCCGTGCAGGCGTCCGTCGCCGGTGTTCGGCAGGCGGTCGAAGCGATCGAAGTAGCCCATGCGGTGGAGCTGGGCCACCTGCTGCGGGACCAGCCACAGCGCCCTCGCGACGGCGACCGCGGCGACGATGTAGAGCGAGATGAGGAGCCATCGGCGCATACGCGTCGGTGGAGGCGGCCTAGAAGAACTTGGAGAACATCTCCACCTTCTCGGGGAGGCTGCGCTTCCAGTGGAACATGTTGAGGCAGGTTCGCGAGCAGTTGGCCACCTTCTGGCGGTGCTCGTCGGCCGCGGCAGAGGTCCAGATGTCCTTGGGGCTCTGCTCCATGAGGTTGCCGTAGGGGGGCAGCTCGGTGCAGGAGCGGACGAAGCCGTCGGGCAGGATGACCATCTGCTCCCAGGCGGTCTTGCAGTCCCGCTCGATCTCGTAGATGAGCGAGGGGTTGTGGTAGTAGTCGCGGATCGCGTCGAGGTGGGTGCG
>CAYRNR010000216.1:0-12019 GCA_964425605.1 uncultured Rickettsiales bacterium | reverse complement strand
ATGACTCCAGAGGCTACCGCCAGGCTCGTTATGTGGCAACCGGATAAGCAGGGAAACTTCACCACAGAGGGCACAGAGTACACAGAGATTTCGGGAGGACAGTCCCCGTTTCCCCCCTCTGTGATCTCTGTGGTGATTTCTTTCCCGCTCGATCCAGTTTGGATCTTCGGAGAGCCTCACAGAACTACACCTAACCGTTCAGATGGGGTGGAGAGGGGCTTCGGGGTTGAGGACAGGCTTCAGGATGGTCCGGAGCTCGGAGCACCCCAGCGCCTCGAATCGGCGTTCATCCGCGTTCATCTGCGGTTCGTTTTCCTGGGATGAGCGACCGCCCGGGAACTTCGGACAAAGGACACCAGAAAAATCCGCACCTGCCCTTGCCGCTCCCGATCGCCCGCATTAGTTAGTGAGCAATCACTAACTTTGAAGAACGGGACGGAACATGGCCAGACCACAGAAGGTGAGCGACGAGCAGATCCTCGGCGCCGCCCGGGCGTGCTTCCTCGAGCACGGGGCATCCGTGTCCACCAGCGTGATCGCCCAGCGGCTGGGGATATCCCAGCCCGCGCTGTTCAAGCGGTTCGGCACCAAGGAGCGGCTGATGATCGCCGCGCTCAAGCCCACACCGGACGCCGTGCTGGCGTTGCTCGACGCAGGGCCCGACGACCGGCCGATGCGTCAGCAGCTGCGGGCCATCGCCGCGGCGCTGGACGCCTTCGCCCACGAGATGGTGCCGCGGGTGTTCGTGCTGAGGTCGGCGGGGGTCCACCCGGGCAAGCTTTGCGAGGCCGGTGAGCAGCCCCCCACCCTGAGGGTGCAGCAGGCCATGGCCAGCTGGATACGCAGGGGACAGGACCTCGGCCGTCTGTCCGCGGGGAACGTGGACGCCATCTCCATGGCCTTCCTGGGCGCGATCCAGGGGCGGGCATTCGTCCAGCACCACGCAGGATCGCCCGCCATCCTCGGCGACACGGAGAGTTACCTGGACAGCTTCGTCAACGTGCTCTGGGACGGGGTGAACCCCGGCGGGGAGGCGCCATGACCCGCTGGCTGATCCCGGGGCTCCTCGCCTCCCTCGTGCTCTGCGCGCCGTCCGCGGCCCGCGCCGGGGATCGCGGGGCGATCCTCGATGGAGCCACCTTCGTCCGCGAGCAGCATGGACCCGCGCAGACCGAGGCCTGGTGGTACGCCTTTGGCGACGAGGCGCTGGCCGCGGCCGTCGAGGCCGGGCTCGCCGGCAACGGTGACGTCCAGGGGGCTTGGGAGCGGGTCTCCCAGGCCAGGGCGATGTCCCACCAGTCCCTGGCGCTGGCGCTCCCGTCGGCGAGCTTCGACGTCAACGTCTCCACCGCGCCCACCGACTCGCTGGGCTTCCAGTTCGGCGGGATGCCGTCGGTGCCCGGCGAGGAGCAGCCCGACATCTACCACACCGGCTCGGCCATGCTCGGTGTCGCCGTCCCCCTGCACCTGTGGGGCTCGGCGCTGCCCACGTACCGCGCGAGCCGCTTCGACGTGAAGGCCACCGAGGGGGACTCGGAAGCCCAGGCCATGGCCCTGGCGAGCCACGTCGCTGGAGCCTACTTCGACGTCCTCGCTGCCCAGGAGCAGGTCACCCTGATCGAGGGGCAGATCGAGGCCAACGAGTCACTCCTGGAGCTGACCGAGCTGCGATACCAGCAATCCGAGGCCACCGGGCTGGACGTGCTCCAGCAGCGGCAGCAGCTCCACGCCTCGCGGGCCATGCTGCCCCAGGCCCGGATGCTGGCGAGCACCCGCGACCGCCAGCTCGAGGCCCTGCTGGGGCGGTCACCCGGCGCGGGGAGCGGCGCCCGGGCGGCGGGGCTCCCGCCGCTGCCCGCGACGCCCGCCACGGGACGTCCGGCCGACCTGGCCGAGCACCGGCCAGACCTCAGGGCCTCGGGCCTGCGTCTGGACGCGGCGACCACCCGCCGCAACGCCACGATCCACGCCATGATGCCCACCCTCCAGCTCACGGCCGGCGTGGGGACCCAGGCGATGTTCATGGACGAGTACGACTCCATCGAGACCTGGAGCGTGGGGGCGGCGCTGTCCATCCCCCTGTTCCAGGGCACGCGCAACTGGGCCTCCTTCGCCGAGGCGCGGGCGGGGCTGCGATCCGCGCAGCGCACCCACGATCAGCTCCTGCTCCAGGCCGCAGCCGACGTGGACATCGCCCTGATGCGCGAGAACCAGCAGACCGAGACCCTCCAGGCCTACCGTGAACAGCTCGACGCCGCCGGCCTGGCCTACGACGAAGCGCGGACCCTCTACGCGGGGGGCCTGGCGAGCTACCTGACCGTGCTGACGGCGCTGAACACCCGGCACCAGGCCCAGCTGAACGTGCTGTCGGCCCACCGGGACCTCATCGACGCGAGAATCGACCTGTACGAAGCCCTCGGCGGACCGTGGACCGACAGCCTGTCCGCCGGGCGGGGAGTGGACCGATGATGAAGAAGATCCTGACCCGGTTCGTGATTCCGGGAACCATCACCCTGCTGGGGATCCTGGTGGTCGTGGCCATGTTCGTCCTGAGACCGCGCGCCGAGCGGACGCCGCCCGAACCGCGCGTCGCCGAGGTGGAGGTCCTCGAGGTCCAGCTCGGCACCGAGGCCGTGGTCCTCCACGCCAGCGGCCTGGTGATCCCGGCCCAGGAGGTGACGGTCATCCCCGAGGTGAGCGGGCGCATCGTGTCCCAGTCCCCGCGGCTGCTGCCCGGCGGGCGCTTCGAGCGCGGCCAGGAGATGGCGCGCATCGACTCCCGCGACTACGCCCTGGCCATCGACGGGGAGCGCAGCCGGGTCCATCAGGCGGAGCTGGAGCTCGCGCTCGAGCGCGGCCGCGGCGACATCGCGGCCCACGAGTGGGAGATCCTCGGGGACGGGCGGACCGGCGGCGAGGTCCCCCTCGCCCTGCGCGAACCCCACCGGCTCAACGCTGAGCAGAGCCTCGAGGCCGCTCGAAGCGGACTGCGCCGCGCCGAGATCGACCTGGAGCGCACCGTCCTGCGGGCGCCGTTCAACGCCATGGTCATCACCGAGCAGGTGGACGTGGGCCAGGTGGTGGGCCCGGCCACGGCCGCGGTGAGCCTGGTGGGGACCGATCGGTTCTGGGTCCGGATCGCCGTGCCGGTGGAGAAGCTGGCCTCGCTCGATATCCCAGGTGTCACCGCGGACGAGGGTTCACGCGCGCGCATAAAGCAGCGCATCGGCGGCGACGCAGCGGGGCTCCGCCTCGGCGAGGTGATCCAGCTGGCCGGCCAGCTCGATCCCGCGACGCGGATGGCGGAGATCCTGGTGGCCGTGGACCAGCCCCTCGACGGCGACGGGCTCCCCATGCTCCCGGGAGCCTTCGTGGACGTGGAGATCGACGGGCGCGCCCTGTCCGGGGCGGTCACGGTGCCCCGTGACGCGCTGGTCGAAGGCGACCAGGTCTGGATCGTGGGCGCCGACGGCACCCTGACCCGGCGGATCGTCGAGGTGGGGTGGCGGTCCCCCGACGAGGTGGTGGTCACCCGGGGGCTCGAGCCTGGAACGCGCGTCGTGGTCAGCCCGATGGTCTCCCCGGTGGAGGGGATGCCCGTGCGAGTGGAGGACGGGGACGCCCCGGCCGACGCTGTCGAGGGGGCGTCATGAACGCCTCGCCACACACGCAAGGGCCCGGCGGCTCGATCGCCTGGATGGCCCGCAATCCGGTGGCCGCCAACCTGCTGATGGTGGTGATCCTCGCCGGAGGCGTGCTCGGCCTGACGCGCGTCAAGCAGGAGGTCTTCCCCGAGTTCGAGCTGGACACCATCATCGTCACCGTGGCGTACCCCGGCGCCAGCCCCACCGAGGTGGAGCAGGCCATCGTCCTGGCCGTGGAGGAGGCCGTGCGCGGCATCGACGGCGTGAAGCGCGTGACCTCCACGTCTTCGGAGGGGCTGGCGACGGTGAGCCTGGAGCTGCTGCTGGGCGAGGAACCCGATCGCGTCCTGACCGACGTCAAGGGGGCCGTGGACCGCATCACGTCGCTGCCCATCGACGCGGAGCGGCCCGAGGTGGCCGTGGCGACCATGCGCAGCGAGGTGATCTCGCTGATCGTCTCGGGCGACATGGACCTCAAGGCCCTCCACGAGATCGGCGAGCGCGTCCGGATGGAGTTGCTGGCCGATCCCGAGATCACCCAGGTCGAGCTCTACGGCGTGCCGCCCCTGGAGATCGGCATCGAGATCCCGCGCGAGACCCTCGAGGCCTACGACCTGTCCCTCGACGACGTGTCACGCCAGGTGACCTCGGCGTCGGTGGAGCTGCCCGGCGGCGGCGTCAAGACCCCCGGCGGGGAGATCCTGGTCCGTCTGGACGACCGGCGCCGCAGCGGTTCGGAGCTCTCCGACGTGATCCTCCGCAGCACCTCCGGCGGGGCCGAGGTCCGCCTGGACGATCTGGCCACCGTCACCGACGGCTACGCCGATACGGACCAGGCGTCGTACTACGAGGGCCACGCCGCCGTGCGCGTCACCGCCTACCGGGTCGGGGACGAGACGCCGATGTCCGTGGCCGGCGCGGTCAAGGACCACGCCCAGCGGCTGCGCGTCGAGCTGCCCTCCACCGTGTCGCTGGACATCTGGGAGGACGACTCGGAGCTGCTGCGCGGCCGGATCGACCTGCTGCTGAGCAACGCGCGGTACGGGCTGTTCCTGGTGGTCCTCATCCTGGCGCTGCTGCTCAACCTGCGCCTGGCGTTCTGGGTCTCGCTGGGCATCCCGATCTCGTTCCTCGGGGGGCTGTTCCTGCTGCCCGTCGCCGACATGTCCATCAACATGGTCACCCTGTTCGGGTTCATCGTGACGCTGGGGCTGGTGGTGGACGACGCGATCATCGTCGGCGAGAACATCTTCGAGAAACGCAAGCAGGGCCTGCCCCCCATGCAGGCCGCCATCGAGGGAGCGAGGGAGATGGCGGTGCCGGTCACCTTCGCCATCCTCACGTCCGTCGCGGCGTTCTCGCCGCTGTTCTTCGTGCCCGGGACCATGGGCAAGGTCTTCATCATGATGCCCGTGGTGGTGGTCCTGGTGCTGCTGTTCTCGTGGGTGGAGTCCTTCTTCATCCTGCCTGCGCACCTGGCCCACTCGAAGGACCCGGCCGGCCCCCCGGGGCGGTTCGACCGCGTCCAGCGACGGGTGACGGCTGCGCTGGCGTGGCACAACGAGCGTGTCTTCGAGCCCAGCCTCCGCGCCGTCCTGCAGTACCGATACATCGCCATCTCCGGCGCCGTGGCGCTGTTCTTCGTCGCCCTGGGGCTCGTCATCAGCGGCGTGGTGCCCTTCAACTTCATGCCCAGGCTGGAGGGGGATCTGGTCACGGTCACGGCCCGGCAGCCCTACGGCACGCCGGTCGCGCGGACCGAGGAGGTTCGCGACGTCCTGGAGCGCGCAGCGCGCCAGGCCATCGAGGAGAGCGGCGGCGACGCCATCGTCGACGGTATGTTCACCCGCCTCGGCGAGGGCGCCCAGAGCCGCCGCGGCGCCCGGGAGACGGGGAGCCACCTGGTGACCGTGGAGCTGGCGCTGGTGCCGTCGGACGAGCGGGACGTGTCCGCGGAGCAGTTCGCGCGGCGCTGGGAGTCCCACGTGCCGCCCCTCGCGGGGGTCGAATCCCTGCTGTTCAACTCGTCGACCGGTCCGGGGGCCGGCGCCGCGGTGGACGTGCGGATGTCCCACACCGACGACGCGGTGCTGGGGCTCGCCGCGGGGGATCTCGCCGCGACCCTGCACAGCTTCCCGGCGCTGACCAACGTGGACAACAGCTACGCCTCGGGCAAGGTCCAGCTGGACTTCAGCCTGCTCCCCCACGCCCAGACCCTGGACCTGACCGGTGAGCAGGTAGCCCGCCAGCTCCGCGCGGGGTTCTACGGAGCCGAGGCGCTGCGCGAGCAGCGGGGCCGCAACGAGATCAAGGTCATGGTCCGGCTCCCGCGCGACCAGCGCCGCTCCGAGTTCGATCTCGAGGAGCTGCGCATCCGCACCCCTGGCGGCGGCCACGTACCCTTCGGCTACGTGGCCGAGTTCGACCGCGGCCGCGCACCCACCTCGATCCACCGCGAGGACGGCATCCGCGCGATCAACGTCTCGGCCAGCCTGGCGCCCGGGATCAAGTCCGCCCGGGAGGTGCTCGAGGACCTCACGGAGGACGAGTTCCCCGCCCTGAAAAAACGCTATCCAGGCCTGACCATGGAGCTGGTGGGCGGCCAGCGTGAACAGCAGGAGGCCTTCGCGGCCCTCGGACGGGGCTACCTCCTCGCCCTGCTGGCCATCTTCGGTCTGCTCGCCATCCCCTTCCGCAGCTACACCCAGCCGCTGATCATCATGTCGGCGATCCCGTTCGGGTTCATCGGCGCCGTGGCCGGGCACATCATCATGGGCTACGAGGTGACCGTGATCAGCATGTTCGGGGTCATCGCCCTGTCCGGCGTGGTGGTGAACGACTCCCTCGTGCTCATCGACGCGGTGAACCGCGCCCGGAAGAACGGGGCCTCCGCCACCGAAGCCGTGGTGGCCGGCGCCCTGCGCCGCTTCCGGCCGATCCTGCTGACCTCCCTGACCACCTTCTTCGGCCTCGCGCCGATGATCTTCGAGTCCTCGGTCCAGGCCCGGTTCCTGGTCCCCATGGCCGTGAGCCTGGGCTACGGCATCCTCTTCTCGACCTTCGTCGTGCTGCTGATCGTGCCGTCGCTGTACATGGTGCTGGACGACGCGGGGCGCGTTTGGGAGTGGTTGCGGGAGAAGGAGCCCGTGGCCGCGGAGGCGGAGGGGTAGTAGATTCGGGCGGGGGCACGGGCACCGGGCTTCGCCCTGGGCACGGGGGAGCGCTCCGCGCTCCTAGTCCACGAGCAGGATCACCCCGATCTTGGTGACCACGAACACCCCCTGGCCGTCCGAGCCGTTGTAGGGGTTGGCCCACGACCGGATGTCGTAGCGGCTGACGTAGAGGTAGTTGAGGCCGGCCTGGAGGTAGGCCAGCTCCACCGGCCCGAACACGAAGCCGCCGCCGTCGTTGCTGGTGCAGGTGAGGTTGCCGCCGGTGGGGTTGCCGTTCGGGTCGACGCTGATGAGCTGGATCAGCATCCGGGTCTCGCCGACGCCGCCGGTGGTCCACTGCAGCGTGGCGCCGGGGTTCCGGGTCCAGATGGGGGTGTTGTAGGGGTCGGCGATGTCGGGGTCGAACACCGTGAAGTCGGCGCCGGAGACCACCACCTGCTCGATGGTCATGGCGGGCAGCCCCTCGCCGCCGGGGAGCTCGAGGCCGTAGGTGGCGTTGAACTGCACGGCGTTCACGGGGGCGTTGAGCTCCTGGTAGAAGGGCCCGCCCGTGGCGTCGCTCGTCTGGCCCATGGTGATGGAGTACTGGTAGCTCTCCAGCGAGACCGAGGCGCCGGCGTCCAGGTAGCCGTAGTACACCGACGGCGACTCGATGTTGTACCCGCAGGCGCCGTTGGCGGGCAGGTGGTCGAGGAAGTCCCAGTCGTCGGGCTCGTACAGGCGCGCCAGGGCCTGGGCCGTGGGCGGATCCCCCAGCGCCGGGATCTCCTGGTGGAACAGGAACACGCGGCCGCCGTCGAGGCCCTCGCCGCTGAACTCGTAGGTGTACCCCGACTCCAGCGCGGACAGGCCGTCGTCGGTGGAGACGGTGACGTCGACCGGCCCAGGCGCGGCGGCGGCCGGTGCGGTCACCGACAGGTGCTCGTCGTCGATGGACAGCAGCGCCGCGACCTCCCCGCCGAAGTTCACCTCGAGGCCGCCGCCGTCGAGGTTGCTGCCGTAGATCTCCACGGTGTTGCCGCCCTCGGTGGGGCCGTTGACCGGCGTGATGTAGTCCACCTCCACCTCACCCCACTCCACGATGTCGTCGTCGTCTCCGGTTGAGCCGGTGTCGTCGTCGGCCGCCGAGGAGTCGTCGTCGAGGCCGATGGTCAGCCTCGGACAGGCGACGAGGGCCCACGGGAGCAGGGCGATGAGCAGGATCAGCGGGGTTCGCACAGGTTCCGACATCGCGGACCAGTGTACCCGATGCACGCCCGGAGCCGCAGAACTTGGCGCCGCGCCGGGCGCGGGCCAAACTGTGCGGACCATGCCGCAGGTCTGCGCCATCCTCGTCGCCATCGCCCTGGCCGCGCCCGCCGCGGCCGACACGGTCGTGGTGCGCGTGGGCTCGCGGTTGAGCTTCACCGGGATCATCGTGGACCTGCCCGACGGCAGCCGGCGCACCCTGGCCGCGGGCCAGTCGCTGCGCCTGCCACCCGGCTCGCGGGTGACCTTCAACGAAGGGGAGACCCGCGCCTACGTGGGCGACCTCCAGGTCCGGGCGGGCGAGGGGACCTGCGAGGCCTGGCTGGAGCTGCCCCTGGACGCCTACGTCGCCGGCGCGGTGCTGTCGGAGATGGGCGCGGACGCGCCGCCCGCCGCCCTCGAGGCCCAGGCCATCGCCTCACGCACCCTCGTGGCGGTGGGGCGCGATCGCCACCCGGAGGGCCCCTGGCCCCTGTGCGATCTCACCCACTGTCAGTCGTTCCGCGGCGTGCCGCCCGACGGGGCGGTGTGGCAGGCCGTCCGGGCCACGACGGGGCAGATCCTCACCGTGGCGGGCGAGGTGGTGGAGGCACCGTTCCACTCCACCTGCGGCGGTCAGACCCTCGCCGCGTGGGAGGTCTGGGGTGGAGAGCCCTCGCACCTCGAGGGCGTCCCCGATCTCCGCCCCGACGGCACGCCGTGGTGCTCGGACAGCCCCCACGGCGCCTGGACCGCGGCGGTGGCCGCGTCGGACCTCCCCGAGCCGCGCCTCGAAGGGGAGCGCTTCCGCACCGAGGTGGGGCGACGACACGGCTGGAATCTCGTCAAGAGCAACCACTTCGAGGTGGTGGAGCTCGCCTGGAACGGCCAGCCCATCTGGCTGCTCGAGGGGCGCGGCCTGGGCCACGGCGTGGGCCTGTGCCAGCGGGGCGCCATCGCGCGGGCGCGCGAGGGAGCCACCGCAGCCGAGATCCTGCGCGCGTACTTCCCGGCAGCCACCATCGGGGCCGCGCCCGGGGCGCTCCCATGACGTCGCTGCCGCCCCCCCTCCAGTGGCGGTACGTCCACGCCGCCTCCGGCCGCGAGGTGACGAAGCCGAGCGACCTGACCGATGTGCGCGCCCTCGATCCGGGTGGTGTCGCGGACCTGCTGGCCTTCGGTCACCCGCTGGGAGAGCGCACGCTCCTCGCCGGGGTCCGGGGCTGCTGCCCGGCCTGGGACCTCGCCCCGCCGCAGCCGCACCCCGATCAGCTGGGGAGGGCCGCGCAGCGCCGCGAGCGGCTCTGGCAGCTCCTCCGGGACGCCGTTCGGCGGGCGGCCCGGGAGTTCGACCGCCCCCGCATCACGCTCTCGGGCGGGCTGGACTCGAGGGCCGTCGCCGCGGCCGCCGCCGCAGAGGGGCTCGCCGTGGACTGCGCCACGTTCGGCGATCCCGGCTGCGCCGACATCCCCGTGGCGGCCGAGATCGCCCGTCGCCTCGACCTCCCGCACACCGTGACGTTGTTGCCCCCGGACGCGGCGTTGCGCCACGAGGAGCGGTGCTGGCGCGCCACCGGCGGCCTCGGCGGCGCGGCCGCAGCGCCCGGAGCCCACACGGACGCGGCCTGGGCCCTCGAGTGCGACGGGATCCTCTCGGGCATGTCCGGAGAGGCCGTCTGGGGAGACCTGGGCGCCCCCGGCCCCTCCCCTCCCTCGCGGATGAGCCGGCTGGGCATCGCAGCGCCGCCCCTCGAGCCCGGCGAGGTCGCCCCGGCGCCACCGTCGTGGCTTCCCCCCGGGAGCGCGGGTTCCTGGATCAACCTCCACACCCGCCAGGCGCGCGGCACGGCCAACGGCATCCGGTCACGGCTCCAGCACACCCCGCTGGTGCCCGTCCCATGGTCCCCGGACCTGCTGGCGTTCTGCCTGGCGCTGCCCCCCGAGGATCGCCGCGATCGCACCTTGCTGCGGCAGACGCTCGACCACTTCGCTGCGGACGTGGGTCCGACGTCCCTCCCCCCGGTCCGTGGGCCGGTCCACGACCTCGACCGCGCCATGCACACCGTGGCCGAGTGGCGCCGCACCCTGGCGCAGATGACGGATCGCAGCCAGAACGGCGCCTTCGAGCGCCTCGGCCTGCGGCCCCGCGCGGTACGCCGCATCGTCCGCCAGGTCGCCGGCGGTTCCCGGCGCCGCGCCGTGTTCGTCAGCCGGCTGCGTGTCCTGTGGCGATGGACGAGGAGGTAGACTGCCCCCATGGCCGACGTGCACCCCGAGATCGAACGACTGCTGGCGTGGCGACGCGGTGAGCGCCCGGGGCCGCTGCGGCTGCACCTGCCGGTGACCGAGCGGTGCAACCTGGGCTGCCTCTCGTGCTACATGGGACAGCGGGGCGGGGGCCAGGTCGAACCCGAGATGAGCGACGAGCTGCTGCTGGCCGTGGTGGACTCGGCCGTGGAGCTCGGGGTGGAGGAGTTCTACCTGGTCGGCGGCGAGCCGTTCGTGCGCCGCGGCGTGACCCTGCGGATGATGGAGCGGATCAAGGCCGCGGGGGCCCGCGGCGAGCTGACCACCAACGGCACCCGGCTGCGGGACGAGGACGTGGAGCGGATCACCGCCATGGGGTGGGACATGCTGCAGGTCTCCGTCGACGGCGCGGACGCGGCCACCAACGATCGGCTGCGGCCGCCAGCGGGGACGTTCGACGCGGCGCTGGGCACCCTCGAGCGGTTCCGCGCGGCCAAGGCCAGCCAGGGAACGTCCCTGCCCCGGATCTGCGTGGCCACGGTGGTCAGCCGGCACAACGTCCACCAGCTCCCCTCGATCCTCGATCTGGCCGCGGACAGCGGGGCCGAGGAGGTGACCTTCCAGGCCCTCAAGGACATGAGCACCCTGTTCGGCGAGCTCGAGCTGGACACGGCCCAGCGCGACGAGCTCGACCGGGTCGCCAGGGCAGCCCAGGCGCGAGCGCGGGCGCGAGGCCTGGCCACCAACGCCGGCGATCTGCGCCAGCCCGAGCTGCTCGAGGACATGGCCGCCCTCGACCGGGTGATCGGCGACGAACTCGACGACGTCACGGACCCCCTGTTCCGCGCCCACTGCTTCACCCCCTTCACGACGCTGGTGGTCCACTTCGACGGCCGGGTGAGCCCATGCTGGGAGTGGCGGGGCCCGGATCTGGGCAACGTGCGCGACACCTCGCTGGCAGACATCTGGCACGGCCCGGTGTTCCAGGCGTGGCGCGACGGGTTCACGGACCGCCGCATGCCCGACCACTGTTCACGTTGCTGCCTGGGGTTCGTGGACCACGTCCGCTGGCTGCGCCTGGAGGGGCTGCTCGCGGCCAGGGAGTACGCCGCCGCCCTGGAGCTCTCCGACCGCCTCCTCGACTGGCAACCCGACCACCGCCACGGGGTGGTGGCGCGCGCCAAGGCGCTGCTCGGCCTCGATCGAGGCGCCGACGCGGAGCGCTGGGTGGCCCACGTCCTCGACGAGGTGCTCCCGGGCAGGTGCCTCGAGCGCGCCTATCTCGTGGATGTGCTGTGTGACGGCGGTCGAGTCGACGCTGCACGACGGCTGGGGGAGTCCGTGCTCGCCCTGGCCGACGGGGACGGTCCCGTCGCCGAGGCCGCGCGCCGGCTTCGGGACAGGCTCGCCGGGGCGTGATCTGGCGGTCGGGTCATCGACCCCGCGCGCGATCCAGGATGTACCCCGCGATCAACGCCCGATCGTCTTCGGACAGCTCGTCGAACTTCAGGCCGTTGCCGATGGGCCGGTTGGGCATGCCCTCGAGGAAGTGGTCCCGCTTGTGGACCACCTCGGCCGTGCAGCGCACCGCGCGCTGGAGGCCGGGGAGCTGCAAGTCGATCATCAGGCTGGTGCCGATCTCGAAGGGGAGCAGCTCGTGGATGAACATCCCACCCTCGGACAGATCCGAGGCGACGGTCATGTGGATGGTGGCGCGCGCCTCGACGA
>CAYRNR010000215.1:0-12086 GCA_964425605.1 uncultured Rickettsiales bacterium | reverse complement strand
TGGTGGCCACGTTGCTGCTTTCCCCCATGGTGATGATGGCCTGCGAGAACGACTGCCAGCAGATGTGTCGCGAGTTCGCCAACATCTGGGAGGAGTGTGGCATCGCCCAGGGCGACTCGGAGCTCAAGGACTGTCTGGAGGAGTACCGCATCCCGGACAAGACCAAGCTCGAGACCGTGTGCGAGTACGGGATGCGATACCACGAGGAGCACGGCACGATCATGCGCGCGGACATGGTCGCCTCGGCCGACAACGGCGACATCTGCACGACCGTGGACGACTGGCTCAGGACCGTCGGTACCTCCGAGTGACCTCGGGCCCTCGGGGCTCTCCTCCGCTCCTCCCCCGATCTGCCACAGCCCTATGGATTGTAGAGGTACGCGGTCTGGGCTCCATCGCCCTCCCCGCCCACCACCAGGATCAGCCCCGTGTCCAGCAGCGCCATGCCGTAGCTGCTGCGGCCCCCGGGCAGCGCGGCGTCGGGCAGCGGCGAGAAGGCCTCGGTGGCCAGATCGAACGCTTCGCAGCTCTCCAGCGACACGTCGTCGGCGTCCCTGCCCCCGCACACCACGACGCGCTGGTCCCCTACCGGCAGGGCGCTGAACGCCTGCCTCGGCGCGGTCATGTGCCCGTCCAGCAGGGTCCACTCGTCCGTCTCGGGGTCGTAGAGCTCCGCCGAGTCCAGCACCGTGGGATCGTCGTCCTCGGGATTGTCGACCCCGCCCACCGCGAGGACGCGCCCTTGGCCGTCACCGGGGATGGGCAGCAGGGAGAACCCGGCGCGCGCCACGTTCAGGGAACCCGCGTCGACGGTCTCCCCGTCGAACCAGATCTCGCAGTGGCCGGTGGTCTCGTCCCACACGGCGCCCGATCGGTACCCCCCGCAGACCAGCACGCCGCCGTCCTGAAGCGCCGTGGCCGCGTGGTCGTAGCGCGCGAGCTCCATGGCGACCCCCTGAACGGCCTCTCCGGCGACGGCGTCCAGCTCCACGTACCGGCTGTTGGGCTCGCTGTCGCTGCCCCACGATACGGTCCCCCCGGACAGCAACCAGGCGCCTGCTCCGATCTCGGTGGCCACCGTCCCGGCGATGGGGTTAGGCAGATCGAAGACCGTGGACAGGGCCCCGGTGGCCGGGTCCCAGCGGTCGACCTTGGCCACGATCCCCGTGCCGGCGACGGCGTTCTCCCACCCTCCGGCGACGAGCACCTGGCCGTCGTGGGAGCTGTCCGCCGCGTCCACGCGGACCACGGCCGCGCCGAGCCGGTGATACGCGTAGTTCTCCAGCTCGAACACGTAGGCGCCGGCCGCGTCGCGCGTGAGTCGTTCGATGCCCAGCGCGGGCTCGTCCCCGCCGTCGTCCCCGCTGCGCCCGCCGAACACCACGGCCTCCCCCCCGGGCAGCGGGACCACCTGGGGATCCGCGCGCGGTGACGTCAGGGGCCCGCTCACTGCGCCGAAGCGCCGCCGTTCGCTGAAGTAGATGTACACGTCGGGCAGGTCCCCCAGCACCACCGGGCCGCTGGTGCCGTTGGCCACCTCCAGCGCGTTGCCGGGATCCGCGGGGTCGGAGACCATGCCGCGCAGGATCAGCGTGGCGGTTTCACCCTCGATCACGTCGGGGATGTGGTCCAGCCGCCAGTTCCCGTCGGCCACCGGCTGCAGGAAGAACGAGTACTCGGTCCCGTCCTGGTAGACGATGTCC
The DNA here is from genome assembly GCA_964425605.1 of uncultured Rickettsiales bacterium. Taxonomy (GTDB): domain Bacteria; phylum Myxococcota_A; class UBA796; order UBA9615; family CAYRNR01; genus CAYRNR01. The sequence goes on along the minus strand of CAYRNR010000215.1, from coordinate 10,383 downwards.
AGTTGCAGCAGGTCCACGTCGGCCAGGGGCTCCTGATCCTCCGGGAACACCAGGTGCACCTTCAGATCGAAAGCATCGGACGCGGGCTCGCACGCGGGCGCGAGGAGGGACGCGAGGATCACCCACACCGGGATCCAGGAGCTCGAAATCGGTCGCTGTACGCGTCTCGTCCGCATTGCGCAGCCCATTGTAGCGCCGCCTCCGGTCGCCCGAAAGCGGGCCGCGTGCATCGGCTTGACGCTCCAAGAATCCAGCCCCTATACTCAACTGTTTGAAATCCCATGGGTTCTGCGGTGAGCGCAGACCCGGTTGCCCCAAAACCTGGGGGCAGGAGACCGACGGTGGGGCCTCACGATCCTTCGAGCACCTCTGACGGGGATTTCTCCCGACACAGGACCCGCTTCGACCCCCAGCCGTTCGGCAAGTACTTCCTGATCGATCGAATCGCCGTGGGCGGCATGGCGGAGATCTTCCGCGCGCGCTCCTACGGCCACGCCGGGTTCGAGAAGGATCTGGTGATCAAGCGCATCCTCGCCCATCTGACCGAGAACGACGAGTTCGTGCAGATGTTCATCGAGGAGGCCAAGCTCACCGTCCAGCTGCAGCACCCCAACATCGTCCAGGTCTACGACTTCGGCAAGATCCTCGAGAACTACTACCTGGCCATGGAGGGGCCCTACGGCCGCGACCTCAAGACGGTGATGGCCCGGATCGAGGAGAAGAAGAGCCAGCTCCCCATCCGGTTCGCCGCGCTGCTGCTGCACGAGATGGCGCGGGGGTTGTACTACGCCCACAACAAGCGCGACGAGATGGGCTCCCCCCTGGAGATCGTCCACCGCGACGTCTCGCCGAGCAACATCCACATCTCGTGGGACGGGCAGGTCAAGCTGCTGGACTTCGGCATCGCCAAGGCGTCCAAGTCCACCTTCGAGAACACCGAGCAGGGCGTGCTCAAGGGCAAGTTCGAGTACATGAGCCCGGAGCAGGCCCAGGGTAAGGTGGTGGACCACCGCTCCGACATCTTCTCGTGCGGCATCTGCATGTGGGAGATGGTCACGGGCGAGCGCCTGTTCAAGTCGGACACGCCGCTGCTGACCCTGAGCCGGATCAAGGCCGGCGAGGTGCCGCTGGTGCGGCAGGAGAACCCCGAGGTCCCCCGGGCGCTGGCGGACATCATCCACCGCTCCCTGGCCTACAGCCCCGAGGACCGCTACCAGAGCGCCGAGGAGATGCGCAAGGACGTGGAGGCCTTCCTCAAGCCCTCCACCACCGCCGAGATCAGCACCGAGCTGGCCGAATGGGTCCAGGAGCTGTTCATGGTGGACATGGAGATGGAGCGGCTCCGCCTCGAGGAGGCGCGAAAGTCGGCCACCCTCATGGCCACCATGGAGGACACGGTCGAGCTGGACCTGCTCCTGGACGACGAAGAGGAGATGGAGCTCGACGAGGACGAGGAGGAGCGGGACACCATCGAGGACGAGGAGACCGAGCTGGTGGCCGAACCGGCCGAGGCCCCGCCCGGGACCGCGCCACCGAAGCGCAAGAGCAAGGCGGGGCTGTGGATCGGTCTGTTCGTGCTGCTGCTGGTGATCGGCGGCGGCGTGGCCGCGGCCCTGATCCTTCCCGGTCTGCTCGCCCCGCCCGTGACCATCGTCCCCGATCCCGTGGCCGTCCTCGCCCTGGAGATCTCACCGCCGGAGGCCAGCGACGCACAGGTCCGCCTGGACGGCGAGCCCATCTGGCTGCCCTACGACCAGCTCCAGCCCGGCGTGCCCCACCACCTCGAGGTGGCCAAGGAGGGGTTCCTCACCCACGAGGAGGACTTCCAGGTGGCGGCGGGTGAGACCCACACCATCGCCGTGACCCTGCGCCCGGGCACCGACGAGCCGGCGACCGAGACCGAGGAGACCCCCACCGATGCGTCGGGCCACGTGGAGCCCGCGACCGCCGAGCCCCCCACGGCGGCCCCCGTCGAGCAGGCCCCGGCCATCGTGTTCCGCTCCACCCCCTCGGGCGCGTCGGTGTCCATCGGCGGCCAGGTCGTGGGGCGCACCGCGTACCGCTACGAGGGCGGCACCGCCGGGCAGAGCGTGATGGCCAAGTTCTCCCTCGACGGTCACCAGGACGCTTCGGCGAGTGGTGTGTTCCCGTCGAGCGGCTCCATCACCGTCCGGGCGAGCCTCGAGCCGATCCCGGTCCAGCAGGCGCCCGGCTTCCTCACCATCAACGCCACCCCCTGGGCCGACGTGTACGTGGACGGCAAGGCCGTGGGCCAGACCCCCATCGGGAGCCTCGAGGTGACGCCCGGCACCCACACGGTCCGCCTGGTCTGCCCGCCGCTGGAGGCCGAGAAGACCACGACCGTCACCGTGGGATCGGGCGAGACCAAGCCCGTCTCTGCCGACCTGGAAGAGTGACCCTGTGAAGCTCCGGGCCCTGGCGCCGGCGCGGCTGCGCTGGCGGTGCGACCCTCGCTCCCTGGGCGGCCCCTCGACGCTGCGCATCCCCCCGGACGACACCTGGTTCGGCGACGAGCGCGCCCGCGACGCGGTGCTCCTGGCCCTGAGCATCGCCGGTCCCCACCACCACCTGCTCCTCCGCGCGACCGCCGGCACCGAGCCGCGCCGCCTCCTGCGGCAGTGCCTCGACCGGGCCGAACCGGGCCGGTCGCCGTCGCGGGACCTGGTCTTCGTGGAGCGGTTCGATCAACCGAATCGACCCCGCCTGCTGGAGCTCCCCCCGGGGGCGGGCCAGCCGTTCGTCCAGGGGCTGGACGCCGTGGCCGACGCGGCGTCGCGGCTGGGCGGGTGCGGCCAGACCGAGGCGCTCGCGCGCATCCGCGCCGCCCTCGCCACCGTCCGGGCGGACACCCACGACCGCGGCGCCCGCCAGCACCTCGCGGCCCTGCGCAAGCGGCTGATCGCGGATCTCCCGGCCCTGCGCCGGTCCGACGAGCCGGCCGCGGGTGACGTCGAACCGTACCGCGCGAGGCTCCTCCACGCCGCCTCCGAGCGCCCGCCCGTGGTCGAGCTGTCGACGGTGGACACGCGAACCCTGCTGGGCGCCACCGACGGCCACGACGACGCCCCCTCCGTGCTGCGGCTGACCCCGGGAGCCCTCGTGGAGGCGGACGGCGGGGTGTGCATCGTCCCGGCCGAACCGCTGCTGGCGGATCCGGCGTTGCTGAGGCGCCTCGTGGCGACCCTGCGCGCCGACACCCTGCACCTCGCAGCCGCTGGGGGCTCGGCGACGGCCCAGCTCGAGGACTACCGCCCCGATCCGATCCCGCTGAACACCCGCGTCGTGGTCGTGGGCGTGCGCACTGCGCGGATGGCGCCCCTGCGGGAGGCCGAGGCCCAGCGGATCTTCGGCGTGGTGGCCGACTGCGGACCGACGCGCCCACTGACCGGCGACTGCCCGGCGGCCCTGGCCGGGTATCTGTCCCACGTGCGCCGCAGCCAGGGGCTGGCGCACGCCCGCGCCGCCGCCATCGCGCGGCTCGTGGAGGCCCAGGTGCGGGAGGCCGAGGGCCGCTCGAGGATCTCCTGCAGGACCGGCCCGATGGTCGATCGCTATCGCGAGGCCGAGCTCCTCGCCCGGAGCGCCGGCAGCAGGTTCGTGGAGGAGGCCCACGTGGTCGAGGCCCTGGCGCGGCGCCGCTGGCGGGCGTCCCGCTCCGAGGAGGCCCACCGCCAGCGGCTGGCCAGCAAGCGCCTCCGGGTCCGCACCACGGGTACCGCGGTCGGCACGGTCAACGGGCTGCTCGTCTACACCATCGACGGACACCGATACGGAGCTCCGGCGCGGATCACCGCCACCGCGGCGGTGGGGCGCGAGGGCGTGATCAACATCGAGCGCGAGGCCAAGCTCAGCGGCAAGACCTACGACAAGGGGATCTACGAGCTGGTGGGCCTGCTGCGGTCGCGCTTCTGCCAGCGGGATCCGCTGGGCATGGTGGCGATGCTCACCTGCGAGCAGAGCAACGGACGCATCGACGGTGACAGCGCCGCGGCCGCGGAGCTGGTGGCCATCGTGACCCGCCTCGCCGGGGCGCCGGTGAAGCAGGGCATCGCGATCACGGGCTCGATCAGCCAGCGCGGGGAGCTGCAGTCGGTGGGCGGCGTCAACGAGAAGATCGAGGGATTCTTCGCCACGTGCCGTGACCGGGGGGCGGAGAAGGGTCAGGGGGTCATCATCCCCTCGGCCAACGTCGAGGATCTCGTGCTCGACGACGACGTGGTCCGGGCCGCGCGCGAGGGCACCTTCCGCGTATGGGCCGTGGACAGCGTGGACGCGGCGCTCCAGCTGATGACGGGTATCCCCGCGGGGAAGCCCGGCGACAGGGGTCGCTACCCCCCCAAGACGCTCATGGGGCGAGCGCAGCGCCGGCTGGAGCAGATGTCCCACCGGCTGTTCCCGCCGCGCAAGGGCGCGGGCGAGCCGAAGAAGGGGGCGAAGGCTACTCGCCGATGATGACGGTGACGGTGCCGTTGCCCGGCTCGTGGATCGGATCGGGGACGTCGCCGCCCGCCTGAGACGCGGCCACGGCGGCCACGACACCGCCGGCCACGGCCGATCCCATGATGATCCAGAACGCGGGCTGCTTGTGCACGGGCTTGCGCGTCCGGGTGCCCCCGCCGCCCGTCCCCCCCTCCGCGATCACGACCACGCGCTCGGCGGGCTGGGGGCCCGTGAGCAGCTCGTTGAGTACGGGGTTGCGCCCGATGTACACGGGGATGGACTTGGTGGAGGTGTCGTCCCGGTGGATGCTGCCGCTGGCGTCGGCGCGTTCGAGCACCTCGTCCACCAGCTCGGCGACGATGTCCGCGTCGGGCCGGCCGCCGATCTGCGCGGTGGCCGAGGTCACGGCGGAGAACACGTCGGAGCGGGGGCTGAACAGCTGGAGCTCGAGGTTGCCCCCGTCATCGAGGGCTGCCAGCAGCAGCACGTCGGCCGAGAGGCTCTCGGCCAGGGAGGCGTACAGGGCCTGGATACGGCGGCTGCGAGGCGATTCGGTCTTCTCGCGGCCGAGGGGACGGATACCGCGCGGCTGCAGCACGAAGTCGAGCTCGACGCTGTCCCCCTCCTCGAGGGTCTCGTCCACGTAGTCCCAGCCGTGATCGGGGTGGTGCACGGTGATGTGGTAGCGCCCGGGGGCCATCTCCATCGTCGTCGGGGTGCTGCCCACGCGCAGGCCGTTGACGTACACGTCGGCCTCGGGGTGGCTGCCCGAGGTGACCAGCACCTGCGCGACGCCCGCCTCGGCCACGCCGAACTTGGCCTGCTCGAAGGCCATCTGCATCTTCGGCGGCGTCCGCACGGGATCCAGGGCGCGCGCCGGATCGGTGCGCGTCACCTCCTCGAAGTGGGCCTCGGCCGCGCCGTCGTCGCCCAGCGCCATGTTGGCCAGCCCCTCGTGGAGGTGGATCTCCACCAGCAGCCGCGGATCCCGCAGGAACTCGATCCCGCGATCCAGGGCCTCCTCGGCCTTCTCGAGGCTGATCAGCGCGGCCTGGAACTGGGCGTTGTCGTAGAGGACCCGCCCCTCCTGGAACGAGCCCTCGGCCGTGCCCAGGAACACGCTCTGCAGGACCTGGTTGCGGCGATCCCACAGGGACCGGCCGTACACGTCGCGGCCGATGGCCTCGGCGTCACCGTGGTCGTCGATGGCCGCCTGCACGGCCTCGGCCATGGCCTCGAGCTCGGCGGTCGAGGAGTCGGGGGTCCCGAACACTCCGACGACGGCCACCGACAGGGTCTCGGCGGCCCTGGCATTCGTCCAGGGCACACCGGCGCAGAACATCGCGGCCAGCAGCAAGGCGGTCGAACGAACGAGAGGGGAGCAGCGCAATCTGTGCATCTTCACGGTTCCATGCAGCGAGTGGACCTCGATTCTTCCACGCGGGCGAGACAAAAGACAATGGAGAGCTTCACGGAGCTCCACCTGGGGTAATATACCCGTCCCCTACGGGAGGAACCCGATGATCGGCCGTGGCCCACTGTCTCTGATGCTGCTCCTCGCCCTGCTCACCCCCGCCCTCGCGGGGGCCGTCAGCGAGGACGATCGCCTGCGCTTCGAGGAGGCCCTCGCCGCCGCCCACGCCAACCGGCTGGGCGAGGCGACGCAGCTGACCTACGACCTGCTCCAGGCGTCCCCCGACTTCGTGGACGCCCACCGCCTCTACATCGACCTGCTCGGAGCCCAGGGACGCGCCGAGGACGCCCTGCACTTCTACCGGCTGGCCCTGGACTCGAGCCCGAACGACGCGGCCGCCCACTACCTGTACGGGCGCTCGACCAACGATCCGGCGACGGCCGAGGAGGAGTTCCGCAAGGCGCTGTCCCTGGAACCCGACTTCGCCTGGGCCCACCACGGCCTGGGGGCGGCGCTGGCCATGCGCGGCCAGACGGACGAGGCCATCGCCTCCTTCGAACGCGCCATCGAGCTGCGCCCCGACCTGGCCGAGGCGCACAGCCACCTGGCCAACCTCTACCTGACGCTGGAGCGGGAGGACGACGCGCTGGCCGCCTATCGCCGGGCCATCGAGGTCGCGCCGGACGATTCCGACGCCTACTTCTACCTCGGCGCCTACCTGGCTCACCACGATCGGCTCGACGAGGCGCGTGACCTGCTCGAGGAGGCGGCGCGGCTCGACGGCAACAACCCGATGATCTACCTGGAGCTGGGATCGGTCTACATCGCCTTGGGCGACGGCCAGGAGGCCCTCTCCGCCTTCGACGCGGGGCTCGAGCTCGACCCCCGGGACGAGTACCTGCGCGACCTGCGGGCCGTGGCCGACGGCGTGGTCGCCGGCGCCGTCTCCGAGGAGGTGTTCGCGCCGTTCCGTCAGGGTCTGGACGCGCTGACCGTGGATCCCGAGGGCGCGCTGGACCTGTTCGACGAGGTCATCGCCCTGGCCCCCGACTTCCATCTGGCCCACCTCAACCGCGGCATCGGCCTGGCCGCGGTGGCCCGGAACGTCGAGGCCGAGGCCGCCCTCCGCCGGGCCATCGAGCTCGACCCGCGCTACCCCGAGAGCCACGCAGCGCTGGCCGTGGTGCTGCTCAGCGAGGAGCGCAACGACGAGGCCGAGGCCGCCCTGCAGCAGGCCCTCGCCCTGGATCCGGCCCATGTGGAGGCTCTGCGCGGCCTGGGCATGGTCTACCTGCTCACCGAACGCGCCGAGCTCGCCGCGAGCTACTTCCTCCGCGCGAGCAAGCTCTCGCCGCTGGACCTGGGTCTCAAGGTGGAGCTCGCCGGCTCGTACATCCAGGCCGCGAACCTACCCCGCGCCGAGGAGACCCTGCGCGAGGTGCTCCGCGCCGATCCCGCCTTCAACTTCGCCCGCCACCAGCTGGCCGCGCTGCTCACCGAGATGGAACGGTACGACGAGGCCATCGCGGAGCTCGAGACCCTGCGCCAGCACGTGGCCGCCGAGGTCAACGTCCAGGCCCTGATCGACGAGGTGAGCGCGCGCCGCAGGATGGCCATGCGGGACACCGCGCCCCGCCTCCACCTCAGCCAGATCTTCGTCAAGGACCGCGGCCTGGCCGACCAGATCGTCGCCAAGGCCCGCGAGGGCGAGGACTTCGGGGCCCTGGCTCGGGCCCACAGCATCGGCCCCACCGCCTCCCAGGGTGGCGACATCGGCGAGGTCAACGTGGCCGACATGCAGCCCACCGTCGCCGCCGCGGTCGAGGCCCTCGCCGTCGGGCAGACCTCTGCGGTGCTCGAGATGCCGACCGGGTTCCTGATCCTGAAGCGGACGAAGTAGCGTCAGCGGCGCTTCGACGAGAAGGAAGACACGTAGGTGTGGATGGAGGACTGCGTCTCGCCCTCGAGGCCGCAGAAAGCCACACCCATGCCCGGGTAGGGCACGGGCACGCCAGCCATGCGGGTGGTCCAGACCACCAGGCCGTCCACCGAGACCTCGGAGCCGCCGGGGAGGCGGAAGCGCAGGGTCACCTCGGTGCCCTCTTCGAGGGGTACGGGGGCGTCGATGAACACACCACCCGAGCTGATGTTGCGCGCCCGGTAGAAGTACACGCCGGTGCGGTCACGCACCTCCACCTCGACGAAGAGAGGGCAACGAATGGCACCGCGGTGTTCTGGAGTGTTCGCTGTCATGGCGTGTCCGGGACCGTCGCTTCCTGCGGGTGCCCCGCACCGTCCCACGTTCGAGGCATGTCCCAGAATAGCACAGGGGAAGGGGCGACGCAGCCGCCGGCCTCGGGTTCGTGGGTCCCCCGCGGGAGCAGCCTTGTGGCGAGTGGCTTGCGATGATAAAACGACTGCGCTCGATTCTCGCCCATCTATGCGAAATCGAAAGAGAAATCGAAGAGGTCAGCCATGTCCGGGCACAGCAAGTGGTCGACGATCAAACGCAAGAAGGGTGCAGCCGACGCCAAGCGGGGCAAGCTGTTCACCAAGCTGATCCGCGAGGTCGCCGTCGCCGCCAAGCGAGGTGGAGGCGATCCCGACGGCAACCCCCGCCTCCGGGCCGCCATCCAGACGGCGCGCGCGGCGAACATGCCGTCGACGAACATCGACCGGGCCATCGCCAAGGCCACGGGCGAGGGTGACGACACCCAGTTCTGGGAGATCGCCTACGAGGGTTACGGTCCCGGCGGCGTCGCCATCTACGTGGAGTGCCTCACAGACAACAAGAACCGCACCGGCCCCGAGGTGCGCCACGTGATCACCAAGCGCGGCGGCAACCTGGGCAAGGCCGGCTGCGCTGCGGCGGCGTTCACCCGGCGCGGCCGGATCACGGTGCCGGGCGAGGGACTGGACGAGGACGACGTGTTCGAGGCGGTCCTCGAGGCGGGCGCGGAGGAGATGGAGAACGACGGCGAGGAGTTCGAGGTCCTGACGGCCCCGGACGAGCTCGACGCGGTCCGCCGCTCCCTGGAGGAGGCCGGCCTGACCCTGGGTGAGGTCGGACTGACCATGGTCCCGAACGTGGGGGTCCCCCTGGAGGGGTCCGACGCCGACCGCACCCTGCGCCTGATCGAGGCCCTCGAGGACATCGACGACGTCCAGCACGTCTACGCCAACTTCGACATCTCCGACGAGGAGATGACCCGGATCCTGGAGAGTTCGTGAGCAAGGTGGTCCTGGGGATCGACCCCGGGAGCGTCGTTTCCGGGTTCGGCGTCATCCGCGCCCAGGGCAACCAGCTGACCTGCATCGAGGCGGGCGTCGTCCGCACGCCGTCGAAACAGGCCTTCGCGCAACGACTCCTGAAGATCCACGAGGGGCTGGCCGAGGTGATCCAGCGGGTGGGCCCCGACGAGGTGGCCGTGGAGAGCGTGTTCCATGCCAAGCACGCCGCGAGCGCGCTCAAGCTCGGGCAGGCGCGGGGTGTGGCCCTGCTCGCGGTGGTCCAGGCCGGGCTGCCGCTCCACGAGTACCCCCCGGCGCGGGTCAAGCAAGCGGTCACCGGCAACGGCCGGGCCAGCAAGGATCAGGTGAAGATGATGGTGGAGACGCTGCTGAGCCAGCGATTCGACCTGCCCGCCGACGCCACCGACGCCCTGGCCGTGGCCATCTGCCACGCCCACGCGTCGCCGTTGCTCGATGCGCTGGCGGGGGGGCAGCGATGATCGCCTCTCTGCGCGGCGAGCTGGCCGGGGTGTCGGGGAACACCATAGTGGTGGACGTGGGGGGCGTGGGGTTCGAGCTCACTGTCTCGGCGGCCACCGTGGCGCACCTCCCCGCCGAGGGCCAGCAGGTGTCCCTGGTGGTGCTGACGGTGGTCCGCGAGGACGCCATCACCCTGTACGGATTCCACGCGATGTCCGAGCGCGCCCTGTTCCTGGCCCTGACCGGCGTCAGCCAGATCGGGCCGAAGATGGCCATCAACATCCTCGGCGCCGCCACCCCGGACGAGCTGTTCGACGCCATCGCCCTGGGCGACACCAAGCGGCTCGCGATGCTCCCGGGCGTGGGCAAGAAGACCGCCGCGCGCATGGCGCTGGAGCTCAAGGACAAGCTGCCGGCGGTGATGGACCGGCCGGCCGCGAGCGAACAGCCGGCCGCCGCCGCGCGGACGTCGGCGCGGGACGACCTCGAGGAGGCGCTGCTGAGCCTGGGCTTCCGGCGCAACGAGATCGTCTCGGTGATCCGGACCATCCGCCCGGCCGCGGACGACACCCTCGAAGACCTGCTCCGCCGCGCGCTGGCCGAGCTCACCCCCAAGGGGCGGTAGGCCATGGACGATCCAGCGGACATCGGCACCGATCGCGAGGTCACGCCCCTGTCGGTGGGCGACGACGACGCCATCTCGCCGCGGCTGCGGCCGCGGACCCTCGACGAGTACGTGGGGCAGACGCGGATCAAGGAGAACCTGCGGGTGTTCATCGGCGCCGCGCGCCAGCGGG
>CAYRNR010000214.1:0-12111 GCA_964425605.1 uncultured Rickettsiales bacterium | reverse complement strand
AGGGGAGCCAATCGATACACTGGACAAACCCCTGTCCCTCGGCGGCATCCGGGACAGGGGTTCGTTGTTTCCGGCCGTTGCCCTTCACGCCGCCTGAGCCACTGCCTGAGGCCTTCGGGGTTTTCTTGCGGCGCAGGGATCGCCCATCCACCTTCTCCAGCGCCACGGACGCGGCCGAGCCCTCGTAGAGGGCGACCTCGATGCGGTCGGGGTAGACCACGACCTCGTCGATCATCAGGTCGAGGAACTCCTTGCGCTCGTGCGGGGTGAGGTACTCGAACGCGGTGTCGAAGCCGCGGAGCGCCTGCACGGCCAGGTCCAGGTCCAGGCGGCGGCCTTCGGCCTCGGACAGGCGGGTCTCCTCCTCGGCGATGGCGGCATCGAGCTGGCCGAAGCGCTGGTCCAACTCCTTCATCCGCAGGCCGAAGTAGCCGACCTCTTGCAGGTCACCCGCGGTCATGGCGGAGAAGCCCCGGTCGAGCTCGACCTTGACGGCGTCCCGCTCGCCGCGGAGCGCGGACAGGCGATCGTGGGCAGGGGTCATCTCCTCGCGCAGGATGCGCTCGGTCTCGGCGATGGCCTTGGCCACCAGGTCCGGCTTGCGGGCGGCCTCGCGCACGACGGCGAGCACGGCGGCCTCGAGGCGGGCAGCGGGGACCAGGCCCACGTCGCAGCGGGAGACGGCCTTCTTGGTGAAGGAGACGCATCGGTAGTAGGGGTAGCGCTTGCCCTTGTGGCCGCGCCCTGAGGAGGTCGTCAGCGCGTAGTCCTCGCAGAGCCCGCAGCGCAGCTTGCCGGTGAGCAGGTAGAAGTGCTCGGAGGCGGGGGTGGAGGGGCGACCCTTCTGCCGGTTCTTCTCCAGCAGCTCCTGCACGCGCTCGAAGATGCCGGTGTCGACGATCGCCTCGTGCCGGCCCGGGAACCACTGGCCGTTGTTGACCACCTCGCCGAGGTAGTGGCGGTTCTGCAGCATCTTGGAGACCACGGCCGGCGAGAACTCCCGCTCGCCCACGTCGCCGCGCCGCCGCGAGACGTAGCGCTTCTGGCGGTGGCCCTGCTCGTTGAGCCAACGCGCCACCTTGCGCGCCGACCGTAGCTCCACCATCTGCTCGAAGGCGACCCGGACCACGGCCGCCTCGGCCTCGTTGACCGTCAGCTTCCCGGCCCCCTCGGAGTCGTATCCGAGGATGGGGGCGCCGCCGTTCCACAGCCCGCGCTCGGCTCGCGCCTGCATGGCGGTCTTGGTGCGCTCGGCGGTCTGCTTGCGCTCCAGCTCGGCGAAGACCAGCAGCAGCTTGAGCATCGCCTCGCCCACCGGCGTCGATGTATCGAACTGCTCGTTGAGCGACACGAAGCGGACGCGGCGCTTGTCGAAGGTCTCGTGCAGGAACAGGAAGTCCAGCAGCGAGCGGCTCAGCCGGTCGATGCGCGTGACCAGGACCAGGTCGACCTTGCGGCTCTCCACCAGCCGCACGAGGCGGCGCAGGGCTGGCCGCTCCATGTTCTTGCCCGACGCCCCCTCCTCGCGCAGCACGGCTACGACCTGGTGCGGGCCGTGACGCTCCTGGCGGATCTCCACCTCGCGCTGCAGGCGAGCGACCTGGGTGTCGAGGCTGCCCTCCTCGGCGCGGGCCTGGAGATCGGTGGAGACGCGGGCGTAGAGGGCGACGCGGGTGGGGTGGGGGGCGGTGTCATTTGTTTGATTGCTCATGGTGGTTCCATAATACCACGCTTCGAGCACACTCAACTTGCCTTTTCGAGACCATCCTGGCGGGTAGAAGTTGACCGTGGATCAGGGAACTACAGTACACTGCACTCATGCGAAGAAGCCCCCTTCACTCGGCGCCTCTTGTCTTGATTCTCTTGGTAGCCGTTTGGCCTACGCCGCACGCGAAGGCTGTTTCCGTGGCGATCGGAACATCCGCCTCGGATCCAACCTACCTGGACGACGTCTTCGACAAGGTATCGAGCACGGGTCTGTTCTCGCGAGTCGACCTGCTCGACCTGGGCAACGAGACACCCGAGCCCTGCGAGCTGGAAGCCTATGATGCCGTCCTGGTCTTCAGCTGGGATCTGTTCGCAGACGCCGACCTGCTCGGGGACCGTCTGGCCGACTACCTCGACGGGGGCGGGGGCGTTGTGGTGGCCACGTTTGCTTTCTCGGGAGTCTCTCCAGGGCTCGGCATCGGCGGCCGTACGCTGAATGATGGCTACCTTCCGTTCACGATGGGCGACAACAACAGCCAATATGGACTGACCCTCGTCGCGGACGATCCGACTCACCCCTTGCTTGATGGCGTGACGGCTCTCGAGGGAGGCATCTCCAGTTATCACAACGGAGGAATCGCGGTCGCGGTGTCCGCAACCCAGGTCGCACACTGGGACAACGGCGAACCTCTCGTTGCGCCGATGGAAGTGGGTGGAGGGCGCATTGTCGGCCTGAACTTCTTTCCCCCTTCCAGCGACGTGAACATGAACTTCTGGGAGACGTCGACCGATGGAGACTGGCTCTTGGTCAACGCCCTGACCTACGCAGCAGCGGCAGCGGATGAAGACGGCGACGGATTCACCGAGCGGGATGGAGACTGCGACGACGGAGACGCCTCGATCTACGCCGGGGCAGCGGAGGTGTGCGGGGACGGCATCGACCAGAACTGCGACGGGCTGCTCGGCAACGAGAACACGGATCAGGACGGGGACGGCTGGTCTCCATGCGACGGCGACTGTGACGACGGGGACGCCATGCGGTATCCCGGCGCAGTAGAGATCTGCAACCGCTTCGACGATGACTGCGACGGAAGCGTGGACGAGGACATGGACGTCGACGGGGATGGCTTTCCGGATAGCCAGGACCCCGACTGCTCAACCGAGTACTGCGACTTCGAGCTCGACTGCGATGACCTTGACGCGAGCGTCTACCCCTATGCCCCCGAAGACTACGACGGGATCGACAACGACTGCGACGGCACTGCGGACGAGGGTACGGACGACGACGGGGATGGATGGACCATCCTCGGGGGCGACTGTCACGACAATGACCTGACGATCCATCCGGGGGCCACGGAGGTATGCGACGGTCTGGATTCCAACTGCGACGGATACCTCCCCGCGGACGAGACGACCGATCTCGACGGGGATGGCTCGGTGGCCTGCGCTGATTGCGACGACGCGTCGGCGGACATCTTTCCAGGGGCACCCGAGGTCTGCAACGGCCTCGACGACGACTGCGACGGTGCCGCGGACGAGGACTTCGACGACGACGGGGACGGGTACTCGGAGTGCGGCGGAGACTGCGACGACACGGATGCCACGATCTACCCGACCGCGGTGGAGCTGTGCAACGGCATCGACGACGACTGCGATGGCGCTCTCGCCCAGTACGAGGGTGACGTGGACAGCGATGGGTTCATGGAGTGCGAGGAGTGCGACGATCTGGACCCGTCGGTCTACCCAGGGGCGCCAGAGACCTGTGACGACGGAGTCGACAGCGACTGCGAAGGCGATCTACAGACCACCGAGATCGACGACGACGGGGATGGGTACTCGGAGTGCGGTGGAGATTGCGACGATACCGATCCCGACGTCTCGCCGGACGCGACCGAGGTGTGCAACGGCATCGACGACGATTGCCTGAGCGAGACAGACGAGGAACAGGACGGGGACGGAGACGGTTATTCGATCTGCGATGACGACTGCAACGACAACGACGGGCAGGACTACCCCGGTGCTCCCGAGCTGTGTGACGGGGCGGACAACAACTGCGACGGGGTCGTCGATGATGGCCTCGACTACGACCAGGACGGCTATCTCTCCTGTGACGACGAGGACTGCGACGATTTCGATGACGATGTCCACCCGGACGCGACAGAGATTCCGTACGACGGCATCGACCAGGACTGCGATGGTGTCGACCTCACGGATGTCGACGGAGACGGCCACGACGGCGGTCCCTCTGGAACGGACTGCGACGACAGCGAGCCGCTGGTCTACCCGGATGCGATCGAGGATTGCCGCAACGACCGTGACGACGACTGTGATGGGCTGGAAGACCTGGAAGACCCGGACTGCGGCGCGGGCGATGAAGAAGTACCCGACGACTGTAGCTGTTCGGTAGGCAGAAGCACGCCATTCTCGCTGGCCTGGCTCGCAGTTCCCCTACTTGCTCTTGCAGGCCGCCGTAGGCGTACGCGCTCCAGTACTCACACCCGAGCCTGACCGACCCGATCATCACGAAGCGCTGGGGAGCCTTGTCCTGACGACAACGGTCTCGAGGACCGAACCGCGGTCTTCTGCTCCACTGTCAAATCCTGTTCGCCGGCAGCTACCGCTCACCAGGAGCGCTGGGTGCGACATCGACGGCCGGTACGAGCCCCGCATCCCCCAGCGCCTTGAATCCGTGCGTGATCGCGATGGCCATGGCCGCGTTGAGGTCCACGCCGAAGGCACCGGCGATTTGCTGGAGCTTGGCCTCGACGTTGGGGGCCAGGCGGACGGTCCTCGCAGTGCGCTTCGCATGGCTCTTGCGGGTGGCAGCCTTGCGCGACGGGGCGCCCTGCTTGCCCTGGGTTCCTCTCGCAGCCGGCCTCGCCTGGCTTCTCTTCTGTGTTCGCGACGACTGCACACCCCGCTCCCTCTTGCTCACCGTCTCGACCGTGGCACGCGGCTTCCCGGTCTTCACCTTGCTCGGCGCGCGCCGTGATGCCGTCTCTGCTGGGGCTGGTGCCTGCTCGACCTTCCGCGCCGGCTCCATCAGGCCCCGGGCGCACAGGGTGTCCTGCGCGACGGGAGAAGGCCCTGCAGCAGCCCGCGCGCCCTCGAACGGCTCGGGGTCGTACTCGAGGCGGGCGGCCTTGGCCTTCCTCTTCGGCCTCGGTGGACGCGAGCTCGGTCTGCTCGCTGCCGTGCGAGTCGGCGCAGGCGGGCGCTCCTTCTGGTGCGCGGGTGCACCAGGCTGAACCTGCGAGCGGTCCTTCCGGTGCGCAGATGCACCAGACTGAACCTGCGGGCGGTCCTCCTGGTGCTCAGGCACACCAGATCGCACCTGTCGACTCTCTGCCGGGTGCGCTGGCGCACCGGACGGAACCAGATCAGGCACGGCGTCGTACGCCAGACCGCCCTTGCGCCCCCGCGCCATCACCACCTCCGGTCGATCAGCTCGTCGCACAGGCGCTGCAGCCGCCTGGCGCCCTCGGTGCCGGCGCCGTAGGGCACCTCCCACGCGGCGGTGAGGTACTCGCTGGCGCGCTTGATCGCGCCGGAATCGGGGATGATCTCGGGCCACACGTCGATCCGCGGCACCCGGGCCACGGCGTGCTGCATGGCCGCTAGCACCCGCTTGCCGCCGGCGTCGGCGCGGTTGAAGACCACCATCACCCGGCCGGCCTCGTACAGCTCGGTCAGCACGTTGGTCATGTCCTGGATCGCCAGCCGCCCGTCCACGGGCACCACGAACAGGTCGGCCTTCGCCCGGGTGGCCACGTCGATGGCCGGCGGGCAGTCCACGACCACCAGGTCCAGGCCGCGCAGCCCCTCGGGGAACACGTCGGGCGAGTACAGCACCGACAGCGAGGTGCTGCGGTCGTACACGTCACCGTCGCGGATGGTGCGGTCGCCGGATGACAGCCAGCGCATGAGATCGCCCTGGCGGTCCAGCCCGACGGCCAGCGTGCGGATGCCCCGGGCCTCGGCGGCCAAGGCCAGGTGAGCGGACAGCGTCGTCTTACCGACGCCGCCCTTGTTGTTGTACAGCGCGATGGTCTTCATGGTGTCTCTCCGTTTCGT
Source organism: uncultured Rickettsiales bacterium (assembly GCA_964425605.1). GTDB lineage: Bacteria > Myxococcota_A > UBA796 > UBA9615 > CAYRNR01 > CAYRNR01. The sequence continues at coordinate 6,330 of CAYRNR010000214.1, read as the reverse complement.
TCGGAACCCCGGTTGGTCCGGGTGGGTTGAGCTGCGTACAGGGGTGGTGCTTGGTGCTCCGGCGGCTCGGCGTCCCCACCGAACCTCGGACTCGATTCGCCCCAGGACTCGCCGATTACCGTGGCCACCGGCGCGCCGGCCCAGGAGCCCTCGCCGCGGTCGCGAGGTCGGGAACCGGGGCGCGGCTCCCACTGCTGGACCCACGCGTGGGCGGCCTGCATGACGTTCGTGACGGTCGTCCTGGCCTGCTCGGCGCCGGCCTCACCGACCTCCCACACCGTGCAGTCGTGCAGGTGCAGCACGAGCGTCAGGCCCAGGGGGTCCAGGTGGGGAGCGAGGGTCGCCAGGCTCAGCAGCAGGGCATCGGCCTCCCAGGCCTGGGCGATGCCCGCCAGCAGCGTGGGAAGTGCCGGAGGACGAGGGTGGCGCGTCGTCCCGGGCCGAGGGGCCGTTGCCGGGCGCAGCTGCACGCGGCGCCCTCCCGGGGTCCACAGCAGATGCCGGCCCACGGCGGCCTGGGCGTCTCCCCAGCCCCACAGCGTGGCGTAGCGAGCTCGCAGACGGCCGAGCAGGTCGACGACCTGGCCCTGGCGCAGCTCGACGCCCTTGTCGCGGGCCCGCTCGACCAGCGTCCTGACGCCGGCGCGGTAGGTCATGGCCAGGACCAGGAGCTTGCCCAGGTCACGGCCGCGAGGGTGGCCCTTGGCCAGGGCCTCGCCCAGACGCTCGTAGATGTCGCCGGCCTCCAGGTCGGCCCGGAGCTGTGGGTCTCCCGCGAGGCCCGCGAGCAGGTGCAGCTGCGAGGCGTGCCAGTCCGCGCACAGGATCCGGCAGCCCGGCGGCGCCACCACGGCCCTGCGGAGCACCTGGTCGCCGTCCTTGGTCACGGACTGCCAGGGCGGCTGCTCGAGGATCACCCGGCCGCTCCAGTCGGCCTCCCTCAGCTGGTAGGGAACGCGGCCGGACTGCCGGGCGCGGATGGCCACGACGTCCGCGTAGGTCTCGAGGGCCTCCAGGCGGTCGCGGGCATGCGCAGCGCGGGGGGACCTTGCGCCGGTCACGCCCACGCCGTAGGCCGCGCGCAGCCGGGCGACACCGGCGGACCAGGCCCTGGCATCCACACAGGGACCGAGCCGCGCCGCCTCGGCCAGCACGCCCCAGGCCGTGCTGATCCACGGGGCCTCACCGACCTCGAGCTGGTCCGTACTGCCGAACCTGCCGAACCTCCACGTACGCGCGCACGATCGGGACGTGGTCGAAGCCGTTGTTTCCTCGCATGTGCGTACGCGCGGAAGGTTCGGCAGGTTCGGCACGGTGGTTCTGCAGGTCACGGGTTGTCTCCCTGGACGATGACCGCCCGGTAGGCCTTGCCGCCGTTGCGGTGGGGGCGCTCCTCGACGCCGATCCGGTCGTGGACGGCACCGTTCTGCACCAGGGCCGCGAGGCGCATCCCCAGGCGCGTCTCGCGGGCCCTGCGAGAGCCGGTCTCTGCCAGGGAGGCCAGCGGCTCCTGGAACGGCTCGCACGCCGGGTCATCCTGCAGGCGACGCAGCAGCTGGCCCGGGCGGAGATGGGGCCAGATCCCGGGGCTGTCCTGGGGCACAGAGGCCAGCAGGCCCAGCAACGCCACGTCCTCGTCGTCGGGCCGCCCGCGCAGCAGCAGGTCGGGCAGCGCGGCCCAGGCCCCCTCGATCTCCTCGGCGTCGTCGGGGTGCAGCGCCATCAGCAGCCCGCCGAGGACCTGGCCGAACTCCACGTAGCTCGGCACCTCGACCGGATGGAGGGCGAACCCGGGGTGCCGCACATGATCGGCCGCCCACACCAGCGCGGCCACCACGCGCGCCCGGTCCCGGTCGAGGCGGCGCTCGATCTGGTCGGGGGACCGGGTCCACGAGCCCGACTCGCGGCGCTGCAGCTGCACCGGCAGGAACCGCCGCTGCAGCTCGGGGCCCAGGTGCGGGGCGATCCCCGTGGCGAACATCAGCAGGTGGGCCGGGTCCACCCACACGCCCGCGGGGAACTTCGGCAAGCGAGGCGTCCGCACCGGGGCCCGCGCCGTGAGGATGGAGGCCAGCACCGCGCTGTCGAACCGCTCGTGCGCCACGAGGTTGTCCAGGATCACCAGCCCGGCCGGGCCCGCGTACTGCAGGGCCGCGCCGATGGAGTAGTCCCGCTCCCACCCCACCACGCCGATGGGGTCCACCCGCGGTGCAGAGCCCAGGTGGACTCGGCCGATCAGCTGCGTGAGCAGCGTCTTGCCGGCCGAGGCCGCCTTGGCCCACACCAGGAAGCCCGGAACCCACGGCACCACGGGCCGCAGCAACGGGACCAACAGGGCGGCCTCGGCGATCCACGGGCCGAGCGGGGACTCGAACTCGAAGCCCCCCAGCACCAGGTCGAGCAGCCAGCGGTAGTCCTCGCGCATCCCCGGCGCGTCCGGGACCGGGTACTGGTGCCACGACCGCGTGTCCAGGTCGTAGCCGGCGCCGAAGCGCCACACCACCTGGTCGTTCGCGTCGAGCGCCAGGTGAGGCAGGCCGACGATGCGGTCGAGGCGGCGCAGGACGCCGTGCGCGCCGGGGTGCATGGCCGAGGTCACGAAGCGCTTGGGCACCGGATACTGCTTCGTGCCGGACGTCGCCGTCAGATGAGAGTCCACCAGCGACTGGAACGCGGTCTCCTGGTAGGCGTCGAGGCCGTTCCCGCGGCGGGCCACGGTCGTGTCGTCCGGCCCCTCCCACAGCAGGTCCGGGTAGCGGGCGTCCATCTTCTGCAGCAGGTCGCGCACGACCGCGGGGGTCGGCTGGTCCACGGGGAGGTAGACCGGGTTTGACGTTCCCGGGGCCGCACTGCCATTCGGTTGTTGCTGGCGTCCTGGGCTCGTCTCAGTCACCGGGTCACCTGCTCTTTGCACCGGACTGCACCGGGCTTGTGGTGGAACGCACCTCACCTGCGGCGTGCGCTCTCTTCGCGAAGGGTCCGTGTGGTCCAAGCACCGCGAGATCGCTCCCTTCTTCGCCGTGCCGCTCGTCAATCGTCCGCTCGCCCGACGCCGCCGCAGCAGCCCGCAGCGCGCCCATGGCGAGGAGCGCAGCCATGCGCTGCTCCCTCTTCTGCCGGGAGACCGGCTGCAGGCGCGCGTGGACGGCGGGGTGTGTCCTAGCCATGGCCCTCGACCTCGAGCCGCTCCCACAGCTCGTCCGGCGCCAGGAGCTTGAACGGAGCGCGGCGCAGCATCCGCCGGCGGAGGCGAGGGGACGGGTATCGCGCTCCGCGGATCAGCTGCGACAGGTAGGAGCGGGACACTCCCAGCTGTCGCGCCGCGTCGGTGATGCTGAGGTGGTGCTCGGCCAGGAGCTGGCGGAGCGTGTCCTGGCGCAGTCGATAGCGGAGCATGTCGTTTCCTCTCCGTGCAAAGTTTGACGCTTTCATGGTGCCACGCCTCTGATTTCTACCGCAAGGGGTTTTTCACCAAAAAAGCGCTGTTCTGTTGACTGCGTGTTGCAATCCGGTTACTAGTCGTGATCGTGGGGTCCGGTCACCAGCGAACCGGGCACAAGGAGGAAGCCGTGGCCGTTTGGGAGCAGCGAGACAGCTTCGGGACCTACCTCAGGGGCGTGCGAGAGGAGCACGGGATCAGCCTGCGCCAGGCCTCGACCATGCTCGGGCTGAGCTACAGCTACCTGTCCAAGCTCGAGACCGGCGCACGCAAGTCACCGCCCAGCGTCAAGGCACTGCGCAAGATCGCCGCGGCGTACTACCGCGACCTGCGCGAGGTGATGTACGAGGCAGGCTTCCGCTCCGAGGCCCTGCCCCAGGTCGCCCACGAGCGCGACAGCATCGACGCCCGGTTCCACCGGCTCGTCACCCACCCCCTGCTCCGGCCGCCCCGCATGGACAAGACCGTGGAGGACTGCATCTCCCCGCTGGTCAAGAGCATGTGGATCGACTTCGCGCTGAAGCTGTGGGACGACTTCCACAAGGGACGCAAGGGAGGCTCCACCCTCGACGTGCCGATGGTGCTCAGCGGCATGCTCGACGAGGACGGCGTGGAGTCCTTCGATCTGGACGCGTCGACCGGCTACGCCAGGAACGTCCGTTATCGCTCCGAGGGGGACGGGGAGGAGTAGGGATCGGGCTGCCGGTAACGACCTACCGCGCCGGCGTCGGTCGGCCATCCGCAGAGGTCACACGGACGCGCGCTGCAGTGATGCTTCTTCTGCAGGTCGCCTACTCAGGATCGGCGTTCCGCAGACAAAACATCACTCTCGACTTGAAAAGTGATGATTCATGTGCAAAATGCCCAACAGGGATAGGCGCCTGGCAGATGAATCGTGATCTCCCCGTCAAGACCCTCGGCACGCAGGCCGCCCGGCTCGTCACCAGGCTGCACGAGCAGGGCAAGGCCCTGTTCACCAACGCCGACGTCGAGGAGATCACCGGGCTCGGGCCGAAGTCCGCGAGGAACTTCGCCGCCTCTCTCGTCCACCGGGGGGTAGCTACCCGGCTGAAACCCGGGTTGTTCATCCTCGTGCCCTTCGAGCTGGGACGCGAACGCGAGTACCTGGGCAACCCGCTCGTCGTCGCCCGCGAGCTGGCGGGCGGTCGCGACTACTACGTCTCCCACGCCTCGGCGATGGACCTGCACCAGATGGTCACCCAGCCGCAGCTCGTGGTCTACACCTCCACCCCGCAGGCCGTGCGGCCACGGGTTGTGCTCGGCACGGAGTTCCGCTTCGTGACCTGCAAGCCCGACCACCTCTTCGGGATCACCGACCACTGGGCCACCAAGACCGAGAGTATCCGCGTGAGCGACCTGGAGCGCACCGTGATCGACGGGCTCAAGCAGTCCGAGTACTGCGGGGGCGTCACCGAGGTCGCCAAGGGCCTGTGGATGCGAAGAGAGGACATCGATCCTGCCAGGCTCGTGGAGTACGCCCTGCGCCTCGACGTCGGGGCGGTGACCCGGCGCCTGGGGTTCCTCATGGAGGTGCTCGAGCTGGACGCTCCCCGTGAGCTGGACCGGCTGCGAAGCCGCCTCACGGCGAGCTACGCGATCCTCGACCCGCTGCTGCCCGCGGAAGGGAAGTACCTCGCCCGCTGGCGGTTGAGGCTCAACGTGGAACCCGACGAGATCGAATCGGTGGTGAGGACCTGATCCATGATCCCTCAACGGAACATCTCGCTGCTATCCAACCGTCTCGCCCGCGGCGGCGGCCGGCGCATCCCCGAGGCCGTGCTCGAGCGCGACTACTGCCTGGCCTGGTTCCTCGCTGGCCTGTCCCGGTCGCCGCTGCACGACGACCTGGTGTTCAAGGGGGGCACGGCGCTCAAGCGCTGCTACTTCGGCGACTACCGCTTCTCCGAGGACCTCGACTTCACCCTCGCGAGCGACCTGCCCATCGAGGCGATCCTGAAGGCGCTCGATGAAACCTACGCCGAGGTCCAGCGCGCCTCGGGCATCGTCTTCCGCTACTCCCGCGAGCACCGCAAGAAGCACCTCAACAGCCACACCTTCTACCTGGCCTACGAGGGGCCACTCCCCGCGTCCTCACCCAAGGAGGTCAAGGTCGATATCACGATCCGCGAGCGGTTCGTCTGCCCACTCCAGGAGCGCCCGATCCTCCAGGGCTACGACGAGTACGAAGACCTGCCCGACGACTGCCCGGTCCAGGTCTACTCCCTCGAAGAGATCGCGGTGGAGAAGCTCGCAGCGCTCACTGATCGGGCCCGCAACGAGCCCCGCGACCTGTACGACATCTGGTTCCTGATCTCCAACGGTCACGTCGACCTCGCGATGCTGGTGCCTGAGATCGACAGCAAGCTGGAGTTCCGGGGCAGGACCAGAGAGGGCCTGGACGAGGAGCTGGTCCGCAAGCAGCAGCGCTTCCAGAAGCTGTGGAGCGCCCGGCTCGCAGCCCAGATGGCCACCATCCCGGAGTTCGACGACGTCTTCCGATCCGTGCGGCGTCACCTACGGGCTGCCGGGCTGGCTGATCGATGAACGTCGCCCCTCACCGATGCCCTTCTCGCGACATGCGCCCGAGAACCTGCGTCACCCGGGCCCGACTGATCCCCAGGTGCCGGGCCAGGTCCGCCCGGGTCTTGATCGCCTCGCCGTCGATCATCGCAGCCCACAGTTCACGGCGCTCCTCGCGGCTGAGGGTGCCAGGCTTCCGGCCAGCACGCTTTCGGCCGCGTGTCCTGGCCTTGTCCTTCTTCCGGCTCTTCGCGGGCTTCTCGGCCTTCCTTTGGAAGCCGGCCTGGATCCAGTAGACCGAGCAGCCACGATCGCCCGGGGTTTGTACCGTGGGCGGATTGGGGAGCCAA
>CAYRNR010000213.1:0-12292 GCA_964425605.1 uncultured Rickettsiales bacterium | reverse complement strand
GCATCGCGGGCGCATCGCTGGCAGCCTGTGATTCGGGTGGCACATCGCAGGGGTTTGTGACTCGGGTGGCACATCGCAGGCACATCGCAGGCAGCACATCGCAGGCACATCGCAGGCACATCGCAGGGGACGTACACAACTCCCGGTCTGGCCCGCCAGAGCCCGAGTTTCGTCCGCCAGACGTACACAACTCCCGGTCTGGCCCGCCAGAGCCCGAGTTTCGTCCGCCAGACGTACACAACTCCCGGTCTGGCCCACCAGAGCCCGAGTTTCGTCCCCCCTCTTGGCTTCTTCTTCCTCTTCCTCGTTCCTTCCACCCACTTGATCATCGCCGTCGTCGCTGTGGATATGTGGTCAACCGCCGAGCGCAGCGAGGAGGTTGTCCAAGACCTGTGGTCTCTGTGGGCGGGCGCCAGCCCGTCCACAGAATCCACCAGGTCACCATATCCACAACGAATCCCTATCCCCCGAACTCCTCAGAGCTCCACCACCGCATCTGCACCCTCCGCCACAGCAGGTACGCCGCTGGCAACACCACCAGCGTCAGGACCATCGACGAGACCATCCCGCCGACCATGGGCGCGGCGATCCGCTTCATGACGCGGCTGCCGGCCTCGGTGCCCATCAGCACGGGCACGAGCCCGATGACGGTGGTGGCGACGGTCATCAGCTTGGGCCGCAGGCGCTCGACGGCTCCCTCGACGATGGCCTCGCGCAGATCGGCCACATTGCCCAGGCGTCCCTCGTCGCGCCAGCGGTGGTAGGCCTCGTCGAGGTAGACGAGCATCACCACGCCGGTCTCGGCGGCGAGCCCACCCAGGGCGATGAAGCCCACGCCCACGGCCACGGAGAGGTCGTAGCCGTTGAGCACGAGCAGCCACACGCCGCCGACCAGGGCGAAGGGCAGCGTGGCCATCACCAGGCCCGACTCGACGACGGACCGGAAGTGGGCGTACAGCAGCAAGAAGATGATGCACAGGGACAGGGGGATCATCAGGGCGAGGCGGCGGTTGGCGCGCTGCATGTACTCGTACTGGCCCGACCAGGCGATGCTGACGCCGTCGGGGGTGTGCACCTGCTCGTCGATCATCTCGCGGGCCTCGCGGACGTAACCGCCGATGTCGGTGGTGCGCAGGTTGGCGTAGACCCAGGCGGTCTGGCGGGCGTTCTCGCTCTTGATGGCGGCCGGGCCGTCGCTGAGTCCGATGTCGGCGACCTGCCCCAGCGCCACGGAGTGCCCCAGGGGGGTGGGCACCGCGATACGTTCGAGGGCCTCGGGATCGTCGCGCAGGCCGCGGGGATAGCGCACGTTGACCGGGTATCGCTCGAGGCCCTCGACGGTCCAGGTCACCGTCATCCCGCCGATGGCCGAGCGAACCACGTCCTGGACGTCCTCCACGGTGAGCCCGTAGCGGGCCGCCTCGGTGCGATCGACGCGGATGTCCACGTAGTGACCGCCCATCACGCGGTCCGCGTAGACGGACTTGGTGTCGGGGTGCGTCCGCAGGACGGCCTCGACGCGCTCGGCCAGGTCGGCCAGCTCCTGCAGGTCGTCGCCCATGAGCTTGACCCCGACGGGGGTCTTGATGCCCGTGGCGAGCATGTCGATGCGGGTGCGGATGGGCATGGTCCAGGAGTTGGTCAGGCCGGGGAACTGGACCATCTCGTCGAGCTCGTCGATCACGTCCTCGATGGTCTTGCCCGGAGGCCACTGTTCGGGGGGCGCGAGCAAGATGGTGGTCTCGAGCATGGACAGGGGCGCCGGATCGGTGGCGGTCTCGGCGCGTCCGGCCTTGCCCAGCACGTGCACCACCTGGGGGTGCGACGCGATGATCCGGTCGGTCCGCTGCAGCAGCTCGCGGGCCTCCTCGATGCTGATCCCCGGCGGCGTGGTGGGCATGTACAGCAGGTCGCCCTCGTTCAGCGGCGGCATGAACTCGGTGCCCAGGCGGGTCGCGGGCCAGATCGTGACCAGGGTCAGCAACAGCGCGGCGAGCAGGGTCAGGCCTGGCACGCGCAGCACGCCGCGCAGGATCGGCCGGTACAGGGCGATGGTCAGCCGGGTGATGGGGTGATGCCGTTCGGGTCGAATCCGGCCGCGGACCAGGTAGTACATAAGCACCGGCACGACGGTGATCGCGAGCACGGCGGAGGAGGCCATGGCAAAGGTCTTGGTCCAGGCCAGGGGCGCGAACAGGCGGCCCTCTTGTTGCTGCAGCGTGAACACGGGCAGGAAGCTCACGGTGATGATCAGCAGCGAGAAGAACAGGGCGGGCCCGACCTCCCTGGCCGCGCGCGTCACCAGCTCCAGCTGGGGCAGATCGGGCGACCGCTCGCGGTGCTTGTGCAGGTTCTCGACCATCACCACCGAGGCATCGACCATCACCCCCACCGCGATGGCGATCCCCCCGAGGCTCATGATGTTGGCGTTGATGCCCAGCAGCCGCATCACCAGCAGGCTGGCGAGCACGCCGGTGGGGATGGTCAGGATGGCCACGAGGGACGACCGCAGGTGGAGCAGGAACAGGGCGATCACCAGGGCCACGACCAGCATCTCCACCAGGAGCTTCGTCGTGAGGTTGTCGATGGCGCGGTGGATCAAGGTGGAGCGGTCGTAGCTCGTGTGGATCTCGACGCCCTCGGGCAGGCCGTCGGTGAGCTCGCCGAGCCGCTCCTCCACGCGGCGGATCACGTCGAGCGCGTTCTCACCGGAGCGCATCACCACGATCCCGGTGACCACCTCGCCCTCGCCGTTCATCTCCACGAGCCCGCGGCGCATCTGGGGCCCGAGGTGGATATGCGCGATCTGGCTCAACAGCACGGGCGTGTGGGATTCGGGATCCACCCCCACGGGGACCAGCTCGAGATCGTCGACCGATCGCAGGTAGCCCTCGCTGCGGACCATGAACTCGGTCTCGGCGATCTCCAGCAGGCGCCCTCCCGTGTCGCTGTTGGAGCGCTGGATGGCGCGCTTGACCTGGGCCAGGCTGACGCCGTGGGCCCGCATCTTCTCGGGGTCCACCTCCACCTGGTACTGGCGGACGAAGCCGCCCACCGAGGCCACCTCGGACACACCTTCGAGGGCCGTGAGCTCGTAGCGCAGGTACCAGTCCTGCAGCGATCTGAGCTCGGCCAGATCGTGGCGGTCGCTGGTCAGGGAGTACTCGTAGACCCAGCCGACCCCGGTGGCGTCGGGGCCCAGCCGCGGGTGGACCCCGCCGGGCAGCCGATCCGTGGCCGCGTCCAGGGCCTCGGCGACGCGGGAGCGGGCCCAGTACAGGTCGGTGCCGTCCTCGAAGATCACGTAGACCATGGACAGCCCGAAGAACGAGTACCCGCGCACGTTGGAGGCGTAGGGCACCGACAGCAGCGCCGTGGCCACGGGGTAGGTGACCTGATCCTCGACGACCTGGGGCGCCTGGCCCGGGTGGTCGGACACGACGATCACCTGGACGTCGGACAGGTCGGGGATGGCGTCCACCGGCGTGGTGACCATGGCCCAGATCCCGCCGGCGAGCAGCATCACCAGGCCGATGAGCACCATCACCCGATTGCGGATGCTGCCCTCGATGATGCTCGCGACGATGCCCTGACGCACGGTTCGCTCCTAGTGGTCGTGGCCGCCGGCGGCCTGCTGGCGTTCGGACAGCAGCTTGGCCGTGGACCGCCGCAGCTGGCTCTCCGAGTCCAGCAGGAACTGCCCGGACACGACGATCTGCTGGTCGGCTTCGAGGCCCGCGAGGATCTCGGTCTGGCCATCCCCGACGAGCCCGGTGATCACGTCCACGGCCCGGAACACCCCTTCGCCCTCGGCCACGTAGACCGAGCCGCCCTCGCCGGTGCGCAAGATGGCCTCGGTGGGGACCTTGAGCACGTCCTCGCGGCCCTGGACGCGGATGGTCACCGTGGCGAACATCCCCGGTCGCAACTCCAGGTCGGGGTTGTCGAACGCCATGCGCACCTTCAGCGTGCGGGTCTTCGGATCCAGCGTGGGGTAGACGTGCCCCACCGAGCCCAGGTAGCGGACGCCCGGGCTGTGGCTGAGCTCCATGGTCGCCGACTGGCCCTCGACGACCCACGGCGCGTCGAACTCGTAGACCTCGGCCAGCACCCAGATCCGGGTCAGGTCGCCGATGTGGAACAGGTCCGCCCCGGCCTCGACGCGGGTGCCCTCCACCACGTCCTTGTGCAGGACGTGGCCCGCGGTGGGCGCGTAGACGGTCACGTTCTGGCGAGCCTCGCCCGATGCCGCGATGGACTCGATCTGCGACCGGGTCATCCCCAGGTTCTCCAGCCGTGTCCGCGCAGAAAGGGTCAACGGACCGTCGGCGCCCGCGGTGCGCAGCGCGAGCAGGAACTCGTCCTGGGCCGAGACGAGCTCGGGGCTGTAGATGTCCAGCAGCGCCTGGCCCTGCTGGACCTCGTCGCCGGTGCGCGTCACGTGGAGCCGCTCGACCCACCCGTCGTAGCGCAGGTTGATCACCGACCGCTCGTCCTCGGCCACGGCGATCTCGCCGACCGTGCGCACGCCACGGTCCAGCGCACCGCGTTCGACCCTGGCCAGCCGGACCCCGGTGTTCTGGATCACGCCCGGCTCCAGCTCGATCTCCGTGGATCCGGGATCGATGGGCTTCATCGGCGTCAGGTCCATCTTGCAGATGGGACACAGGCCCGGCTCGTCCTGCACCACGTTGGAGTGCATCCCGCAGGTGTACAGCCCCTGGGTCGTGGGTGTCTCCGAGCCCTCGAGGGTGGCAGGGGGCTCGCCGCCGTCGCCCGGCAGGAGGTCGCATCCCGCCACCAGCGCCATCGCCAGCGCGAGACCGATCAGGGATCTCATCGGGTCACCTCCTCGTGGGGGATCACGCCGGTCAGGCGGTCCACCTCGATCGCGGCCAGGCGGACGTCCACCTCGGCGTCGAGGGCGGCGCGCTGCAGATCCAGCAGCTGTTCCCAGGCCCGGGTCAGGGTGGCGAACCGCGCGCGGTCGACCCGGTAGGCGGCCAGGGTCGCGTCCCAGGTCGCCTCGGCGGCCGGGATCAGACGTTCGTGATGGCTGGTGACGCGATCCGCGGCGCGATCCCAGCGGGCGATCGCCGCGTGGATGTCTCCCTCGGCGGTCGCCGCGGCCGAGTCGCGCCGGGACGTCGCGGCGCGGGCCCTGGCCTCGTGCTCGGCCTCGGTGGCGCCCCAGCGCCGGGCGGCCGACGTGGGCAGGGGGATGGAGATCCCCAGCGAGGCCTGGTTCATGCCGTCGTCCATCCCGTCGATCGGCGCGCGCATCCGGTACCCGGCCCACATCGTGAGGTCGGGGCGGGCCTCCTTGCGCGCCGCCTCGGCCAGGCGGCCCTCGGCCTCGGCGGTGGCCGCGTGCAGGGCCAGCGTGGGGTTGTGGTCGGCCGCCTCGCGAACCAGGGATTCCACGGGCGGCGGTCCAGGAATCGGATCGACCGACGTGGGGGTCGAGACCTCGAGCTGCCCCGGTTGCTGGACCGCAGCGGCGAGGGCGGCGAGGACCTCGCGCTCCGCCCGGCCCAGATCCTCGAGCCCTTCGACGAGGCGGTCCCGTCCGAGCTCAGCGCTCAGCAGCTGGTGTTGCTCGGCCCGCCCGACCTCGTAGGCACCGCGCACCGCCTCGACCAGCTGATCGGCCAGCGCGATCTGCTCTCGCACGAGGTCGGTCTGCAGGCGGAGCCGGGCCAGCTGCCAGTACCCGCCGCGGACCGCCGCCGCGAGATCCACCCGGGCCTGGATCAGGGCCTCGCCGGCGACCGACAAGCGGGCTTCGGCCGCCGACCGCCTCGCGGATATCGTCCCGGGGTAGAGCACGGTCTGCCTCACCGACAGCTGCACACCGCTCATGGGGTGCACACCGGGGTAGGGGGACGTGACCGGCATGTTGGAGTACTCCAGGCCGATCACTGGCTCTGGACCGGCCGACGCGCGGGTGATCCGGTGCTGCATGGCCGCGCGCTGCTCCTCGAGGGCGTCCAGCGTGGCGTTGGCCTCGAGGGTGCGGCGAACGAGATCATCCGGGCCAGCGGCCCTCGACGACAGCGGTACGACGCTCAACAGCGCGACCAGGGGCAGCATCCGGATCATCGACTACTACCCCTCCGCGCCCTTGGTCAGGAACGACTGCGGATCGGCCTCGAACCTGCCCTGGCAGCCGGGGCAGCAGTAGCCGTAGTACTTGCCCTCGACGACCGAGAAGACCGTCGAGTCGGTGACCATGTACGCCTCGCCGCTGACCGGACAGATGCCCTTGGCGCCGGCCGCAGGCTTGGCGTCCCAGGACTTCACTGCGCCCTCGGGGTCGACCTTGGTCATACCCTCCATGGCCGGGACCTCGGCGCCGGCGGTGGCTTCTTCCGTGGCGTCCTCCCCCTCGCCGGCCGTGGCGTCGGCGTGGCCGGCGTGGTCTTGGCCTTCATTGCCAGACGGTTCGGTGGTGGTGCAGGCGCCGAGGTTGAGGGCGCCGAAGAGGCCGAGGGCGAGAGCGAACAGGGGGGTAGATGCCTTGAACATGTCGATTCCTCCATGGGTTCGGGCTGAAGGGATGCACGACGCCTGCCAACGTGGATCAGAGGCGGAAATAGCCAGTGAATTCAGGTCGTTGAATCGCCTGTGGGTGATGGCCCGAACCGCGGTGGCGGTTGGATTGCACAATAGTCTGCAACCCGGTGGAGACTATTGCCCAGCGCGCGCTGCGCTTGGACACCCCGGACAACCGTGCTAGTAGAGCACCCCACGGAACCCGCGGAGGTCACGCCCATGCCGACCCGAGCCGAAGCGATCCACGACGAGGTCCAGCGCGCCATCGTGCGCGCCCGCAGCAGCGCGCCGGGGTCCGACCAGGAGAAGACCGAGCTCAAGGCCCGCGTGACGCGCCTGCTCCACGACAAGGACGCGGTCCTCGTGGCCCACTACTACACGCGCCCCGAGCTGCAGGAGCTGGCCGAGGCCACGGGCGGGACCGTGGCCGATTCGCTGGAGATGGCCCGATTCGGCAACGAGCACGCGGCCAGCACCCTGGTGGTCTGCGGTGTGCGCTTCATGGGCGAGACCGCCAAGATCCTCAACCCCGAGAAGCGGGTGCTGATGCCCGATCTCGACGCCAACTGCTCGCTGGACCTGGGCTGCCCGGCGGACGAGTTCGCGGCGTTCTGTGACGCCCACCCCGACCGGACGGCCGTGGTCTACGCGAACACCAGCGCCGAGGTGAAGGCGCGGGCCGACTGGGTGGTCACCTCGGGCATCGCGCTGAAGATCGTGCGGCACCTGCACGAGCGGGGCGAGAAGATCCTCTGGGCTCCGGATCGCCACCTGGGCTCCTACGTCCAGAAGGAGACGGGCGCGGACATGGTGCTGTGGGACGGCACGTGCGTGGTGCACGAGGAGTTCCGCGCCGAGGAGATCGACGCCCTGATCGCGGAGCACCCCGGCGCCCAGGTGCTGGTCCACCCCGAGTCCCCGGCCGCCGTGATCGAGAAGGCCGACGTGGTGGGCTCGACCAAGGCGATGATCGAGGCCGTCCGCAACGGCTCGGCCGAAACGTACATCGTCGCGACGGACCGCGGTATCTTCCACGAGATGCAGCAGGCGTCGCCGGGCAAGCACCTCATCGAGGCCCCCACCCTGGGCGTGGGCGCCACCTGCCAGTGTTGCGCCCACTGCCCGTGGATGGAGATGAACGGCCTGCGCGACCTCGCCGAGGTCCTCGAGAGCGGCCGGAACGAGATCTTCGTGGACGAGGCCGTGCGGGTGAAGGCCATGATCTCCACCCAGCGCATGCTCGATTTCTCGAGGGCGCTCGAACAGCCCGTCCTGGGCCAGTGCACGGTCTAACTCCCTGAAAACGCAGGAGATCCAATCTCCACCAGATCCGTGTAATTAGTTAGGACTAATTAATATAAGCATATGCATATATTTGACTGTATCGGGATCGGTGCGTATGGTTCCCCCGAACGGAGGATCGTGATGGCCCCGAAGGTCGATCTGGACCCCCAGCTGTTCGAGATGCAGGCCGAGTTCTGCCGCATGATGGGCAACCGCAACCGCCTGATGATCCTCCACGCTCTGCGCGAGGGCGAGATGTGCGTCTCCGATCTCACCGAGATCCTGGGGGCGTCGCAGCCGGTGGTCTCCCAGCACCTCGCGGTGCTGCGCAAGCTCGGCGTGCTCGTCTCGCGGCGCGAGGGCCAGCACATCTACTACAGCCTGTCCGATCCCAACATCTCCAGCGCCTGCGACATGATTCGCTCCATTCTCCAGCGCAACGTGCAGGCGCGCTCCGAGGTCCTGGGAGGAACGAACTGATGGCCCCGTTGAGTCGCAGGAAGTTCATCAAGATCAGCGCCGCGTCCTCGGCCGGCGTGGCCGCGGCGGCCGCCACGGCCCCCTCGCTGCTGCGCCCGCGCAAGGCGCACGCCGCCCACGATCCCACGCCCCCGAACGTCCAGATCAAGAACAGCTACTGCGAGATGTGCTTCTGGAAGTGCGCGGTGCGCGCGCACGTGACCGGAGACCAGATCTGGAAGCTCGAGGGCAACCCGGCCGATCCGCTGACCAACGGCCGGCTGTGCCCCCGCGGCACCGGCGGGATCGGCTCCTACACCGATCCCGATCGCCTGCGCACGCCGCTGATCCGCACCGAGGAGCGCGGCGAGCAGGTGTTCCGCGAGGCGAGCTGGGACGAGGCGCTGGGCTACATCGCCGACAAGCTCGAGCACGTGAAGCAGAAGTGGGGCCCGTCGTGCGCCGCGCTGTTCTATCACGGCTCCGGCGGCGCCTACTTCAAGGAGCTGATGAAGGCCTACGGCTCGGTCAACGTGGCCGCACCCAGCTACGCCCAGTGCCGCGGGCCGCGTGAGGTCGCCTTCCAGATGACCTACGGCCAGGGCGTGGGCTCTCCGGAGAACACAGACATCGAGAACGCGCGATGCCTGGTGCTCATCGGCAGCCACCTGGGCGAGAACATGCACAACTCCCAGGTGCAGGAGTTCTCCCGGGCCATCGACCGCGGCGCCGACATCATCGTGGTGGACCCGCGCTTCTCCACGGCCGCGGGCAAGGCCAGGCACTGGCTACCCATCAAGCCCTCGACGGACCTGGCGCTGCTGCTGGCGTGGATCCACGTGGTCATCGAGGAGAAGCTCTACGACGAGCAGTACGTCGAGACCTACACCTACGGCTTCGAGCAGCTCCGCGCCGCCGTCGCCTCGAACACCCCCGAGTGGGCGTGGCCCATCACCGGCATCGAGCCGGGCGTCATCCGCGAGACCGCTCGCGCCATGGGCCGCGCCGCGCCCGCGGCCCTGGTCCACCCCGGCCGCCACGTCACCTGGTACGGGGACGACACCCAGCGGTCCCGGGCCGTGGCCATCCTCAACGCCCTGCTGGGGTCCTGGGGCCGCCGTGGCGGGTTCTACGAGCCGGCCAAGGCCAAGGTGCCCAAGTACCCCTACGAGCACCTCGAGACGCCCGAGCGCAACTGGCGCACGGCCCTGGGCGACAAGTACCCGCTGGCGTCGCTGGCCCTGGCCCACGAGCTGTGCGAAGCGTCCATGCCGTGGCCGGTGGACCCGTGCGACCTCAAGGCCTGGATCGTCTACGGCACCAACCTGTCGCTGACCCTGCCCGACTTCGCCTCCATCGAGGAGAAGATCCGCGACCTGGAGCTGCTGGCGGTGGTGGACATCCTCCCCGCGGAGATCACCGGCTGGGCCGACGTCATCCTGCCCGAGTGCGGATACCTCGAACGCGGCGACGACCTGCGGCTGTCGCCGTACAAGTCCCCGTCCATCGCCCTGCGCGATCCGGTGGTGCCCCCCATCGGCGACTCCAAGCCCGGCTGGTGGATCACCAAGCAGCTCGCCGACAAGATGGGTCTGGGCGATCACTTCCCGTGGAAGGACCTCGACGAGTACCTTCGCGCGCGGCTCGACGGCACCGGCGTCACCCTGGAGCAGCTGCGCGCCGACGGCGTCGTCCGGCTCCCGGACAAGCCCATCTACTGGGACGAGGGGGTGCCGCCGTCGTTCGCCACCCCCAGCGGCAAGATCGAGCTCTACTCGACCACCCTGGCCGAGGCGGGCTTCGACCCCATCCCGACGTACACCCACCACGAGCAGCCGCCGCCGGGGACCTTCCGGCTGCTGTACGGCCGGTCTCCGGTGCACACCTTCGGCCGCACCACCAACAACCCGATGTTGCTGGAGGTGGAGGACACCAACGTGGTGTGGATCAACGCCGACGCGGCCGCCGACCTCGGCATCGAGTACGGCGACTGGGTCAAGCTCACCAACCAGGACGGCGTGACCAGCAACGAGGCCCGCGCCAAGGTGACCCAGGGCATCCGCGCCGACGCCGTGTACGTGGTGCACGGCTTCGGCCACACCCAGCCGCAGATGCGCGCGTCGTACCTGCAGGGCATCAACGACTCCGGCCTCGTCACCCGCTACAGCCGCGACCCGATCATGGGCGGCACCGGGATGCGGGGGAACTTCGTAACCGTGGACAAGGTGGTCTGATGCCTCGCTTCGCCATGACCATGGACACGCGCACGTGCGTGGGCTGCTCCGACTGTGTGCTCGCGTGCAAGAGCGAGAACCAGGTGCCCGAGGGCCTCGCCCGCGACTGGATCGTCAAGGAGACCGGCGGCCGGTTTCCCGACCTGTGGCAGGAGATCCGTTCCGAGCGGTGCAACCACTGCTCCAACCCGCCCTGTGTCCACACCTGCCCCACGGGCGCCAGCCACGTGAACGAGGACACCGGCGTGGTGCTGGTCACGCCCCACGAGTGCATCGGCTGCAAGTCGTGCATCGCCGCGTGCCCGTACGACGCGCGGTACATCCACCCCGAGGGACACATCAGCAAGTGCACGTTCTGCATCCACCGCACCGCCGAGGGCGGCCAGCCCGCCTGTGTGTCGGTGTGCCCCACGTACAGCTTCGCCTTCGGCGACCTCGACGACCCCGACTCCGAGGTCAGCAAGCTGCTGGCGAGCCGCAAGTACAAGACCCTGCTGCCGGAAGCCGGTACCAGGCCCAACGTCTACTTCCTGGTGTGAGGGAGCGGAATCATGGAACGTGAGATCGAGATCATTTCGGGTCGCATGAACCACGAGATCGATCCCCACCTGGAGATCTGGGGCTGGGAGCTGCCCGCCTACTTCTTCCTGGGGGGGCTGGCCGCGGGCGTGCTGATCCTGTCCGCCGCGCTGTTGCTCGCGGGCAAGGAGGAGCGCTACCCGGCCGCGGTTCGCTACGCGCCGCTGGTGGTCGCGCCCGCGCTGGGCCTGGGGCTGCTGTTCCTCATGATGGACCTGTCCCACGTCTGGTACTTCTGGAACCTCATGCTGACGTTCGAGCCGACGTCCCCCATCTCCTGGGGCACCTGGCTGCTGACGTTCGTCATGCCCCTGTCGATGGTTTACGCGTTCGCCGTGTTGCCGCGCTCGGTGTTCCTCAACTGGGTGCGGATCGAGCTGCTGTTGCCCATCCACGACCGGCTCCAGCCCCTGAAGCGGCCCCTGGCCGTCGTGCTGGCGCTGCTGGCCGCGGGCGTGGGCATCTACACCGGCGTGCTGCTGTCCACCCTGCAGGCGCGGCCCTTCTGGAACTCCAACGTGCTCGGCGCGCTGTTCCTTGCCTCCGGGCTCACCGCCGGCACCTCGGTCGCGCTGCTGTTCGCCTGGCTGGATCACGAGCGCAAGCTGCTCGCCACGGTGCTCATGGGCACCATCGGCGTGGAGCTCGTGTTGCTGTTCTTGTTCGTGCTCGGCCACGCCACCGGCGGCGAGGCCAGCCAGCAGGTCGCCCACATGCTGCTCGGCGGCGAGATGGCCCTGCACTTCCTCGTGTTCGACGTGGCCGTCGGCCTCGTCGCGCCTCTGCTGCTGCTGGTGTTCCAGCTCAGCGGCCGCGCACGGTACACCCCGATCGCCCCGATGCTGGCCCTGTTCGGCGGGGTGATGCTCCGGTTGACCATGGTCCACGGTGGCCAGATCACCAAGTGGCTGCCCTACTAGGAGAGGGACCGATGTCCAATGTACCCAAGCGATACGTCAACCCGTACATCTCGGGCCTCGTGCTCGGGGTCGTGCTGTTCGGCGCGCTGTTCGTCATGGGCCGGGGCCTCGGCGCCTCCGGGGCGATGATGAAGACGGCGGCCAACGCCACCCACGCGGTCGCGCCCGCGCTGACGGATGGCAACGAGTACCTGAGCCAGTACGCGGGCAAGAGCCTGCTCGACGACTGGCTCTTCCTCCAGGTGATCGGCGTGGCCATCG
>CAYRNR010000212.1:0-12321 GCA_964425605.1 uncultured Rickettsiales bacterium | reverse complement strand
CCGTGGGCGGCCTTGGCTCGCATGTATCGTTCGTTGTAGCGGGAGACCCCGGTGATCAGGTGGTCGAACTCCACCACCTCCACCCCGTGGTCCTGCAGATCCTTGCGCTTGAGGGGATTGTTCGACATCAGCCGCACCTGCGCCGGCGGCCGCAGGAAGTGCAGCAGCACGAACGCCGCGTCCCGGAAGTCCCGGGAGTCCGCCGGCAACCCCAGCTCCAGGTTCGCGTCGTACGTGTCGCGCCCCATGTCCTGCAGGATGTACGTCACCCCCTTGGCCCACAGGCCGATGCCCCGGCCCTCGTGGGACGACATGTACACGATCGCCCCCGCCCCCGCCGCGACGATCCGCCGGAACGCCTCCTCCAGCTGGGGCCCGCACTCACACCGCATCGACCCGAACGTCTCGCCGGTGATGCAGCACGAGTGCACCCGCACCAGCGGCACGTCCGACTCCTCGAACGGGCCGTACATCAGCACCGAGTTGACCGTCATCTGCGACGTCAGCAGATCCGACAGCCCGCGAAGGTCCTCCTCGCGCGCCCGCCGCGCGATATCCATCACCTGCGCGTGCTGGGTCCTGCGCACGAACGGGTACCAGCGGAACGTGTGTTCCACGCCGTCCACCTTGCGCGGCATCGGGATCGGTCCCAGCAGGTGTATCCGCTCGGTCCCCGGTCGTATGCCGTCGTCGGTGGGGAGCCCGTCCTCGCCGATGGTGGTGATCTTGCCCTGCTCCAGCAGCAGCTTCGTGATGCCTGGATCGATGTAGCTGAACATCCGCGTACTTCCCGCTATTCTGGGACCTGCAGGTCCGGCCACGCCGATCTAGCACATCTAGCTCCCGGGATGGCAAATGTCTCAATCCGATAGAGCCCCCTCGCGCGTCGCCGCCCCACGGGTCCTCCTCGCCCTCGCTGCACTCCAGCTCGCTCTGAGCCTCGGCTGCGGCCCCCGCGAGGAGATCCCCAAGTACACCGAACCCCTCGTCGTCATGCGCGAGGGCACCAAGCTCCTGCTGGCCCCCGCCGACTTCGCTGGCGTCGTCGACCACGCCAGCCTCGGCACCGCGCTCAAGGCCGTCCCCGAAGAGGCCGAGGTCTCCTACGACCTCGCCTATGCCGAGGTCGAACTCGCCGACGGCCAGCTGGGTTTCATCGAACGCAAGTACCTCGGCACCCCCGCCGAGTGGCAGCAGGTCCTCGACCTCCGCGCCTCCGCCGCCGGCATCCAGCCCCAGGCCAACGGCACCCTCGAGTCCCGCGCCAACCTCCGCATCGCCCCCGGCCGCGACACCCGCATCCTCGACTCCATCGCCGGCAAGACCGAGTTCCAGATGTATAGCCGCGTCGCCATCATGAACGGCGACGACAAGGAGATCTGGTACCTCGTCGACGTCGGCAAGGGCCGCATCGGCTACATGTTCACCCGCCAGCTCGACTTCGCCGTCCCCCGCGCCTTCCCCCCCTACACCAAGTACCGCCGCACCGTCGCCTGGCAGACCATGGGAGGCGATCCCGACCACCCCACCTACATCGCCGCCTCCATCGGCGACGGCGACCGCGGCTGCGACTTCGACAAGGTCGAGATCTACGCCTGGGACGGCACCGGCGCCTACTACGCCACCGTCTTCGTCGAGTCCGAGCTCCAGGGACTGCTGCCCATCACCACCGACGACGTGGACGGCAAGTGGTTCTTCGAACTCCGTGAGCTGAAGGACGACGGGATCGAGGTCGAGCGGTGGTCGGACACGCGACCCGGGAGGGTGGTCGAGACGCGGGTGGAGCCGTCGGACGGCATCCTGCATTGATCTGGCGGTCACACGTCCGACTGCGAGTGAACGTAACTTTTCATGACGTTGGCCCACGGTCGCGCGTCTGAGTGCGATTGAACGTCACTTCTTGTCGCCCCGGTCCCGTCCATCACCCTCCACGCCAGCCTCGGTTCGCTCGGGGATGACCAGCGCGTCACCTCCCACAGCCCAGTCAGGTGTTTGAGTTGGCCGTTTTGCGCGCCTGAGCGCCATCTGAGCCCGGTCAGGTGTTTGAGTTGGCCGTTTGCGCGCCTGGGCGCCATCTGAGCCTGGTCAGGTGTTTGAGTTGGGGTTTTTGCGCGTCCTTGCTTGGGCCCCAGAACGACACGAGGCCTACCCAGGCGAGTGGGTAGGCCTCGTGCGTATAGAGTAGTCCCAAGGGGAATCGAACCCCTGTCTCCGCCGTGAGAGGGCGGTGTCCTAACCGCTAGACGATGGGACCTCGTAGGTCGCTGTGGTTGAGGTGCCAGGACTCGAACCTGGAACATCCTGATCCAGAGTCAGGTGTTCTGCCAATTGAACTACACCTCAACAGTCAAAGAGCGTCGCCGTTGCGAACGCGCTACGTATAGCGGTGGAAAAAAGGAGTGTCAAGCCCGGGGAAAGGGAGATGTGGGCTTTGTTCGGTGGGTTCGGTGGGGAGGGAAAGGGGGCTATACTTCTTCGATGATGCGTGACCTTGGACTGCTATGGATTGCTGCGTTGCTGGCGATGGCCGCTCCGGGAGCGGCGTCGGGGTACGAGATCGCGACGACGGACAACGAGGAGCAGTACCTGCTGCACTGGGACGTGCGGCTGGTGCCGTTCAACCTCCAGCTGCACGGGGAGGAGGGGGTGGAGACGCCGCTGCTGGAGGAGGCGCTGATCCGGGCGTTCGAGGCCTGGGGAGAGGTGCCGGAGGCGGGGGTGCTGTTCTTCCAGGACTTCAGCGAGGCGGATCGAGCGGCGCAGGCGGACAGCCGGAACGTGCTGTTCTGGACGGAAGGGGGATGGAAGCACGACGCGACGGTGATCGCGCTGACGTCGATCAACTACTACCCGGACACGGGGATCATCGCGGACGCGGACATCGACTTCAACGGCGTGGACTACGTGTGGACGGTGTCGGACGACGTGGTGCGGATCGACGTGCAGGCCATCGCGACCCACGAGATCGGCCACGTGGTGGGGCTGGACCACTCGGAGGAGGACACGGCGGCGATGTATGCGTACTACGACGTGACGCCGGCGGGGGTGGGGGAGACGCGGCAGCGGGTGCTCAGCGGGGACGACAAGGCGGCGATCTCGTTCCTGTATCCGTGCGAGGCGCTGCGGGTGGTCGAGGGGGACAGGTCGGTGGTGGGGATGGAAGCGGAGTGCGCCGAGGCGTTCTTCGACTGGCCGGAGTACGCGGACGAGGGGGGCCCACACACGGCGACGTGTGCGGTGTCGGCGGGACGCGCGGGGCTGTGGGTGGTGGGGCTGCTGGCGCTGGGGCTGGCCGTGTGGCGGCGCGGCGCGGCGGCGCGGCTGCCGCTGCTGCTGTGGGGGATGGTGGTGGTCCTGGCGCCGTCGCAGTCGGAGCTGCTGGCGAACATCACGCCGTGGGCGGAGTTGGACCGGACCGCGGCCCTGGCGGATGGCGTGGCGCGGGCAGAGGTGACGTCGGTGGAGCCGTTGTGGTCCGAGGACGGCCACGTGCACAGCCTGGTGGAGCTGAGGGTGGAGGAGTGGCTGGCAGGGGATGGCCCGGAGCACCTGTTGTTGGAGCGGCCATCGGGGGTGAACGCGGAGCTGGGAACCTACGTGCCGGGGGATCCGCGATTCGAGATCGGGCAGGATCTGATCCTGCTGCTGGCGGACCGGCACGATGGGTCACCGGGGCTGGTGGGGATGTCCCATGGGTTCGTCGAGGTGGTCGAGGTGGATGGGACGGTCGTGGCCCGCCGGACACCAGGCGCCGGAGCCTCGGTCGAGTGGTACCCGCTGGAAGCGTTGCAGGGCCGGCTGCGCGCTCGCTGACGCACGCACGGCGCTCGCATTCCCTTGACAAGCTGCCCGCCACGTCTATGATGCTCGCGCTTTCAGGGAGCCACAGGTGCGCCACAAGATCCGCGTGGACGAGATCCCGGCCGCCGGGCTGACCTACAAGGTCGACCAGGGCGACGGGGTGTTCTCGAAGGTGATCGTGGACGCCCTCGATGGTGAAAAGGTGCTGCGCTGCGGGGTGTCGCTGGACGTCCGCAAGGTGGAGCAGCGGGTCACGATCGAGGGGGCACTGGAGGCGGACCTGGAGCTGGCTTGCGCGCGGTGCACGACCGCGTTCGCCCTCGATGTCCGGCGGCCGATCCAGGCGGTGATGCTGCTGGAGGCGGCGCCGGAGGACGAGGAGGACGTGGAGCTGGCGGCGGAGCAGCTGGACGAGAGCTACCTGGAGGGCGACGTCATCGACCTGCACGAGCTGGTGCGCGAGCAGGTGTTGCTGGCGTTGCCGGAGAAGCCCCTGTGCAGCCGGAGCTGCAAGGGGCTGTGTCCGATCTGCGGGGCGGACCTCAACGAGGACGTCTGCGAATGTACGGACACGGCGCTGGACCCGCGGTTGGCGGTGCTGGCGGACCTGAACCTGGAAGAGGACAACTAGTGGGGTGATCCCCACCTGATGGATATCGAAAAGGAGGCTCACCGTGGCCGTCCCGAAGCGAAAGACCAGCAAGAGCAAGCGCGACATGCGCCGCGCCCACGACGCCATCCGCAACCTGCCCGCCCTGCACAAGTGCCCGAACTGTGGCGAGATGAAGCAGTACCACCGGGTCTGCCCGTCCTGCGGACAGTATCGCGGCCGTGAGGTCATCGAGATGGAGGAGTAGCCCAGCTCCTGCCTCGTACCCTCACCCTTCGTACGTCCCCGGAGTAGTCCGATGGCCAAGCGCATCGCCCTCGACGCCATGGGGGGAGACCACGCGCCCGAGGCCACGGTGCGCGGCGCCCTGGAGGCGGTCCGCGAGCACGGCCTGGAAGTGATCCTCGTCGGTGACGAGGCCGCCATCTCCCCCGAGCTGGAGGAGGCGGGTGAGGTGCCCCCCGGACTGCACGTCCACCACGCGTCCCAGGTGGTGGAGATGGAGGACCACCCGTCCACGGCGCTCCGCAAGAAGAAGGACTCGAGCCTGCGCGTGGCGTTCGACCTGGTGCGGTCGGGCGAGGCGGAGGCGGTGGTCTCGGCGGGCAACTCCGGCGCGGCCCTGGCCATGGGCATCTTCGTGCTGAAGCGGGCCCCGGGCGTGACCCGTCCCGCGATCTGCGTCACGTTCCCCACCACCCACGGCCCCGTGGCCATGCTGGACGCCGGCGCCAACGTGGACTGCAAGCCCGAGCTGCTGCGGCAGTTCGCGATGATGGGATCGGTGTTCGCAGAGGTGGCGCTGGGGCTCCACCGACCCCGGGTCGGGCTGCTCTCCAACGGCGAGGAGGAGGAGAAGGGCAACGACCTGACGCGCGCGGCCCATCCCCTGATCGCCGATCTGCCGCTGAACTACGTCGGGTACGTGGAGGGCCGGGAGATGTTCGGCGGCGCCGCCGACGTGGTGGTGACGGACGGATTCGTGGGCAACATCGTGCTCAAGGTGGCCGAGGGGGTGACGGAGCAGGTCGGCGCCCACATCCGCAAGTCGGTGCGCGGTTCCCTGACCTCCATGGCCGGTGCAGTGCTGATGCGCGGCGCGTTCCGGCGGACCAAGGCGACCATCGAGTACGCCGAGATCGGCGGCGCGCTGCTCATCGGCGTCCAGGGCTGCGCCGTGATCGCCCACGGCCGGGCCGACCACAAGGCGATCTGCTCTGCGTTGAGGTTCGGCGAGCGGATCGTGGACTCGGGGCTCGACGGCAAGCTGCGCCAGCGGCTCGCGGCGGTGGAGTCCAGGGGCGACTGACGGACCGGCGAACCCCCGCCTCGCGCCCATCGGAGGGGGTTCCCAACTCCGGTTTACAGCCCCAAGATCCGATGATATAGGTGTCCGAACACTTCGACGGCGGCGAACGACGACCCCTGTGGAGAGTCCCATGGCGAACACCGAAGAGCAGGTCAAGAAGATCATCAGCGAGCAGCTCGGCGTCGGCATCGACGAGATCAAGCCCGATTCGTCCTTCATCGACGACCTGGGGGCGGACTCGCTGGACATCGTGGAGCTGGTCATGGCGATGGAAGAGGCGTTCGGGACGGACATCCCGGACGAGGACGCCGAGAAGATCCAGACCGTGAAGGACGCGGTCGCCTACATCGAGCAGCACACCGCCTAGCACCCCTCGCCGACGCCTCGGGCGGGGCCCGCGACCCGGACACCTTTTCGAAGCTAGTCAATAGAGGGGGGGCACTGTATCCTGTGTCGCCTCACGGCGCTCTTGTGCGCGCGTGGGCGCGGGAGTGCGTGTGATGCGACGGATCGTGGTCACCGGGATTGGCGTGGTCAGCCCTCTGGGCTCGGATGCCGCGTCGTCCTGGTCGGCGCTGCTCGAGGGGCGCTCCGGGATCGACACCATCACCCGATTCGACCCGTCCGAGCACACCGTCCGCATCGCCGGCGAGGCCAACGACTTCGATCCCTCCCGCTGGTTCGACGTCCGCGAGCTGCGCAAGGCCGATCGTTTCTTGCAGCTGGCCCTGGCCGCATCTCGCATGGCCGTGGCCGACGCCGGGCTCGAGGTCACCGACGACATCGCCGACCGCGTGGGGGTGTACGTGGGCTCCGGCGTGGGCGGCCTCGGCACCATCTGCGACGCCACGGAGATCCTGGCCGAGAAGGGGCCGCGGCGCGTCTCCCCGTTCACCATCCCCAAGCTGATCATCAACATGGCGCCGGGCATGATCTCCATCGAGACCGGCGCCAAGGGCCCCAACTTCTCCTCGGTGAGCGCCTGCGCCACGGGCAACCACTGCATCGGCGAGGCGTTCCGGGCCATCCGCCACGGCATGGTGGACGCCTGCATCGCGGGCGGCGCCGAGGCGCCGATCCTGTCGCTGGCCGTGGCCTCCTTCGCGCGCATGCGGGCGCTGAGCACGCGCAACGACGATCCCACCGCCGCGTCGCGACCGTTCGACGCCGAGCGGGACGGCTTCGTCATGGCGGAGGGCGCAGGGCTGCTGGTGCTCGAGGAGCTGGAATTCGCCCGGGCGCGCGGTGCCCACATCTACGCCGAGCTGGCCGGGTACGGCCTCAACAGCGACGCATTCCACATCACCCAGCCGAGCCCCGACGGCGACGGCGCGGTGCGGTGCATGCAGCTCACCCTCGACGACGCCCGGCTGGACCCCGCGGACGTGGGCTACATCAACGCCCACGGCACCTCCACGCCGTTCAACGATCGGGTCGAGTCCGCGGCCATCCGCCGGGTCTTCGGCGATCACGCCGCCGACCTCGCGGTCAGCTCCACCAAGTCCATGACCGGCCACCTGCTCGGCGCAGCAGGGGGGCTGGAGGCCGCCTTCGCCTGCCTCACCCTGCAGCGCGGGGTGTTGCCGGCCACCATCAACCAGGAGAGCCCGGACCCCGACTGCGATCTGGACTACGTGCCCAACGAGGCGCGGGAACAGCGGGTGGACGCGGTGCTCTCCAACGCATTCGGCTTCGGTGGGACCAACGCCTGTCTGGCGTTCCGCCGATTCGGGAGTTGAGCATGGGCGTGTTCTTCGTCGGCGCGGATCACGGTGGGGTCGAGCTCAAGGCACACGTGGTGGAGTGGCTCACCGCCGCTGGCCACCAGGTGGACGATATGGGGACCTTCGCCAGCCAGTCGGTGGACTACCCGGAGGTGGCCGTGGCCGTGGCCGACAAGGTCATGGCCCAGCCCGGCGCCCGGGGGGTGCTGGTCTGCGGGACCGGCATCGGCATGTCCATGGCCGCGGGCAAGGTCCACGGCATTCGCGCCGCCGTCGCCACGGACCCGTTCATGGGTCGAATGGCCATGGAACACAACGACGCCAACGTGCTGTGTCTGGGGGAACGTGTGGTGGGCATCGGCCTGGCCAGGGCCATCCTGGACGCCTGGCTGGGGACCACCTTCGAGGGGGGAAGGCACGAGAGGCGAGTCTCCAAGATCATGGAGACGGAAGGACGGTAGCCGTGCGTTGCCCCCGCTGCGGGCATGTGGAGAGCAAGGTCATCGACTCGCGCACGCTGCGCGATGGCGAGGCCATCCGCCGTCGCCGTGAGTGCGAGGACTGCTCGCTGCGGTTCACCACCTACGAGCGGGTGGAGGAGTCGCTGACGGTGATCAAGAAGGGTACCCAGCGCGAGCCGTTCGACCGCGCCAAGGTGCGCACCGGCATCGTCCTCGCGTGCAAGAAGCGCGAGGTCACCGCCGAGGTGATCGACGGCCTGGTGGAGGACGTGATCCAGCAGGTCTACTCCCTGGGGGAGCGCGAGATCGACAGCCGCCAGATCGGGGGCTTCGTCACCGAAGGGCTCAAGGCCATCGACGACGTGGCCTACCTCCGGTTCAAGAGCGTCTACGAGCGGTTCGAGGACACGGGCGAGTTCCGTCGCGCCCTGGATCAGCTCACCGACGACAAGGGGGACGGGGACGGCTGATGGTTTCGGCGGACGAACGATACATGGCGCGCGCCCTCGACCTGGCCCGGCAGGGACACGGCACCACGTGGCCCAACCCCATGGTCGGCGCCCTGGTGGTCCGCGACGGCGACGTGCTGTGCGAGGGGTATCACCGCGTCGCCGGTGGCCCCCACGCCGAGGTGGACGCCCTGTCCCGCGCCACCGGATC
Organism: uncultured Rickettsiales bacterium; assembly: GCA_964425605.1. Classification (GTDB taxonomy): domain Bacteria; phylum Myxococcota_A; class UBA796; order UBA9615; family CAYRNR01; genus CAYRNR01. The sequence continues at coordinate 3,756 of CAYRNR010000212.1, read as the reverse complement.
GGTCGCGGGCGGGACGCTCTACGTGAACCTGGAGCCGTGCTGCCATCGGGCCCGCACCGGACCCTGCACCGCCGCCGTGGTGGAGTCCGGGGTCGCCCGGGTCGTCGTCGGCACCTGCGATCCCAACCCCGAGGTCGCGGGCTGCGGGGTGACCGCCCTGCGCGAGGCCGGCATCGAGGTGGTCCAGGGGGTGCTCGCCCGCGAGTGCACCGACCTCAACGAGGTCTACTTCGTCAGCCGCGCCCGCCAGCGGCCCCACATCACCCTCAAGGCGGCCACCGACCTGTTCGGCAGGACCGCGACGCGCACCGGCGAGAGCCAGTGGATCACCGGCGAGGAGTCCCGCGCCCACGCCCACACGGTGCGCTCCGTCGCCCAGGCCATCGCCGTGGGATCGGCGACGGCGCTGGCCGACGATCCCAGGCTGACGGCCCGCGGTGAGTCGCAGCGACCCCCCACCCGCGTGCTGTTCGACAGCCAGCTCCGCGTCCCGCCGACCGCGAAGATCTATGCCGACGATGGCGTGCCGGTGATCGTGTACACAACCCAGCGCGGCCTCGATCACCCCGTCGCCGCGCGACCCACGGCCCGGGCCTCCGTCGTCCCCTGCGGAGCGGGTCCCCGGGTGGACCTGGGCGCGGCCGTCGCCGATCTGACCCAGCGCGAGGTCGTGAGCCTGCTGGTGGAGGGGGGCGCCACCCTGGCGGGCGCGTTCCTCGACGCCGGCCTGTTCGACCGTGTGCTTCGATACATGGCCCCGCTGGCCATCGGCGGCGACGAGGCGCCCGGCCCGGTTCGAGGTCGGGGCGTGGCCGAGCTCGCCGCAGCGCCGTCCCTGGAGTTCGTCCAGCAGCTGCTGCTGGGACCGGACGTGCTGCTCGTGGCCCGGCGGCCGCTGGAGGTACCGTGTTCACCGGATTGATCGAGAGCGTGGGACGCGTGACCGGGAGGCGGCCCGCACGAGACGGGCTGCGCCTGGAGGTCCGCGCCGAGCGCGAGCTGTCCCAGCTGCAGCTGGGCGAGTCCATCGCCGTGGACGGGGTGTGCCTCACGGTCACCGAGCACCACGACGACCGGCGGTTCAGCGTCGACGTCAGCTCCGAGTCCCTGTCCCACTCCATCGTGGGCGGCTACTCGGTGGGCGCGCGGGTCAACCTCGAGCGCGCGCTGCGACTCAGCGATCGCCTCGGCGGGCACCTGGTCAGCGGCCACGTGGACGGCACCGGAACCCTTCGCTCCCGGCGCGCCGCCGGGGAGTCGACGCGCTTCGAGTTCGCCTGGAGCCCCGAACGCTGCGCCCTGCTGGTGCCCAAGGGCTCGGTGGCCGTCAACGGCGTGAGCCTGACCATCAACGAGCTGCACGAGGACGGGTTCGGCGTGAACGTCATCCCCCACACGTCGGTGGAGACCAACCTCGACGCCCTCGCCGTGGGAGATCCGGTGAACCTGGAGCTGGACATGCTCGTGAAGATCGTCCAGCGCCTGATGGGGGCCCCGACGGACGCCCCCGAGACCGCCCAGAAAGGCGACATTTCCCTTGATTTGCTGGCCCGGTCCGGGTTTATAAGAGCCCCCTCCGGGACGCGAGGAGGGAGAGGAAGGAGTTGACCGTGACCTTCGATCCATTCCCCTCCGATCCGGCCAAGAGAGTGGAGACCTCCCTGCTCACCACCCGCTCCGGCGGCATGGTGATCATGGTGGACGACGAGAACCGCGAGAACGAGGGCGACCTCGTCATCGCCGCGGAGAAATCCACCCCCGAGGCCATCAACTTCATGGCCGTGCACGGCCGCGGCCTCATCTGCCTGTCCATGGACGGCACCCTGATCGACCGGCTGCAGCTGCCGATGATGGTCAACCAGAACCGCTCGGCATTCGGCACCGCCTTCACCGTGTCCATCGAGGCCCGGCGCGGCGTGTCCACCGGAATCTCCGCGGCGGATCGCGCCACCACCGTGCTCGCCGCCATCGCCGACGACGCGGTGCCCGGCGACCTGGTGAGCCCCGGCCACATCTTCCCCCTGCGCGCCCGCCACGGCGGCGTCCTGGTCCGTTCCGGCCAGACCGAGGGCGCCGCGGATCTGGCGAGGCTCAGCGGCCTCAAGCCCGCGGGCGTGATCTGCGAGATCATGAACGAGGACGGCACCATGGCCCGGCTGCCGCAGCTGATCGAGATCGGCCGCGAGCACCGCCTGCCCATCCTCACCGTCGCCGATCTGATCGCCCACCGCCTCCAGAACGAGACCCTGGTGAGCGTGGCTGGCGAGGCCACCCTGAACACCAAGTGGGCCGGCGAGCTCCACGTGCGGGTGTTCTCCAACGAGGTCAACGGCCTGTTCTACATCGCCGCGGTCAAGGGCGACATCGACGGCGACGAGCCCGTCCCCGTGCGCGTGCACAACGGCAACGTGTGGGCCGACGCCTTCTCGGCGCGGCGCCTGGACGAGGGCATGACCCTGGAGAAGGCCCTGCGCTTCATCGGCGAGGAGGGCAGGGGCGTGGTGCTGTTCGTGCTGCGGCCCTTCGACGTGGGCGCCCTGCTGACGCGGCTGGCCGCCCACTGCGAGGACAGCCCGCCGGTGCCCCGCAGTCCCCACGAGCCCGATCCCTACCCCAAGGGCCTGCGCGACTACGGAATCGGTGCACAGATCCTGCGGCTGATCGGGCTACGCAAGATTCGCCTGATCACCAACAACAAGGCACTCAAGATCGTCGGGATCGAGGGCTTCGGGCTCGAGATCACCGAGATCGTCCACCTGGACGAAGAAGACGAGAACCCTCCGGTGCTGCACGAGACGAGTGAGGCCCTGGAGAACGGGAGCTGACAAGATGGTCAACAGCTACGAAGGCGCCCTCGACGCCAGCGAACACCGGTACGGCATCGTCCTGGGCCGGTTCAACTCCTTCATCACCGAGCAGCTGCTCGAGGGGGCCGTGGACACCCTGGTCCGCCACGGCGCCGAGGAGGAGGACATCTCGGTCTTCCGCGTGCCCGGCGCCTGGGAGATCCCCCTGGTCGTGCGCAAGCTCACCGAGTCGGGTCGCGTGGACGCCGTCATCGCCCTCGGCGCGGTGATCCGCGGTGGGACGCCGCACTTCGACTACGTGGCCGCCGAGGTGAGCAAGGGCGTGTCCGCCATCAGCCTCGCCACCGGCATCCCCGTCGCCTTCGGCGTCCTGACCACCGACTCGGTGGAGCAGGCCATCGACCGCGCGGGCACCAAGGCCGGCAACAAGGGCGCCGAGGCGGCCACGGCCGCCATCGAGATGGTCAACCTGATGGGGGCCCTCGACGAGGCCGGCGAGGATGAAGAGGAGTCCGATGGGTAGTCGCCGCCGGGCGCGCGAACAGGCGCTGCAGCTGCTGTACCAGATCGACAGCGGGAGCGGAGACCCCGAGGGGGCGCTGGCGCTGTTCTGGGAGGAAGTGGCCGCGGACGACGAGGGCGTTCAGTTCGCCTCCACCGTGGTGCGCGGCGTGGCCGAGCACCGCGAGCGGCTCGACGCGATCATCGAGGAGCACTCCATCAACTGGAAGCTCCACCGGATGCCCTGCGTGGACCGCAACATCCTGCGCATCGCCGTGTTCGAGTTCCTGCACTGCGACGACATCCCGCCCATGGTCTCCATCAACGAGGCCATCGAGATGGGCAAGCGGTTCTCCACCGGGGAATCCGGCGCGTTCATCAACGGCATCCTCGACAAGATCTCCAAGAACGAGGAGCTGCTCGACCAGCAGCCCAAGACCTGAGGGGG
>CAYRNR010000211.1:10199-12363 GCA_964425605.1 uncultured Rickettsiales bacterium | reverse complement strand
CTTCCTCCATCGTGCCCCGCGACCTCTCGCCGTGGTCTGGAGCTGCCCGTCATCACGCAGCTCGCGAAGCAGGTTGCGGATGTAGGTCTTGCTGACCGTCGGACACAGTGCCGCGACATCGGCGAGGGCGAACTCGTCTGGCAGACGCTCGACGGCATCGAGCACGAGCGATCGCTTGGCTCCCGGCCTCGAACCCACGAGCGCCACTCTCTCCTCGAACTCCTGATAGGCGGCTCGCAGCGTGGAGAGGTAGTAGCTCCACCACGGAACTGGGTCGTGAAGGGCCTGGTGCCAATCCTGCGACGAACGGAACAAGGCGTCGTAGTACGTCTCCTTGGACTCCTCGACGTTCCTCTCGAGGCTGACGTACCTGCCGACGTGGAATCCCTGATGGTAGAGCACGAGAAGGGTCAAGAGCCTGGACACGCGTCCATTGCCATCCCGGAAGGGGTGGATGCAGAGGAAGTCGAGGACCAGGCTCGCGCCGGCGAGTAGGGGCGGCAGCGCCGATTGTTGCATGGTGTGGCGATAGGCGAAGCAGAGCTGCTCGACGGCATCGGGAGTGTCGGCCGCCGGTGTCGTCTCGAATCGGAGCCTCCTGCGGCCGTCGGGCAAGACCTCTACGATGTCGTTGTCGACCTTCTTCCACTGTCCTGCGTCGCCGACATGACCTCCCTGCGCCCTGCTGTGCAGCTGGCAGAGTGTGGACGGCGTGATCTCGATCCGTCCGTGCTCCCGGTGGATCCAGTCCAGGGCCCGGCGATACCCGACGATCTCCTCCTCGGAGCGATCACGGGGACGTACCTTGCCCCGTACCAGCGGCTCCAGTCGTTTGGCATCGACGGTCACCCCTTCGATGCGGTTGCTCGATTCGGTGCTCTGGACGATCGCCACCTTTCGCAAGGTGGTCAACACCTCCGGTCGCTGCGCCTCGAATAGCTGCTGCCTCCCCTTGGCCTCCATGACCGAGCCGAGCATCCAGGCGAGTCCTACGGGTATGTCCTTGTCCAGCTGTTCGGGCGTGAACGATCTCACTCGAGCGGTCTCCACAGCGAGGCGATGGCTGATGTCTGGTTCAATACTACCTGATTGTACCCGCTTATTTACCTACTTTACGAAAACCAGTACCCCCTTTTCTCCAGATGCAGGCCAACGCCGCCGAATGACCTAGATCTATGTAGTCCTGTGGTTCCTATGGCGGCGACGACGAACGGACCTGTTCGGCCACACACTCGAACACGTCGGACATCCGCAGAATGCCGATCACGGTCTTCCCCCGAGTCACCAGGATGGACTGGGTGTGGGTCTGGACCATCTGGAAGATCGCCCCGCCGAGGTCCGAGCGACCGTCGATACTCTCCTTCGCCGGAATCATGGCATCTCGTACACCCACGTTGGCCGCCGCTCGGCAGAGCTGCCGCAGGCTTCCCTGTGCGAGCGTGGTGGCTTCCTCGATCGCCTCGATCTGAGCAGGTGACATCCGCGCGTGGACGAGGCGCTCCCGCGCCTTCTTCGAGAACGGGTGTGGCTCCAGGGCACGCAAGATGGCCCAGTGGGTCAGCTTGCCCACGATGTTCCCCCCGCCATCCAGGACCAGGACGGCCCGGTGGTGATGCCGATCGTCATCGAGCCCAAGTTGAGCCCTGTCGAGAGCGACGAGTGCCTCTCGGATGGTGCAGCTGTCGGAGATCGTCGCGTACTCCTCCAGTGGGACCATCACGTCTTCGACCTTCAGTTCATCCATGGCCGGGATCTCCAAGTATCATCGAAAGATGGAACGACCCGATCATACTCCTGGCGCCGATCGATCGGGATCCTTGGGTGAAGCGGACCTGGCTCATGGGAGACCGCTAAGAACTGGGCTTGAGCGAGGCAAATTGCAATCCATACTGATAAGGTCGGGGTCTGGATGTTCAGGTGGTGTATTGGCAGCGAACGACCACATCTCCAGCTCGAACCGAAGGTGGATTCACGGCCACCTCGCGAGCAGCCTTCTGTGCGGCTGCCTCGTCGTCATTCTGTTGGCACTGCACGTCGGCGGATGTGCCGAGAACGAAGCGCAACATGCCATTCGACCAGTTGACGCTTCCGATCGGGATTCGAGCGCTCACAACCTGATATCCAAACACAGCTTCCTCACCGTCAGCATTCTCTCCGAGGCCAT
>CAYRNR010000211.1:0-10099 GCA_964425605.1 uncultured Rickettsiales bacterium | reverse complement strand
ACAACCTGATATCCAAACACAGCTTCCTCACCGTCAGCATTCTCTCCGAGGCCATCTCGGATGCCGACCCCGAGGAGCCCAAGACAGGCCATGCCAAGCTGACCTCCGGGCCTCTGAAGCCCTGGAACCACGTTCGCAAGGGCGAACCGGGTCGATCGGACGGCTTCGGTGGCGACCTCTTGCTCATCGCGCCCAAGATCGGCCCTCCCGTTCGTTCCCTTCCCTGAGTCCACGCGCAACGGACAGACCTCTCGCGACGAGTTCCGCGTCGTTGTCGAGGTCACGTGTTGGGGCCGAAGGGCGATATGCCCACGGCAGAGGAGCGGACATGGTTTTGACCCAAGTACTGCTGGTCGACGACGAGGACCACTTCGCGGAAGCGCTCGCGAAACGCCTCGCCGACCGAGGGATCGAGGTATCTACCGTCGGGACAGGAGAAGAGGCGATGGCGCTGGCCGGGGAACGGCCTTTCGACGTGGTGATCCTCGGTCGCTGGCTTCCCGGGCTGGATGGTGACGAGATCTTCGAGCGCCTCCGTGGGATCGACCCGAATATCCGGATCATCTTCCTGGCGGGAAACAACAGTCGCAACGGCGTCTCCTCGACGAAGAAAGGCGCCGAGGACTACCTGGAGAAACCCGCCAAGTTCCGGGAGCTGTTGTCCAAGATCATCGATGCGAGCCTGTCGAGAGAGCTGCTGTCGCAGATTCGCAATCGCGGGGACGCGTGAAGCGCGCGGGGAGATCTGGACGTGACTAGCGAACTGATCCTCCTGGTCGACGACGAGGCCGACTTCGTCGACGCGCTCGCCGCCAGGTTGAGGATGAGGGGATTCAGGACGGACGTGGCCTACAGCGGCGAGGACGCGATCGAGATGGTCCGCGCGACCAACTACGACGCGATCATCCTCGATGTCGTGATGCCCTGTGTCGACGGGATCGAGACGCTGAGACGGGTACTGGAGATCAACCCCGACCTCCAGGTCATCCTCCTGACGGGCCGGGGGACGGTCCAGACAGGAATCGAGGCCATGAAGGGAGGCGCCGCGGACTTCCTGGAGAAACCGGTGGAGTTCGGTGAACTGCTGTGGAGGCTCCAGCGGGCCGCCAGCAAGAAGATGCTGCTGGTCGAGAAGCGAAACGAGGCAGAGGTGGCCGACATCCTCCGTCGCAAGGGGTGGTAGGCGGGCGAACGATGGCGAAGCGAAGCGAGAACATTCTCATCTTGGGCCTGGGCGGGGTGGGCTACTACCTGGCCAAGCGCCTCTCCCGGGAGGAGCACGCCGTCACCGTGATCGAGACGGATCCCGACCTCATCCGTCGCGCCGACGGCGAGGTGGACGCCCGGCTGATCCGCGCGGACGCGATGAGCTTCGCCTGCTGGAAGGAAGCTCAGGCCGAGAAGATGGACTACCTGATCGCCGTCACCGACAACGACGCGGTCAACCTCACGGCGGCGCGCATCGCGGCACGCTGCGGTATCCGCCAGAAGATCGCCCGGGTCCGGTCGCTGGAGATCTGGGAGCCCGATGCCCTGTTGACCTCCGCCGACTTCGACGTCGATCTGGTCATCCGTCCGGAGGAGCTGACCGCCCAGGAGATCGCCCGGTTGCTGAAGATCCGGGCAGGCAACGTCGTGGTCGATCTCGCGGAAGGCCACATGCACGTCATGGCCACGCGGGTTGACAAGCGGTCGGCGCTGTCGCGCATGACGGTCAAGGACATCTCGCAGAAATACGACGACTCCGATTTCAGGATCGTGGCCATCGCCCGCGGCATCAACACCATCATTCCCAGCGGGGACATCAAGGTTTTACCCCAGGATCACGTCTTCATCCTGGCCCACACCGACAACCTGGAACAGCTCATGAGGCTCGCCGGCGTCTCCGAGGAACGACGCCATCGCGTGATGATCATCGGTGGTGGGCTGATCGGCTCGCGAGTGGCCCAGCTCCTCGACGGCTCGTTCCCCGTTCGCCTGATCGAGGAGGATGGCCGACGGGCCGAGGAGCTCACGCACTTGCTGAAGCGAACGGAGGTCCTCCACGGCGACGGCTCGGAGTCCGACACCCTGCTCAGGGCCGGTCTGATGGACATGGACACGATCATCACCGCCACCGGCGACAACGAGACCAACATCATGACCGCTGTGCTGGCCAAGCACCTGATCGCCAACCGATCCGGTGACGATCGGACGGTGGAGAGCAAGACGATCTCCCTGGTCAAGAGGGCGCAGTACCTGGTGCTGGCCTCGGCGATGGGGTCCGATGTCGTGCTCAACCAGAAGGTGCTCGCCGGCAACGAGATCCTCAAGCACATCCGGCGCGACAAGTTGCTGTCCGTGGATCACCTGCATGGTTGCGACGCGGAGGTCGTCGAGATGATCGCGGACGAGGGTTCGCCGATCACTCGCGGACCGCTGTTCGAGATCGTCGATATGAAGGACCGGATCCTGATCGGCGGTGTCTTCCGCGACGGTGCCTGGCAGATCGCCGTGGGCTCGACGCACATCCTGGCCGGAGACAAGGCCATCGCCATCTGCACGTCCGATCACCTCAAGGAGCTGGAGAGGCTGTTCCTCTCATGAGGAAGCTGGTGCCCCGATGAACTACCGCTCCATCGCCCGAGTGATCGGGACGTTGCTGATGGTCACCAGCGGCGCGATGCTGCTGGCCGCCGTCTGCGCGCTCTGCTATCCGGGCGACGGAGACCTCCTCTCGATCCTGGTGTCCGCCGCGTTGACGGCGGGAGCCGGCTTCCCGCTCTGGTGGGCCTTTCGCAAGCACGAGAACCTGGAGATCCGGGATGCCTTCGTCATCGCCGTCGGAGGATGGGTCGTCGTGTCGGCATTCTCGGCCGTGCCCTTCATGGTCCACGGTTCGATTCCGTCGTTCACCGACGCGTTCTTCGAGATGATGTCCGGCTACACCACGACCGGCTCGACGATCCTGACCGACATCGAGGCGCTACCGCACGGGCTGCTGTTCTGGAGGAGCAAGACCCACCTTCTCGGAGGCATGGGCTTCCTGACCCTGACGATCATCTTCCTGCCGCACGGGATGGGAGGGCTCCGAATCTTCCGGGCGGAGTCGAGCCCGGGCCAGGTGATCACCCGAGAGCGTTTCACGCCCCGCAACCGGGACGCCATCCTCTACCTCTGGGTGATCTACCTCGTCCTCAACCTGCTGCAGGTCTTGTTGATGTGTGCGGGTGGGATGCCGCTGTTCGATTCGCTGTGCCACGCCTTCGGCACGGTATCAACGTCGGGGTACTCGCCCTACAACGCGAGCATCGGGCACTACGACAGCGCCTACTTCGACTGGGTGATCATCGTCTTCATGTTCCTCGGCGGCATGACCTTCATGCTGTTCTACCACCTGGCCCACGGCCAGTGGCGACCCCTCGCGGTCAACACCGAGTTCCGCTGGTACGTCGGCTTCCTGGTCGTGTTCTGTGGGGTGGTCTCGTTGGTCCTCTGGAAGGAGGGAACCTACGGTCTGGCAGACTCCGTGAGGTACGGCACGTTCCAGGTGATGTCCCTGCTGACCACCACCGGGTTCACCACGGTGGACTACGAACTCTGGCCGCAAGCCGCCCAGATGTTCCTGTACGCCGTGTGCTTCGTCGGTGCGTGCGCCGGCTCGACGACCAGTGGGATCAAGGTGGTGCACTACGTGCTGATCTGGAAGTTCATGGTCGGCACGATCAAGAAGATCTTCTTCCAGCCGCTTGCCGTGGTCTCGGTCCGGGTGAACAACCTGCCGGTGGACCAGGCAATCGTCAACCTGGCGGTGTGCTACTTCATCGTCAACATCTTCCTGGTGCTCGGCGGCGGCTGCTTCATGGTCCTGGTCGACGACCTGGACTACCAGACGGCGATGAGCTCGGTCATCGCGGCGCTGATGAACATCGGGCCCGGGTTCGGTGGGGTCGGTCCGTCCGAGAACTTCGCCTTCATCTCCGACGCCGGCAAGTGGTTCCTGTCCTTCAACATGCTCGTCGGTCGTCTCGAGATGTTCTCGGCCCTGGTGGTCTTTTACCCGTCGTTCTGGCGGAGGTAGGCAAGGCGATGGGGAGAAACGCGATGGATCGAGACTGGAAAACAACGGGGGCCAAAGCTGCGGCCGTGGCGATCGTTCTCCTCGTGCCGACCGGCGCCATGATCGCCAGGTCTTACGTGTTTCGGACGTACGGTCCAGACGAAGAGACAGGAACAGGAGAGGAGGCCGGACTGGATGGCACCGATGACGTTCCGGATCCATCCCAGATGGAGACGGGTGGTGGACAGGCGCCATACGGTCTGGTTCTGGAGGATGGCGGCCGTGACCGCGATCACGGCGCGGGTGAGGAGGCGGGGGTGCTTGGCGTCGTGGTACGCACGGTGAGCCCCGAAAGTCCAGCGGCACGCTCGGGCATCCAACCCGGAGATGTCATCGTCGAGGTGGACGGCCAACCGGCTAATGATCCAGCTACCGTCATACGTGCCATCGACATCAGCGGGAAGACCTACGTGCCGCTGGACGTCGAACGCTACGGACAGCGCCGATTGATGGTTCTTCACAAGACCGAGGAGTGAAACGAAGGCAATGTCGATCCGCAAGATAGATCCCTTCAGCCAGGCTTCAGGTCTTGTTGGTACCCTCATCGAATGGCGCGGATACTGATCGTCGAGGACGAACCTCAGCTGGCCAGCGCCCTGCGCAGGGGCCTGCAGGACGAGCAGCACGCCGTGGACGTAGCGCTGGACGGCGAGGAAGGGCTGTGGGCTGCAGAGGGTGGCGAGTACGAGCTGGTCGTGCTGGATCTGATGCTCCCGGGCGTGTCTGGGATGGAGATCTGTCGCCGGCTGCGGGCCGGCGGTTTCGACCTACCGATCCTGATGCTGACGGCGCGGGACACCACCGAGGACGTGGTGGCCGGCCTCGACGCCGGGGCCGACGACTACCTGACCAAGCCCTTCGCCTTCGAGGAGCTGTTGGCGCGGGTGCGGATGCTGCTGCGGCGATCGACGGGTTCGAAGGGGGCGCTGCTGCAGGTCGGGCCGCTGGAGGTGGACACGACCGCGCACCGCGTGTGGCGTGACCACGAGGAGATCGCGCTGACTGCCAAGGAGTACCAGCTGCTCGAGGTGCTGGTTCGCAAGACAGGCTCGGTGCTGTCCAAGGGACAGCTGACGGACGCCTTGTGGGAACGCGACACCGAGCCGGACTCGAACGCCGTGGAAGTGTACATCGCCAGCTTGCGGCGGAAGATCGACCGTGACAGGAGCCCGAAGCTGATCCACACCGTACGAGGGATGGGCTACGTGGTGCGGGAGGAGCCGGCTTGAAGGTGCTGTCCGTCCGCGCACGGATCGTGGTGGGCTTCGTGGTCTTGACCGCGGTGCTGCTGACGGGTTTCGCCTCCACCGTCTACCTGCGTGCGCGTTCGGCTCGCCTTACAGCTCTGGACTCGACACTGGCGGCGCGCGCTGCCGCGCTGGCCGCGCTGGTGGAGAACGACCACGGTGAGTGGGAAGCGGAGTTCGCCGGCGAGATGATGCCGTCGGCCGCCTTGCTCGGGTCGGCGGTGGGCTACGAGGTGTTCATCCACGCCGACGATGAGCTGCTGGCGCGGTCCCTGACCGACGGCGTGGACACGCTGGGCGGAGCGACCCTGCCCGTGCACGTCCCGCCCCATGACTCCATCCCGGATGAACGACCCCACGAGCTCGCTCACCATGTCCAGAGCGTGACCCTGCCGTGTTCCATGGACGCACGGGTATTCACCGGCCTGTACGTGATCAACGCGGATTGGGAAGGCTGGGACGAGGACCGGTGGCCCGCGGCGCCGGTGGCCCGCATCGTTCTCGCCGAGGACCTGGCTCCGATCCACGCCGACCTTCGGGGCCTGCTGGGCACCCTGGCGCTCATCGGCGCGCTCACCCTGGCCCTGTCCGTGGCGGCGGGGTGGCTGCTGTCGCGGCGCATCGTCGATCCCCTCGCGGCCATCGCCGACGCGGCCGACCGCATCCAGACCACCGATCCGGGCGGCCGGATCCTCGGATCGGGCAGCGGCGACGAGATCGACCGGCTCACCGACGCCCTCAACCGGGCCTTCAGCCGACTACTCGACGCGTACGCCCGCCAGGCCCGCTTCACCGCCGACGCCTCCCACGAGCTGCGTACCCCCGTGACCATCATCCGCACCCAGGCGGAGGTAGCGCTGCGCCGTACGCGCTCCGTCGAGGAGTACCGCGACGCGTTGACCGCCGTGGTCGAGGGCTCTGGCCGGATGCAGGAGACCATCGAGGGGTTGTTGCTGCTCGCCCGCGCTGACGCCGGCGCCTTCGACAGCTCACGCGAGCGCACGGATCTCCACGAGGTGGTGCGGGGCGCCCTGGCGGACGTGGCCACCGGCGCCCGCACCGCCAGCGTCGAGCTGATCCACGAAACCGGCGATCCGGTCCGCGTCGAGGGAGATCCGCGCCAGCTACGCATGGCCGTGCGCAACCTGCTGTCCAACGCCGTCCGGCACTCACCCGAAGGCAGCACCGTCCGCGTGGCTGTTTCCGTCGCGGGCGACGAGATCCACATTCGCGTCGCCGACCAGGGCGAGGGGATCGCTCCGGACCAGATCGCCCACGTCTTCGACCGCTTCTACCGCGCCGACAAGGCCCGCAGCCGCGCCCGCGGCGGCGCCGGCCTGGGCCTCTCCATCGTCCAGCTCGTCGCCGAGCAGCACGGCGGCCGGGTGTCGATCCACAGCGAACCGGGGATGGGAACGACGGTGACGATCACGTTGCCAGCGTCTAACTAGCTCAACACTCGGTGCACTCGCACGCCTCGTCGCAGCCGAGCATCCCCGGTGCCTCGGACTCGTCGCAGGTGGCGGTACAAGCCCCCGCGCCGCAGTGCACGACGGCGCCGGTGCAAGCCTCCACGTCGGTGCCGCATTCGATGGTGCACGAGCCGTTACCGCAATGCAGGTTCGAGTCCCCGCAGGCGTCCTTCTCGTCGCAGGTCAGGGTGCAGGCGGTCTCCGCCGGACAGTTGAACACTCCGTCGTCGCAGGCGTCGAGGCCGTCGCAGATCATCAGGCAGGCGAACTCGTCGGGGCAGTTCAGGGACTGCGCTTCGCACGCCTTCACGCCGGTGCAGTCGATGATGCACACGTTCTCGGGCGTGCAGCCCCCGGTACAGACCTCCTCGGGACAGGTGCCGCCCACGGGGTCCGGGTCCGGTGGGCACTCGTCGTCGTCGCCGGTGTCGTCGTCGCCGGTGTCGTCGTCATCACTGACGTCGTCGTCGCCCGCGTCGTCGTCAGCACTGGTGTCGTCGTCACCCGCGTCGTCGTCTTCGGGCTGCGGACAGCCGGGAAGGTGCGCGATCAGCAGCAGGCCGCACAGCAGCGCCGGGATCCAGCCCTTGATGATGTCTTTCATGTCCGTCCCTCCCTCTGGAGCGCCGCGGCGCTCACTCCGTCTCGAAGACGTGTTCGGTGATCGTCTGGTTCCCGCTGACCTCCAGGGCGAGCACCTCGACAGCGTACACCGTCCCGGGCTGCATGAACTCGTCGGGGATGGTCAGGCTGGTCACGTCGGGTGGGACGTGGATCGAGGCCTCGGGCACGGAGTGACCGTGGGGGTCGGACGCCTCCTCGTTGGTCACGATCACCTCGTAACCCGAGATGTCGACGGTGCCACCGAGCGCCGACTCCGTCACCGGCTCCCAGGTGACGACCAGGCCCGTCGGGGGTACGACGGCCCCGTCGGCGGGGTGCGTGATCACCGGCCCCAACGGCACGTCGTGGGTCACGGTGGCGAAGCCCTGCAGCTCGTTGCCATCCCAGGTGCGGCCGCGGACCTCGTACTGGCCCTCGGGGAAGTGCTCGAGGTGCTGTTCGATGGGGACCTCGGCGTCTTCAGGCTCCCGTGACTCGAAGAACAACTCGGCCAGGCCGAGGTCCTTCAGCTGCCCCACAGGCTTCAGCGCCAGGATCTGCTCCCCATCGGGCCGGTAGACGCACAGCTCCGCCCAGCCGCTCTGGTCGAGAAGCCCGTGCAGCCCCGTGTCGCCGTCGGTGGCGTTGCGTTCGAAGTACAGCTTGGTGTCCTCGATGGGCAGGGCGTCGTCCCCCACCTCGACGCAGGCCAGCGGATCCTCGGGCGCGGTGGTGTCGTCGTCGCCCGCGTCGTCGTCGGCCGTGTCGTCGTCGGCACAGTCGTCGCTGCAGCCGGCCAGCGGCAGAGTCAGGAGCATCATCGCCGCCGGTATGAGCGCACGAAGATCGGTGAGAAGGGAGTAAATTCGCGTCGATTGCATCGTGTTGGTCCTTTCCATCTCGCGAGTGTTGCAGTGTATCCGTACGCGACTCGGATTCATGTTGATGGCGCTCACTACTGGACGAGCGCGAAGGTGCCGCTGACGACGAGCCCCTGGTCGTCGAGGAACAGGGTCCCGTCCACGGTGCCGGCCCCGGAGTCGAACAACCCAGTCGCGGGGAGATACAGGTCACCGAGCTGACCGCCGGTCGGATCGAACAGGGTCAATGTTCCCTGGACGTCCGGCTCGGCGACGCCGCAGTCCAGTGCCAGGGTCGCCGGTACCTGCCCGATGATCGGGAACGAGGCCACGCACTCGCCTGCCCCCGCGAGGACGGTGTCGGCGGCATCCATCTCCGCCTCCAGCGTGCCCACGCACTGCGTCTGGTAGTAGCCCCAGAGGTCGATGTCCATCACGACCTCGCCAGCGAACCAGGCCGGGGTGTCCGTGTCGTCGTCCCCGGTGGTGTCGTCGTCCCCCGTCGTGTCGTCATCGCCGCTGTCGTCGTCGGCCGAGTCGTCGTCCCCCGTCGCGTCGTCGTCCCCGGCCGTGTCGTCGTCGGCCACGTCGTCGTCGGCTGCGTCGTCGTCGAGGGTCAGGCTGCCCTGGGTACAGCCCGGCGCGAGCCACAGGATGGACAGGATGGCGAAGAACAATCCGCGAAGCTCGATATCCATGACGACTCCTCTCATCGGCAGGCCCGGTGCCGATGGTACCCCAGGAACAGCAGCGCCGCCAGCAGGAGCAGCAGGTTGCCCGACCAGACGGCCCTGGCCTGGCGGCGCCCCTCGACGTCGCACGAGGAGTTGCAGCTGCCCTCCTCGCATCCCGTGCATCCGCCGGAGCCCCCATCCCCGCAGCCGAAATCACCGAGCCCCGACGGGTCGATCACGTCCAGGGTCGCGTGGGCGCCGAGCCAGTCGTCGGCCTGGCCGGCGGGCTCCACCTGCAGCTCCGACAGCCCCATGCCCGCGAAGAGCATCGGCCCGAAGGTCAGGTCACCCAGGTAGCCGCCCAGCATGGTGTCCAGCAGGTCCGGCATGATCTCGGCGAAGTTTGCCGCGATCTGATCGTCCAGCTCCGGGACGAACTCGTTGTAACTGACCACCGGATCGAGGTGGGTCGTGTCGACCTCCACCTGGACGACGATGCTGCCGTCCCCCGGAGCGTCCAGGTCGACGCCTGCGGCCACGTCCGCGTCCACCGTGAAGATCCGGGCCGTGCGGTCCTGGGTGAGGGCGTAGAACTCGATGCCCATGTCCTCGACGGTGGGATCCACGTCGTGAGCCCCGTCGAACTGCACCTCGGGGACGTTCTTGGGCACAGTGCGGATGGTGAGCGGCTGGGACTCCCCGAGCCAGATCCGCTCCATCCGGTGCTGGTCCGCCTCGTCGGCCATCAGCACCAGGATCGAGGTGTCCAGCGGGATGCCCAGGGCGCCGGGGTCCACCACGTAGCACAGCACACCGCCCCGCCAGAAGGTGTACAGCGCCGCTCCGACGAGGTCGTCCGAGACCAGCCCGGTGACGTGGTGCGCCGCGGCTCCGTCCGGGTCCGGTGGCGGGTTGTCGGTCTCCAGGCTGCCGCCCGGGTCGTAGGGGGCCACGCAGTCCGCCGCCGGGGCGTCGAAGGTGCCGTCCATGGACAGGCGGATGCCCGCGGCCTGGATCGCGATGTCGCTGGGGACCAGCTCCACGTCCACCGGCACGCCCATCACGTCGAGGGTGTCCACGTAGTTCGCAGAGGCGAAGGCGTCCTCGATGGCGGTCTCGACCTCGGCGGGCAGGTCCTGCTCGA
>CAYRNR010000210.1:0-12409 GCA_964425605.1 uncultured Rickettsiales bacterium | reverse complement strand
CGGCTGCGGCGGTCCCTCCTACGCCCTCTTCGTCCACGGCGGCACCGGCGGTGACGGCGGGCACGGCGGCGGCGGCGGCGGCGGCTGCGGCGGTCCCTCCTACGCCCTCTTCGTCCACGGCGCCACCCCCGACGCCGCCTACGGCGACCTACAGAGCCTCAACGCAGGCGACGGCGGCCCCGGCGGTACCGGCGGCTACGGTCCGGGCGGTACGGACGGCGTGGACGGGTTGGACGGGGACGCGGCGGAGAAGAACTTCTAGGCGGGCCTGATCCACGCTCCGTCCTCGTTCCGACGGTCCCCGTCGGAACGGATCTTCCTCGGCGCTCCAGCGCCGGTTCTTCTGTGAGGTGGCAATCGCGGGGCTTTGGGGGCGGTTCGGGGCTCCCTGGGGGCGAGACGGGGACACACATAAGCTGCTCCGGTGGGAAGGGGGCGGATCGAGGCTTCGAGTGTGACCAGCTCATGTATGTCCCCGCTTGGGGGGCGGTTCGGGTGGGAAGTCTAGAGACGGCCGCGGCGTTCGCGGATCTTCAGGGTCACGACGGCCGTCGCAAAGAACAGCAGCGCCATGCCGGCGAGGATTCCGCAAAGGACTCCGAGGGACAGCCCCGTATCCAGCACGTCGGTGGTGGTCTTGAAGCCCAGCAGGTAGAGGACCGCCGAGACCGGCACTTCCACCCGCTCGAAAGCCGCGCTCCCCGGCTTCACGAGCTCGTCGCAGGTCCGCAACAGCGCGTTGAAACTCCACCTCGTCGCGGTCAGATGCGACAGGTAGCTCGCGACGGTGGGCATCTCCTTCACGTAGACGATCAACCCCCCGAACACGATCTGCGGAATCAGGATCAACGGCAGGGTCCCCACCGCCGCCTCTGACGACGAGAATGCGCACGAGACGGCCATCCCCAGTCCGATCCCCACTGCGCCCGTCAGCAGCGCCACCCCGTACAGCTTGGGCAAGCTGAACCCGTACTCGGCCATCCCCATCAACGGATAGAGCAACCCCACGAGCAGCAGACACTGCACCGCGCAGATCGCCAGCAGGACCAGGGCCTTCGAGCCCAGATAGGGCATCAGCCGCAATCCCGCGCGCCGCTCCCTGCGCAGGATCGGCAGCTCGGCGATGACCTCCCGGACGGCCGCCGAACAGCCGAACCACAGGGTGGCCAGGGAGATGATGAACAGGGCGGAGGGATCCACCTTGGGGAAGACCAGGGCCATGATGACGGCGAGGATGGGTGCCTGTAGCAGCAGGATGGCCATGCCGCCGCGGTCGCGGAGCTTGACCTTGGCGTAGCGGCGCATGAGGAAGCCGAGCTGGCGCAGGCGGCTGGCGGACCGGCCCTGATCGGCCGCGGCGGGCTTCTGACCCGGCCGCGCGGGGCCGATGCCGAGGACCTTCTCGCGGGTGCGGACGTAGCGGCGCTGGCTGTCGGAGCCGTCGTACTGGCTGGAGATGTCGATGGGCTCGCGGCCCTGCATGGCCGCGAAGATCTCGTCGACGCGCTCGACGCCGAAGTGGGCGCAGGCGTCGTCGGGGGGGCCGTAGAAGGCGAGGCGGCCGCCAGCGGTGAGCACGAGCAGCTGGTCGACCATGCGCACGACGCGGCTGCTCAGATCGTGGGTCACCAGAAAGACGATGCGGCCGCCGTCGGCGAGGTCGCGCACGAGCTTGACGATCTCGCGGGAGCCGTGGGGGTCGAGGCCGCTGGTGGGCTCGTCGAGGAACAGCACGTGGGTGGAGCGCGAGAGCAGCTCCTGGCCGAGGTTGACGCGCTTGCGCTGGCCGCCGGAGATGCCGCGGCGGTTGGCGTCGCCGATGGGATTGTTCCGGATGTGGCGGATGTCGAGCTCGCCGAGCACACGATCCACCTGGGCGGCGACCTCCTTCTCCGCGAGGTCCGGAGCCAGGCGGAGGCGGGCGGAGTACCACAGGGACTCCTGCACCGTGAGGGAGGGGTGGACGATGTCCTCCTGGGGCACCTCGCCGACGAGGTTGCGGTTGGCGGCGAGCAGCGGGTGGAAGGGCTCGCCGTCGAGGAGCACCTCGCCGGAGTCCGGCGGGCGGATGCCGGAGATGGCGGTCAGCAAGGTGGTCTTGCCGCTCCCGGAGGGTCCGATGAGGGCCACGAGCTCCCCGGAGAACACCGTGAAGGAGATGTCCTCGAGGATGGTCTTGCGGCCCCCGGACACGGGGATGCTGACCTTCACGTCGCGCACCGTCAGCGCCGACGAGGCCGCGGTGGAGAAGACGTGGACCTGCTGCAGGTCCGGGACGAGGCGCAGCCAGTAGGCGCCGATGCGGATGCGGTCGGCGGTGCCCACCTTCTCGCGGGTGACCGGCCGGTCCTCGATGAAGGTGCGGAGCTCCGACGACGAGCCCTCGATCCACCAGTCGTCCCCCCTGCGGCGCAAGGTGGCGTGGTGGGCGGCGACCTCGGGATCGTCGAGCCGGATGACGCAGTCCTCGGCGCGGCCGATGCGCAGCCGGTCGCCGCGCAGCTCGATCACCTGATCGCCGCGGGCCAGGGAGGGGGTCCAGCGCTGCTCGAAGCGCGCCAGCAGGGCGGGGTCCACCTTGAGCGCGGCGGCGACGCCCTCGAGCCGGGTGAGCTCCTCGGCAGAGATGTCCCCCTCGGCCGAGGCCACGCCGAACAGGCAGTCCAGCAGCAGCAGGGCGGGGCCGAGGCCGTGTTCGTCGGCGAATGCGGCGGCGTCTTCGGCCACCTCCTCGGGGGACCGGCCGCCCTCGTGGTGCTCGTGGCAGTGGTCGATGACCCGCTCGATGGCGTCGGGGCCCAGGGAGGTCCAGTTGTCCAGGGCGTCGACCATGGCGCTGCGCTCGGCCGCGATCACCTCGCGGTCGGCGGCGGCGATGTCGAGCATCCGGTCGGTGAACTGGGCGGCGAGGCGGACGGCGGCGGGGTCCAGATCATCGCCCCGGCGCGCCGCGTCCTGCAGCAACCCCTGGGCGAGGGTCTCTTCGGTCGTCAAGGGGACGTCCTACTCGTAGAGCTGGACGTAGCCGACGGCTCCGGGCTTGGCGTCGGAGGTGTCGACGAGCTTGACCACCAGGTAGAACGTGCCGGTCTTTTCGGGCTTGATGTGGATCACGGGCTGCCGGTCCACGGCGGTCTCGGCCTGGATCAGCTTGCCGTCCTGGCCGTAGAGGTGGACGTCGAGGTCGGCGACGTTGGCGCCGGCGCAGGTGTGCAGCTGATACGAGTTGCCCGCGAACAGGGTGAAGCTGTACACGGCCTCCTTCATCAGCAGCAGCGTCTGGATGTCGGACGACACCATGCGCAGCCCCTCGGGGGCCTTCTCCTGGGCCACGAGGCGCAGACAGGAGCCCACCTCGGATTCCTGGGCCGGATCGGCCGAGGCCGGCAGCGCGGCGACGAACAGGGCGAGGACGAATACCAGGGTGAAGTGCTTCATCGCTGTGCTCCTCCTCATTTCCCAGCCAGCTCGATCAGCAGATCGCCGGTGAGGTCGCGCACCTTGGTGACGTCCTCCTCGGTCAACGTTTCCTTGGCGGCGATGTCGTGCATCTGCTCCAGGGTGCCGCGGGTCAGGGTCACCATGGGGAACTCGGTGCCCTGGGCGTCGGCGGCCTTGAGCTGCGCGAGGAAGTAGGCCACCACGTCGGGCTGGCGCAGCAGGTTCAGGGCGCCGCCCCACTCGCCCGAGGCGATGATGGCCTCGGACAGCAGGTGCGTCCCCTCGAGCCAGCTGCCGGCCTGGACCAGCGGCACCATCTGGGAGCCCGCCTCCAGGGCGAGCTCGCCGTACACGGCTTCGCGCATCTCCTCCACCTGGACCCACAGCTCCTGGCGGGTCACGGCGTCGGTCTTCACGTGGTCGATGACCTGACCGATGGTCGCGTCGATGTCGGAGCCCGCGCCGATGGTGGCGAGGCCGGCGCGCAGGCTCGCCAGGTCCCCCAGCAACACGTCCTTCTCGGAGTTGTTGAGGGTGAGGACCAGGTCGGCGAGCAGGATGCCGGTGCGCAGGGCCACGGCTTCCTTGTCCTCGTCGCCCAGGTTCATGGCGTAGCGCTCGACGAATCCCTCGAAGCGGTTGTCCACGCCCGCGTGGAGCATGGCCTCCTGGACCTCGGTGGGGGAGGGGACCAGAGACGTGTTGTGGGCCAGCTCGACCAGGTCCGTGCGCTCGGCCGGCGGTTCTGCCTTCTGCGCGGCGGCCGTCTCCTCGCCCTCGCCCGCGCCGTCGCCCTCGGCGGGGGGACAACCCATCCAGAACAGACCCAGGCTCAGCGCGAGCCCCGGGATACACAACCAGCGTACGGTGCCGTTCATCAGTGCCCTCCACGTGTGATCGGGGGAGAAACGCCCCGACGGGCACGCATCGTATCAGAGTCCACGGGCGTTCGCCCCGGGGCTTGCTCCACGCGCGTACAAAAGGACTCTTGCGGTGCGGATGAAAATTGGTAAAGTGGTCAGACCATTGAGCCTCTGGAGGTGATTCATGAGCCGAGAGCATGCCCTGGGACGGTCCGCCCGGCGAATCCTGCAGGTCCTGTGCGATTGCCTGTTCGATCCGGGCCGCGACGACCGCACGACACCAGCAGACATCGGGCTCGCCGACATCACCAGCCGCAGCCTGGCCCAGCTGCCGTACACCACGGGCCTGGGGATGACCCTGCTGATGCACACCGTGAACCTGTTGCCGCTGGTGATCATCGGACGGTGCCGTCGGTTCGTCTCGTTGCCCCGCCCCGAGCAGCACCGCTTCACCGAGGCCCTGATGGACCACGGATTCCGGCCGCTGGCCATGGCCGGGCTGGCGGTGCGCCTGATCACGTCGATGCACTACTACCAGCACCCGAAGGTCCTCGAGGAGCTTGGCTACACGGAGCTGGATCTGTTGCCGGCGGATGTCGCCGCCATGGACGAGCTCCCGGCCTGCGCGCCCCAGCTGGCCGCGGCGGAGGGCTGAGCGAGTGCCCATCATTCAGGGTCGTGAGATCACCGGCCGCCTGCACGAGGACTCCGCCGACGTGGTGATCGTCGGCTCCGGAGCCTCTGGCGCGGTGGTCGCCAAGGAGATGGTGGCGGACGGACGCAGCGTGATCCTGCTCGAGGAGGGCCCCTGGTTCACGCCCGAGCAGAAGGCCGGCTTCACCCACACCGAGTCGATGATGAAGCTGTTCCGCGCGGGCGGTGGGACCGCCGCGGTGGGTCGCGGGGACTCGCCGGTGATCTCCAACCTGCTGGGCTGGGGCGCCGGTGGATCGTCGACCATCACGGGCGGCGTCTGCTTCCGCACGCCGGACAAGGTGCTGCAGGACTGGGAGCGGAACCTGGGGTTGACCGAGTACGGTCCGGCCGGGCTGGCGCCGTACTTCGACGAGATCGAGGCCGATCTGGACGTGCGCGAGACCCCCGAGGGTGCCCTGAGCGACGGCGCGCGCCGGTTCCGCGGTGGGGCCGAGGCGCTGGGATTCGAGATCAAGCGCACTCCGCGGAACATGACCGGCTGCCGGGGCGCCTCCCGGTGCAACTTCGTGTGCCCCATCGGCGCCAAGAACTCGGTGGACCGCAACTACATCCCCGAGGCCGTCGACGCCGGCATGCAGCTGGTGTGCGACGCCATGGCCACCAAGCTCAGCTTCGCCGGCGACCGGGTGACCGGTGTGAAGGGCCGGTTCATCGGCGAGGGCTCGCGCAAGCTCGGCAGGTTCCACTTCCGGGCCAAGTTGGTGGTGCTGGCCATGGGGACCGTGCACACGGCCCAGCTGATGATGCGCAACCGCGTCGGCCGCGGCTCCGGGTTGCTGGGCAAGGGCATGACCCTGCACCCCTCCTTCCGCGTCTACGGGGTCTTCCCCGACGAGGTGCGCGCAGGGCTGGGTGCGATGCAGGGGATCTACAGCCCGACCATGGCCGACCAGGGTGTCAGCCTGATCTCCATCATGACCCCTCCGGGGGCCATGGGCGCGAACGTGCCGGGCATCGGCAGGGACGCCCGCGAGTACATGGAGAAGCGCAAGCACATCATGGCGTTCGGCGCGATGACCCACGACCGCGACGAGGGCCGCGTGGTCAACGTCCCGGGCCGCGAACCCCTCATGCTGTACACGCTGGGCCGGGAGGCCAAGCAGCTCTTCGTGGACGCGGCCCAGGCCATGGGGCGCATCTTCTTCGAGGCGGGCGCGGACGAGATCCTGCTGCACTTCCCCCCCTTCGAGCGGTTCGCGTCGGTGGAGGAGCTGAAGCAGCTGCAGGTGGACGCGGTGAAGTGGAAGTTCCTCGAGTGCGCCTCGTACCACCCCCTCGGCACGGTGCGCATGGGCATCGACCGCGAGACCTCCGTGGTGGATCCCGGCGGCCGCGTCTGGGAGCACCCCAACCTCTTCGTGGTGGACGGCGGCGTCGTGCCCACCCACATCGGCGTCAACTCCCAGGAGACGATCATGGCCATGGCGCTGAAGCTGTCGCGGGGATTGCGCGAGCGAGGCGACGCGCTCTTCGCCTGAGCGGACTACTCCACCTTCAACCAGTCGATCACCGTGGTCCGCACCGTCGGATAGGAGACCTTCTGCGTCCAGCCCGTGAGCAGCTCGGGGGGCTGGCCGTCGCGGATGTCCACCAGCTCCACGCCGGACTTGCGCGTCGCTCGCTTGCCGGCGCTGGCCACGGCCACGGCGTCGCGCACGGCGTACTCGCGCTCCTGCCAGCCCGTGGGATCGAAGGCGAGGAAGGTCCAGTGGACCCCCTCGGGGGCCTGGCCGTCGTAGTACTCGTAGGCCTTGACGGTGAGATCGCGCACCTGGAACACGTCCACCATGTAGGCCTGCATCCCACCCAGCGCGTACACCTTGTCGTCGTCGTACAGGGCCTGCAGCGCCTGCGCGTGGGGCCGCGCGGCGTCGAAGTCGGACAGGGCGTAGCACGCCTGGATGCTGCGCTGCCGGGCCCGGTAGTCCTCGGGGGACAGCCGGAGCACGTCGGCGTACGCGGCCAGCGCGGCCGAGGCGTTCCCGGTGCCGAGCAGGGCGTCGCCCAGGTCCAGGTGGCAGTCGACACAGCGCGGATCCGTGGCCACGGCCTGGCGGAAGGCTCCCACGGCCTGCTGGGGGTCCTGCAGCTCCATGAGTGATTGGCCGAGATCGAAGGCCACGCCGGGCTGGTCGGGGTTCAGCGACAGCGCCTTTCGGTACGCCTCCATGGCCTGGTACGGGTGGCCCGACTGCTTGAGCACCATGCCGTAGTCCGCGTACAGCTTGCCGTCCGCCGCGCCGCGGGCGATGGCCTTCTCGAACGCCATCACCGCCTCCCCGGGGTTCCCCAGGTACTGGCAGACGCGCGCGTGCTGGGTGTGGTAGCGGGCGTCGCCGTCGCTCAGTGACAGGGCGCCGAGGATCCACTCGTAGGCCTCCTGGTCCTCCATGGCGCCGCTGTGGCTCAGCGAGGCCCAGTAGTAGTACTCCGCGTGGGTGGGGGAATAGGTGATGGCCAGCTCGAAGTAGCTCGCGGCCTCGCGGAACTTCTTCTTCTTGTACGCGGCGTGACCCTGCCCGGCGGCGTCGGAGGCGTTGCTGGCCGCGGCGAGGACCGGGGCGGACAGCACCGCCACGGCGACGGCGAGCAGCAGGTGTGTCCGGAGGCGGATCAGTAGATGCACGGGACGTCACCGCACGGGTGCATGATCGTGCCCTCGGCCCCCTCGGTGAAGAACACCTCGATCTGGGCGTGGGCCTCGTCCGTGTGCCGCGGGTAGTAGTGGGCGTTGGTCACGGGGGCCGGCCGGTTCTCCTCCGGCGGCCGCCCCAGCTGGGGATCGAACTGCATCAGCGCCGACGAGTGGGGGCCCAGGGGGGCCTCCTCCGCCACCATGCCGTAGGGCAGCTCCACGATGGGATCCAGCGCCGGCACGCCCACCGTGCGAGTCATCGCCTCGGTGGTCATGTTCGGCACCTGCTCGTCCCCCATGGACTCCTGCCACAGCACCGACTTGTCGGTCAGCCCGTGGGCGTGGGTGATGGGATCGATGGTGTCCCACAGCAGCTGCGTCACCGCGTACAGGATCTGCCGCTCGTCGGGCGCGGGCACGGCGTCGCACACGAACGTGTCCAGGTACTCCCAGTTGCTCGACCTCTCCAGCATGGTGGACCAGATGGCGCCGCCGACGTGGAACACGCCGTACTCGAGGATGTCGGAGTTGGCCACGAGCGTGGCGCCCTCGATGCCGCCGAGCGAGATGCCGGCGTAGTAGATGCGGTCCGTGTCCACCAGGCTCCCACCGCCGCCGGCCGCCTGGAGGAACTCGGCCTCGGTGAAGCGGGTCTTGATCAGCCTGGGGAGCGCCACGGCGTTGGCCACCCCCTGCACCACCTTGTCGGGGATCACGTGGAACTGCCCGAAGTCGTTGGCCACCGTGACCGCGGCCAGGAAGTCGTCCGAGCTCAGTCCGCGCCACTTGGTCCCGATGAAGATCATGCCCAGGCGGTCGGCCAGGGCGACCGCGTCCTGCGGATCGTCGATCTCCGCGAGGTAGTTGTCGGGCTCCGAGAAGATCCCGTGACCGAAGATCAACACGGGCACCGTCCCGGGCTCGGCGTCGCGCACGGACTCGGGGACGAGCGCCATGAAGTAGGCGTCGTCGTCTCCTTGAGGTCTGGGGAGGCCGTCCTCGTTGAGGTCGAAGTCCCCTTCGCCGCCGTCGTCGAGGTAGTTGGGCAGGTTGTAGCTGCCCTCGGCGATGCGCCATACGTGGGGGTTGAGGTTGTGCCCATCGTCCGCGTCCTCGACCCAGTCCACCGTGTAGTCCGGATCGTGGGCCGGATCGGCGGGCAGCGCCGACAGGCCGGCCTCGATGATCACGTCCAGGGGCGCGTGCACCGTCTCCTCGCTGCCGGTGTAGAAGTCCCACGCCAGCACCAGGTCCTCGCGAGCCACCGGCTCGGCCAGCGCCTCGAGCTGATCGAAGAGGGCCTCGTAGTCGTCGACGCGCTCGCAGAGCCCGGGGTGGACGTCCCCGCCGTCACGCAGGGCCGCGAAGCGCTCGGGGGTCGGCACCGTGTCCCCGGCCGAGTCCACCAGGGCCGACGTGAGCACGACCGCGTGGTGTGTCGCGAAGGCCATGGCCTTCATGGGGCGGATGAGCAAGGTGCGGTTCTCGGGGCCCGTGCAGTCGGGGTGGGCGTCGAGCTCGGCGAAGCAGGGGATCCGCTCGCCGCTGTCGAGGTCGATGATCTGGACGGACGAGGCCGGATCCATGGAGGCGCCCAGGTCGCTCACCGCCGGCAGACACGCCTTGTCGATGTCCGCGTCGGGCATCAGCACCACCGACGTGTTCGCCACCGAGAACCCGTCCAGGCGGTTCAGCCGATCCATGTCCATGGGCGAGCCCCCTGCCGCCACCGGCAGCGAGTCGTCCGCGAAGGCCAGGCGCCGCCCCGTGGGCGTGCCCGCGTCCTCCACCAGCAGGTGCATCGACGGGTAGGGCAGGATCCCCGCGTCGTCCAGCAGTCCCACCGGCTCGGCATCCCCGCACTCCACGTCGTCGTCGTCGTCGTCGTCGGCTGGCGAGGTGTCGTCGTCGTCACCCGGGGATTCCCCCGAGCCGTCGCAGCCCACGATCGCGAGGGCTGCCAAGAGCGAGAGCAGGGTCCAGAGCCTGGGCATGGTGGGCCTCCAGCAGAGTCGCCGCGGTGGGGCGGATGGCGTACAGGATAGCAAGTCCAGGCGAGCTTGGAGGGGGAAGTGGAGGTGGAGGAGGGGTTGTAATAGCATCGGACCATGGCACTCGGTCCACATCCGGAGTTCTCCTGGTCGGCGTCGCGCAACCGCGCCTTCGAGTACTGCCGCCGTCAGTACTGGTTCCAGTACTACGGCCACTGGCTGGGCTGGGAGGACCGCGCCCCCGCGCGTACTAAAAAAATCTACCGCCTCAAGCAGCTGCAGTCGCTGCCCACGTGGGCCGGCTCCTCGGTCCACCAGGGCGTCGCCCTGATGTTCCACGACCGCCCCGTGGAGCAGGTGGTGGACGAGATCCACCAGCAGATGCGGCGGGAGTACCTCAACTCCCACAAGCGCATCTTCCAGCAGCGCGGCAAGGCCAAGACCTTCGGCCTGGACCTGCACGAGTACGATCTGGAGGTCCCGCGCGAGCGCTTCAAGGAGATGTGGGACGGGGTCCGCACGAGCCTGGAGTCCTTCCCCGACCTGCCCTACCTCTCCAACTACCGCGAGGCGCGCGCAGCCGGTCGCTTCCACCTCGCCGAGTCCCCGGACGGCGGGGACTTCGAGTCCCGCCGCTTCCGCTGGGAGGAGGTCGGGGACTTCCCCATCTACGCCATCCCCGACGCCGCCTACGAGCGCGCGGACGGTGTGGTCGAGGTGCTGGACTGGAAGACCGGCCGCGAGCCCTCCAACCGCGCACCCAGCGAGGCCACCCTCCAGCTGGTGCTCTACGCGCGGATGATCCGCGATCGTCACCCGCAGCGGCCCGGCATCCACCACTTCGAGGTGGCCGAGGTCTACCTCCCCAGGGGAGTCCGGTACGGCCGGCGCCTCGCCGAGGCCGACATCCAGCGGGCAGAGCAGACCGTCTCCGACAGCGCCGCGACCATGCGCGATCTCCTCGACGACGCGCTCCAGAACGTGGCCAGCGAGGAGCGCTTCGCCACGGTCGAGGCCCTGCAGAAGTGCCGCCGCTGTGTCTTCCGCTGCGTGTGCTCCCGCGGCGACGAGCTCGCCGCCGAGGGTGGCTAGCCTTGGGCCGAGCTCTTCTACCGTTCCTGGTCGGACTGCTCTGTGCCTGCTCGTCCGAGTCGGGCGATCCGGTGGGCGACGACGACAGCTCGCTCGCGGATGACGACGACGTGGGCCTGGACGACGACGACGACGACGACACCGAGAACGACCTCATCCCGCCTCCGCCGTACAACCTGTGCGGCATCGGCCGGACCTCGGAGCGCGGGCACGGGACGTGGAACCAGCCCATCGAAGCCCCCTTCCTGCCGTTCTTCGACCGGCACGACACCACCACCTCCGGCACCGACCTCGCCGATGTCTACGATTGCGCCCTCGATCTCGGGGAGGAGGGCCCCGAGGTCGTCTACCGCTTCATCGCCGAGCACCCTGGCACCTTCCGCGCCGAGGTCGACTGCGTCGAGCCCGTGGACGTGGACCTCCACCTGCTGCAGTCCCCCGAGATCGTCGACGGCACCGCCACCGGTTGCCTCGCCCGCGCCCACATCGAGCTCGAGGTCGCCGATCTGCCCGCGGGCGAGTACTGGCTCGTCGCGGACTCGTGGAGCGACGACGAAGGCGAACACCCCGGCCCCTACGAGATCGCCTTCGAGTGGATCGCCGACGACGTCTGGACCGAGGTACACGTCGACGAGGGCGTCGCCTGGTCTCGTCTGCGCAGCCCCGACCTGCACGGCGGCGACCAGACCGTCAACGTGCTCACCGTCGCGGCTGGCCTCTCCATCGATGTGCAGCCCCACGACCACGACGGCTGCCTCACCGTGCCCGACGCTGCCGCGGATCTCGGCGCCCTCGCCGGCGTCAACGCGGGCTTCTTCGCCAGCGGCTGCGCCCCCCTCGACCTGATCAAGGCCGACGGCGTCCTCCACGCCGCCAACACCTGCACCGGCGGCGCCCAGCGCACCCTCGGCTGGAATCCTGGAGAACCTCGCCGTTTCGAGTGGATCGACTACGGCGCGGACTGGCCCGACGTCACCGACGCCGTCGGCTCCCACCCCAGCCTCGTCACCGAGGGGGTGGTCGCCGTCGATCCCGACGATCCGTCCAGCAGCTTCTACACCTCGCGCCACCCCCGCTCCGCCATGGGGCTGACCGCCACCGGCGATCTCCTGCTCGTCACCGTCGACGGTCGCACCTCGGCCGGCGACGGCCTCACCACCGACCAGCTCGCCCAGCTGATGATCGACCTGGGCGCCGTGGACGCAGCCAACCTCGACGGGGGCGGCTCCACCACCATGGTCGTCCGGGATTGCTGGATCGGCGACGTGGTGAATCATCCGTCCGACAACGGTGAAGCCGACCACCACGGCGAGAGGGCGGTATCCGACGGGATCTACCTCCGCTGACCCCCTTCAACATCCTCCGAACACTCGTTCTGCCACCCGCCCCCGTCTCTGCCGAACCAGTCCTTTTCTGCACTGGCTCCTGGCCCTCGCGGTTATCAAAACCACCGGTTCGCGCCGCTGCGCTCGGGCCGATCGCTCCACGTCTCTCGTACGCTTCCTCATCTCTTCCCCCCGCCCCTCCGCCGTTCGTTGTTTTTGAAAGAAAGATTCTCTCCAAACGTCCCTGGATACGGTCCTTTTCGGAGCCCTCCAAACCCCTCGGGATCCCTCGTTGACGGTCCCCATCCCACGTCCTAGATTGCTTCTCGAAGGTTGACGCTCTTT
>CAYRNR010000209.1:0-12456 GCA_964425605.1 uncultured Rickettsiales bacterium | reverse complement strand
CCCGAGCGGCTCAAGGAGTCGGTGGGCGGCGACGCGGTCCACCTGCGCGTCTCCGGGGGAGGGGAGGCCGTGGCCGTGGCCCTGGGTGCCCTCCCGTTCGTGTCCAAGGTCACGCCGAGCGGCGACGCCCTGGCCCTGACCCTGGACCACGCCGAGCAGCGCGTGACCGACCTGGTCGACACCATCCGCGGCGCCGGTGGCCAGCTGACGTCGCTGCAGCTGCGCCAGCCGACCCTCGAGGACGTGTTCCTCCACTACACGGGCCGCGAGATGCGCGACCACGGCGAGGGCGCCGGCGCGATCATGCACGCCCAGAGGAGGCGCTGATGGCTCGCCAGCCCACCGTGGTGCGGACGCCGCTCATCGGGTGGCGAGCGATCCACGTGATGTGGCTGCGCGAGATGATCCGGTTCAAGCGCGCCCCGAGCCGGGTGGTGGGATCGCTGGTGATGCCGCTGCTGTTCCTCGGGTTCCTCGGCGCAGGGCTCCGCGGCGCGGCCATGGGCATCCCCACCGACGGCGACTACATGACGTTCCTGGCCCCGGGCATGGTGGGCATGACCCTGCTCATGGGGTCGGTGTTCTCGGGGCTGCACGTGATGTGGGATCGCCAGTTCGGGTTCCTGCGCGAGATCATGGTCACCCCGGTGAGCCGGCTCTCCATCGTCCTGGGGCGCATCGCCGGCGGGATGACCATCGCGCTGATCCAGGGGATTCTCGTGGGGACCGGGGCGCTGCTGCTGGGCGCGGACCTGTCGGTCTCACCGCTGAACGTGCTCGGCGCGCTGGGGGTGATGGTGCTCATCAGCGCCGCCTTCGTGGGCGTCGGCCTGATCTTCGCGAGCATCCTCGACGACCTGCACGGCTTCTCGCTCATCGTCAACTTCTTCGTGTTCCCGATCTTCTTCCTCTCCGGCGCGCTGTTCCCGGTGGACAACCTGCCGTCCTGGGTGCGGCCCCTGTGCTACGCGGATCCCCTGACCTACGGCGTGGATCTGCTGCGCGGGCTGCTGGCCGACATGGGCGCTTTCCCCCCGCTGCTGTCCCTGTCGGTGCTCGGTGGTTTCTGCGTGCTCACCGTCACGGTGGGGTCCGTGCTGTTCTCGCGCCTCGAAATCAGCTGAACGCGCGCGTCACGCGTGCTTGAGCCGCCCCGGTTCCCGTGGTAGGTGGAGTAGTGGACCTCGTCGAACGGGAGAGAGCCCATGAGCGGTCACGGAACAGCCCGACCCATCCCCATCTTGCTGGTCGAGGACAACCCCGCAGACGTGGAGCTGACCCGCGAGGCGCTGTCCGAGGGGCAGCTCCACAACGAGATCTTCCACGTGGCGGACGGACCCCGCGCGCTGGCGTTCCTGCGGCAAGAGGCTCCGTACGAGGACGCGCCCCGTCCCGGCCTGATCCTGCTCGACCTCAACCTCCCCGGCATGAGCGGCCAGGAGCTGTTCCAGATCGTGCGCGGTGACCCGGCGTTCTCGGGTATCCCCATCGCCGTGTTCACGGCGTCCGGGTCCGAGCGCGACATCCTGTGGTCCGAGGACCACGAGGCCGCGGCCTACATCCGCAAGCCCATCGACTTCGACCAGATGGTGCGGGTGGTGCGCGGCGTGCCCGGCCTGAGGCTCTCCATCGTCGAGCTCGACTGAGCCAGCCCGTCCAGAATCGTTGGGCGTCCTTTGCGCCAACGGAGGTCATCGTGGGTTTCATCGCACGTTACTTCTTCGCCATGAGGTGCTTCTTCAAGATCTGGTTCGACCGCGGCGCGGCCGAGTCCGTGAAGCAGCTGCTCGACTCTGGGGCCCTGCCCGAGCCTGCGCAGCCCCGCACGGTCTCCGAGGAGGGCGAACGGGGCGCTGCGCGGCTGCTCGCCGTGCTGCAGCGCGAGGGCCGGCTGGTGGACTTCCTCCAGGAGGACATCGGCCCCGCCAGCGACGCCCAGATCGGCGCGGCCGCCCGGCGGGTGCACGGCGGGTGCCGCAAGGCGCTGGGCGAGTTCGTGGAGCTCGTCCCGGCCATGGACGGCGACGAGGGCGCCCGCGTGGCCGTGGAGGCGGGGTTCGACGCGTCGGCCATCCGCCTCGTGGGTGACCTCCAGGGGGAGCCGCCGTTCCGGGGGACCCTCGTCCACCATGGCTGGCGCGCGGCCGCTATCCGGCTGCCCGACCTGCCCGAGACCATGGATCCGATGGTCGTGGCCGCTGCGGAAGTGGAGGTCTGATCCATGGCCCGTAGCAAGGGCGTCGGCATCGATCTGGGCACCACCAACTGTGCCCTGGCCCACCTGCCCCTGGGCGGGGAGGAGGCCGAGGAACCCGCGATCCATCCGATCCAGCAGGTGATCCAGCCCGGAGAGGTGTCGACGCGCTCCTTGCTCCCGTCGTTCCTGTACCTGGCCGGCGAGCACGAGCTGCCCGAGGGCAGCCTCGATCTGCCCTGGGCCGCGGGACGCTCGTTCTGCGCCGGCGCCTTTGCCCGCGAGCAGGGCGCCAAGGTGCCCGGCCGCCTCGTGTCCTCGGCCAAGTCCTGGCTGTGTCACACCGGCGTCAGCCGCAGGGACGCGATCTTGCCGTGGAAGGCCGCCGACGCGGTGCCCAAGCTCTCACCGGTGGACGCCTCCGCGCGGTACCTCGCGCACCTGGCCGCCGCGTGGGGCGAGGGCTCGCTGGCGGACGAGCGCGTGGTGCTGGCCGTGCCCGCGTCCTTCGACGCCTCGGCGCGCGACCTGACCGTGGAGGCCGCTGCCGCGGCCGGAATCCCCGAGCCCGTGCTGCTGGAGGAGCCCCAGGCCGCCCTCTACGCCTGGATCGGCGCGACCCGCGGCGCGTGGCGCAAGCAGGTGAAGGTGGGCGACGTCATCCTGGTCTGCGACGTGGGCGGCGGTACCACGGATCTCAGCCTCATCGCGGTGTCCGAAGAGGGCGGCGACCTGGCGCTGACCCGCGTGGCCGTGGGTGAGCACATCTTGCTCGGCGGCGACAACATGGACCTGGCCCTGGCCCACCAGGTGCGCAGCCGTATGGCGAGCGAGGGCACCCGCCTCGACGGCTGGCAGTTCCTGGAGCTGGGCCACGCCTGCCGTTCGGCCAAGGAGGCCATCCTCTCCAACAACGTCGTGCAGAAGCTCCCCGTGTCCATCGCCGGGCGCGGCAGCAAGCTCGTCGGCGGCACCATCCGCGCCGAGGTGCTGCGCGCTGAGGCCGAGCAGGTCCTGCTGGAGGGGTTCTTCCCGCAGGTCGACGTCAGCGCCCGTCCCCGCGAGGCGCGCGGCCTCGGCCTGGCCGAGTGGGGCCTGGAGTACGCGGCCGACGCGGCGATCACGTCGCACCTCGCCGCGTTCCTCGCCCGACACGCGGGCGCCCTGGCGGACGTGACGGATCGGGCGTCGGATGCGGCCGAAGCCGCGGGCTTCGCCATGCCCACGGCCGTGCTGTTCAACGGCGGTGTGTTCCGCTCGACCCTGCTGCGGGAGCGCGTGCTGGGCATCCTCAACAGCTGGCTGCAGACGTCGGGCGCGCCCCCGGCGCGCGAACTGGGGGCCCGCGACATGGAGCAGGCCGTCGCCCTCGGCGGCGCCACCTACGCCTGGGTCCGCGAGGGCCAGGGCCTGCGCATCCGCGGCGGCCTCGGCCACGCCTACTACGTGGGGGTCGAGAGCGCCATGCCCGCCATCCCCGGCATGCCGCCTCCGGTCGAGGGGGTCTGCGTGGCCCCGCTGGGCATGGAGGAGGGCTCCGACGCCGAGCTGGGCGGCCGGGACTTCGGCCTCGTGGTGGGGCGCCCCACCGAGTTCCGGTTCTTCTCCTCGGCGGCGCGCCGTGGGGACCGCGTCGGCACGACCGTGGAGTCGTGGGACCTCGACGCCGAGCTCGCCGAGATGCCACCGCTGATGACCGTGCTCGAGGCCGAGGGCCGCGAGGGTACCCTGGTCCCGGTGCGCCTGCAGTCCTCGGTCACCGAGGTGGGCACGCTGCAGCTGTGGTGTGTCGAGCGCGACGGTCCTGGCCGCTGGAAGCTCGAGTTCGACGTGCGGATGCGCGAATCGTGAGTTCCCGCCTCACCGTCGGGATCGATCTCGGGACCACCCACTGCGTCCTCGCCCGCGGCAATCCCGACGCCGGGCTCGGCGAGCAGCCGGTCCACATCCTAGACGTGCCCCAGCTCGAGGCCGCCGGTGAGGTGGTGACGCGGCCGCTGCTGCCCAGCTTCCTGTACCTCCCCGGACCCCACGAGCTGCCCGAAGGCAGCACCGATCTCCCGTGGGGTGAGTCCGAGGACGGCGTGGTCGGCGAGATGGCCCGCCGCCGCGGGGCGGAGATCCCGGACCGCATCGTGCACTCGGCCAAGTCCTGGCTGTGCCACGACGGCGTCGACCGCACCGCGCCGTTCCTGCCGCGCACGCCCGCCGAGATGGACGCTCGCGTCTCGCCGGTGCAGGCTTCCGCCGCCTACCTGGCGCACCTGCGGCGGGCCTGGGATCACCTCCAGGCGCGAGGTGACGCGGACGCGGCCCTGGCGGCCCAGGATCTCGTGGTCACCGTGCCCGCCTCCTTCGGCGAGGTCGCCCGCCAGCTCACGGCCGAGGCCGCCCGCGAGGCCGGTCTCCCCCGCGTGACCCTGGTCGAGGAGCCCCAGGCCGCCTTCTACGCCTGGCTGGCCAACCAGGGCCCCGACATCGACCGTGAACTCGAGCGCCTCAACCTCATCCTCGTCGTCGACGTGGGCGGCGGTACCACCGACCTGACCCTGATCCGCGTCGAGCGCGCCGGCGGCGAGCCCGAGCTGGAGCGCGTCGCGGTCGGCGAGCACCTGATGCTCGGCGGCGACAACATGGACCTCGCCCTGGCCGCCCTGGTCGAGTCCCGCCTCGACCGCGGCGCCGCGCGCCTGGACGGCCGCCGCTGGCAGGCCCTGCGCCAGTCGTGCCGCCTGGCCCGCGAGTCGCTGCTCGCCGACGAGGGCCCCGACACCGCCTCGGTGGTCATCCCCGGCCGCGGCAGCGCCCTGATCGGCGGCCAGCTCCGCGTCGAGCTCGCCCGCCAGGACGTCATCGACGCCGTCCTCGACGGCTTCTTCCCGGAGGTCGGCCCGGACGCCGAGGTCCTGCGCCGCAAGGGGCTGGGACTCCGCGAGTGGGGACTCCCATACGCCCACGACACCGCCGTCACTCGCCACGTGGCCGCCTTCCTCGCCCGCTATCGGCGCGAGAGCGGCGACGACGCCCCCGTCGACGGCGTGCTCCTCAACGGCGGCGTGCTCAACCCGCCCCTGGTGGCGCGGCGCCTCCTCGACGTGATCGGGGGCTGGTCCCCGGGCGCACCGCCGCGGCTGCTCTCGACCACCTCCCTCGACCTCGCCGTCGCCCTGGGTGCCGCCTATTACGGCCTCGTCCGCCGGGGCCGCGGTATCCGCATCGTCTCCGGCCTCGCCCACTCGGTGTACGTGGGCCTGGAGCACCGCAAGAAGAAGGGCCGCGGCCGCAAGCGCCTCCGGAGCGCCGCGCTCTGCCTCGCCCCCCAGGGCATGCAGGAGGGCCAGCAGATCGAGCTCGACGGCCACGAGCTCAGCCTCGCGGTCGGTCGGGAGGTCCAGTTCCCGCTCTTCACCGCCACGAGCCACCGCGGCAAGGTCGGCGAGGTCCTCCAGGCCGACGACGAACGGCTCCAGCCCCTGCCGCCGCTGCACACGCGCCTTCCCGGCTCCGGCAACCGCCGCGTCCCCGTCCACCTCCGCGCGCGCCTCAGCGAGGTCGGCACCCTCGACCTCGTCGCCGCCCGCACCGACGGCAAGGACGACATCCGCCTCGAGTTCGACCTCCGCGGGCAGTCCGGCGACGGCGACGACGACACCGAGCCCACGTTCCGCGACCTCGATCCCGCCCGCGTCGAGTCCGCCCACGACCTCCTCGCCCAGTACTTCGGCCCCGAGGGCGCCCCCAGCAACCGCAAGCTGCTCCAGCGCCTCCAGAAGGTCCTCAAGTGCAAGCGCGAGCAGTGGCCGCTGCCCACCATCCGCGGCTTCTTCGAGGTGCTCCGCCCCGACGTCGCCCACCGCACCGGCCCGCCGGAGCTCGAGGCCGCCTGGTACAACCTCACCGGCTTCTGCCTCCGTCCCGGATACGGCTTCGCCGGCGACGAGGAGCGTCTCGACCAGATGCTCCCCATCCTCAAGGGCGGCTGCCGCTCCTGGGACAACCGCGTCCGCGCCGAGTGGTGGATCCTCTGGCGCCGCGTCGCCGGCGGCCTCGACCGCAAGGTCCAGACCGCGCTCCTCAAGGGCCTGCTCCCCGTCCTCGGCCTCGCCAAGCGCCGCAAGGACGCCGTCCCCCCCTCCGCCAACGAGCTCGTCCAGATCTGGATGCTCGCCGCCTCCCTGGAGCGTGTCCCGCTGCGCGCCAAGCGAGACGTGGGCGAGCACATCCTCGACCGCATCGACGCCGGCGATCCGCCGCCCCAGGCCCTGTGGTGCCTCGGCCGCCTCGGCGCCCGCGTCCCCATCTACGGCGGCATCGAGACCGTCGCGCCCACGGACCGCGTCGAGGCCTGGATCGATCGCGTCCTCGCCCTGAAGGGCAAGCGCATCGATCACCTCGCCCTCGCCCTCGCCCTGATGGCCCGTCGCACCGACGATCGCTCCCGGGACATCGACGAGGACCTGCGCGCCAGGGTGCTCGAGCGGCTCATCAAGGAGAAGAAGTCCAAGAACTGGCAGCGGCTCGTCCGCGAGGTCGTCGCCGACGAGCCCATCGACCGCAGACTCCTCGGGGAGGCCCTGCCGCCAGGGTTGCGGCTGCTGGGTTGAGAAGCATGAAGCGGGGGAAGCACGCAACGACGCCACGGCGCAACGGACGCAACGTCGACGCTACGGATTCGGTTCGGGGCATCGGAGTGGGACTGTTGCCGCGCTGTATCTAGTCACGACAACAACAAGATCTCGAGTCTCGATCCTCCCTGGAGTTTCTCGCGCGAAGCGCGCCCAGGGAGCCTCTCCTGCCCCCGTCCTCGTTGCGTCGTTGCGTCGTCGCGTCGTTGCGTGATTCTTCTTTCTCCCGCCTCTCCATCACCGCCACAGTCTCCAGTCTCTTCTTTGTAGTAGCATCCACCCCCCGTGCAGTCCCCACTCCCACTCCCGATCCTCCTCGCCCTCCTCCTCTTCCTCTCCGCCTGCAAATCCCCCGCCCCCACAACCCCCGAGCCCGCCACCCAACCCTCCGATCCCCAGATCGTCGCCCTCCAGAAAGAAGAGGCCAAGCTCGACGGCTCGGGCCGCTACCGCGGCATCCGCACCCATCAGTTCGACGGTGACCTCACCGAGGAGCAGCGGGCCCAGATCGAGCAGCTCGAGGCCCTGGGTTACGCCACCGGCTCTCGCCCGGGCGAGGGGCTGTCCGGGGTGACGCTCCACGACACCGAGCGCGTGTCTCCCGGGGTGAATCTGCTCACGTCGGGCCACGGCCAGATCGCCCAGCTCATGGACATGGACGGGCGGGTGCTCCACGAATGGCGGGCCGACTTCTGGACGATCTGGCCGGACTTCCCCGTCGCACGAACGAAGACCGGGACGCAATACCTGCGACACGTGCATCTCTTCGAGAACGGGGACCTCCTGGCGATCTACGAGGGGATGGGGATCGTCAAGCTGGACTCGAAGTCGAACGTGCTCTGGGCGAACCCGTGCCGGGCGCACCACGACCTCGAGGTGCAGGACGACGGATCGATCTACACCCTGACCAGGGAGGCGCACCTGGTGCCACGCGTGGATCCGGTGCTCCCGGTCCTGGAGGACTCGATCACCGTACTGGATGCGAGCGGCTCGATCGTCCGGCAGGTGTCCCTGCTCCAGTGCTTCGAGAATTCGGAGCCGTTCGCGGGCGAATGGAAGGCCCTGTGGAAGGCCAACGCGGACGCAGAGGGGGACATGTTCCACGCGAACGCGGTGCGGGTGCTGGACGGGAGCCTGGCGGAGAAGGCCCCGGAGTTCGCGGCGGGGAACGTGCTGATCTCCAGCCACACCCTCGATGCGCTGCTGGTGGTGGACCTTCAGCGGGCGGAGGTGGTGTGGATGCACCGGGGCGGCTACGCCAAGCAGCATGATCCGCGGGTCCTGGAGTCGGGGAACCTGTTGCTGTTCGACAACCGTGGAGAGGTGGGCCGCTCGCGCGTGCTGGAGTACTCGCTGCCAGAGATGACGCTCGCCTGGGAATACGGCGGGACCGAGGCACAGCCCCTCTACACGCACACCTGTGGCACGAGCCAGCGCCTGTCCAACGGCGGCACGCTGATCACCGAATCGGACAACGGCCGGGCCATCGAGGTGACGCGGGACGGCGAGATCGTCTGGGAGTACTACAACCCGCACCGCGCGGGTGAGGACGGCGAGTTCATCGCGAGCCTGGTCGAGGTGCAGCGTCTGGCTGCGAACCACCCCCTCGACTGGGCTGTCGCACCGATAGCTCCCTGATCCACCCCGGGAGCGTAGTAAGGTGGCTGCATGAAGACGCTCATCCGGATCGCTCCTGCCGTCCTACTCACCGCGCTCGTCACCTGCGCCGATACCTCGGACGACGACACCCTCCCAGGCGACGACGACAGCGTCGCGCCGTCCGACGACGACTCGGCCACGCCGGCCGATGACGACGACACCACCGAGGACACGACCCGGACCGAGATCGACGTGGTGGGCGAGGAGGTCGCCATCGGAGTGACCAGCGGGTTCAGGTCGATCACCATCGACGTGGACCTGGCCGGCCAGCCCCACGTGATCGTCGAGAACTACTCGGCCGGCCTGTGCGCCTATCATCAGCTCAGCGGCGACTGGCAGGCCGAGGAGCCGTGGTTCGTGCCCGGCGGCGCGATGGGTTCGGTGCACATGGAGATCGACGCGGCGGACCGGGGGTGGGTGTCCTTCACCACGTTCCTGGCCGGGGACGCCGACGTGACCGGTGAGTGGGTGCTGCTGCTGACGGACATGAGCCACGCGCCGACCCAGGCGTGGGCCGAGAACATCCGCCCCTACACGGGCTTCTCGGGCAACCTCTCCCTCGATCCGTACTATCCGGACAACTCCTGGCGGATGGGCGGCCAACCCCACCCGACCTATCGGTTCGACGCCCAGGGCAACTACGAGCAGGACATCACGCTGTCTCCGGGCGACAGCGGCGAGGGCATCCGGTTCCGCATCGCGCCGGCGTACGGCGGGAGCCAGCCCGGAGTGTGGCAC
Organism: uncultured Rickettsiales bacterium; assembly: GCA_964425605.1. Lineage (GTDB taxonomy): Bacteria > Myxococcota_A > UBA796 > UBA9615 > CAYRNR01 > CAYRNR01. The sequence continues at coordinate 3,240 of CAYRNR010000209.1, read as the reverse complement.
GCGGCGACCGGGATCTGGAACCTGGGCGGCAACGACGGCGGCTATCACAACACCACCCGGCTAGGGCAGGGCCTCGGCCCCGTCGCCTGGCTGTCCCACACCTACCCGCAGTGGGGTGACAGCCACTACCCATCGGTCGGCGTCGACCTCGAGAACCCGCAGGTGGCGTACCTCGCGGGCAGCTACGAGGGCCTGCTGATCAACATCTTCGACGGCGAGCAGATGATGTTCCCCATCGACGCGGCGTACCAGGTGGCCCCGGACATCGCGGAGTACGGCAACGGCGTGGAGCGGTTCACCCCCATCTGGGCCGCGGCGCGCGGGGGCGGCTCCTTCCTGTGCTGGACCGGCGCGGACGGCCGGGTGAAGCTGACGTACATCTCCCCGCTGGGCCCCGATCACTTCGGACCGATCACCGACGTCGGCCCGGGCAGCCGCTGCGCCATCGCCGCCGACGCCACCGGCGACCTCCACATGGCCTACGACAACGGCGGCGTGCGCTATCGGTTGGTGACGACGCGCTAGGTACGGCGGATCCTCACCGTGGGCCCGTCGAGCTCGCCCTCGTCGGGCAGGTCTTCGAGGTACCTCTCGATGACGAGGGCCGGGAGGCCCAGCAGGGAACGCACCTGCTCCAGGTACCCCCGCAGGTAGATGGTCGCGGGGAGGTCCTCGTGCCGGTCCTGTTCGATGAAGCGCAGGATCATCATCGAGATCTTCGTGCGATCGCAGATGGTCTCGAGGCTCACGCCCCGGATACGCCGCAGCCGAGCGAGGGTCCGCCCGTCCACCCGTTCTGCGTCGCGCACCCGGTCCAGCTCCTCGTGGCTCAGGGGCCTTAGCACGAGGGGTTCGGGCGGCGCCTTGCGACGGGTGGCGGAGCTGCGCCAGGACGGCTCCTCCGGCGGATCGGGCGGTTGCTCCGCCGGTTCGGGCGGCTTCGCGGGCGCCGCGAGGGGGTGGGCCGGCGGTTCGGGAGGGCGATTCCAGGTCTGCCAGGGGCACAGGTCGGCGAACGGGCAGGTGTTCGGCGCGGTGGTGCCCGGTGGAGAAGGGAGCGCAGCCAGGACGGCGGGGTCCACGGCGCTGATGCGACCTGAGTCTTCGGGGATACTATCCATGGCATTCCATATTATAGGGAATTTCGGAAATATATGGAATCACGGAGTTTCCTCGCGATGGCGGTGCAACCTCCCTTGACCGCGGCAACGTCCTGGACGAGTCTTCGGTGCACGGAGGATTCCATGGACGCTCGTTTCCCCTGGTGGCTGGCCCTGGTGATGTCCCTGTCCCTGCTCACCCTCGGCTGTCCCGGCGACGACGACGACTCGGCCGCCGACGACGACGCGGCCGACGACGACGACACCGACGGCGGGCCCGAGGTGATCTGCAACGAGCCGCCGGCCCTGGGCGACGGCCCGTGGTTCACCGACGTGACCGACGAGCTGGGCCTGGGCGTGGACGGCCTGGACATCCAGGGCAGCCTGGTGGCGTCGGCCGACGTCAACGACGACCGCTGGCCCGACCTGTACCTGTCCAAGGCCAGCCAGTCGCGGGACGATCCGGCAGAACCCGCGCACAACGTGCGGCTGCTGCTCAACGTGGGCGGCGCGGCGTTCGAGGACGTGACGTTCGAGTCGGGATTCACCGACACACGGGATGGCGAGCAGGGGCGGACGTCCCAGTTCGCCATCTTCGGCGATCTGGACAACGACGGCGACACGGACGCGTACACGGCCACCTTCTTCGGCGTGGGCACCGAGGAGAACAACGATCGCTCGGAGATCCTGCTCAACAACGGCGACGGCACCTTCGTGCTGGGCCCCGAGAACGTGTTCACCGACGATCCCGACTACGACGCCGTGGTCGCCGCGGCCATGGTGGACCACGAGCACGACGGCTTCCTCGACCTGTACGTGGGCCACCACTACGCGCAGTACGGCTACGTGGACAGCTCGGGTCAGGACTCCCTGTTCGTCGGCGACGGCCTGGGATCGTTCACCGACATCACCATCGAAGCGGGCATGGAGACCGTCTCGAGCTCGTACCTCACCCACTTGTCCGCGGGCACCAACCACCGGCCCACCTGGGGCGTGACCGCGTGCGACGTGGACGGGGACGGGTTCACCGATCTGATGTCCACCGCCTACGGCCGGCAGTTCAACATGCTGTGGCACGCCAACGGCGACGGCACCTACGACGAGATCGGCCGCGACGTGGGCTACGCGTCCGACGACAACGAGGACTACACGGACAACTACTACTACGACACCGAGTACTGGAGCCACGGCTGGGACGACCAGCCCTTCCGCAACGGCGGCAACTCCGCGGCGTCCATCTGCGGCGACCTCGACAACGACGGCGACATGGACCTGCTGGCGGTGGAGCTGCGCCACGGCTGGGCCGGCCAGTCCTCGGACATGACCGAGCTGCTGATCAACGACGGCGTGGGCACCGGCGGCGAGTACGATCGCCCCGGCAACCCCAGCACCGGCTTGGAGCGCGAGTACGCCGGCGGCTCGTGGAACCTCTACGCCAACGAGGGTGACCTCGGCGGCGCCCTGTTCGACTTCGACCACGACGGCCAGCTCGACGTGCTCGTCGCGTCCTCCGACTACCCCGACACCTGGAGCTGCTTCTGGCGCCAGAAGGACGACGGCACCTTCGTCGAGGAGACCTCCAACTCCGGCCTCCAGATCCACCGCGGCCACGGGGTCAGCCTCACCGACTTCGACCGCGACGGCGACTACGACGTGGTCATGGGCACGTCCCTGATGCGCTGGGAGTCTGGTGACACGCCCCCCAACCCCGGCGCCGCCTACGTCTACGTCCTTCGCAACGACTACGGCCAGGACGCCAACCGCCTGATGATCGAACTCGAGGGCACCGGCACGAGCAACCACGACGCCATCGGCGCCCGCATCGTCGCCACGGCTGGCGACGACGTCTTCATCCGAGAGGTCACCGGCGGCCACGGCATCGACGGCCAGCAGAACGACCTCCTCCAGCTCATCGGCACGGGCGAGCACTGCACCGTGGACACCCTCGACATCCACTGGCCAGACGCGGACCACAGCGTGACCACGTTCACCAACGTCCGCGCGAACTACGTCATCCGCGCGGTGCAGGGCGAGGAGCTCGAGTACATGTCGATGGACGAGTACGTTGGCGGCTAGCGGGAAAAGAGGGAAAAGGGACGCTCGCAAGAAATCAACTAACTCGTGAGTTAGTTGATTTCTT
>CAYRNR010000208.1:0-12472 GCA_964425605.1 uncultured Rickettsiales bacterium | reverse complement strand
TGGCGTCGTGGCCGTCGCCGTCCACGTCGGTCAGATCGGCCTCGTCGCAGTCCTGATCGATGCCGTCGTAGGGGATCTCCTCGGCGCCCTCGTGGATGGTGGCGTCGGTGTCGTCGCAATCGCCGTCGCAGGGCGTGTACCCGTCGGCGTCGAGGTCGTCGGCGCCCACAGCCGGGTCGGTGTCGTCGCAGTCGCCCTCGCACTCGGCGAGGCCGTCGCCGTCGTCGTCGATCTCGGTGTCGGGGACGACGTCGTCGCAGTCGTCGTCGATGCCGTTGCACGCCTCGGTGGCGGTGGGGTAGCGGCTCGGATCGTCGTCGTCGCAGTCCTCGTCGCACAGGGACCACCCGTCGCCGTCGGTGTCGTCGATGTTCAGGGCGGGATCGGTGTCGTCGCAGTCGCCGTCGCAGGGGCTGGCGCCGTCGGCGTCGAGGTCGTCGAGGTTCATGGCGGGATCGGTGTCGTCGCAGTCCCCCTCGCACTCGGCGAGGCCGTCGCCGTCGTCGTCGATCTCGGTGTCGGGGACGACACCGTCGCAGTCGTCGTCGATGGCGTTGCAGGCCTCGACGGCGCCGAGATACACGGCGGGGTCGGTGTCGTCGCAGTCGTCGCCGCCACATCCGGAGTCCAGGCCGCCGTCGCCGTCGCTGTCGATGCACCCGCCCGCCCAGGCCACCGCCTCCTCGAGCAGCTGATCCTCCTCGCCGGCGCGCAGGTAGGACGAGCCGTAGGAGGTCTTGCCCATGTACACGGGCGCCAGGTACACCACGCGGCCCAGGCCGTGGTCCCGAACAGCCACGGCCCAGTTCCCGTCCGAGGCCAGCATCAGGCCGCTGCCGTCCACCGCGAGGGTGGGGCTGGTGTCGCTGTGGATGTAGGACACCATCGTGAAGTCGGGGACCTCGTCGCTGACCGGGTGCGTGGGGTCGTCCACGGAGAGGGTGGCGCCCTCGACCTCGGCGTCGTCGCAGGCCACCGGCAGCATGCTCGCCACGGCCGGGGCCGCGTCGCAGACACTCTGGCGGGCGCCGTACCCGGTGACCACGAGGCCACCGCCGCCGTCGACCCAGATCTCGAGTTCGGCCTCGAAGCCGGACCAGTCGGCCGACGTGTACCCAGCGTCACCGAGGATGACCACGTCGTACGCGGCGAGCTCGGCGGCCTCGTCGAGCTCGTCCACGAGGACCACCAGGGCGTCGAAGTCGTAGTAGCTGTCGTCGTTGAGCTGGCTCACAGTACCCTGTGGGCCGGTGTAGCCTCACCCACCGCAATCGGGGCCGGGTTGCTCCGCGGCCACGAGGATCTGCGCCGACGCCGTTCCCACGGGGGCGGCGATCGTCAGCAGCGCGAACCAGCGGACCAGGTGGCGGATCATGATGTCTCTCCTTTTCTGGGGTGGGCGGTCGAGACCAGCATCTGGACGAGCTCCGGACAGGTGAGGATGCCAGGGCGGCCACGGTGCTCCTCGCCCATGGCGCCGTCGACGGCGATCGTGGCGGTTCGATCGCCCCACCGCAGCAACAGCTGGAGCTGGATGCGGTCCTCGCCGCTGGTCTCGTCCACGTAGTACACGGGCACCAGCCAGCCCTCGTCGACGCGGGCGCCGCCGGCGGGATCCTCGATGGGGAACAGCCCGCCGACGTGGAGCCGGTCCGCGGGCAGGGATTCCGGCGCCTCGAACCGGCTCGCCTGGGCCAGACAGGAGGCTCCGGCCGGACCCGGTGTGACGGTGACGGTCCACTCACGGTCGTCCCGGTCGCGGACCTCCAGCACGTCGTCGCCGGCGAGGTGGCCGCGCAACCCCTGGAACCGGAGTCCGCCGAGGATCACCGTCCCGTCCACGTCACCGCGCTTCAGGTCGCGCTCGACCAGGGCGTCTCGGGTGCCCTGGTCCATCAGCGCCCACACGGCGAACCTCACCGCCAGCTCCGCGTCGTGGGTCTCCACGTTGAGCGGCATGACCTCCTGCTCGACGAGCCTCAGGGGGCTCGGCTCCATGGAGAACACCAGGCTCTCCAGGGTCTGCAGCTCCTCGTCGATGGGGTCGTACTCTCGCAGGGCGTCCACGGCCACGTTCGCCCCGGCCTTGTCCCCCATCCAAAGGTGCACCGTGATGCGGCTGCGCATCATCGACAGCGGGGGCTCCTCGAAGGCCGCGACGGCCGCGTCGTAGAGCATGGCCGCGCTGCCCCAGAAGCCCAGGCCGGCCAGGTGGAGGGCCAGGGCATCGAGGATGCCCACCTCTTCCGGGCTGCGCCAGGCTGCCTGGGCGAGGGCGGCCGCGGCGCGGGTGTCCGAGCCGTCGGCGCGGGCCTTCATGGCGCGGTCGAACCACACCTTGGGCTTGCTGCAGGCCTTGCCGTTGGCCGCGTGGAAGTCCAGCCGGACGAGCGTCCAGTCCCCCTCGGTGCGGCGCTCGCCGATCACGGCGCTGCGGGCCACGAGGGCCGGGTCCAGATCGGGCAACGACGCAGCCACGGCCATCTTCAGGGAGTCGCGCGCGCGCTCGGCCGCGCCGCCCTCCGACGAGCCGCGTCCGCGCGCGTGGATGGTGTCGCCGTCCTGCCAGACCGGATCGGGCCGATCCGCCCAGTCGGCGAATGCGACCGCGGGCCACAGCCCGGCGATGACGAGAAGGAAAAGCAGCCGTCTCATGGGTGGATCTGCACCTCCTGTCCCAACCTACTGGACGTAACCGAGGGCGCGCAACCGCTCGATCTCGTCGGCGTCGAGGGTCATCGGCACGGGCGTGAATCCGGTGTCGAGGCCCGCGCGCCAGCGCCGGATCTCGTCGCGCAGGGTGTCGCGGACCTGGGCGTTGCGGGAGCCGAAGTCGGTGGTCTCGGCCGGATCCAGCTCGAGGTCGTGGAGAATCTCGGTGCCAGTCGAGCGGTCGACGATCAGCTTGAACCGGCGGTCCCGCACGGACTCGCGCGGGCCCTGCTGACAGAACCCGAGCTCCCCGCTCCCCAGGGTGTCGCCATCCCACTGCCACGCGGGGTCCACGGGGATGCCCAGCACGTCGAGGAGCGAGGGGGCCAGGTCCACCTGCTCGACCACCGGGGAGAACACCCGGGTCTCGTCGCCGGGCACGCGGATCGCCAGCGGCACGTGGGCCAGCGGCTCGAACACGGACATGCCGTGGCCGAGCAATCCGTGATCGAACAGGTGCTCGCCGTGGTCGCTGGTCAGCACGATCACGGTCTCGTCCTCGATCCCCGTGGCGCGCAACAGCGCGAACAGGTCGCCGAGCATCTTGTCGGTGTAGCGGATGGAGGCGTCGTAGAGGTTGCGGTACCACGCCTGGTAGGCCGACTTGAGCGCAGGGGAGCACTCGCGCAGGTGCTGGTACGACAGGCCGCCGTCCGGCAGCGGCCCAGCTGCGGGGCCGAACAGGGTGTCGAAGGGCGGCGGGGGATCGAGCCCCGGGTGGGGACCCAGCAGGTGCAGGTAGAGGAACGATCCGCCCTCGCCCCAGCCCACCAGCTGCCGCGCGGCGTCGGCGATGACCTCCTCGTCCGACTGGAGGTCGTAGTGGTCGAACCCCCGATCGAGGCCGAGGCGAGGCCGCAGCACGGGATTCCCGATGAGCGCTGTGGTCTCGTACCCCGCGTCGTCGAGGACCTCGGCGAGGGTGGTGACGCCCTCGCCCAGGGACGACCACTCCTCGGTGTCCCCCGGGCCGTACACCAGCTGGTGCGTGCCCGGGTAGGCGGAGCACAACAGCGAGGCCGTGGACGGAACGGTCCAGGTGGCCTGGGCCACGCAGCGGTCGAATCGCCTCGCGTCGGCCACGAAGGTGTCGATGGCCGGGCTGGTGGGGCGGGCGTACCCGGCGTAGCCGAGGTGGTCCGCCCGCAGGGTGTCCACCACCACGATCAGCAGGTTGCAGTGGTCACACGACGGCAGCGGCGGAGGTCCGTCCGCGGGGCGGGGCTCCACCGGCGCGCTGGCCGCGACGAGGGGGACGAGGGCGAGCAGCGCCAGCAGCGCCCATCGCTTGGCAGGGGCGTCGGGCGCGGGCATGGGGGTGGGCGGGATCAGTAGTAGAGGACCACGAACGTCGGACAGGTGATCACGATGACCAGGGCGAGCACCAGGGCGACGGGCACCCACCCGCTCACGTGGAAGCGGGGCGACGGGCTCGGTCCACGCCGGGGCGCGCGCCTCGGGTGGGAGCGGCCGTCGTGGCGTCCCAGCGCCACGTCCAGGGCCACGGGCAGCGTATCGCCGCCCTCGGTGATGGCCGGCGGCGTCAGCCCAAGATCCAGGTTCACGCCGCTGACCACTCCAGCAGCGGTGGTGGTGGTGCGCAGGTCCAGGTGGAAGGCCGGCGCGACGGCGGCCCGGAGGTCGGGCAGTGTGGTGCTCGCCTGTGCGGGCCGGGGTAGCACGATGGCCAGGGTCATCCCGATGACGAGCGTGGTGATCCAACGGTTCACGGCAGTCTCCTTCCCTGCGCGCCGCGCGTCCAGGTCTCCATCATACATGGTCGCGGAGGAGGTCCTACAACCGCGTGCGCGCCGTGGGTCAGGTCGAGGGGGCTAAAAAAGCGTCCGGCGGTGTATCATGGCCACCAGATGAGCGACGACTCGAACAACGGCCGCGACGACTCCGTCTCCCTGATCCCGCCCGGTGGGATCGGCACGACCGGGCTCACCGCGCAGTCCATCCCGCCCCCGGCGCCGTCCGCCGAGCTATCGCCGGATCAGCTGGAACGCTACGTGCTCGCCGGCGTCCACCACGACCGGATTCCGGGCAACCTGCTGGTGGTGCTCCACCCGCTCAAGCGCAACAAGGTGCCTCGGCCCCTCTTCGACGCCCTGCGCGATCGCGGGTACGCCCTGAAGATCGTCGAGACCCAACCCAGCGTCTCGAAGTCCGTGGGCGCCATCCGCGAGGCCCTGGTCGAGCTGGGCAAGGACGACAAGCCCCTCGACCTGATGGTGATCAGCGGCGACGGCAGCCTGGACCACCACGTGATGGTGGCGGCGTACTCGGCGTTCTATCCCGAGATGGTCGAGTTCAGCGAAGGCAAGGTGGACTGCTCGCGGGTGGACGAGGGGTTGCTCGCCAGCCTGCCGCACGAGTACCGCCAGACGTTCTTCCCCAACGGGCTGCCGGACGAGGTCGAGGCGACCGAGGACAACATCACCTTCCTGTGGTTGCTGCGCGATCGCCTGGAGAAGGCCCTGCTCAAGCGCAAGCGGCCGGACAGCATCGTGCGGAGTGCGCGCCTGCAGCCCAACGATCCCCGCCTGGCCACGGCCATCCTCGCGACCCTGTGGCCCGACAAGGTGGACCTGATCCCGGATCACTTCGACCTGACCAGGCTCGCCGAGGCGACCCAGGAGGAGACGTTCCAGGGGTTGTACCCGTTCATCCGTTCCATCGCCTGCTACCCGGCCGGGGTGGCCGCGGACAACGCCGTGTTCGCAGGAGTCCCTGGGTGGGGCTTCGCCACGGCGGGGAACACGCTGGCCAAGGTCCGCTGGCTGGACTTCCTGCGGCGCCCCCTGGAGCGCATCGCCACCGAGCGCTTCGTGGAGTACTTCTGCGAGAGCGGCGTGGTGGTGCCGGCCCGGCTCTCGGTGCTGGCCATCGACGGCCACTGGCGCGCCATCTGCGGCCACGTGGCCGGCGGACCTGCCGCAGGTCTGTTCTTCATCCAGGACCTCAAGCGCAAGACCCAGACCATGTGGGGGTACCTGGCGCGCATCCCCGCGGTGATCATCAAGGCGGGGTTGTTCGGCCGGACCCGCGTTCGGATTCGCTCGTTCGACGCGCGGGGGAACAAGAAGTCCCACTCCGAGGGCCACATCACCGAGGGCATGTACACCAACCGCACCTACGTGGCGGGCGTGGCCTCCATCCCCACGACCAACCCCACGAGTTTTGCCGGCGAGAGCTCCCTGCTGGTGGTCACGCCCGTCTGGTCCCGGGCGGCGGAGGGGCTGGCCCGCATCGACTTCCGCGGAATCGGGGGTTTCTTCGAGGTCATCCTCAAGGGGCTCGTCGCCCGCGTGCTGCACTTCTTCGGCTTCAGCACGGGCACCCTCGCCGGTGGCGGCCGGGTCTGGGCGCTGCTGCCCCAGCACCAGGTGGCCATCAAGGAGGGTGAGCGCATCCAGATCGACTACCAGCACCTGGACGGCACCCCCAGCAACGCAGGGGTGGTGATCAGCGGGGACCCGTTCATGGCGTGCCGGATGGACATCCGCGTCATGTGGGGCCCCATCCCCATGCTCGGTTCGCGGCGGTCGTTGCTGGTGGCCTCGACCAAGCGGACCCTGGCCAACCTGCGCATGGAGCAGTCGTTCAACCTCGAGCACACGTACATCGGTGGTGTGCGCTACTTCCGCCACCGGACCGGCTCGCCGTGGAGCCCCGAGATGAGCGCCCGCACCGGGCTGTTCCTGCCGCCGCTGCACCTGCCGCGCAGCCTCAGCCGCAGCTACGACTTCCTCGCCAAGCGCTGGGAGGCGGCGGGCGCGGGGGAGTTCATCGACACCAGCAAGCCCGGACTCCCGGTCACCCGCAAGGGGTGCTTCGCCCACAACAACGACCAGACGGCGCACCTGCTGGTGCTCAAGCAGCCGTCGGGCCTGTTGCTGGTGCGCCAGGTGCGCGTGCGCCCCGAGGGCATCTACGAGACCCGGACCGACTACCGCGCGGCGGGCGCGTCGTACATCGTCGTGCGCAGCCAGACCGTGTTCTGGGCCGATCCGGACCCACCCCAGATCATCCGGGAGGCCCACTACTTCCGCAACGCAGACGAGTTCCAGCGCGCGGCGGCCACGTTCCTGCCCGTCGCGGCGTCCCGGGCGACGCCGGAGGCTTCGGCCGAGCTGTCGGACCAGCGGGAGTCCGTGGACGACGCACTGTCGCCTCCAGGCTGAGCCATGGGCCGGACCGCGGACACAGGTCGAGTCCTTCGAGAGCGTGTCGCCGATCGCTGGCGCGTCCTCGTCGCGCCGCTGGCCTGGGTGCTGTGCCTGATCGCCATCGTCTGGAACACTGATTTCATCAGGGTGACCGTGACCACGGCCGATCCCGTCGCCGAGCGGCTGGCCGCCGGCTTCGTGAGCCTGGGGCACATGCTCCAGTGGGGCGGCTTGATCGGTGGACTGTTCACCACCATCACCGCGGTCCCCGTGCTGATGGGCCGGATGCAGAACGCACGCCCCGCGCCGTGGGCGGTGCTCGCCATGGCGATGCTCCCGCCCCTGGGCTGGGCCACGCTGTGGGCCTGGCCAGCGCCCTCCACCACCTCGGACCGTCCGGACGTGTTCCTGATCGTCGTGGACACCATGCGGGCCGACGCCTTCGATGCCGAGCGCACGCCCCATCTGTGGGCGCTGGGCGAGGACGGGATACGGTTCGACGACGCCCTGGCCACGTCGTCGTGGACGCTGCCGTCGTTCGGTTCGTTCCTCACGGGGCGCCACCCCCGGGAGCACGAGCTCGGACTCAGGGACGGGCGCGGCGCGAGCACCGGGGTGCTCCGGACGGACGTCAGGACCCTGGCCGAGCACCTCGACGAGGCGGGCTACCAGACGTCCGGGTTGGTCGCCAACCAGATGTTGTGGTCGGAGCTCGGGCTACCCCGCGGATTCAGCCATTACCGCAACCTGCTCGCGTCGACGACCACCACCTGGATGACCTGGAACCTGGGACAGGACAGCACCTACGCCGTGGCGTCGCTGCAGCTGCAGCGGGCCAGGTGGTGGCTCAACGTCGGGGCCGAACGAGACCGCCCGCAGTTCATGCTGCTGCATTTCATGGATCCGCATTCTCCCCTGCGGCCGCGCCGCGCCCTGGTGCGCGCCGAACGCAAGGTGACGGGCGATGAGGCGAGCGTCGGTGCCGTGGAGTACGGCGCCGAGGTGAGGGCGGTGGACGAGGCAGTGGGACAGTTCCTGCAGCGGCTACGCTCGGCCGGCCGGTACGAGTCCGCCCTGATCGTCTTTTGCTCCGACCACGGTGAGGAGCTGGACGAGGCGCGGGACGAGGAGCCCGAACGGCCCCGGCCCGCCCACGGCCACTCCCTCATGCCAGAGCTCGTTCGGGTCCCCCTCGCGATCAAGCTCCCCGGGGGTTCGGGCGCTGGAACCGTGAGTAGCGATCTCGTCTCGCTGCTGGACCTCCCCGACACGGTGGCCGAGGTCCTGGGCCTGTCGACAATTCCAGGATCGCGCGGCGTCCCTTTGCTGGATGCGACGGGGAGGCTGCTGCCCACGCGGGGGATCACCTTCCAGGGAATCCCCCTCTACGGTCCGGCCCTGGAATCGATGCGGGACGCAGACCACGGGGTCATCTGGAATCCCGAAGACGACCGATGGCGCGCGTTCGATCGCCGGGCGGATCCCATGTTCCGCGATCCCCTCGACCGCCCGCCCGACGGCGCGCAGGAACGTCTGCGTGCGCACGTCGCCGAGGCGAGCTCGGCGCCGCCCGACGACAACCGCGCGCAACCCGAGCTCAGCGAGGAGCAGCGGCGCCAGCTCGAGGCGCTCGGATACGTGGACGCGCGCTGACGGCAGTGGACCCGGCCCGTGGATCTGCTACATTGAGGGCCGCAATCACCTCCGAATCCGGGATCGTGACGATGCGCACACGCCTTTTGATGCCCTTGGTCCTCCTCGCCGCGGCGGGTTCCCTCTTGCCGGGCTGCTACGAGCCCGAGGAGTCCGGCCGCATCTGGATCGGCACCGAGGTGGCCGACTCGGCCATCGTCGGCGGCCACACCACCACTGGCTGGGACTCGGTGGTCATGCTGTACGCCGGCGGCGGCGTCTGCACGGGGACGGTGGTCGCGCCGGACGTGATCCTCACCGCCGCGCACTGCCTCGACGGGGTGGTGGGTGCCCTCGACGTGTTCTGGTGCGACGAGTGCATCCAGGGCGGCTACCTCTACTACGAGTACAACCGCACCTCCAACGACTACCACCAGCACAACCAGTACAACCCCAACACCATGGTCGGGGACATCGGCGTGATCGTCCTCAACGGCCACAGCCCCACCGACCCCTACGGCATCAACCGCACCGCGCCGTCGAACAACGGCGGCAACTGGGTGCACGACCCGCTGACGTTCGTCGGCTTCGGCGTGACCCACTACTACTCGGACGACTCCGGCGTGAAGCGCGAGGTGGACATGACCATCTCCGAGTACGACGGGACGTTCCTGTACTACTACAGCAGCAACCAGCAGACCTGCTTCGGCGACTCCGGCGGCCCGGCGTTCAGCAACCACACGGGCACGTGGCGCACCGTGGGCGTCACCTCGTACGGCGACGAGCACTGCAACAGCTACGGCGCGGATATCCGGGTGGATCACTACGAGAGCTGGATCGACGGCTACACCGGCGGCTGGGACCCGGACGACGACGACGACGACGCGGCCGACGACGACGACGACAACGTGGGCGACGACGACGACAACGTGGGCGACGACGACGACAACGTGGGCGACGACGACGACAACGTGGGCGACGACGACCAGGTGGGCGACGACGACTTCACCCCGCCGGATCCCGACGAGCTCCCCGACCCCCGCACCAACAACGAGTACGGCCAGCCCTCGGGGTTCTCCTGCGTGGGCAACCAGGGCGCCTCGGACGCGGCGCCGTTCAGCGCGGTGTTGCTGCTGCTGGCGGGCGCTGGCTTCCTGCTCAGGCGCCGCTAGATCCCTTACCAGATATCCCCATCGTAGTAGTCCGCGGGCGGACCTGTCCCGCTGCCCTTGCCCACGTAGATCGGCACCCGGCCGTCGCAGATCGAGTCGCCGTCGGGCACGAACTGGGTCGTCTCCGCGCCGTTCATCGCCCAGTGCCCGTTGAGGGGCTCGACCGGGCACTCGTCGGAGTTGCTCATCAGCTCGATGATGCTCGCCGTCCACGTGAAGTACCCGGCTGACGAGAAGTACAGATCCTGGTTGATCTCGATGTTGGTGTCGGCGTCCAGGCGGGTCTCGGTCCAGCCCTTGAAGTACAGGTGGTTCCACGTGGGGTCGCCCGACTGCGTGCCCTGGGCGAGGTGGGCCTCGAAGCCCTCCTGCTGCACCGGGGTCTCGGGATCGTCCGTGTCGAGGGCGCCGAGCCCCGCGCCCAGGGTGCCGAACACGGGCTCCATGGTGTAGCTGAAGGTGAGCATCCCGTGGAAGAAGAACTCGTCGTCCTGGACCTCGCCCGGCTCGTGGGCGTTGTCCGCGGGGCGCACGTAGAACTGGTCGGCCACGTAGGTGTAGATGTGGAAGCTCACGGCGTCGGTGTCCAGGACGCTGAAGGAGCCGTCGAAGGCCCAGCCGTCGGACTCGCAGCCGCCGACGTACTCGGTCAGGTGCTCGTCGAAGGGACCGCTCTCGATCACCTCCGGACAGGTGGCGTTGCCGTATTGCTGCACCAGCGACTCCATCCACTGCACCACGGACAGCGAGAACTCCGGCACCGCGAACAGGAGCATCTCCTCGGCCTCCGAGACGGTCGTGCCGCCCCACTGCGGCGCCAGCTCGGGCGGCGGCTCGTAGGGGTTGACGTCGCCGGTGTCGTCGTCGTCGTCACCGGGGCCGGTGTCGTCGTCGTCGTCGTCGGTCACGGAGCTGTCGTCGTCGCCCTCGTCGGAGCACGCGGGCGCGATCAGGCCGAGCGCGCCGAGCAGGAACAGGAGTCGCGGGAACATGGCAGAGCCCCCTCTCTGCCCACAGGATACATGACGCGGGCGGTTACCCGTCGGGCTGGATGATCTTGAACTCCACGCGCCGGTTCATCACGCGGCCCTCCTGGGAGGAGTTGTCCGCGATGGGGGTGGTCTCGCCGTAGCCCGAGGCGGTGAGGCGGCCGGGATCGACGCCGCGGTTGACCAGGTAGCGGCGGACGGACTCGGCGCGCTTCTGGCTCAGCACCATGTTGTGCATGTCGTCGCCGTCGGACGAGGCGTGGCCCTGGATCTCCAGGCGGATGCCCGGGTAGTCGGTGAGGATGTCGGCGGCCTCGTTGAGGATGGGGAAGGACGCCGAGAGCAGCTCGTCGGAGTTGAGCTTGAACTGGATGCCGGCGATGACGCCGGTGAACTTCTGCAGCTCCTCGGGGATCTCGTCCGGGCAGCCGTCCTCGTCCTCGAAGCCGTTGCGGTTCTCCTTGTCGTTGGGGCATGCGTCCACGTCGTCGGCCATGCCGTCGCCGTCGTTGTCCGTGTCGGCGCACCCGTCCTGATCCTCCCAGCCGTCGGGGTCCTCGGGGGTGTCGGGGCAGGTGTCGCGGATGTCGGGGATGCCGTCGGAGTCGTTGTCGCGGTCGGGGCAGCCGTCCTCGTCCTCGAAGCCGTCGCGGTCCTCGGGATCGTGGACGCACTGGTCCTCCTCGTCGAGGATGCCGTCCTTGTCCGAGTCGTTCTCGGGGCAACCGTTCTTGGCGGGATCGGCCCACATCTTGCCCATGGAGTTGGGGCAGGCGTCCTGCGCGTCGAGGAAGCCGTCACCGTCGTTGTCGGCGTCGGCGCAGCCGTCGTGGTCCTCCCAGCCGTCCTTGTCCTCGGCCTCGAGCGGGCAGCGGTCCACCTGGTCCACCAGGCCGTCGCCGTCGTTGTCCACCTCGGGGCAGCCGTCGTCGTCCTCGTAGCCGTCCTTGTCCTCGGCGTCGTTGGGGCAGTGGTCCTGGACGTCGACGATGCCGTCGCCGTCGTTGTCGGGATCGGGGCAGCCGTCCTTGTCCTCGTAGCTGTCGCGGTCCTCGGGCTCCAGCGGGCAGCGGTCCATCTCGTCGGGGATCAGATCGCCGTCGTTGTCCAGGTCGGGGCAGCCGTCGGAGTCCTTGTAGCTGTCCTTGTCCTCGGGCTCCTCGGGGCAGGCGTCGTCGGGGTTCATCACGCCGTCGTTGTCCGAGTCGAGCTTGCCGCCGATCATCACGAACAGCGAGCCGGTGAACTCGATGTGGTGGAAGTTGGACTCGGCGCGGCAGTGGGTGGGGCTGTCGCAGGTGAAGATCGGGTCCTTGGTGCGGGCGTCGTGGGTGAACAGGTAACGGCCGTCCACGCGCATGCCGAACCGCTCGTTGAAGAGGATCTTGACGCCCGGCCCGGCGGCCACCTCGAAGTCCACGTCGTTGCGCTTGTACTCGCCCTCGAGATCGTTGCACGCCTCCCCACACTTGGGGATGTTCTCGAGGCCGTCGAAGCCGCCGATGTGGTAGTAGCTGAAGCCCACGCCGGCGTAGAAGAACGGGATCACCGTCCACTTGGTGAGGTGGAAGATGATGCCGAAGTTCGGGTTGAGGTAGACCGCCGAGATGTCCTCGTCGGCGCCCGTGGGGTTCACCCGCAGCTTGGTGGGGATGATGCCCAGGCTGGCCTCGAAGCCGACGATCTGGGTGAAGTGGATGTCGAACTTGGCGTTGATGTCCACGTTGTGCTTGAAGTTCTCGCGCTGCTGGTTGGCGAACCAGAAGAAGCCCGCGCCGAGGTCGATCTCCATGCT
>CAYRNR010000207.1:0-12502 GCA_964425605.1 uncultured Rickettsiales bacterium | reverse complement strand
GCAGGACGTGGTAGTCGGACTCGCAGTCCCAGTAGCAGTCCGGGTAGACCCCGCATTCCGGGTCACAGTGGGTGTCGATGGCGTTGCAGACCGTCGGGTCGTAGGTGTCGCCGTAGACGTAGGCGGTCTGGTCCAAGTACGAGCACACCACCTCCCACTCGCGGGGCAGACAGAGGCGCTTGCCGGCTGCGGTGCACGCCGCTTCGGCGTCCAGTGGGGTCAGGCTCTCGGTGTACCAGGGCAGCACGTCGGCGCGGCTGAGGGCGAGGGATGTGTCGGAGCCGCCGTCGGTCGCTGTCGCGTCCGGCCGAGAGGCCTCGTAGCGGTCCATGCAGAACGATCCACAGATGGCCGCCATGCCGTCCGGACAATCCAGCTCGCCGTCGGAGCAGTCGAACTGGCAGACGTGGTCCACGCACGCGAATCCGACCCCCTCGCAGTCCTCGTCCCCCTCGCATTCGTGCACGCACTCGCCGGCGACGGTGTCGCACAGCATGGGGGAGGGGCAGTCGCGGTTCTCGTGGCAGCGCTCGTCGAGGGTGCAGCCCCAGACCAGGACGGGCAGCAACGCCAGCCATCCTGAGCGGGGGGAATGCGCAGAAATCATGGGGCGAGGATAGCACGGCGGCGGCCGGGCAACGTCGAGCCCGTGACACGCTTTCCGGGGTTCCTATAGAGTGGTGGCGGGAACACCCCAACAAGGAGGAGTCCGATGAACGAGGTCACGAGGATCCTTGCGCTGCTGCTCACCCTGCTCCTGGTCGGAATCGCGCTACCCGCCTGTGACGGCGAGGCGGACGACGACGACGACTCCGGCGCCGCAGACGACGACGACGCGACCGCGGACGACGACGACGACGCCACCGCTGGCGACGACGACGACACGGTGGCGGCCGACGCCGCCATCAGCGGCGTGATCGTCCGTGAGTTCTCCACCTGCCCGCCCAGCGGCGATGGGATCGGCACGCTGTGCGTGTCCTTGCAGGGCACCTGCGACGACTTCGGCACCGAGGCGGCCAGCTTCGAGCTGGCGGACGCGGACATGTCCTGGCCCACGAACGAGGTGGCCTATGATCTGACCGGCGTCGCTGATGGCGTCTGGCAGCTCTACGCGTGGCTCGACGAGGACGGCGCGGGCTGCGATGGTGGCGGCGACGCTGGCGACTTCATCGTCCTGGGGCTGTGCGTCGAGGTGGAGGTCACCGGTCAGGCCGACGTGACCGACTTCGACGTCACCTTCAACACCAAGTTGTAGCGACGGGGCGAATTCAAACCCCTGCTGAGGCGTCTTGTATCCGAAGGGATGCGCTGCAGGAGGCCCCGTGATCGCTGTTCGGACCCTACCCCTGATCGTCGTGGTCGCCGCGACCGTCGCCCCTGCGATCGGCACGGCCGAGACCGGCGACGGCAGCTTTGACATCGGCTACATCTGGACCCCCCACCTGCAGGGAGCCCTGGACTACCGCGACCTCGTGGCGGAGCAGCTGGGCTCCGACGTGGAGGACCACCTTCAGATCGTGCGCGGCGGCAGCGGCAACTACGGCGTCATCTACGACCGGGCCGGCACGGACGCCTCGGTGGCGCGCGAGGTGGCCAACGCCCACCACCGGATACTCCAGCGGACCTTCGGGGGCGGCGACTTGCTGGCCGACGTGCTCTCGGACCGCGGTTTCGAGCGCCTGCACCACGTGCGGTACGGCGCCTGTGACGAAGCGCGGATCTGCGAGACGCGGTTCGAGGAGGTGTCATCGGCCCTGGGTGAGGACGCCGCGCGGGACCTGGTGATCCAGCGCGAGCCGGACGGCAGCTACTCGCTGGTCCACCGCCTCTACGCGGACGAGGACGCGGCGCGGACCTCGGCTTCAGCGCCCGGGGTCGAGGCGCATTCCCCGGAGGTCATCACCGCGGCGGACCCCGCCGTGATCCGGGACAGCGCCACGGCGAGCGCGGCCCCGGCGGTCGCGGCCCCGTCGGTCACCGAGGAACCAACTTCCGAGGACCTCGCGCTGCGCTTCGATCGTATGGACCAGGAGCTCCGCGACGCCGTCAACGACCACGTCCAGCAGCTGCGCCACGACGGCGTCGTGGACCGGGACGAACGGACCGCCTGGGTGGTGTACGACCTGACGGCCGACCGCACGCTGGTGGCCATCAACTCCGACACGCCGCTGCAGTGCGCGTCCATGATCAAGCCCTTCGTGGCCCTGGCGTTCTTCCACGAGGTCGAGCGCGGCCGATTCATCTACGGTCCTCGATCCGAGGCGCAGATGGAGGCCATGCTGCAGCGTTCGTCGAACGAGTCCACCAACTGGTTCATCGACCAGATCGGCGGCGTGGCCCGCACCCGCAAGATCCTGCGGACCCACTACGGCGAGATGCTTCCCGACGTGGAGCTGGTCGAGAAGATCCCCCCGGGTGGCGGCACCTACCGCAACAAGGCCTCGGCCGAGGACTACACCCGCTTCCTGCGCGCCCTGTGGCGAGACGAGCTGCCCCACTCCGACGAGATCAAGCGGCTGATGAACCTCCCCGGCGGCGACCGGATCTACAAGGGGGTTCCGGAGATCCCGGCGGGCACCGCCGTGTACGACAAGACGGGCACCACGGCCCGGCTGGTCGGTGACGTCGGCATCCTCGTGGCCCGGGACGACGCGGGGAAGACGTCCCCCTACGTGCTGGTGGGGATCATCGAGAAGTCCCGCAAGCACCCGCGCCTGTACGAGTTCGCGCGGACGCGAGGCGACGTGATCCGGGCTGTGTCGGGACTGGTATACGACGACCTGCGCGACGAGCGCGGTCTGCGGTGAGGCGGCTCAGCCCGCGCTGACGGACATCCCCATCAGCGGCCAGACCACCAACACGAAGATCGTCACCACGATCATCAGCAGGATCGACGCGGGGATCCCCGTGATGAAGAACTCCTTCGAGGTGAACTGCTTGGATGCGTAGGCGATGGCGTTGGGCGCGGCGCCGACCAGCAGCAAGAAGGGCATGCCGGCGGTGACCAGGGACGAGAAGACCACCACCTCGGGGGCGACGTTGAGGTACGGCGCGATCACGAGGGCCACCGGCATGGATATGGCGATGGCCGCCACGTTCATGATCAGGTTGGTCATGATCATGACGAAGAAGGCGATGGAGACGACGAACACCCAGCCGGGGGCGTCGGCGAACATGGCCAGCCAGTTGATGGCGAGCCAGGACGCGGCGCCGGTCTGCCACAGGCAGTAGCCGATGCTCATGGCGCCGCCGAACAGCAGGATGATGTTCCACGAGGTGGACTCGAGATCCTCGAGCTTGAGGATCTTGAAGACGAAGAAGAGCACGGTGGCCAGCAGGATGATGGCGGCCTTGTCGATCTCCTTGAGGAGGTGGCCGTCGGGGAGGAAGGACCGAGAGGCCAGGGCCAGGATGGCGCCGCCCACGATCACCAGGGCGAGGATCTCCTGCATGCGGATGCGGCCGAGCTCGGAGTACAGGACCTTGGAGCGCTCCTTGAGGCCGGGGATGGTCGCCTGTTCGGGCTTGTACCAGACCATGAAGAACGCCCAGAGGATGATCGTCATCAGGGCGCCGACAGGGAACATGTAGTAGGCGAGCTCGAAGAACCCGACGTTCTCGCCGGTGATCTGGGTGTAGAAGCCCAGCGCCACGGCGCCGCGGGCCGCGCCCAGCAGGGTGATGATCGAACCGGCGCCGGCCACGAAGGCCATGCCCATGAACAGCCCCTTGCCGAACTTGGTCGGCTTGGGATCGTCGGTGTACAGCGCGTAGATGGCCACCAGCAGCGGGTAGATGGTCGCGGCCACGGCGGTGTGGGCCATGATCAGGGTCAGGGCCGACGTCAGCACGAAGCAGCCCAGGTAGATCATCGACGTGCGCTCGCCCACGATGGACAGCATCTTGTAGGCCAGGCGCTTGGTCAGGCCGGTCTTGGTGAAGACCATGCCGAAGCTCAACGAGCCGAAGATGAACCACACCGACGGCGCGAGGAAGTCGGTGAAGGACCTCCAGGCCCCCTTGATGGGCTTGATCTGCTCCCAATCGACGTCGGTGCCGACCATCTCCGGCGGCACGGGCATGATGTCCGGGCGGATGAAGAACATCGCCTGGACGACCCCGATGGTGATGGAGGTGACGCCGATGGGCACCACCTCTGTGACCCACCAGGTGGCCGCGAGCCCGAACAGCGCAAGTGCGGCCTTGCCCTGGGGCGTCAGGATGAAGTGCTGTCCGTTGGGGTCCACGGCATCGGGCCATGCGGGTGAGAAGTACACGGCACAGAAGATGGCGGGGCCTAGCAGGAGGAGCACCAGGCGCTTCACGTCGAAGCCGGTATTCGTGTCGTCGCTCATGGGGTCACCTCTGTTCGTTGGACCTCGGCGGCGTCTGGGCGCGGGAGTTTAGTGGGGAAGGGGGGACGTGTCAAAGACACGTTTGCTGGTATGCTTGGCCGCTCTCGAAATTGGGAAGGAAATCCGGTCATGCAGCCAGTGAGAACGCCCTCCTCGATGGCCCCCGACGGCACGATCCATCCGCTGCCCCTGCGCGAAGACTACCCCTCGGAATTGCAGCGGGTGCAACAGCTCGTGGCCGAGCAGCGCGAGCTGGGACGCGAGGTGGTCGTGGTGATGGGCATGGGCTTCGTGGGCCTGGTCATGGCCGCCATCGTCGCCGACGCCACGGACGAGAACGGCGAGCCCCGGTACTTCGTCGTCGGCCTGCAGCGGCCCTCGGCGCGCTCGTTCTGGAAGGTGCCGATGATCAACGCCGGCGTCTGCCCGCTGGAGTCGGAGGACCCCGAGGTCCCCGAGATCGTGCAGCGCACCGTGGTCGATCGGGGCACCTTCACGGCTTCGTTCAACGAGGAGGTCCTGTCCCTGGCCGACGTGGTGGTGGTGGACGTGCAGTGCGACATCATCAAGAAGGGCCTGGCCAACGTGACCATGGCCACGGTGGAGATCGCCGCCTTCCGCGCCGCCATCAAGACCATCGGCGACTACATCCCGCCCCACGCCCTGGTGCTGGTGGAGACCACCGTGCCGCCGGGCACCACCGAGAACGTGGTCTTCCCGATCCTCGACAAGCGCTTCAAGCAGCGCCAGCTCGGCACCTCGCCGGTGGTGGCCCACTCCTTCGAGCGGGTGATGCCCGGCCGCGAGTACGTCAGCTCCATCCGTGACTTCTGGCGCGTCTGCGCCGGCGTGGACGCGCGCAGCTCCGAGCGCTGCGAGGCGTTCCTGCGCAATGTGCTCAACACCGAGGAGTTCCCCCTGACCGTCCTGGACTCGCCCGTGGAGTCCGAGACCGCCAAGGTCATGGAGAACAGCTTCCGCGCCACCTGCATCGCGTTCTCGGCCGAGTGGGGGGACTTCGCCGAGGAGCACGGCGTGGACCTGGTCAAGGTCATCGAGGCCATCAAGATGCGGCCCACGCACCGCAACATGCTGTTCTCGGGGCCCGGGGTGGGCGGCTACTGCCTGCCCAAGGACGGCGGCTTCGGGCTGTGGTCCCACCGCTACCTGCTGGGCAGCAACCGCGACATCTTCGCCCTGACACCCCACGCCATCGACATCAACGACACCCGCGGCTTCCACGTGGTGGAGCTGGTGGGCGAGGCGCTGCACGAGTCGGGCCGCGAGCTCGAGGGCAGCCGCGTGCTGATGCTCGGCTGCTCCTACCGCGAGGACGTGGGCGACACCCGCTACTCCCCGTCGGAGCTGATCGTCCGCAAGGCGCACGAGAAGGGCGCCTACGTCTCGGTCCACGATCCCTACGTGCAGGTCTGGAACGAGATGCGCCACCAGGACAGCGACTACGACCACTCCCTGGCGCGGCACTTCCGGCGCCAGCAGGAGCTGTCCGTGCTCGAGGTCCAGCAGGACCTGCCCGCGGCCCTCAGCGGCGTGCACGCCGTGGTCTTCGCCGTCCGCCACGCTCTGTACCGGGACCTCGATCCCGACCAGATGGTCCGGTGGGCCGGCGGCCCCGTCGCCGTGGTCGACGCATTCGGCATCCTCGACGACGCCCGGATCGTGCGCTACCTCGAGCTCGGCTGCGCGGTGCGCGGCGTGGCCCGCGGCCACATCAAGCGCCTGGCCGAGCGCCTCGGTAACTGATCCCCCCGCCTTTTTTTCCCTGCGGCCCGCCGCCTGCGTTCTACGGGGCAACGGGTTGGGTGCCTCTCGAGGCAATTGGGGAAGTACCGGCGGGAGGGTTCCATTGAAACTGCTGTACCAGTCCCGGTCGACCTACGTCGTCGGCGCGGCGATCGTGTTGGTGGTGCACCTGGCGTTCGCGTATGCGGACTACACGATTGGCCAGGCGTTCATGGCCGGCGTCATGGGGGTGCTGACCTTCCTGGTGCTCCTCAGGGCGATGCGCGCCCGCCGCCACGAGCTGCCCATCCTCGCGTGGGTGGTGCTGCAGTACTACCTGTACTGGGCCTTCCCCATATTCTACGAGGGCAAGTCGCTCCGCCTGTTCCCGTTCTCGATGCTGAGCAACTCAGGCGCGATGACCGCGTCGCTGCAGGGCGATCTGCTGTTCGTGTCCACCGTCGTGGCGGGCTTCGTGCTCGTGGCGCGCGTGATCCCCCGGCGGAAGAGCCGGGCCACGTCGCCGCCGATCTCGCAGCCCTTGCTCCTCTCTGCGGCGTTCGCGTCCCTGGCGCTGTCGTTCGAGCTGATCTGGTACGAGAGCAGCAAACAGGCGTTCTACTACCCGGCGCTGTCCGTGTTCTCGCCGACGATGCTCCAACTGCTGATGATCTTCGAACGGAGCCGGCATCGCACGGCCCGCTGGTTCGACGTGGGATACGTGGTCTTCGTCGTCGCCTCGGTGTGCGTGGGGCTGCTCTCCGGCCGCATGGAGCGTGCGCTGTACCCCATCGTGGTGGCCGCCCTGGCCGACCTCGCGCGCACGCGGCGGGTACCGGCGGGGTTCTTCGCGGCCGTGGTGGTGATGATGGTCGTGATGCAGCCCGTGAAGCTGGCCTACCGCGACCTGATCGGCTTCCGGACCAACTACTACGAGCGGCTGTCCATCGGCGAGAGCCTGGACGCCATGAGCCGGAGCTTCGAAAAGGAGTGGACCGGCGGCTCCAGCGAGTCGGTGGCCGGGGACAACCTCTCGTTCCTCGGCGAGCGGCTCAACGAGCGCAGCTCCAACGCGGTGGTCCACTACCTCGTCCCCCGCATGGTGCCCTACGGTCGCGGCGTCACGCTGTACCCGGCGGCCTACGCGCTCGTCCCGCGGATCCTGTGGAGCAACAAGCCGTCGCTCAACGAGAGCGTGAACAATCACTTCGCGGTCCGGCTCGGGTTCCTCACGGACGTGGAGGCGCGCACCACCACCAAGACCGTGCCCATCTCCGCCGAGGCATTCTACAACTACGGCTGGCCGGGCATCGTCGGCGTGGGCCTCATCTGCGGGCTGATCTTCGCGGTGCTGTTCCGGGCGTTCCGATCCGGCAGCCGGCTGTTCTACGTCTGGCCGTTCTACGCGCTGATCGAGATGAGGCCCTACGACAACCTCGCCATGCTCGTCTGCGACGCCTTCAAGCCCATCGCCTTCGTGGCCTGCTGGACGCTGCTGTTCGAGGGGATCGTCTACTTCCGCCGCAGGCGGTCCGCGATCGCGCAAGAAAACGGTGAACCGGGGAGGATGGCGGATCGGTGGACCCCGACGTCCCCAACGCCCTTGCCCAACCGCGCCCTCCCACCCCATCCTAGGGAACATGAACTCGTTGATCAGCCACCTGCTGTGCGACGCCTGCGGGCGCACGTTCGACCCCGGCGAGATCCAGTACACCTGCCCTGACTGCGGTGACCTGGACGGTACCGTGGCCATCCACTACCGCGCCGAGGCGCGCGACACCCTGCGGGCGCGGCTGGCCCACCCTCCCGCCGGCGAGGGGATCTGGCGGTACCTGCCGATCCTGCCGGTGTCTGCGGCGCCCTCGTTCGCGCACCCGCCCTTCGGGCCCACGCCGCTGCTGCCGGCGGACGGGCTGTCCCCGGCCGAGGGGATCACCCTGTGGATCAAGGACGACGGCCGGAACCCTTCGGGGAGCTTCAAGGACCGCGCGTCCCTGGTGGGGGTCGCAGACGCCGTGGAGCGCGGCGCCACGGTCCTGACCGCGGCGTCCACGGGGAACGCGGCGAGCTCGGTGTCCCTGTTCTGCGCCTGCGCCGGCCTCCCGGCGAAGCTGTTCGTGCCCCACGACGCCCCCGCGCCCAAGGTGGCCCAGCTGCTGCTGTTCGGAGCCCAGGTGCTGGCGGTGCGGGGGACCTACGACGAGGCGTTCGACCTGTCGCTGGAGGCCACCGCCCGGTTCGGCTGGTACAGCCGCTCCACCGCGTTCAACCCGGTGCTGGGCGAGGGCAAGAAGACCGTCTCGCTGGAGCTGTTCGAACAGCTGGGCCGGCGCGTCCCCGACGCGGTGGTGGTGCCCGTGGGCGACGGCTGCATCATCGGCGGCGTCCACAAGGGGTTCGCGGATCTGGTCCACCTCGGGCTGGCGGATCGGGTCCCGAGGATCTACGGGGCCCAGGCTGACGGAAGCGCCGCGCTGGTGTCCGCCTTCGAGGCCGGCGCCGAGCAGGTCGTGCGGATCGAGCCGGCGACCGTGGCCGACTCCATCTCCGTGGGCCAGCCGCGCGACGCCCGCAAGGCGCTACGGGCGGCGCGCGACACGGGTGGAGCGTTCGTGGCGGTGCCCGACGAGGAGATCCTGCGGGCCATGCGAACCCTGGCGCGCGCGGGCGGCGTGTTCGCCGAGCCCGCGGGGGCGGCCGGCTATGCCGGGTTCGTCCAGCTCGCGGCCCGGGGGGCATTCGCCGAGGGGGAGTCCGTCGTGGTGCTGGTCACGGGCAACGGCCTCAAGGACGTCCGCGGCGCGCGCCTGGCTGCCTCGGCCTCCCCCGTGGAGATCGACCCGGACATCGAGCAGGTCGCCGCCGTGCCGCGCGACCCGGGAGAGGTGTGACCATGCGGCTGACGTGTGCACTCCTCGCGCTGCTGTTCGCCGTCCTCGGCTGCGCCGAGGAAGAGGACATGACCCCGGGCGACGACGACGACGTCACCGATACCCTGCCCGGCTGCGAGGGCGGCGTGATGGCCGCATTCACCGAGGACGAGATCGATCCACCCCAGCCGGACAGCGCGGACTACGCGCCGCCCGCCCAGGACACCCTGGACGCGCTGCGCGACGGGCTGCAGGCCTTCCTCGACGACGACCTGGAGGAGGCCGTGGAGCGTACCGGCGACGCCGGATACGAGGTCTGCGCCGGGACCGGGGACGAGGAGGACCTCGTGCTGTTCCGGCCCGCCGCGTCCGGGTCGGGCCACGCCCTGTTCGCCGTGCGGACGACTGCGGCGCGCCCGCTGATCCTCGGCGCGCCCCACGTCTGGCTCGAGTACGGCGTGCTGGACGAGGCCGTGGCCACCTTCGCGCAGGTGGCTGGCCGGGCGCTGATCATCGCCGGCAACCACCGCTGCTCCAACGACTCGCCCGCGGGCTGCGACGGCTCCACCTCGGTGTGCGGCTCCTCCGAGCCCTACCGCGAGTCGGACATGGCCCACGTGGTGGATAGCCACTACCACGTGGCCCACGAGGTGCTGGCCGACCACTTCGCCGACGACTGGGTGATGTCCATGCACGGCTTCTGGATGACCGGGGTGAGCGTGTCCAACGGCACCCACGAGCCCACCGGGCCCGACACGCCGGTGGCCCTGTTCGCCGGCGCCCTGATGGACGCGCTGCCAGGGGAGTACGTGACCGCGTGCAGCACCGGCACCGACGCCCCGCGGGAGGTGCGCTACTGCGGCACCACCAACGTCCAGGGGCGGTACGTCAACGGCTCGCCCGAGCCGTGCAATACCGAGGCGGCCGAGGCCGTCGAGCGGTTCATCCACCTCGAACAGTTCGTCACCATCTGGGCCGATCCCCAGCCCGTGATCGACGCGCTGGACTCGGTTCTCCCAACTTCCTGACCCAACCGCGGAACCTCCGCATCCCCTCGCGTGTCGTAGAAGACCGAGCGCCACGGGAGGAACCATGCGTACGACCCGGACCTGGATCTTCACGACTCTGCTGTGCCTGCTGATCCCCCTGGTCCCCTGGGGGTGTGCCAGCTACGCCGGGGACTTCTCCACGGCGGACGAGGCGCCGCAGTACAAGGGCCCCACGGGATCCAGCAGCCCGGCGAAGGACATCGGGCTCGTCGCGGGGATGGACGCAGACGCCTCGGCAGCCTTCGAGGACGGCGGGGCCAGGCGGAGCCTGAAGACCACCGACGCGCTGGAGGAGTACCGGGGCGAGGAGGACAGCAGCGAGACCGCGGCCGCGACCGGGGGCCGCAAGCTCATCCGCACCGGCGACATCTCGGTCAACGTGGACGACTACGCGCCGTTCCGCGAGGCCCTCGACGACCGCCTCGACGAGATGGGTGGCTTCGTCTCGGACGCCAACCTGGACCACTGGTCCGGCCGCGTCAGCTGGGCGACGCTGACCGTGCGCGTCCCCGCGAACCACTTCGACGAGCTCGTGGGCTGGGCCGAGACCGAGGTGGAGGTCAGCAGCCTCAACATCAGCACCCAGGACGTCACCGAGGAGTGGGTGGACGTCCGGTCCCGCATCGACAATCACAGGGCCACCGAGAAGCGGCTGCTGGAGATCCTCGACACGCGCACCGCCGACCTCGGCGACGTGCTCGCGGTGGAGCGCGAGCTCGCGCGGGTCCGCGAGGAGATCGAGCGCGCCGAGGGCCGCCTGCGCGTGCTGTCGGACCAGGTGGACCTCGCCACCCTGACCATCCACGTATCGGTCCGCAATCCGTACGAGCCCGCCGTGGACCCGCCCGGCTTCGGCCAGACCATCGCCGACGTGTTCCTGGGCTCCATCGAGATCATGGTCAACGTGGCCAAGGGGTTCGTCCTGCTGGCGGTGGGTGCCTCGCCGTGGTTGGCCGTGCTGTTCGTCTTCGCGTTCGTCCTCTACCGGGTCATCCGGGCCCTGGTCCGCCGCAAGAGCGCCTGATCCGCCCGGTGCGATCTCGGGTAGGCTAGTCCCCGTGTCCGACCGCCCCCACCAGCAGGCCGAGTTCGCCCTGATCGACCGCCTCGTGCGCGACGACGACGGGACCGACGCAGGGGTGGTGGTCGGGGTGGGGGACGACTGCGCCGTGCTCGACGTGGGCGGCGGCGAGCTGCAGCTGGTGACCACCGATCTGATGACCGAGGGGGTGCACTTCCTGCGGTCCGCCGATCCGACGGCGCTGGGCGACAAGCTCATGGCGGTCAACCTGTCGGACGTGGCGGCGATGGGTGGCCAGCCCGCCCACGCCGTGCTGGCCATGGCCGTGCCCGAGGACCTCGACGAGGGATTCCTCCGGCGCCTCTACGACGGGCTCTACGCGTGCGCCGAACGCCACGGCGCGACCCTCGTGGGCGGGGACACCACGGCGAGCCGTGGGCCGTTGACCCTGGCGCTGACGCTGACCGGCCGCGTGGACATCTGCCGCCTGCTGTTGCGCGACGGCGCCCGCCCCGGGGATCGCGTCCTGGTCAGCGGCTCCCTCGGGGACTCGGCCGCGGGCCTGGCCCTGGCGTTGAGCGGTGACGTCGCCGGCCTGCGCGACGAGGATCGGGCCCACCTCCTGGCCCGGCACCACCGTCCCGAACCCCGCGTGGCGCTGGGACGTGGCCTGGCCGGCATGGATGGGGTCAACGCGGCCATCGATCTGTCGGACGGGCTCGCGTCGGACCTGGGCCACATCTGCGATCGGTCGTCCGTGGGCGCCCGCGTCTTCATCGATCGGCTGCCCCTGTCCGGGGCGCTGCGGCGGTACTGCGAGGCAGCGGACGCGGACGCGGTCGAGCTGGCGCTGGCCGGCGGTGAGGACTACGAGCTGTGCGTGACGGTGCGCCCGGACGCCGTCGAGCGCGCCAGGGCTGCGGCGCGGAAGATCGGTCTCCCCCTCACCGACGTCGGTGAGGTGTGCGAGGGCGCGGACCGGGTCCGCGTGGATCCGCACGGCGCGGAGCACCCTCTGGTACACCACGGCTTCGAGCACTTCCGGTCCCCCCACCCCGATTAAGATTGACGCGTAGGCAGGTCTTTCTTTACAAGGAGCGCTCCGCTGACCCGGACGGGGTCGCGGCGTGCGGGGGATGCTCCATGGGTGGGGCGGAAGGGCAAGACAGATGAGAGTGACGTGGAAGTTCCTGGCAATCCTGATGGGGATGGCGTGGGTGCTCGGTTGTCCCGGCGACACCAGCGACGATGACGACTCCAGCGGCCCTGGAGACGACGACGACGCGACCGGCGAGATCGAGGGCGACGAGGCCGGCGAGTGCTCCGACGGCGCGGACAACGACCAGGACGGGATGTTCGACTGCGACGATCCCGGCTGTTACGGCAGCCCGGACTGCGAGGGCGACGACGACGACGACGACGCAGCGGACGACGACGACGACGCAGCGGACGACGACGACGACG
>CAYRNR010000206.1:0-12585 GCA_964425605.1 uncultured Rickettsiales bacterium | reverse complement strand
AGCTGCGCGAGCAGGACGCCCTCGACCGCATGGACGAGGTCCTCGACGAGGTGCCCCGCGTGCGCGAGGAGCTCGGCTTCCCGCCGCTGGTGACCCCGTCGAGTCAGATCGTCGGCACCCAGGCCACCATCAACGTGCTCACCGGCCAGCGCTACGGCACGGTGACGCGCGAGACCAAGCTGTACTGCCTGGGCAAGTACGGCCAGCCGCCCGCCCCCATGGACCCGGAGGTGGTCGCCCTGGCCGTGGGCGACGAGGCGCCCGTCGAGGGCCGGGCCGCGGACGAGCTCGAGCCCGAGATGCCGGCGGCCGAGGACCTCCTGGGGGACCGCGCCCAGGGCATCGAGGACGTCATCACCGCGGCGATCTTCCCTCAGCTGCTGGGCACCTACCTCACGATCCGCGACCACGGCGGCGAGGATCCCGACGAGCTGCTCGCGGCCCTGGCGGCCGTGGCCTTCGACGTGCACGACCGCAACCAGACCGTCGAGGAGCACAACGGCGTGGGCAAGGGCGTGAATCCCTGGAAGATGGCGGGCCGCTGGGAGATCACCCGGCACCGGTCCTGAGGCCGCGGGGAGCGAACATGGAACTCT
This sequence comes from uncultured Rickettsiales bacterium, assembly GCA_964425605.1. GTDB lineage: Bacteria > Myxococcota_A > UBA796 > UBA9615 > CAYRNR01 > CAYRNR01. The sequence continues at coordinate 11,989 of CAYRNR010000206.1, read as the reverse complement.
GGCTGGACATCGACGGCGAGACCCGGGACTTCGACGTCACGCGTGATGGGAACGAGATCCTCGTGACGCGGGACGGCATGACGCGGCGTGTGACCCTGGAGACCAGCGGCGCCATCTACCGGATGACGGTGGACGGCAAGGGCTTCGAGCTGACCCGCGACGGCGACGAGCCCCGGGGGCTGCCCGGCGAGGCCATCTCGCTGGAGCGCGGCGGCGCCTCGTACGAGGTGAAGTGGGTCGGCCGCAAGGGCAGCCTGGCCCAGTCCAGCAAGGACGATCTCGGCGGCGACGGGGCGGTGTACCCGCTGATGCCAGGGGCCATCATGGAGATCGTCGTGGCTGTGGGGGACACGGTGGACGAGGGGGACGTGCTGCTGGTGCTCGAGGCGATGAAGATGCAGAACGAGGTCACCGCGCCGGTGGCCGGGACCGTGGCCGAGATCAACGTCCAGACGGGCGACAACGTGGATCGCCGCACGATGATGGTGCGGATCGAGACCGAGGCCCCCGGCGGTTCCTGAGCCGGAGGATGAGGGGAGCGACATGAGCGAGGTCAAGAAGGGTCACCCGAAGGGGCTCTACATCCTGTTCGGGACGGAAGCCGCTGAGCGGTTCTCGTTCTACACGATGCGGGCGATCCTCATCCTGTACCTGACCAAGGTCATCTTCTTCGACGAGGCGCTGCCCGAGCAGGCCATCCGCGACTCGGCGCTGGAGGTGTACGCCACCTACCTGCTGCTGGTGTACCTGGCCGGGCTGCTAGGGGGGTACTTCGCAGACAAGATCCTCGGCGCGCGCAAGGCGATCTTCCTCGGTGGCATCGTCATGGGCGCCGGCCTGTTCGTGATGTCGTCGCCCGATCTGCTGTATTACGGGCTGGCGTTGATCATCGCGGGCAACGGCTTCTTCAAGCCCAACATCTCGACCATCGTCAGCGGGCTGTACGACGAGAAGGACGACCGCCGGGACAGCGCGTTCACCATCTTCTACATGGGCATCAACCTCGGCGCGCTGCTCGCGATCTTCAGCGCCGGCTACGCCGAGAAGCTGGGCTCGGTCGATCCCCACTCGGCCGCGGGCTGGAACGTCGGCTTCCTGTTCGCCGGTGGGGCCATGATCCTCAGCCTCCTGCTGTTCCTGGCGGGACAGGGGTGGCTCGGCACGGCCGGATTCCCGCCCGACCGCAAGGTGGACGACTCCTCCCGGCTCAACGCCCGTGACTGGCTCGACATCGTGATCTGGTCCGTGGGCGTCTCCGCCCTGGCCGTCGGCTTCATCTTCATCTGGGGCCACGGCCTCGGGCCGCTGATGGACATGATCCCGGGCCTGGTCAAGCTGCTCATCGGCCTGGGCCTGCTCGTGGTCGCCTGCGGGGGCTTCGTCTTCACCAACCGCGACAACACGCGCGAGGAGTGGGAGCGCATCGGCGCGATCATCGTGCTGTCGGTGTTCGTGATCTTCTTCTGGATGGGCTTCGAGCAGGCCGGCGGCACCATGAACCTGTTCGCGTACGAGCAGACCGACCGCCACATCGGCAGCTGGGAGATGCCCGCGACCTGGTTCCAGGGGGTCAACCCGCTGTTCATCATCCTCCTCGCGCCCGTGTTCTCGATGGTGTGGGCGTGGAACGACAAGAAGAAGTTCGGCCTGTCCACGCCCGCCAAGATGGGCGTGGGCATGATCGTGCTGGGCCTCGGCTTCATCGTGATGTACTTCGGCCAGCAGGCCGCCGACACCGCGGGCAAGGCCGGGATCATGTGGCTCGTCACGGTCTACCTGCTGCACACGCTGGGCGAGCTGTGCCTCTCGCCCATCGGCCTGTCCATGGTCACCAAGCTCTCGCCGGTGCGCCGGGTGTCCCTGATGATGGGGATCTGGTTCGCCTGTACGGCCGTGGCCGACTACCTGTCGGGCCGCCTCGAGGCCATCTGCCATCACTATGACATCGGCCTGTGGTCGACGTTGATCGTGTTCTCCATCGGCGCCGGCATCGTGCTGCTCGCCGTGACCCCGCTGCTCAAGAAGTGGATGCACGGCAGGGCCTGATCCCCCGGAGGTTCCCATGAACGACGACCTGACCAGGCGCGTGCGCGCCCTGGAGCGGCGCAACCGCGTCCTGATGGCCCTGCTGGCGGTGGGAGCCGTCGCGGTCTGGGTCTCCTGCGCGGGGAACCGCGCGCCCGCCAAGGATTCGCTGCAGGTGCGCAGCCTCGAGATCGTGGACGAGTCCGGCGTGGCCCAGGCCGTGTTCGAGGCGGGTGACGAGGGCGCGGTGCTGATGCTGGGGGACGCCCGCGGGGAGTCGCGTGCGGGTTTCGTGGTCACCGCGGCCGGCCCGGGCCTGGCCCTGTCCGACGAGGAGGGGCGCGAGCGGATGCTGCTCTCGGCCAGCACCGCCGGGACCGGCATGTACGTGTACGATCCCGACGGCAACGGCCGCCTGACCCTGGGCATGGGCGAGACCCTGGGCGCGGGGTTGATGCTGGTGGACGAGGCCGGCAACACCCGCGCAGGCATGGCCCTGGACGAGATCCGCGGCCCGTCGGTGATCCTCGCGGCTCCCGACGGGGAGCTGCTGGCCGCCCTACCCTGACACGCCGTGGCCGATCCGTCCCCGAAGCCGATCGCGACCCTCCCCGAGCTCCTGGCTCCGGCCGGGGATCCCGACGGCCTGCGCGCCGCGGTGAACCACGGCGCGGACGCCGTGTACCTGGGCCTGGCCGACTTCAACGCCCGCGCCCGCGCCGCCAACTTCGAACCCGGTGAGCTGGCCGGGCACGTGCGGGGGCTGCGGCCGAGGGGTGTGAAGGTCTACGTGGCGGTGAACACCCTGGCCTTCGACGGGGAGCTCGACCGCGTCGCGGAGACCCTCGCCGCCGCGGCCAGGGCTGGTGCCGACGCCCTGATCGTGCAGGATCTGGGCGTGGCGCGGCTGGCACGGGAGGTCTGCCCGGCCGTGGCCTTGCACGCCTCCACGCAGACCTCGGTGGGGACCGCAGAGGGCACGGCGATGCTCGCGGAGCTGGGGTTCGAGCGGTTGATCGCGCCGCGGGAGCTCGACCTGGAGCAGATCGCCGCGCTGGCGGCCGGCAGCGACCTCGGGGTGGAGACCTTCGTGCACGGCGCCCACTGCCTGTCGTGGTCCGGGCAGTGCCACGCCAGCCGGGTGCGCGGCGGCCGCAGCGCCAACCGGGGGCGATGCGCCCAGCCGTGCCGACTGCCCTACGGCCTGGAGGCGGACTGCCGGTCGATCGAGGGGGCCGGATACCCCCTCAGCCCCCCGGATCTGGTGGGCGACGCCGTGGTGCGCCGTCTGGTCGAGGCTGGCGTGTGCAGCCTCAAGATCGAGGGCCGGTTGAAGCGGCCCGAGTACGTGGCCGCGGCGGTGAAGCACTATCGGCGAGCCCTGGATCGGATCGCGGCGGGAGGGGAGGGGACGTCGAGCGAGGCGGAGCGCCGGGATCTGCTCCAGCCCTTCACCCGGAGCTCCGACACGGGCCACCTCGAGGGGCGCGACCATCGGCGGTTCGTGGGTGGGCACCGGCCCGGGAGCGTCGGTCTGCGGGTGGGCCCGGTGGCGCGCGTGCGGGGCCGGGTGCTCTGGATCGCCCGGCCCGAGCTCCCGCTCAAGGCCGGCGACGGGGTGGCGATCGCGACGAGCGCGGAGACCGTGGGCGGCCGCCTCTACCGGGTGGACGCCGATGGCGACGGGACCGTCGTGGTCGAGCTGGGGCCGGACGCGGATCTCACCGGGGTGCGGGCGGGCGACGAGATCTGGCGCACCGACGATCCGGCGCTCACGCGGCGCCTGCGGCAGGGCATCGAGGGCCGCTCTCGCGAGGCGCGGCCGCGGCGCCAGCGCGTGACCGCCGTGGTCCGGGGAGCCGAGGGCGCGCCCCTGGAGCTGGCCCTGGACGACGGCGAGGGCCGGGTGGTGGTCGCGCGCAGCGAGATCCCGCTGGAGAGGGCGCGGACCCGCCCCCTGGACGCCGACGGCGTGCGCCAGCGGGTGGTCCGGCTCGGCGACACCCCCTTCGAACTCGTCGGATTCACCTGGGCGGTCCGCGGAGAGGTCTCGCTGCCCCTGGCCGAGGTCAACCGCCTCCGCCGGGAGGCCGCCGAGGCGCTGGCCGCCGCGCGCGCCGCCGTGGACGACGGAACCGTCCGTACCCGCGTGGCTCTGTTCCCCGGGCCCGCGAGCGCGAGGCGCGCCGCGCCCGAGGGGATCTACGTCCACTGCCGGACCGTGGAGCAGGTCTGCGCGGCTGCCGAAGGTGGCGCCGTCGCCGTGATGTGCGAGCCTCGGCCCTTCGAGGACTCCCTCACCACCTTGGCCCGCGAGAGGGGACTGCTCACCCTCGCCGTGTTGCCACGTACCGAGGCGCCGGGCGAACCGCGGCCGCCCACCGGCGGCGTGGACGGCGTGCTCGTGCGCACCCTGGGGCAGCTGCACCGCTGGCGGGGTCGCGACCACCTCCTCGTGGGTGACGCCGCCCTCAACGGGGTGAACGCGCCGGCCCTGGCGTGGTTGCTGGACAGTGGCCTGGACCTGATCGTGCCCGGGCGCGACCTGGAGGAGGAGGGATGGGCCCGGCTGAGCGGGCGGGTCCCCGCGGACCGGCTCGCCGCATTCGTCCACGAGCGGCCGCCGCTGTTCCACACGGCCCACTGCCTGTTCGCCGCCCACCTGGCCGGTGCCCGGTCCATTCGCGACTGCGCGCAGGCATGCCGTGGGCGGACCCTGGGGGTGCTCGACGAACGCGGACGGTACAGCACCGCGGTGGGGGAGATCCCGTGCCGGAACACGCTGTACGGGGCGCCCCTCGGCCGCGCAGGGCGCCTGCCGTCGCTGCGCGCGGTAGGTGTCGGCCGCTTCGTGGTCGAATTCCTGGACGAGGATCACGCCGCGGCTCTGCGGACGATCCGCCGCTGCGTGGGGGGTATTGGCAGTCCCGTCTAACGAATCTCTCCTTGACCTCACCCCCCTTTTCTCTATGATCCGGCGCACATGCGGGAGTCAATCCAGGTTCCCGGCCCGAGGAGAGTTTGCATGGCACGTCGTCATCTTTCGTTGCTGGTCCTGTCCATCCTGATCGTGGGTGTTCGGCCGGCGATCGCCGATCAGGGGGGGCCCGACGGATACGGATACACCTGGTCCGACGAGATCGACTACGACTACTACGCAGCGGCCACGGCGCTGGGCCTGGGTGCCGACGACTACAGCACCATCAGCATCGGGTTCGACTTCGAGTTCTACGGCACCACCTTCACCGAGGTGACCGTGTGCTCCGACGGCGGCGTGCACTTCGACGGCGCCCAGGCGCTGCCCAACGACAACGACACGCTGGTCTACGGCACCTGGCGGATGATCCTGCCGTTCTGGGACGCCATGAGCCCGGACGCGGGCGGTGACGTGTACTACGAGCTCACCGGCTCGCTGCCCAACCGCGTGCTGACCATCGAGTGGCGGGACATCCCCCACTACCACCTGACCTACCCCTACTACACGTCCGGTGACTCCTCGTTCGAGCTCAAGCTGTTCGAGGCGGACAACGCCATGGAGTTCCACTACCAGGACGTGGAGTTCGGCGACGCCAGCTACGACTACGGCGTGTCGGCCACCGTCGGCATCCAGGACGGCGCCCAGGGCTATGGCCTCGAGCGCTCCTACAACACCGCGGTGCTGGCCAACGAGATGGCCATCCGCTACGAGCCCTGCCTCGACGACGACGGTGACGGCTACACCGACGACTTCTGCGGCGGCGACGACTGCGACGACGAGGACCCCGCCGTGCACCCCGGCGCCACCGAGGTCGCCTGCGACTACATCGACAACGACTGCGACGGCGACCTGCACCCCGAAGAGGTGGACGACGACTACGACAACGCCGACGAGTGCATGGGCGACTGCGACGACGCCGACCCGGCCCTGAACCTCGACGACCTGGACCTCGACGGCTACGACACCTGCGCCGGTGACTGCGACGACTACGACGCCAACGCCTTCCCGCACAACGTCGAGATCTGCGACGGCGGCATCGACAACGACTGCGACGGCGTGGCCGACGACGTGGATGCCGACGCCGACGGCTACATCGACGTGGCCTGCGGTGGCCTCGACTGCGACGACGCCGATCCCAACGTCAACCCGGCCGCGGACGAGGAGTGCAACGGCATCGACGACGACTGCGACGGTGACATCGATGAGGAGGACGCGCTGGGTTGCGTGGACTACTTCCGCGACGACGACGCCGACGGGTACGGCGTCGCCGCGGACGCGCGCTGCCTGTGCGCCCCCGAGGCCCCCCACGACGCCGGCGCCGGTGGCGACTGTGACGACGCCGACGCGAACGTCAACCCCGGCGTCGCCGAGGACTGCAACGGCATCGACGACGACTGTGACGGCCACGTGGACGAGGGCTTCGACGTGGACGGCGACGGCTTCCGCACCTGCGACAACGACTGCGACGACAACGATCCGGCCGTGAACCCGGACGCCGCCGAGGTGTGCAACCACATCGACGACGACTGCAACGGCGTGGTGGACGAGGGCTTCGACGCCGACGCCGACGGCTTCCTCGAGTGCGGCGGTGACTGCGACGACAACGATCCCAATGTCAACCCCAACGCGGTCGAGACCTGCAACGGCATCGACGACGACTGCGACGGCACCATGGACGTCGAGGGCTCCTTCGGCTGCATGGACTACTTCCTCGACGCCGACGCGGACGGGTACGGCGTGGCCGGCGACACCCGCTGCCTGTGCGGCCCCGACGCCCCCTACTCCGCCACCGTGGACGGCGACTGCGACGACGCCGTCGCAGACGTGAACCCCGCAGCGGTCGAGGACTGCAACCACATCGACGACAACTGCGACGGTCAGGTGGACGAGGGCTTCGACGTCGACGCCGACGGCTTCAACTCCTGCGACGGCGACTGCGACGACGGCGACCCGGCCGTCAACCCCGCGGCGGTCGAGGCCTGCAACGGCATCGACGACAACTGCGACGGCCAGGTGGACGAGGGCTTCGACCTCGACGCCGACGGCTTCACCTCCTGCAACGGCGACTGCGACGACAACGACCCGGCCGTCAACCCCGCCGCGCCCGAGGCCTGCAACGGCATCGACGACGACTGCAACGGCCACGTGGACGAGGGCTTCGACACCGACCACGACGGCTGGACCAGCTGCGGCGGTGACTGCGACGACAACGACCCGGCCGTGAACCCCGACGCCATCGAGGACTGCAACCACATCGACGACAACTGCGACGGCCAGGTGGACGAGGGCTTCGACGTGGACGGCGACGGCTTCACGTCCTGCGGCGGCGACTGCAACGACAACAACCCGTTCGTCAACCCGGACGCCGAAGAGGTGTGCAACGCCGGCCTGGACGACGACTGCGACGCCAACACCGACGAGCTCGCCGACGTGGACGGCGACGGGTTCGCCATCTGCGACGACGACTGCGACGATCTCGACCCGGCCGTGAACCCCGACGCCGAGGAGATCTGCGACGGCATCGACAACGACTGCGACCCGGTCACCGACGAGAACGCCGACATCGACGCCGACGGCTTCTCCATCTGCGACGGCGACTGCGACGACTTCGACGACACCGTCTACCCGGCCGCTCCCGAGGACTGCGACGGCCTCGACAACGACTGCGACGGCGTGCTGCCCGCCGGCGAGGCCGACGACGACGCCGACGGCTGGATGCTGTGCGAGCAGGACTGCGACGACACCAACGCGCTGACCTGGCCCGGCGCCCCCGAGCAGTGCGACGGCCTGGACAACGACTGCGACGGCGTGATCGACAACGGGACCGGCGACGACCAGGACGGCGACGGCTTCAACCCCTGCCTCGGTGACTGCGACGACTTCAACGACACGGTCTATCCGCAGGCCCCCGAGCTCTGCGACGGCCTCGACAACGACTGCGACTCCGTCCTGCCCGCCGACGAGGCCGACGACGACGCCGACGGCTTCATGCTCTGCGAGGACGACTGCGACGACACCGATCCCAACCTGACCCCCGAGGACGCCGACATCGACGGCTTCTCCACCTGTGACGGCGACTGCGACGACAACGACGACTGGTACACGCCGCTGGACGACGACGCCGACGGCTTCTCCACCTGCACCGGCGACTGCGACGACACCGACGCCGCCCTCACCCCCGAGGACCTCGACCAGGACGGCTTCTCCACCTGCGACGGCGACTGCGACGACAACGACCCCGCCCTCTCGGCCAACGACGCCGACGCCGACGGCTTCTCCACCTGCGACGGCGACTGCGACGACACCGACGCCGCCCTCACCCCCGCCGACGCCGACGCCGACGGCGTCACCTCCTGCGACGGTGACTGCGACGACGCCGACGCCACCGCCTTCCCCGGCAACCCCGAGGACTGCGAGGACGGCATCGACAACGACTGCGACGGCCTCGTGGACTACGACGACGTCGACGACTGCGAGACCGGCGACGACGACGACTCCTCCACCGGCGACGACGACGACGTGGCCGACGACGATGACGACGACGCGGACGACGACGACACCGTCGTGCCCCTCGACGACGACGACTCCGCCGGCGCCGACGGCTGCGACTGCGACGTCACCTCGAGCCGCCTGCCGCTCGCCGCGCCAGCCGCGCTGCTGCTGCTCGGTCTGGCGCTGATCCGCCGCCGCGGGTAGTTCCCGGCCCCCGAACCCACCGCTCCCCCCACGCTTCTTCCGCCGAAAAGGGGAGGCCGGAAAGGGGAGGCCGGAAAGGGGACGTACGCAACTATTCAACTAATCCAGCTCCTTGGGGATTGCGAGCCCCCTGGCACGGTGAATGCTCGTCGGGCCTCTGATGTCCGATGTAGTTGGATTAGTTGATTAGTTGCGTACGTCCCTTTTCCCCTCCGCGCGGAGGCCCCATGAACGTCGCGTTCCACTGGTTCGGCATCGCCTGGCTCGCCTCCACGGCCATCGGGGTTCTTGCCGCGGCGGTCGTCGTCGGTGTGGCGATCGGGCCGGTGAGGCGTGTATCTGCGAGGGCTTCGACGCTGGTGGTGGTCGCGGGGACGTTGGCGATGGTCTGCCTGATGGGTGAGGTGGCGTTCAGGGGTGTGATCAGCAACTGGATCAGCCGCAGCACGGACGGCGATCTGGGGCTGCGTGTGCTCGACGCGTGGACGATTGCGAGGCCGGTGCTGGAGGGGGTGGCGATGGCGATGCTCGGGGGGGCGATGTGGGTGCTGGCAAAGGCGCGTCGCTGACGGGCTGCGTACTACTCCCCCTCGATCAACTCAACCCATGATTCCGGCATCCGGCTCACCGGCCGGCAGTACCCCAGCTCGTCGTCCTCGTTGACGGCCTCCATGGAGGGGACGCCCATGAAGTGGAGGCCGAAGCCGCTGAGGGCGGCGCCGCCGGAGTTGCCCTGGTTGATGCGGGCGTCGGTCTTGATCCAGAGCCAATCGCCTTCCACGTCGGTGACGAAGCCGGAGACGATGCCGCGGGAGACGGAGACGGAGGTGCGGGACTCGAAGCCGCCGACGCCGGGGAAGCCGGCGATGTAGAGGGGATCGCCGAGGCGAAGGGCGGAGGGATCGCCGAGGGGGAGGAAGGGGAGGGCGAGGTCGCCGGGCAAGGGGCGGCCGTAGACGTCCTCGGTGATCTTGAGCAGGGCGAGATCGAGCTTCTTGTCCACCTCGACGAGCTTGGCGGCGAAGACCTGCTGGGGGGGGGCGTCGTACTCGCGGACGAAGGAGATGTAGGCGTCGTCCTCGATGACGAGGCCGTCGCGCTCGATGACGTGGTAGTTGGTGAGGATGTAGCCGTCGGGGCTCAGCACGGTGCCTGAGCCGTTGCCGTGGGTGGTCATGACCTCGACGGTGGCGGTGAGGACGGCCTCGAGGTCGCTGGGCTTGCGGGAGAACCGGAAGGGGGGCAGGGGGAGGTCCTCGTCGAGGACGGGGGGAACGCCGGTGACGCTGGCGGCGATGACGAAGGCGATCTGCTCGTCCTTGCCGATGAGGCTGACGGCGTCGATGTAGACCGGGCCGGGGGCCAGCGGTGGGGTGGACTCGGCGTTGATCTCCATCTGCTCGTTGAGGCGCAGGGACGTGCCGGAGTGGTCGTAGCCGGCGGGGTCGTTGTAGCTGGTGATCTCCTGGCCGAGGCGGGAGAACAGGTCGATGTCGCGGGTGGCCTGGAACACGGAGACGTGCAGGCTGTCGGCGCCGGCCGGGACCTCGATGACGAACCGGGTGCTCTTGGCGCCCTGGAGCGACTCCACCCGTACGCGCTCGTCCAGGGGCAGCGCCTGCAGGGGCGCGGACGAGGCGGGGAGGGGAGGGGGCGCGGGGGCGTTGAACGCGACGTCCATCTGCATGGGCCCGGTGGGGCCGTCGTAGGGCCGGAAGATGTCGAGGTAGTACGTGCCGCTGCGCAGCGGCGGCGAGCTGGCGGCGTGGAGGTAGAGCTGCTCGTTGGCGCGGATGCCGTTGGCGCTGTGCTCGGCCTCGGTGGTGTAGTCCTGCATGGGGAGGCCGTGGCGCAGGTGGAGGTCGATGTCCCGCATGGCGCCGGTGGCGCGCACGAGCAGGGACTGGGTGTTCTCGGGGACCTGGATGAGGAAGGTGCGGAAGTTGCGGCCGCCCTCCTCCATCTCGAGGGTGAACGACGTGCTGGCGGTGATCTCGCCGTCGGCGTTGGCCTGGGCGGTGGGCAGGGGGGCGCCCGCGTCGGGCTCGCCGCCGGTGTAGCCCCGCTCGTACTGGACCGAGAACGTGGTGTTGGCCGCGCCCGAGGAGGCGTTGGCCAGGTCCACGTAGTACACGCCGCTGCGCAGCGGGGCGGTGTCGGAGCGGGCGATCACGAGCCGCTCGTCCTTCTTGCGGCTGATGGCGGCGTAGTCCGCGTCGTCCCAGCTGGCCAGGGGGTCGGCGTACTGCACGTACAGGTCCATGTCGGCGGTGGCGTCCACCGCGTCGATGCGGACGGAGGAGACGTCGGGGGCCACCTCGATGGCGAAGGTCCGGAAGCGCTCGCCGCCCTCGTCGAAGTCGATGCGGCCGTCGAAGTCGTCGGTCACGGCCATGTGCACCTTGATCCCGGCGTCGGTGATGCGCTCGAGGGCCGGCAGGGGGATGGCGCCGCCGGAGTCGGCGGTCTCGATCTGGGCCTGGATGGTGAAGGTCCGCTTCTTGCCCTCTGGGCCGTCCCCGTGCACGACGTCCACGTAGTAGGTGCAGGCGCGCAGCGGCGGGATCCCGTCGGCGGTCAGGACCACCGACTCGCTGGAGCCGTCCGAGGTGGACAGGGCCACGGACTCGCGGTTCCAGTCCCGGGCGATGGGTCCGCCCGCCTTGACGTACAGGTCCACGTCGCCGGCGCCGTCCACCTGGACCGACAGCCGGCTCGCCCCCTCGGGCACCCGGATGGTGAAGGTCTGGAAGGGTTCGCCCTTGTGGGGGAGGTTGCCGTTGTGGACCCGCCCTGGGCGCAGCGCCACACCGCCGCCCGCGAACGCGGGGGGCGCCACGGCACAGGCCGCGAGGGCCACGAGGATGCACAGATGGGGGAGGGAACGGGAGAGGGGGTTACTGCTCACCTATGGTCTCCTGGGTGATGCTGCGTCGTTCGAACACCAGCACGCGCGTGCGGCGCGGGGCCACGGTCTGATGAACGGTGCCGCGCGTGATGAGTAACGAGTCCATCGGCGCCAGGGTGGTGGCGGTGGCGCCCTGGAACTCCACGCGGAGTTCGCCGTCGAGCACGGTGAAGAACTCGTCGGCCTCGTGGGAATGCCAGGGGAAGGTGCCCTCGAAGAGCACCACGAAGGCGTGGTAGTCGTCGATGTCCGCGACCTTGACGGGGCTGAAGGGGACGGTGGCGTCGCGCGCCACCCGCTCGAGGTTGACCTTGCGCGTCATGTTCATCCCTCGTCGAGCATGATGTGGGCGAACACCTTGGCGTCACCCACGAGGTTGGACA
>CAYRNR010000205.1:0-12763 GCA_964425605.1 uncultured Rickettsiales bacterium | reverse complement strand
TCGACGAGGACATCGACGAGGACACCCACTACGACCTCGTGATCAACATGGACCTGTACACCCTCGACGCGGCGGTGATGATGGTGCTGCAGGCGTGGGGGGCCGCGCGACGGATCTGGGGGGAGTGAGCGCCCGGCGACGCCGTCTTTCTTCCAGTCGATCCCACTTTGATCTTGCTCACCCAACGCGATCGCCCCTAGAACGACCATTCGGGGGGTGAGGAGACTGAACTTGCGCGCGAAAATCTACGTCTGGTTGCCTCTGGTGGTCGTCCTGATCCCCGCCGTCGCGAATGCAGCTCGCCCCACGTGCGGCGACGGCAAGGCGCGCGGTAGCGAACAGTGCGACGGCGCAGACCTCGACGGCGAGAGCTGCGAGAGCCTGGGCCTGGGCGCCGGCACCTTGTCGTGTGCGGGCGATTGCACCTTTGACACCACCGGCTGTGGCGGCGGTCCCGTCCTGTGCGGTGACGGCGTGGTCGAGGGCTACGAAGAGTGCGACACCGGCGCCGACGGCGCGTGCCCGGGAGCGTGCTCGGACCAATGCGCCTGTCCGGCTGTGGCGCCCGGCGATCTCGAGGTGCACGCCATCGACGTGGGCCAGGGCGACGCGATCCTGGTGATCTCGCCCGACGGCTTCGTGATGCTCATCGACGCCGGCACGTCCGGCCGGGCCCCGTACATCTCGTCGTACCTGCAGTCCCTGGGCATCACCGAGCTCGACTACACCCTGGTCTCCCACTTCCACAGCGACCACGTGGGTGGCATGGACGGCGTACTCGGGGACTTCCCCCAGACCGTCGCCTGCTTCGACCACGGCGGCAGCTACGCCTCGTCCGAGTACGACAGCTACGTCGCCGCCACCGACGGCCGGCGCGTCACCGTGGGCGCGAGCGATCGGATCGACCTCGGCCCCTCGGTGGTCGTGGAGGTCCTGCACGGGGACACCGGATCGGCCGAGGAGAACAACAACTCCGTGGTCATCCGCCTCGCCCACGACGACCTGGCGTTCCTGTTCGGCGGCGACTGCGAGGGGAGCTGCGAGTCCTCGTTCGATCCCGGCTACGTCAACGTCTACAAGGTCCACCACCACGGCGCCATCGACTCCACCACCGAGGCTCTGCTCGAAGGAATGGACCCGTACACCGCCGTGATCTCGGTCGGGAACGGCAATCCCTACGACCACCCCGACCAGGTCATCCTCGATCTTCTCGCCACCTATCAGGCCACCATCTACCGCACCGATCTCGACGGCGACGTGTCCATCCTCGCCGACGGCATCGCCTACACCGTCAACGGCGATCCGGTCTGCTCTGCGGGCCAGACCCGTGTGTGCGGCGACAGCGACGTGGGCGCATGCCAGTTCGGCGCGCGCCCCTGCGCCGCCGGTATGTGGGACATGTGCCTGGGCGCCGTCTACCCCATCGACGAGATCTGCGACAACGGTGTGGACGACGACTGCGACGGTGCTACCGACGGCGACGACAACCAGTGTGGCGCCGGAGCGGCCTCGGTCGTCATCGCCCAGGTGGCCTACGACACCCCCGGCGACGACGCCCTCGAGGAGTTCGTGGATCTGTTCAACCCCACCGGCGCGGCCATCCCGCTGGACGGCTGGACCCTCTCGGACAACGCAGGCACCTGGTCACTGCCCGACGGGACCGTGATCGAGGCGGACGCCTACTTGAGCATCGCCCGCAACGCCTCGGGCTTCGCGTCGCTGTACGGCCTGGACCCCGACGTCACGGGCCTGTCCCTGGGCCTGGGCAACACCGGCGACTCCCTGAGCCTCTCCGATGGCGCGACCGAGGTGGACTTCGTCGCATGGGAGGGCTTCGTGCCCGGTTGGAACGTGACCGCGGGCATCGGCGACTCCATCGAGCGCATCGACCCATACATCGACGGCGACACGGACGCCGACTTCGACGTCACTTCCCCGGCCGCCCCCCTCGGCGGCACCCTGTCGCTGTGCGGCAACGGCACGTGCGACCACGGTGAGGACTGCCACTCCTGCGCCGACGACTGCCCTGGCAGGACCGGCGGCAAGCCCACGCTGCGTTTCTGCTGCGGTAACGCCGTGTGCGAGCCCGTGGGTGAGGGCGCCGCCAACTGCCCCATCGACTGCCCGTGATCGCGATCCCCGCTCAGGGGCTCTCGCACACGTAGGGGAACGTCCAGTAGCACTGATCGTCGTTCCAGCCGTAGCCGTAGATGCCGCCGATCTGGACGCAGTCCTCCGTGCCGCTGCCGTTGTCGGGCTGGCCCGCGTCCCAGATCTCGTACCCGGGCGTCTCACCGGAGTCCCACACGAAGTTGCCCTCGCTGGCGACGTCGTTGTAGCCGATCCACCACAGCCACGAGTCGATGCTGGTGGCGGCGGCGATCAGCCACGCGCTCTCCGACGCATCGTTCGCCGTGGCCAGGTAGTAGCCCCGCGAGGCGCAGGCAGCCCGGGCCCCGTTCCAGTCCAGCGCAGTGATGCAGAACAGGTACGCGTGCCCTGTGCGCTGGTAGATGTTGCACGGGCAGCCGCCGTTGTCGTCCACCAGACCGTCGCAGTCCTCGTCGAGGCCGTCGCAGGTCTCCACGGCGTAGGGATGCACGACGTCGTCGAGATCGTCACAGTCCCCGTCGCAGGTCGCGTACCCGTCGCCGTCGAGGTCGTCGTACTGGAGCGCCGGGTCGTTGTCGTCGCAGTCCTCGCAGGCGTCCCACCCATCCCCGTCGTCGTCGTCGCTGCCGTCCAGCGTGGCCGGGTCACAGTCGTTGTCCCGACCATCACATTCGATCTCGGTCGCGCCGGGGTGCACGAAGGGATCGGCGTCGTCGCAGTCCCCATCACAGGCGCGCCAGCCGTCGCCGTCCGCGTCCGTCTCGTTGCCGGGCACCAGCCCGTTGCAGTCGTTGTCCACCCCGTCGCACTGCTCCGCGGCCCCGGGGTAGCGGTCCGCGTCGCCGTCGTCGCAGTCCCCGTCGCAGGAGGAGCGGCCGTCCCCATCGTCGTCGCCGTCGTGCAGGGCCGGATCGTTGTCGTCGCAGTCGTCGCCGTTGGTCACCGCGTAGGCCGGCGGGAAGCACTGCAGGGAGCCGCTGGCCGGGTCCCCGTAGCCGTCCCCGTCCCCGTCCCCGTACCACGTCTGCTGCCCCAGCACGCCGCCGTCGGCGTCGTCGATGAGCCCGTCGCAGTCGTTGTCCACGTAGTCGCAGATCTCGGGGTTGCCCGGGAAGTTGATCGCAGAGGAGTCGTTGCAGTCCCCGTCGCAAGGTGTCCAGCCGTCCCCGTCTCCGTCCACCGGGTCCACGGCTGGATCCGAGTCGTCACAGTCCCCCTCGCACGGCGAGAACCCGTCCCCGTCCAGATCCACCGGGACCATCGACGCATCCGAATCGTCGCAGTCCTCGTCGCAGGTCGAGTAACCGTCCGCGTCCGCGTCAGCGAGGTTCAACGAGGCGTCCGTGTCGTCGCAATCCTCCACCGCGTTGTCCCCGTCCCCGTCCGCGTCGGTGCACGCGAGCAGGCCGTCACAGCCGTCGTCGTCGCAGTCGGTGAGGCCGTCGCCGTCGTTGTCCACCCCATCGGTGCAATCGGCGGGGTCTTCGCCCTCGGGTGCAGGGGGGGTGGCGTCGTCGTCGTCGTCATCGCCGGTGTCGTCGTCGGCTGCGGTGTCGTCGTCGTCGGACACGTCGTCGTCGTCGGACAGGTCATCGTCGGACACGTCGTCGTCGTCGGACACGTCGTCGTCGTCGAGGCTGTTCGGGCGCTCGGGCACGCACCCCAGCGCGAGCGTCAACGAGAAGAGCAAGCAGAGGGCACCGTTCAGTCGCATGGGCGGTCTCCGTCGGATGGCCGCGGAGAATAACAGAGGAATAGTCGAATTTCAGGATTCGTACACCGCGATGACCTCGATCACCGCGTCGCCGAGCTCGAGGCCCTCCACCGTCACCACCTCGCCCACCTCGACGTCCACGGGCGCGCCGTCCACCCAGATCTCGCCCAGCGGCGCGGATCCTACGAGGATCACCGACAGGGTCCACGGCTCCCCGGTCTCCACCCGCTCGACCCGCACCACCATCCCCTCCTCGAACTGCTCGATCTCCAGGCCGTATCGTTCGTCCCCCATCCGCAGATTGCCCGCGCGCATGGATGGCCATCCGTGGGGCAGGTGGGGTGCGAGGCGCAGCTGGAGCGTCCGGGCGTCCGGCTCGGCCCCGATCAGGTAGGCCAGCACGGCCGCGGCCACGTCGCCCCCCTCCCATGGGCGGAAGCGAGACAGGGTGTCCGTGCCCAGCCCATCCGCCTGATGACTCAGGTGAAACGCCGCGTGGTCCGAGCGGTGCCCCTCCTCGAAGTGCCCCGACGGAGTGGCCACCACGTCCACGGCATCGAAAGCCGCCTCCAGCCGAGGGTGCTGCACCAGCGCCAGGTTGCGCAGAGAGAACCCCGGCACCATGCCCGTGTAGCCCCAGTTGTCGTCGGAGGTCCCCGGCAGGTAGCTCAGCAGCGTGCCGTCGTCACGCAGGAGTTGATCCACGATCGCCTCGACGTTCTCGCGCTGACGCGGATCGCCGGCCGTGGCGTAGCCGGTCCAGAGGGGCTGCGTGGACACGTCCTCGTACGGCATCGGGTGCACCGATCCGTCCTCGAAGAACGCCACAGGGCTGTAGAACCCCCCGTCCTCGACCCAGTACGTCGCCTCGGCGGCCGTTCGCACGCGCTGGCCCAGCTCGCCG
Source organism: uncultured Rickettsiales bacterium (assembly GCA_964425605.1). Taxonomy (GTDB): domain Bacteria; phylum Myxococcota_A; class UBA796; order UBA9615; family CAYRNR01; genus CAYRNR01. The sequence continues at coordinate 8,033 of CAYRNR010000205.1, read as the reverse complement.
ATGTCGTCGCTGGCGCCGAGCTCCGCGAGCCGGTCTGCGGCTGCCGCATACAGGAACGACGAGTTGGCCGACCAGCTCACCTCCTCCGGCATCTCCGTACCCAGCGCCGTGGCCAGCGCGAACCGGAACGTCTCGTCTCCGCTGAACTCCAGCAGGTCGTCCTCGCTGAGCTCCTGGCGCCGCACGCAGGCCTCCAGGAACGCCATCCGTCCCTCGTCGAGGACCGCCTCGTCCCCGCTCGCGCGCACATACAGATCGTGCAACAACACGGCGTAGCTGGGCGCCTCGGCCGCCGCCCTCCCGGACATGAAGGAGGCTTCTGCCCAGAAAGTCGTCGGATCCTCCGGCTCGCTGAATCCCGATAGATCCGTGTCGAGCGCGAACGAGTTGGAGATGGCCTCCTTGACCACCATGACCTCGTAGACGGCATCGATCATGGTACGAACTTCTTCGTGCAGCCCCGCCCGCAGGTACAGCCTCACCGGCCCCTCGCTGTCCCGCAGCCACCCGCTCGTGTAGCGGTGCATCGGGCTGACCACCCCCAGGTCCGAGGTCTGCACGTACTCGGTGATGAGCATCCCCTCGACCAGGTCCTCGACCTTGTCGTCTCCCAGCTCCAGCTGTGCCGACCTCTCCAGCAGCGCCCCGGTCTCTGCGCGGCTCTCCTGGAGCCATTGCGCCATGTCCCCGTCCAGCTGGTCGAACGTCTCATCGTCGCTGAACCGATGCAGGCACACCACCGAGAATGCCTCTGATGCCCCCAGCGTCGGCACCTCCACGTCCAGCCACCCGTCAGAAGCCTGCGCCTCGGCGCCCGGGCACTCCACACGCATGCGCCGCCCGCCCCGGACCTGCACCAGGGTGTCCCCGTCGGCCAGGGAGCCCTCGTCGTCGCCCCGGGCCACGCTCACCCTCAGCTGCATCCCATCCAGGTCACGGCTTCCCTCGTTGCTCACCGACAGGTGCCGGGCGATGGCAGCCTCTCCGACCACGGCCAGATCCGTCGTGGACCAGCTCACGTCACCGCTGCGGGCCAGCGTCCTCACCACCGCCGTTCCCCTCGGCCGCTGCACCCTCTCCGCCTCGACCTCCATCTCCTCGCCGCCATCCACCACCACGACCGCCGAATCCCCGAAGAAGCCCGCATCTCTCTGGTACCCCGGCCCGATACTGTTCGTCAGTGTGTTCCACGGCGAGTCGAGTCCGATCAGCCCGAAAACGATGCTGTTCCCCACACCGAAGGTGCCCGACGCGTCCCTGCCCTCGTACAGCCCGTCCTGGCCGTAGTGGCTGACATTCTCCAACCACCCCAGATCCGCGAGATCATCCGGGACCGCAATCGGCTCACCCGCCTCGTCCGGCCAGCTCTCCCCGGCCGTAGTATGTGTCCACAACGTGAGATCCGGTGGGTCCTGCGTGTCGATGGGCTCGTATCCATCCGTACAACCCGCAACCAGGGCCACACACATGAACAGCAGCCCCATCACCCCCCAGACGAACTCGTTCCCACGGTCTCCGTGGGAGCGGATCACCCCGCAGACGCTCCCGCGTCTGCACAATATCTCCCCGCCTTCTTCCATACCCCTGCTCCAACGCCTCCTACAACATCGTAGCTCCCCCGCTCCAACCAACTTCCAACGCTGCTGCACCACTCCCCGTGAAACTACAACCACTCCTCGAATACAACACCATCGAATCCTTGTTCCAAAGCTACGTATGCCGTTTCTTACCTGTAGCTCTTCCTACAACAACCATGCCGTAGGCCAATTCCCCCCCGCATCTCACCCCCGCTTCGCCGCCTGCACCACCTGGTCCATCACCTGCAAGAACCTGGACCTGTCCTTCTTTCCCATCGGCGCCGGTCCCCCGGTCACCTCCCCGGCCTCCCTCAGATCCGCCATCAGCTCCCTCGTCGCCACCGCCATGCCAATATTACCCTCGTCGAACACCTTCCCCGTGTTCCCGATCACCTTCGCCCCCTTCTCCAGACACCTTCCCGCCAGTAATATGTCCGCCGTCACGACCACATCATTCTTCCCCACGTGCTCCACGATCCAGTCATCCGCCTCGTCCAGCGCATCCCCCACCACCTCGAGCACCGTCCTGCTGTTCATCGGCACCCGCATCCACGAGTTCGCCACCAGCGTGACGTTCAGCCCGTACCGGTCCGCGACCTTGTAGATCTCGTTCTTGACCGGACACGCATCCGCATCCACATACACATGAGGCGTCCCCATCTCAGACGGCGCTCCCCCGGCGCCAGTCGAACACATCGACTTCCTTTTCGGCCATCAACTTCTCCAGCGCGATCGGTCCATTCTCCTTGACGAAGTCGAACTCACTCTCCGTGATCGGCACCCCCAGCAGCGGCAGGAGCGTCCTCCCCTCCAGCTCCACCCTCACCATGTCCTCCCCCCACTGGAACGGCGCGATGAACCACAGGTGCTTCACCTCCAGGTCAGGCACGTACATCGACACCATGTCCTCGTAGACCACCCCCGGCGCCACCTTCCTCCCCTCACCCAGCACCGCCAACGCTGCCGTGGCCACGACCGTCGGCATCGCCGTGTTCTTGCCCTTGGCGTCCATCAGCAGCTCGCACCTGACCGACTGGCTCGCGTCGTCGCTGAGCTCCACCTCCATCAATCCGACGGTGCCGACGATCACGCCCTCTTCCGACTCGCAGGTCATCACGTCGATATGGTGCAGCTCCGGACCATCGAAGAAGCGTTCGATCTTCATCTCGCCGGGTGTGCGCTGACGAAGGTAGACAGCCCACTGCTTGTGTTCGGGTGACATGGGGTTTCCTCCTTGCTCGTCGGAGACTATCACATGGGTCCGAGGTGCAGCACTGGCACCCCAATCGAGCTAGATCCGTCGCAAGATCCAGAGGGCGCAGATGAGATCTCTGCCGAGGATCTCCGTCTCGAGTTCCTGTCTGGCCACATATTCATCGATCAAGCGCTCGAAGCCGGGATGGCTCGCTTTCACGGCCCTCGCTCGTTGTCTGATCAGTTCGGTGTTCTTGTCGTTCATGGCTCGGGTCTGCTCGGCCGAGCAGATGATCTCCTTGTCGAGCACATCCCCTGACGCCGTCAGGCGGCGAAGCATCTCGGTGTGACCGGCATAGGCTTCAGCCCCTGCAAGCCGTTCGACACCTTCCGCCAGGAAGCCATCCTCGATCACGATGTACCCCCCCTTGCGAACCAGCGTTCTGAGGTCGCCGACGGTCTTCTCATGGTCCCCCGACAACGGCCCGACGCTCAGTAGCAGGACTACGTCGTAGTGCCCTTCCTGCCCTAGCCGTTTCCGTATGTCTCCTCGGCTGAAGCTGCATCTGTCTCCGACGCCACGCTCCATGGCCATCGACCTCGCGGTCTCCAGAAACGGTTCGAAGGCGTCGACGCCCTCGACTCGAGCCCTCATCCGCTCGGCCAGGCGCACCGCCACCGCGCCTTTCCCACACGCCAGATCGAGAATCGAAGATTCCTGCTCGACTCCGATCGACTCGAGCGCGGACACGACCTGGTCGGCCGAGGTCCCCAGCTCCCACAAATCGACCAGGAGTTCTGGCAAGAGGGGCAGCAGCCGCACGTCGGTCTCCATCGCCAGCGCGATGGACTCATCGAGGGCCAGGGCCATTGTCATGGCGCAAGCTCCTTCCAATCACGTAGACGCCGCTGACCGCGGTAAGCGATGGACGTGCAGCGTCCTCAGACGCCTTTGTTCTTTTCGTCCCAGATCTTCGGTTCCCAGAGTTCGACCTTGTTCCCGTCCGGGTCGACGATCCACGCGAACTTTCCGTTCTCGTGCGATTCCGGCCCGTCGACGACCTCCACTCCTTCAGCGTTGAGCTGCGCCAGCATCTCGCCAAGGTCGTCGACCCGATAGTTGATCATGAACGAAGAATCACTTGGGCTGAACCACTGGCTGTCTCCGTCCGCGAGATGCCACACTGTGAGCCCTTGGTCCTCGGCCTTGTCATCAGGCCACTTGAGGACCGCACCGCCAAAATCCTCCAGCGGCATGCCCAGGTGTTTTCGATACCAGGCTGCCAGCGCAGCGCTGTCGCCTTTGCTCTTGAAGAATACGCCGCCGATTCCGGTAATCCTTGCCATCGTTGCTCTCCTGCGAACCAGGCCACCAACGCCTGTTTTTGTGCTGCGGCGGCATCGTGGAAGGACGTTGCCCTACCCAACGAAGCCCCGGAGCGCTGGATCGCCTGGAAGCCTACCATGGCCGCGGCTGTCTGCTGCATGTGATGTAATGATGGACTATTCCGCCTCTCCGAAGGCGTGGTTGATGAACGCAAAGATTCCGGTTCCCGTCCCGACCACTGCGCAGGTTGCCACAGTACGCCAGAGTACGTCGGTGCCGGCGAACTCCCAGATCGCAAGGATGCTCGAGATCACGCTGATGACCACGCAGAGAGTTATCGTCCAGAAGGCAAAGGCGCGAACCGAACCTGCTCGCAGGAATCCCTTTTTCTGTGGACTGTGCTTCGGTGCTTCTTGACCGTCGGCGCTCATCATGATTCCTCCCCGCTGTCCCTTCCCCGTTCATCTGGAACCTGTACATATGCTGCAGCGGCGCTGGGGAATGGAGTTTGATCCCCTCCGATCCCACTGAGCCCAGGGACATCTAGGCTACCACGGGGGCCGCCTGAGTGAGGACCTGCGCCCACTTTCCGACATGAAACCGCGCCCTGCTGAGGTGGTAGGGCAGGCTCAACTGACCGGAAGGCCTGTGTTCCTGGCCCGGAATGGCAAAGGGGTGGCCGTGGTGCTGTCTCTCGAGTCCTACGAAGAGCTTCAGGCTGCCTCCACAAAGATGAGGCTAGTCAGCGCCTTGCGGCAAGCAGAGCGGGCCGTTGCTGAGGGCGAGACGGTAGACAACGCTGACACGGACGAGTTGCTGAGGAACTGGGATGCTGATGCCACGTGAACGTGTCGTCCGCTGGACGGTGCCCACGAAAAAACGACCTCGTGGCCGCTCACTCGTACCTCCTGGACCGAAGTCCAGACACTGCGGCCTCCTTCGCACGGAAGATCCTCGAGGCTTCTACCGGCTAGACCCAGAAATGACGTTCGTCATGCGGATATGGGATTGCTGGCAGGATCCAGATCTGATGTGGGAGGAACTGGTGATCCGCAGCTACAACACGATGGAGTCTAGATAGACCTACGCGACTCCCGCAGCCCTCAAATGCAGAGACGTTTGACGTTTGTTTGGAGAGATACCGTGACTACGACCTAGTTGTTGCATCTAGATTCTTGGAACTCGGGCTGGGTCTCTTTGGCCTCAGTGGGCACGGACAGCCATCCCTGCGCCCCCTCCTGCGCCCGCGCCTGCGGCCTACGTCAAGCCCGCTGCTTCCACTCGAGTGACAGCGCTCGCTCTGACTCCGCGCAATCTCGGAGGTAGAGATTGATGAGCGTCTGGTACTTGATGCCGGTGTCTTCTGCCATCTGTTTGAAGTACTCGATGGTTGCCTCATCCAAACGGATGGTGACCTGACGCTTCACCACCTTTGCGTAGGGGTTCTTCTTCGCGTCGGAGAAATCGTACTCGTCTCTCATGCTCTCACCGTCTCCTCGTATTGGCGTCGCTCCTTCTTCGTTCCCTTTCGAGTAGAGATGATTCGTATCTCCTCTTCTTCTCTCACGCCATGGCAGACCAACAAGTCCCTGAACTTGGCGCTCGAACCCAGCAGAGGGAATCTCTCCTCGTCCGCTGAGTGGTCTGGGTCGGCCATGAACAGCGCTTCCTCATCGAAGAACACCGCCTGCGCTTCCTCGAATGACACGCCGTGCTTGCGCTCGTTTGATCGCGCCTTGTCCGCATCCCAGCTGCAGCGATACCGCTTCATACCGACATCGTAATTACACTTCATGTACATCGCAAACGGATTTCGGTTGGGCGGGACGACCGAGGAATCAGAGCATGTTCTCTCCGGGACGCCTCGCACTACCCCGGAGCCTCTCCCATTCTTCGAACATGTGTGATTCTGCCGCGGCGGCGCTTGTACTGCGTGGGTGGACGCTAGACGCCGCTCTCTCGAGCCACAAGAACTGCCACAAGTTCTTCCGGAGACAGGACTGGCATATCGGCGCCGTAGTGGATGGTCGTGATTGAAGTGGCTCCAACAAATCCGGTTGCTTGCCCCAACTCCACAGCGGCTAGAACCTCGGAAGAGTGCGCAACGTGTGGTGGCCGATCGAGGAGTACATCGAGGATCACATTGGTGTCGAGGAGCAACCTCACTGGTGCTTCTCCTCCAGGTACTTGAGATAATCCTCCTCGTGCGCGTCTGCACCAGCCAGAACTCCCCTCAGTTCCTGCACCACTGGTGGAAGGGCCGCTCCCGTATTGCCAGAGCTGGATTCCAGCAATGCGAAGTAGTCCGCGACCATCTGCGACACGGATCGTCCAGTCTTTTTCGCGTGTTCTTTTGCCCTGGCGATGAGTTCCTCATCGAGCCTCAGAGTCAGTTTCGTCCGCATGACGCCCTCCTGACGTACATCTTCTCTCTCAGTTCACGTCAGGCGCCACGGATGTCAACCAGATCAGTGGCGACGCTGGGATTGTTCGATGCGCTGTTCTTCTTCAAGAACGCTGGGGAACTGATGGGTAGTTTGTCCTGTGCCTCCAGCACCCGCGCATCTGCTGCAGCGGCCAACCCGGATGGGTGTTTGGCCAGCCCTACCACGCCGCTGAGCTCACCAGACTGCAACCTGCCACGGACCTGGCCGCTGTCTGCAGCAGGTATTGTTCGGCGCAGAACAACCTCGTGTGTATCCTGCAGGGGCCATGGGCAACCTACCCCGAAACCAGCCAAGGTAGGCAACAGGACGCGGCTATTCGGCTGGACTCCGTGGCAGTTGAGCTCCATGCCACACCCCCACAATCCAGACGGTCTCGCCCTGAACTCGGTAGAAGAACCTGTATGGAGGCACGACAACCTCTCTGTAGGGTAGCTCTGGGAACTCGGGAAGCCTCCTCCCCGACTTGGGGAAGTCCTCGAGCCTACGCAGTATCCGCTCGGCTTTCCGCCTGAACTCGCGAGCTGCCGAGGGATTGTCTTTCCGGATGTACGCGAGACCAGAGAGAAACTGATCACGCGCCGATGGCGTGAACAAGATCCTCACTGCACGTCTTCCTCGAGAAGGTTGTCCGCTTCGGCCAGCACCTCTGCCAGTTCAATGCCGCGGCCGGCGGCCATCTCTTTGTCGCCGCGAGCGAGCAGCAACAGCAAATCGCGTTCCTTCTCTGCCTTTTCGTAGGCATCGACACTGAGCATGACTGCAGCGGCTCGGCCCCGCTGGGTGATGACCAGCGGCTCATCAGAATCCTTCACCTTGCGCAGAACATCCGCTGCCCCTTTCCTGAGGTCGGAGATCGGGATGATCTCGGGTACACGCGCCATCAGTTGTACCTCCTTTTGTACTCCTTAGCGTACTTCCGGACGCCCTCTTGAACAAGAAGATTCGAGCAGCCCCCCAAGCCACTCCTTGTTTCTGGAGGTGTTCAGCAAGAAGACGGCGAAGATCCCGTCACGGGTGAATGCCGCCTGACAGCGAAGGATGAAGGCCTATGACGATGCATGAGGACAAGAAGAAGCGCTTGGAGCGCGCCGGTTGGCGGGTAGGCTCGGCCGAAGACTTCATCGAGCTTTCGCCCGAAGAGAGCGCCCCGCTCGACCTGAGGGCTCATCTTGGCAGGAGGCTCAGGGAGTGGCGGACAGGTGTCCCCATGACCCAGGCGAAGCTGGCGAATTCCATTGGTTCCAGTCAGTCCAGGATCGCGAAGATGGAAGCAGGAGATCCTTCAGTCTCGTTGGATCTACTCGTACGAGCCTTGATCGCCCTCGGTGCGTCCAAGAGAGACCTTGCAGACGCCATCAGCGCCGCTTGAATCCAACGTTGTTGGAATTGCTATCCTCGCACATGCCGTCTAGATTCAATCCTCCCAACGGCGACTAGCACTACTTGATCAGTTCTCCATTTCCTGTTTCTCGCCAGCGTGATCTTCGT
>CAYRNR010000204.1:0-12765 GCA_964425605.1 uncultured Rickettsiales bacterium | reverse complement strand
ACGGCCACGGGATCGGTGCCGACGACGAGGCCGTTGTAGTTCCACTTGTAGCGGGGATCGGGCTGGGGGCCCTTGTTGCACATGGGGCGCAAGGCGTCGACCATCGTGAGCTTGGTCTTGCCGGCCACGTGGTCCATGGCCCAGATCTCGCCGAGCTTCTCGCTGTCGGCCTTGTGGTACGCCGAGGGCTTGCTCGAGAACATGATGTAGTTCTTGAGCACGGTCCCGATGCCCGTGAGCCAGTGGGCCTTGAGGGCGGGTACGCACATCATGGCCGTGCTCCTCTCGACCATCGCGTTGTCGCGCTGCGCGTCGAGGATGTTCGCCTCGGGGACGCCGATGGACATCAGCGACGCCAGCACCAGCTGCATGAGCTCGTCGTGGGTGTGGGCCATGAAGTCGCTCTTGACCACGGCGATCGTGTCGGACGGCTGGTACAGGCTCGCCCAGGCCTCGGCCGCGGAGCTGGTGCCCGTGACGCGGGTCAGGGCCGTGCCGAGCATGGTCCCCAGCACCGCCTGGTCGATGACCTTGTCGTCGCCCTGCACGGCCTCGTCCCGGACCACCACCACGCGGCTGCGGGCAGGGGACGCTGCGGGCTGAGGTGCATCCGGAGGGGCCTCCTCGGTCTGGGCGCGGATCAGACCGGACGGTCCGAGCACCGACGCGGCGAGCACCGTGCCGGCCGTACCGCGAACGAAGTCTCGGCGGGTGAGGATGGGGCGATCGTCCTTGCTCATGGGCACCTCCTGGGCTGCGCAAGATGGTACCCGACGCCGCGGGCGCCGTCAGTGGCGCATTGTGTTAGTCGTGTCTATGGTGATCATCGGAGGCCAACAAACCCTCCGTGGAGAAGACGATGAAGGTCCTGATTGCGTACCAGTCGGATACGGGAAACACACGCAAGCTGGCGCGGGCGATCGAGGAGGGATTGCCCGCCGCGGACACGACCTCGGGGCGCGTGGACGAGGTGATGAACGACGACACCTACGACCTGGTGTTCCTCGGGTTCCCGGTGCGGTCCCACAGCGTGCCGCCCAGGGCGGCCAAGTGGCTGCAGGACCAACCCGACGGGACCCGCGTGGCCCTGTTCGCGACCCACGGGTCGTTCCGGGGCGGGGAGCTGGCCGTGACGGCCTTCTACCACGCCTTCGGCCAGGCCAACGGCGCGCGCATCCTCGGCACCTTCGGTTGCCAGGGTGAGGTGCGCGAGTCGGTGATCGAGATGGCCGCGATGAATCCAATCCACCGGGCGTGGGCTGGCGAGGCGCGCGGGGCGATCGGTCACCCGGACGAGGCAGACCTCGACGACGCGCAGGCCTTCGCACGTCAGATGCTGGCCAAGGCCACCGCCATGAGTGTCGAAAAAAGCGCATAAGCTAACAAAACAAGACTAGACAAACAAATCTCGATACCTAGGTTGGATCGAGGCGGCGCATCGGGCCCGGCCTGTATCCGGAGGAATCCGTGAACCCCACCAACGTCGAGATCCTGGCCACGGTCCTCTTCGGCCTCGCCATCCTCCACGTGTTCAGCGTCAAGCAGTTCCACCGCCTGGCCCACCGGGCGAAGGACGGCTCGGTGCTGGAGAACCTGTTCCACATGCTCGCCGAGGTGGAGGTGGTGTTCGGCCTGTGGGCGGCCGCGTTCGTCATCGGGCTGGCCGCCCTCGAGGGGGTCGAGCAAGCAGTCCACTACCTCGAGGGCCACTACCACACGGTCGCGGGCAAGACGGTCCACATCGACTTCACCGAGCCGGCGTTCGTGTTCGTGATCATGACCATGGCGGCCAGCCGGCCGATCCTGCAGCTGGCATCGAAGGCCATCAACGGCCTGTCGCGCCTGCTGCCCCTGTCCCCCTCCATCGCGTTCTTCGTCGTCGCGCTGATCCTCGGGCCGCTGCTGGGCAGCTTCATCACCGAACCCGCGGCCATGACCGTCACGGCGCTGCTGCTGCGCGACCGCTTCTACGACCACGGCCCCAGCAACCGCCTCAAGTACGCGACCCTCGGGCTGCTGTTCGTCAACATCTCCATCGGCGGCACCCTGACGAACTTCGCTGCGCCGCCGGTGCTGATGGTCGCCGAGAAGTTCCACTGGGACATGAGCTACATGATGGGGCACTTCGGCTGGAAGGCGGCCGTCGCCGTGATCATCAGCACCCTCGTCGTGGCCGCGGTCCACGCCAAGGAGCTGCGCAAGTTCGACGACGTCCAGCCCAAGGCGGCCCCGGAGGGGCTGTTGCCCGTGCCCATCTGGCTGTACGCGGTCCACGTCGCCTTCCTGGTGGACGTGGTGGTGTTCTCGCACCACATGGTCATGTTCTTCGGCGGCTTCCTGTTCTTCCTCGGCGTGGTGCAGGTGACCCAGGAATACCAGGAGCGGCTGGCCCTGCGGGAGGGGCTGCTCGTCGGCTTCTTCCTCGGCGGCCTGGTGATCCTCGGCGGCCTCCAGGGCTGGTGGCTCACGCCCGTGCTGTCCAACCTCGGCGAGCTGCCCCTGTTCCTGGGCACTGCCGGGCTCACGGCCTTCACCGACAACGCGGCGCTGACCTACCTCGGCTCCCAGGTGGAGGGATTGTCCGAGGGGATGAAGTACGCGCTCGTGGCCGGTGCCGTCGCAGGCGGCGGCCTGACCGTCATCGCCAACGCCCCCAACCCCGCCGGGCTGGGCATCCTCAAGAACAGCTTCGACGCCGAGGGCATCAGCCCCGTGGGCCTGCTGCTGTCGGCCATCGGTCCCACCATCGTGGCCCTGCTGGCCCTGTGGTTGCTCCCGTCCTTCTGATCCCGCTGGTGGCGCGATCCGCGCACTCCCCGCGTTAGAATGGACGCGTGCAGGTATCCATCGCACTCCTCGCCGCCCTCGCGGTGCTGCCGGCGGACCCCAGCGACAACTGCTGGATCTGGGCCGCCTCCAGCGGCGACCCCTCCGTGCCGCTGCCCGCCGACGAGCTGCGCTGGCAGCTGATCGACGGCGAGCCCCCCACCGTGCTCGAGGAGGCCTGTTACGACGACGACGGCTGGTCCCTGAGCGGGTGGTTCGACGCGGCAGCGGAGCCCATCGTGGTGCGCGATCCCGACGGCGCCGCGGACGACGAGGACTTCGCCTCCGCCGTGGACGAGCTCGCCGGCGCAGGGCCCCACATCGCCATGGCCCACTTCCGCTCCACCACGTCGGGCTGCGAGCCCGAGACCGGCAACCCCCACCCCTTCGTGCGGGAGTTCGAGGGGGGGACCCTGTCCCTGCAGCACAACGGCACCGTCTCCAAGACCTGGCTCCAGGAGCTCATCGGGCCCGAGTACCTCGAGCAGCACCCCCCGCTGACCTGCCCCGACGATCCCGTGGACAGCGAGCTGATCCTGATGTTCCTGCAGAGCCAGCTCGCCCAGCGCTGCGACGACGTGACCGTCCACGACGCCCTCCACGACGCCCTCTCGCACCTGGCGGCCGGGCACAGCGGCGGCCAGGCCAACCTCATCATCAGCGACGCCTCCACCCTCTGGGCGGCGCGCCTGTCCTCCACCAACGTGCCCTCGTCGTACCCGCTGCACCACCGCATGGCCGACGACGACCTGTGGGTAGCCAGAGACCCGATCAACGGCGACGACTGGACGCCGCTGGACAACCTGACCCTGCTGGCGTTCCCCGAGGGCGCCGCCGAGCCGTCCCTGACCCCGATCTCACGGCGGCTCGACCTCACCATCGACCTCGACGGCGACGACCGCTGGTGTGACGGCGGCGGCGGCGTGGACCCCGGTGACCCGGTCCCGGTGCGGCTGCTCCACCTCGATCCCCGCGCAAGCGGCACCCCGGACCGCCGCGTGCGCCTCGACCTGCCCGCGGACAGCCCCCTGCTCGGCGCCGTGCCCACCCCCGACGCCTTCTCCACCGACGACGGCCTGAGCTGGTGGCCCGTCTCCACCGCAGGCCTCCCGGAGTCCCTGCTCGTGACCGACCTGCAGTGGGATCTCGGCGAGACCGACGAACGCCTCGACGCCACCGTGGTGGTGGAGGCTGGCTGCACCGAACCCTACCTGTCCTTCCGCGCCACCTGGAGCGAAGGGGGGATGGGCGAGGCCGTGGCCTCCCAGCACGCGGTGTGTTCCGGCGTGATCGAGGTGGAGCCACGGTTCAACGCCAACCCGGCGGCGGGGTGCTCGGGAGCACCGGGGCCCTCGACGGCAGGCCGGCTCGCCACGGCCGCGCTCGTGCTGATGGGGCTCGGCGCCTTCGCGCGCCGCACGAGGCGGTTCCCGCGCTAAGATCGGATCTGGGCGGAGGTATGGCGAAGAAGCAGACCGGACCGGCCAGGACGCGCAAACGCGGGTGCACGTGTTGCCTGCTGTTCGTGGTGGTGCTCCTCGTCGGCACCGCCGGTGTCCTCACCGCCGGAGTGTTCGGCGCCCGCTGGAGCTACTACGACCTCTACCCGTTCACGTCCAGCGCCATGGAACCCACCTTCGAGCCCGGGGAGTGGGTGCTGGTCGACCGCGACGCCTACGGAGTGCGCATCCCGTTCACCGACACCTATCCCGAGGGCCAGCTCCTCCCCGAACGCGGCGATCTGGTGGTGTTCACCCTGGCCATGAACGACCGCGCCTACGTCCGCCGGATCGTGGGGCTGCCCGGCGACACCCTGTCGGTGCGCGGCGGCATCCTGCGCCTCGACGGCGAGGCCGTGGAGATCACCAGCGGCGAGACCACGACGGGCATGCTCTACCCCTGCACCTACGAGATCTCCCTGCGCGCCGGCGCCGGGGTCGACCAGGACTACATGACCGTCTCACCGGGGCGCTTCTTCGCGCTGAGCGACGATCGCTCCAACACCAACGACAGCCGGACCTGGGGGGAGCTGCACCTGGACACCCTCGAGGGCAAGGTCGAGGCCCGCGTTCGTGCCGTCGACGGGACCTGGCTCCACGATCCGATCTAACGGCCCATGGCGGCGACCATGGCGCGGAAGTCGGCCTCCGTGTCCAGGGTGGCCAGGATCGAGGCCAGGCCGAACACGATCCGGCCCAGGAACGCGAACCCGCCGTCGCCCACCTCCAGATCGATGGGATAGGCCCGCTGGCCGCGCAGCAGCTTCTGGGCCATGGTGTTCTTCACGGCCATCCCCTCGGTCAGCAGCGCCGCGGAGTACTCGCGCGTGTAGCGGTACGGCTGGTCGGCGATGATGGGCTCGAAGGCGCGGCAGAGGTAGCCCTCCACCAGCGCCTCCATCTCCTCGTCCAGGTCCCCGGCGATGGGCAGGGTGCGGTGGAACAGCGGGCCGAACTCCTGGTCCCGGGTCCCGGCGGCCAGGGCCTCGCGCAGCTCCCGGAAGGCCGCGGCCTGCTCCGGCGTGTACCGCTGGACGCAACCGTAGTCGATGAATGCGACGCGGCCGTCGGGATAGAACAGGTAGTTGCCGGGGTGGGGATCGCCGTTGAACACGCCGTGGACCAGCAACGAGGTGAACACGAAGCGGAAGATCACCTCGCCGTAGTGACACCGCATCGCGGCGTCCGAGGTCTCGAGCATCTCCGACCAAGGGGCGCCGTCGAGGAACTCGCTGACCAGGACGCGGCCGGTGCTCACGTCCTCGAACACCCGCGGGATCACCACCTCGGGATCGTCGCGCCACAGCTCGAAGAAGGTGCGCTGGTTGTCCAGCTCGATCTCGTAGTCGCACTCCTCCAGGACCCGCCGGACGATATCGCCCACCAGCGGGCCCAGATCCGTCTTGCGCATCACCGCGCGCATGGCCGAGACGAGCACGTCGATGTTGGCCAGATCGCTGCGGAACGCCTGGTCCACCCCCGGATACTGGATCTTGACGGCCACGGGCGTGCCGTCGAGCAGCGCGGCGCGATAGACCTGACCGATGGACGCCGCGGCAAAGGGCTCGCGGTCGAAGCTGCCGAAGACCTCGTCCGGGCCGCGCCCGTCGAACTCCTCGAGGAACAGCTCCTCGACGTGCTCCCACTCCATGGCCGGGGTCTGCGTCTGGAGCTTGCCCAGCAGCTCGTTGTAGATGTGCCGGTGCTCCGCCGGGATCATCTCGTCGATGTAGGACAGCATCTGGCCGGCCTTGAGGGGCAGGCCCTTCATCTCGCCCAGCACGCGCATCATCCGCCGGGCGGCCCGCTCGTGCATCTCGGCGGTGACCTTCTCGGCCGACTCGGTCAGCCGGTGGCCCGCCGCACCGGCGACGTCTCCGGCCAGGCCGGTGGCCATCCCCCCCAGCCGCATCAACCGCGCCACTCGTCCCTTGCGCATCATACCGACCCCCTACCACAACCCCGGCACGAGCCGGTAGCGCGTACGGGTCGCGAACTCCGCGTACCCGGCCAGCTCCCGCTGCAGGGTCCGATCCTCCAGGGCGGTCCGGACCACCAGGGTCAGCGTGGACAGCGCGGCGGGCACCAGGGCCCACGCGGATCCCAGCAACAGCGGCGTGGCCAGGGGGAACGCCACCGCCGCGCCCACGTACCCCGGGTGACGCACCCAGGCGTAGGGGCCGCGGTCGCACACGGTGTGGTCCCGGTCGTGCTGGATGCGCACGGTCTTCTCGAAGTGGGTGTTCACGCTCATGGCCCAGGTCACGAACGCGACCCCGAGCACGTACATCGCCGCTCCCACGCCCCACAGGGCCAGCGGCAGCGGCGACCACCCCTGCCCCGCATCCAGGGCCGCGACCCCGATCGTGGCCAGGTACGTCAGGGCGAACAGCCCCAGCACGACCCGGTCCCACGCCTTGGTCCCCTCCCCGATCGCGCCACGCCTCGCCAGCAGCTCCGGGTCCTTGCGGCGGATCACGATCGCGGTGACGGTCTGCCCCAGGGTGAGCAGCCCCACGTAGGCCCACCCCAGCACCCAGCCCCAGCTGCCCGCCGCGGTGAACAGGCCCACGAGGAACAGCGCCGTCACGGCGAGACCCATCGACGCTCTGAGGAGATTCGCGGTGTTCATGGGACCTCCGGGTTCGTCGGCCTCGTGGTCCCAGTCTGGGCGGGGTCGCTTCTCACACGGAAGGGGGATCGGGTGAGAGCCCTCGGCCGCTCACCGGATGAAGCACATGACGATGCCGTCGCCGATCAGATAGGCCAGGACGAGGAACAGGTAGAACGGCTTGTTGAACCTCCCCGGCAGGCCGATGCCACGGTTGTGGGGATCGTGGCCGGTGATCAGCAGGCCGAGGCCGTTGAAGAACGCGGGGATCCCGGTCCAGCCCACCATCGCCGGCCAGGGGTAGATGAAGCCCGCAGCCAGGTTCGACAGGACCGACCACGACGCGATGCTCACGATCAACAGCCCCACGATGATGCCGGTGACCCCGATCTTTCGATTGAGCTTGCGCAGCGCCACCTCGCGCTCCTTGGCGTCGCGCTCGTCGTTGTAGGCCCTGCGCCGGTGGATGGGCCGCTCCCCGTCGGCGCGGCCGTAGCCGTCGGACATGCTCTGCCACGAGGGCTCGTCCACCGGCTTGTGGTCCGACTCCTCCGGCCGGTCCGCCGGCGCCTGGGGCTGCTCGGTCAGCCCCGCCTTCCACTGCTCGTACTCCTCGCGGCTGTTGAACCTGGGCATCCTTCCCCTCCACGCTCCCGCCTCGCACCGGGCCGCGCGTGGAAGACGGCCCGTCGAAGGTGAACATGTGCCCAACGAGGGATTCGTGACGGCCGGGTTGATCTACAATCCGCCGCACGACCCGAAAGGACCTCCCATGCCGTCCGCCCTGCGCACCCTCGCCCGGCTCGTCACCGACCCCCTCGATCCCGACCAGATCAACGATCTGGACACCGAGATGATCGACCTGTGCCTGCCGGCGTTCGACCTGCTCCAGAAGTACTTCCGCGCCGAGGTCCACGGGCTCGAGCGAATCCCCGAAGGCCCCGCGCTGGTCGTGGGCAACCACAACGCCGGCATCTCGTTCACCGATCCGTTCTTCATGGGCACCGCGTGGTACCGGCACACCGGCGGCAGCGATCCCATGCACTACCTGGCCCACGACGCCATGGTGCGCATCCCCGCGCTGGGCAACTTCCTGATGCGCGGCGGCGCCATCCGCGCCAGCCACACCACCGCCGACGCCGCGTTCGCCGCCGGCCGCAAGGTGGTGGTGTTCCCCGGGGGCAACTACGAGGCGTTCCGGACCTACCGGGAGCGGCACAAGGTGGACTTCGGCGGCCGCACCGGGTTCGTCCGGCTCGCGCTGCGCAACCACGTGCCCATCGTGCCGGTGCTGCACATCGGCGGCCACGAGACGTTCGTGGTGCTGCGGCGCGGCGCGCGCCTGGCCAGGCTGATCGGGGCCAAGCGGTTCCTGCGCAGCGACTCCTTCCCGATCTTCGTGGGGCTGCCGTGGGGCATCGGCGTGGGGCCGGTGTTCCACCTGCCGCTGCCGGCCAAGGTGCACGTGGAGGTGGGCGAGCCGATCCCGCTGGACGAGTACGGCGAGGACGCGCTGGACGATCGCGCGACGCTGCGCGCCATCAGCGACCGGGTGCGCGATCAGCTGCAGGAGATGATGGACCGCCGCGCCGGGGAGCGCCGGTGGCCGCTACTGGGGTGATCCCGAGCCCACGGTCTACAGCCCCCAGGTCCCCCTGACCTCGTTGGACCGCCCCGCGATCCAGGCCCAGAGCCCGTTGCGGTAGGAGGTGACCTGCGACGCCGAGCACTCGCTGCGCGTGTCGGAGGCGACGTAGGGATCCGTCAGCGCGATGATGTCCAACAGCATCGGCTCGAGCCCCATGTCGTCGGCGGTCTGGCAGGTGGTCTCGAGCTGGGATAGGTACCCGCCCAGGCACGCGGCGTCGGCCCAGCACGTCTCGGCCAGCCGGCCGTTGGGATCCCGCCAGTCGAAGTACCAGTCCGAGGCGTGGAGGAACGAGTAGTCCAGGTCCCACGGGAGGATCCGCGCCCTGCCGTCGCCGGGGTCGAAGTAGACGAAGTAGTTGTTGATGTTCAGCGCGTAGCCGTCGTTCTGGCCGATCCACTGCTCCACCGAGAACAGCGTCTGCAGCTGCTCGAAGTCCACGAACTGGCCGACCTCGGTGAGGTACTGCTCCGTCCAGGCGTGGAGGTCCAGCGCCTCGGTCACGGCGTACACGTCGGCCAGGCCCACGTCCTGGCCCTCCTCGAGGACGAACATGTGCTGCGTGGAGGCGTCGAAGTCCACCAGCGTGTACGTGTAGTCCGGGTAGACGATGTACTGGGGCTCGTACAGGTTGCCGCCGGGTTCGGCGAAGTGGGTGTCGAGGAACGCGTCGTCGAGGGTCTCGACCAGCGCGTACAGCCCGTAGGCCTCGCCGTTGACCGTCACCCACGCGTAGGCCATCCGCGGCGCGACCAGCCCGCGGGCCCGGTACAGCTCGAAGGCCAGCGCCTCCTTGGCCATGGAGCAGTCCACGATCATGTTGTTCAGGGTCAGCTTCTCCAGGCCGTGGAACTCCTGGCCCGGCACGTAGCGGTTGAGGTCGATCTTGAACGCCGCCTTCTGGGACATCCCCCGGTAGGAGCCCCACCGGCCCTTGAGCCGCACGGCCACGTCGTCGAGGCGATCGCCGTCGATGACCACGGCCCCCGGGACGTAGTCGTACGGCATGTCGTAGGTGAAGTCCGCGGGCCAGGACTGCAGCGAGGCCAGCGACTCCGCGGGCAGCTCGATCTCGATGGTGTGGACCAGCTCGAAGCCGAACACCTCGTCCGCCGAGTCCACGGCGCCGGGCACGTGCTCCACCGGTTGATCGTCGTCCCCGGGACCGCCGTCGTCGTCGTCCGGGACCGCGTCGTCGTCGCCCGGCACGGTCAGGTCGTCGTCCCCGGATTCGACGCCCCAGAGGTTCCCGCCGCACCCCACGGCGCAGACGGCGAACCACAGGACCGGCAGGAGAGCTGGGCGCACGCCACTAGCGTACCACCGAGCGCCCGGACTACCCTGGTCGACGCCGAAGCGAGGTGACCCCGTGCTCGAACCCGAGGACCTGACCGACGACCAGATCGCCGAACTGCGCGGCGATCTCGTCCAGCTGAAGGCTGAGCTCGCGCAGACCCTGGCCAGCTCGGCGGAGTCGGGGGAGCCGGTCGCCCTGGACCAGTCGGCGGTGGGCCGGCTGTCGCGGATGGACGCGATGCAGGTCCAGGCCATGGCCCAGGCCAACCTGCGCAGCCTCAAGCTCCGCCTCGATCTGATCGGCCAGGCCCTGCGGTTGATGGAGGAGGACGACTACGGATACTGCCGCCGCTGCGCCGAACCCATCGGCTACGCGCGCCTCAAGGCCCGGCCCGAGTCCCCGTTCTGTCTGAACTGCCAGGGCGCGATCGAGCGGCGCTGAGGGCGCCGTCAGTCCTCGTACGACCAGGCCGTCTCGTAGAGGCTGGGGAAGTAGTTGACCCGGTACAGCTCGTTGCCGTCGGGCATGGACGCCCACCAGATCGGCTCGCCCTCCGGGTAGCTCACCTCGGCGACGTACGGCGTATCCAGCCACCCCACCACGTACTGCAGGCGATCCCCGCCCGGCAGCAGGTCGGCGTCGCCCCGGCCCGCCGTGTAGAAGTGGGGCGAGTCGTCCGGGTCCGAGGAGCCCAGCGTGAAGATGGGCGCCACGCGCATCCTCGCCTCGTCCACCTCGAAGCCCACGACGCGGCTGTACAGGGACGCCTCGAGGTCCCACTCGCCATCGGCGTCTCGCCGGACGTTGCCGTTGTCGAACACCAGGAACTGCGTCCGGTCTCCCTCCCGGCTCACGATCTCCGGCGAGTGCTGGTGGTACATCCACAGCTCCGGAGAGAGGACCTGCATCGGGGCCTGGTCCAGGTCCTCCACCAGCTCGAAGTCCCCCTCGGCGCCCAGCCGCCAGACCACCTCGTCGGTGTCCACGTCGATCTTGATGATCCAGTCCTGGTGGCGCAGGCTCATCCAGAAGAACTGGCCGCCGTCCGGGTCCAGCCCGTGGGCGAGGCCGTTGGCGTGCAGCCAGTCCCCCTGCTCCTCCTCCAGCGGGCTGAGGCGGTCGTAGTCCAGCTTGGGGTCGATGGGCACGCCGTCGCCGAGCTCGCCGTGGCTCGTCCAGTCCCACAGCACCTCTTCGGTGCGCGGGTCGAACACGATCAGGCCGTAGCCGAGCAGGAACGTGTCCTCGACGACGGTGTCCCCCACCCCGGTGATGAACGCCAGCGCCCCGGTCCAGGGCCCCTCCTTCAGCTCGATCACCTCGTGCATGTCGATCCAGATGTGCAGGAACCGGGTCCGCTCCTCGAACCACAGCGGCGAGTACTCGGCCGTCCGCGCGCAGCGGTCGTCGAACAGCGCCAGCAGCGACGACGAGTCCGAGGTCGCGGCGAAGCCGCCGTCGGACGTGGCGCGCACCGCCAGCAGGTTGGCCTCGTCGGGGTGCTCCAGCGACCACACGGGGGAGCCGTCGCGGTCGAAGCAGTAGTACAGCGGGATCCCGTCGGGGTCGTCGATGCCGTGGCGCCGGCCGTTGGTGCAGATCACCTGGGCAGCGTCACCCTGGGGCACGTCGTCGGCCCAGCGGGTCACCACCTCGGGGAAGCCTGACGGGAGCGGGTCGGTGGTCCAGGTCTCCGGTTCGGACTCCCAGAGTTCGCCGTCCACCTCGGCCACGACCCGCACGTCGAACGAGCGGCCGGCCTCCAGCCCGTGCAACAGGAGCTGGGCGCTTTCCAGGTCGACGATCTCCACGGCGGGGGTCGCCAGGTCGAACGCCCCGTCCTCCCCGGCCTCGATCCACACCGTGGCGTCGCGCTGGGGCCACACCTCCACCAGCGCGCTGAACGGGTTGTGCTCGTTGGCCCCGACGGCGAACTGCATCGAGCCGAACGGGTCCTCGCACGCGCTGAGGAGCGTCAAGGCGAACAACGGCAAGAGCGGGAGGGGGCGGCACACGGTACGAACAGAGTGCCTGAAAAGGCGCGCGGTGTGGAGGCTCGAACCGCCTACCAGGTCTCGATGGCGTAGTCGCCGTTCTCCCAGGCGCCGGCGGTCGTGGCGATGATGGTGTAGATCCCGGACACGGTGATCTCGTACTCGATGAACGCGTCGTCGGTGTCGTCCCCGCTGTCGTCGTCCTCGGCGACCACGTCGCAGTCGGGATCGAGCAGGTAGAGGTAGGGATCCATGAACCACTCGCTGTCGTACATGGCGATGGACACGGTGGTGCCGGCGGACGCGACGAACTCGATGTCGTCGTAGTAGTAGCTGGAGCCGCGGGGGCCGTCGGTGGGGTCGTTCCAGTCGACGGTGAAGGTCTGGTAGTCGGGCACCGAGATGGTGAGGGAGTCCCCGTAGCAGTTCTCGCCCACGGGGAGATCGTCGAGGCCGTCGCAGTCGGAGTCGATGCCGTCGCCGGCGATCTCGGTGGCGCCGGGGTGGATGGACGCGTCGCCGTCGTCGCAGTCGTCGCCGCCCGCGCCGTCCCAGTCGTGACCGTCCCCGTCCACGTCGAGCAGGTCGCTGCCGTCGCAGTCCTGATCCACGCCGTCGTAGGGGATCTCGGGCGCGCCCGGGGCGATGGACGCGTCGGCGTCGTCGCAGTCGCCGTCCACCTCGGCGAAGCCGTCGCCGTCGTCGTCGTAGAACTCGGTGCCCTCGTCCACGACGCCGTCGCAATCGTCGTCGATGTGGTTGGGGACCTCCTCGGCGTCGGGATGGATGGTCGGATCCTCGTCGTCGCAGTCCGCGCCGTTGACCTCGGGCGCGTCGTAGCCGTCCCCGTCCACGTCGGTCAGGTCGGCGCCGTCGCAGTCCTGGTCGAT
>CAYRNR010000203.1:0-12785 GCA_964425605.1 uncultured Rickettsiales bacterium | reverse complement strand
GACGGAAACGAAACAGAAGGTGGTGACTTATGAGTGCGGGGATTGCCCTAGTCGCGGTGATCATCCTGCTGGCGATCGGGACGGTGGCAGGCTTTGTGGGGCCCCTCCAGTTCGTCTTCGGGGTGATCATCCCCTACGTGGCCGTGGCCACGTTCATCGTCGGATTCATCATCCGGGTGGTGCAGTGGGCCAAGTTGCCCGTGCCCTACCGGATTCCGACGACCGGTGGCCAGATGAAGAGCTTCGACTACATCAAGTCGAACGAGCTCGACAACCCCAGCGGCACGCTGGGTGTCATCGGCCGCATGGCCCTCGAGGTCTTCCTCTTCCGCTCCCTGCTGCGCAACACGCGCACCGAGGTGCGTGAGCAAGAGGACGGCCCCAAGGTCGTGTACAACTCCAACCTGTGGCTCTGGGGCTTCGGGCTGGTGTTCCACTGGGGGTTCCTGATCGTCCTGGTGCGGCACATGCGGTTCTTCGCCGAGCCCGTGCCCTTCTTCATCAACTGGATCGACTACCTCGACAGCATCGTCGAGCTGGGCGTTCCGGCCATCTACCTGACGGACTTCGCCTTCGTGGGCGGCGTGACCTACCTGTTCTTCCGGCGCCTCGTCGTGCCGCAGATCCGGTACATCTCCCTGCCGGGCGACTACTTCCCGCTGTTCCTGCTGATGGCCATCGGCGCCACGGGCTGCCTGATGCGGTACTGGCCCGGCTCCCGCGTGAACATCGAGGGCGTCAAGGACCTGGGCATGGGCCTCATCGGCTTCAACTTCGCGTTGCCCGCGGACCCCATCGGCGCGATGTTCTACGTCCACTTCGTCCTGGTGTGCGCCCTGGCGATCTACTTCCCGTTCAGCAAGCTGATGCACATGGGCGGGGTCTTCTTCAGCCCGACGCGCAACATGGCCAACGACACCCGCGTCTCGCGCTACGTCAGCCCCAAGGAGCTCGAGGCGCACCCCCACACCTACGCCGAGTACGAGGACGAGTTCCGCGAGACGATGGTGAAGGTCGGACTGCCGGTGGACAAGCCTGTGGCGGAGCCCGCGGCGAAGCCCGCAGCGGCAGAGGAGGAGTGACATGAGCGACACATCCGGACTGCCTCCTGCAAAGGAACTGGGAAAGGTCGACCTCAATCCGCCCTCGCGGAGCTGGCTCGACCCGACCGTGGATTTCGAGGCCAAGCGTGGGAGCTGGTGCTTCCCCGGTGCCAACAAGAACATGGAGTACCTGGGCTACCAGGCCAACGGCGAGTGGTCCCCTGCCGAGGAGGACTGGCATCTGCCCAGCGACTGGCAGAAGACCGTCCTCGAGGGGATGGCCGAGCGCCTGACCCAGTACCGCTCCTTCAAGCTGTTCATGGACATCTGCGTGCGCTGCGGCGCCTGCGCCGACAAGTGCCACTTCTTCATCGGCAGCGGTGACCCCAAGAACATGCCGGTGCTCCGCGCCGAGCTGCTTCGCTCGGTGTACCGCAAGGACTTCACCACGTTCGGCAAGCTGCTGGGCGGCCTGGGCGGCGCGCGCCCCCTGACCGTGGACGTGCTCAAGGAGTGGTACTACTACTTCTTCCAGTGCACCCAGTGCCGGCGCTGCTCGGTGTTCTGCCCCTACGGGATCGACACCGCCGAGATCACGCTGTTCGCCCGCGAGCTGATGCTGCTGATCGGCCTGACGATCAACTGGATCATCGAGCCGGTGGCCAACTGCCAGCGCACCGGCAACCACCTGGGACTCCAGCCCCACACGTTCAAGGACAACCTCGACTTCATGGTCGACGAACTCAAGGACGTCACCGGGGTCACGGTGAACCCCACCTACAACCGCAAGGGCGCCGAGGTGCTCTTCATCACGCCGTCCGCCGACGTCTTCGCCGACCCGGCCATCTACGTGCTGATGGGGTACATGCTCATCTTCGAGGCCGTCGGCCTGGACTACACGTTCAGCACCTACGCCTCCGAGGGCGGCAACTTCGGGTCCTTCGCCTCCCACGAGACCATGAAGCGCCTCAACTTCAAGATGTTCCACGAGGCCAAGCGCCTGGGCGCCAAGTGGATACTCGGCGGCGAGTGCGGCCACATGTGGCGGGTGATCCATCAGTACATGGACACCCTCAACGGCCCGGAGAAGGAGGGCTCGAAGCTCGAAGCCGTGCCCACCAACCCCATCACGGGCACCCGATTCGAGCAGGCGCGGTCCACCAAGATGATCCACATCATGGAGTTCACCGCGGACCTGATCCGGAACAACAAGCTCAAGCTGGACAAGAGCCGCAACGACCACTGGAACGTCACGTACCACGACTCGTGCAACCCGGCTCGTGGCATGGGGCTGCTCGAGGAGCCGCGCTACGTCCTGCGCAACGTGGTCAACAAGTTCCACGAGATGCCCGAGAACACCATCCGCGAGCAGACCTTCTGCTGCGCGGGCGGCGCGGGCCTGGGCAACGACGAGAACATGACGATGCGTATGCAGGGCGGGCTGCCCCGCGGCAACGCGCTCAAGCACGTCAAGGACAAGTACGGGGTCAACATGATGGCGTGCGTCTGCGCCATCGACAAGGCGACCCTGCCGCCGTTGGCCGAGTACTGGGCCGAGGACGTGGAGATCTGCGGCGTCACCGAGCTCGTGGGCAACGCGCTGGTGATGGAAGGCAAGAACATGAACGTCGACCTGCGCGACAACGAGCTGGAAAGCTCAGAGGAGGGCTGACGCGATGTACGACACAGGAAAAGTCGTTATCGGCCTCGCCGTCTTCGTCGTCTTCGTGACGATGCCGCTGTGGTGGCAGGCCTTCGGAAAGGGCGAGCCCCCCACGCTGGATCCCGCCAAGGGGGACGCCTGCATCGAGGACACGGACTACATGCGGGCCTCCCACATGGACCTGCTCAACGACTGGCGCAACGACGTCGTCCGCGACGGTGAGCGCAAGTACACCGCCGAGGACGGCACGGTCCACGAGATGAGCCTGACCAACACGTGCCTGGACTGTCACGAGAGCCGGGCGGGCTTCTGCAACGAGTGTCACGACTACTCCGGCGTGCGGCCCAAATGCTGGGACTGCCACGTGGACCCCGAGGAGGTGAAGTGATGACCATCGACAGAAGAGGATTTCTGAAGCTGGCCGGCGTCGCCTCCGTGGTGGGTGCGAGCGCGGGCAAGGTGCTCCCCGCGGCCGCCGTGGGCGGGCACGACGCCTCGCACAGCGCATCGCGCGAGCCCGGCGGCAAGCGGTGGGCCATGGTCGTGGACGTGCGCAAGTGCAAGAAGCACAAGGGCTGCACCAAGTGCATCGACGCGTGCCACGAGGCGCACAACGTGCCCCACTTCGACGATCCCAAGGACGAGATCAAGTGGATCTGGCGCGAGGGCTTCCACGGCACGTTCCCGGAGCAGGATCACGAGTTCGTGGCCCCGGAGCTGCACGAGTTCGAGTTCCCGGTCATGTGCAACCACTGCGACAACCCGTCGTGCGTGCGTGTGTGCCCGACGCGGACCACCTGGCGCCGCGACGACGGCGTGGTGATGATGGACATGCACCGCTGCATCGGCTGCCGCTACTGCATCGCCGCGTGTCCCTACGGCTCGCGCAGCTTCAACTGGCGCGATCCACGGCCGCACGTGGCCGAGATCACGCCGGACTTCCCCACCCGCTGCCGCGGTGTGGTCGAGAAGTGCAACTTCTGCGCCGAGCGCCTCGGGCACGGCCAGATCCCGCACTGCGTCGAGACCTGCGAGGAGGGCGCCCTGATCTTCGGCGACCTCGAGGATCCGACCTCGGACGTGCGCAAGGTCCTCCACGAGAACTACTCCATCCGCCGCAAGCCGGGCGTGGGTACGCAGCCACAGGTCTACTACCTGGTGTGAGGAGCGAGCGATGATCGAAAAAGCACTATCGGGTGGTCGAAATTACTACATGTGGCTCGCGGCCCTGGGTGCCCTCTGTGGCATGGGCCTCGGCCTCTTCATCTACCAGTACACCGTTGGACTGGGCGTCACCGGCATGAGCCGGGACGTGAGCTGGGGCTTCTACATCGCCCAGCTCAACTTCATGGTCGGCGTGGCCGCGTCCGCCGTCATGGTCGTGCTGCCGTACTACCTGCACGACTACAAGAGCTTCGGGAAGATCACGATCCTGGGTGAGTTCCTGGCCATCCCCGCGGTCCTCCTCTCGATGACCTTCGTGGTGGTGGACATGGGCATGCCGTTCCGCCTCACCAACGTCTTCTACTTCATCAGCCCCAACTCGCCGATGTTCTGGGACACGGTGGCCCTGGCGGGTTACCTCTGCCTCAACATCGTGATCGGCTGGAAGTCCCTGGACTGCGAGCGCAACGGCGTGGCCCCGCCGAAGTGGATCAAGCCGTTCATCTACCTGTCCATCCCCTGGGCGGTCTCCATCCACACGGTCACGGCGTTCCTGTACTGCGGCCTGCCCGGCCGTAGCTTCTGGATGACGGCCATCATGGCCCCGCGCTTCCTGGCCACGGCCTTCGCCGCCGGCCCGGCGCTGCTGATCCTGCTGGTCCTGATCGTGCGCAAGCTCACGAAGTTCGACGCCGGCAACGAGGCGATCCAGAAGCTGTCGCAGATCGTGACCTACGCGATGATCCTCAACGTGTTCTTCCTGCTGCTCGAGGTCTTCGTGGTCTTCTACAGCGGCATGGATCACCACAAGAGCCACTTCCTGTACCTGTACGTCGGCCTGGGCGAGTTCAACCACTGGATTCCCTTCATGTGGGCCTCCGCGTTGATGGCCGTCGGCGCGCTGGTGCTGCTGATCATCCCGGGGCTGCGCACCAACCTGCAGTTCCTCGTGCCCGCCTGCCTGATGGTGTTCTTCTCCATCTGGATCGACAAGGGCGCCGGCATGATGGTCGGTGGATTCACGCCGAATCCGCTGGGTCACGTCACCGAGTACATCCCCACGCTCGTCGAGCTGGGCATCGGCGTGTCCATCTACGCCTTCGGCTTCATGGTGCTGACGGTCCTGTACAAGATCGCCACGAAGGTGAAGGAAGAGACTGCGTAGACGTCTTCGCCCCCCCCTCCTCCTCCTTCCCCCCCAACCAAACCCTCACGAATGATCCGCAATCCGGATCAAACGACCCGTTCTTCCACACTGACCCCATGATTTGATCCGGAATACGGATCGTTCGGGGTGGTCTGTGGCTAGAACCTTCCCACGATCGCCAGACCCTGCGATCGGTGTGAGCCCCAGGGCACCACTTGGACCCGGGCTCGCTTCGCGAGTTCGTCTGAGTAGGTCTCGGTGGCCAGGAGGAACCCGACGGTCAAGAAGACCATCGAGATCGAAAAGTGCGAGATCAGGATAGGTGCGTAGTCGATGTAGACCACGATCTCCTCTCCGTATCGCATCTGCTTGCTGTGCGCGGCCCAGCGAATGCCTGTCAGAAGGGTGATGGCGCCGCTGTAGGCTGCACCCTGCAAGAAACCGACGCCGAGTGCGCGGCAGCGGTCGCGTTCAGAGCCGTCGGAGAGCGCCAGCTCGTACCCTCGCAACGTGATCGGCGCGAAAGGCACCGTGACGCCGTGCCAGACCAGTCGATGCCAGAAGAGATCCGGATCCTTGTCTGCCATCTCGGCGATGGTGAAGGCCAGCGTCCCGGCCTGGGCTACACTTCCCAGGATCACGAGGACCGTCCCCTCGGTCTTGGCCATGGGCGTGCCGAGTTCGGCGGCGTGGGCGGGCGTGATGGCCCGTAGGCAAATCCCCACGAACAGAATCGCCAGGTGTCTTCCCTGCATGCTGCCCCCCTGTTGGCGACGCTGCGTCGAGGAGCGTCGCGCGTGACGATCTCCGTTTCTGCTTCCCTCGGGAGGATAACAAGGCGGGATGGGGCTCCAACGGGGGTCAAATCAGCCCTTTTGCTGGACGACGATCGTGCCTATTGTGGGGTGCAGAAGGAGAAACGTGTGCGGTCGAGGTGGCTTCCCCTGATCGGATTGGTGTTCGCCCTGGGATGCAGGAACTGCCCCGAATACCCCGTCGACGACGACGATGATGCGACGGCCGACGACGACGACGCGACGGCCGGGGACGACGACGACGCGACGCCGGTGGACGACGACGACACCGGGGACGACGACGACGTCACGAGCATCTCGCTACCCGAGGGCGTCGTGGCGATGTTCATGCAGTACGACGGCGAGGTGGACGGCCAGGAGTACTACCACGAGACGCTGTTCATCGAGGAGCAGCTGCCCCTGTGTGGGCCCCAGGCCGACACGGGCGTCACTCGCTTCATGTTGATCACCGACGAGTCGGTCGCGGCCACCCTCGGCGGTGTCGGCATCCGCGCCGACGGGTACGATCACGACGCGCCCAACCCCGAACAGACCATGGAGGCGCAGGTGGACGGCGGGCAGTACTCGTTCTCCATCCCCGAGAAGCCGGACCGGCCGTTCACATGGATCGGCGGCACCTGCTACCTGTTCGTCCGTACCCAGAACTGCTCCATGGCCTACTGCGGCTTCGTGATCTGCGGAACCCTGCTCGAGCCGGTCACCAACGCCGACGGGGACTGGCTGCAGGTCTACGGGGAGTTCCAGTGCGCCGAGTGAACCCAGGCGGTGCGCTGCCGGCGCTGCTGGCCGCGGCGTTGATCGCGCCCCCCTGGGCGTGCGAGGAGTGCCCCCCGCCCCCGGCGGACGACGACGACGCGGGCGACGACGACGACACCGTCGGCGACGACGACGACACGGCGGGCGACGACGACGACACCGTGCCCTGGGACGACCCGGGCGTCTGGCGGGACGTGTCGGGCGGCCTGTTCCACGCCTGTGGGCTCCGCGGCGACGGTGTGCTCGCGTGCTGGGGCCAGGACACCGCCGAGCAGACCCTGCCCCCGGCCGGGGACGGCTTCCGCCAGGTGGTGGTGGGCAACGAGCACGGCTGCGCGCTCCGCGAGGACGGGACCATCGCCTGCTGGGGCTGCCTCGGCGACGACATCGGCGACGTGGGCCAGTGTGATCCCCCGGCGGGCCGCTTCACCCTCCTCGACTCCGGCTCCGGCAACACCTGCGCCCTGGGCGAGGACGGCGTGATGGCGTGCTGGGGCGACAACGAGTGGGGCCAGAACGACGCCCCGGACGACACGTTCGTGGACCTCTCCACCTTCTTCGGCCACACCTGCGGCATCCGCCCCGACGGCTCCATGACCTGCTGGGGCGAGGGACTCTGGGGCCAGACCGAGGTGCCCGAGGGGATCGTCTTCACCGAGGTGGGCGTCTCCGACTGGACCACCTACGCCATCGACGACGACCAGGGCCTCCACTGCTGGGGCCGGCGCACCTGCGAGAAGGCCCAGGAGGAGCTGTGGCTCGACCTGAGCATCTACACCACCGCCACGTGCGGGGTGCAGGTGGGGGACGTGCCGGACTGCTTCGGCTACAACGTCGGCGGCCGCAACGACGAGCCCGAGGGCCTCGTGGCCCCGGTCGTGGCTGCGGGCCACAACTTCGCGTGCGCCCTGGACCACGCCGGCGAGATCGTCTGCTGGGGCTGCGGCGAGTGCCCCGACGATCCGTCCAACCAGGGCCTCGACTGCGGCGACTTCGGCCAGTGCACGCCGCCGCCCCTCGACAGCTTCTGACTGGGGAAGCACGCAAAGACGCCACGACGCCACGACGCAACGCCGGAAAGCAAAGCTCGAGTTTCACGTTGCGCCGTGGCGTCGTCGCGTCGTTGCGTGCTTCTTTTTTTTGGGGGGGATCTTCCGAGCGCTTTCACACGTTCCCGGTACCCGAACGCATGGCCCGTTGGCACGGCCCTTGCTCCTGTCGTGTCGCAGGTAGGGCCGACCGCAAACACGATCGAGGAGGAAGACGATGAGAGCTCTGTTCACCACGACCCTCGCCCTGGCATTCACCCTGTCCTTCGCCCTGAGCGGGTGCATCAGCGCCCACGACGACGACGACGCCAGCGACGACGGACCGTCCGTGTTCGACGTGATCGCCGGGGACTGCGAGGGAGATCCCGGCGGCGGCGGCGAGGGCGGGGGCAACGCCGGGGCCGCCGTGGCCAGCTTCCTCGACGTGGAGGTGGACGGATCGGACCTGACGGTCCACCTGAACGACATGGTCGCCAACTGTTGCCCCAGCCCAGGCGCCGATGTGACCGTGGCTGGCGGCCTGATCGAGGTCGAGGTCGAGGACGTGACCGCGGACGAGGCCTGCGGCTGCTCGTGCATCATGGACTTCGACGTGGACGTGGTGGACCTGGAGCCCGGGGACTTCACCGTGGACGTGTTCTACAACGGCAGCTTCTTCGACACCGCGGAGATCACGGTTCAGTAGCGCTCCGGTCGCCCCCTGGCGGGCGCGGTGGTGCACAATGGCACGACCACCCCGCCGGAGGCAGACCATGAGCCAGGGCCCGCGCGACACCTCACTTCGCCCCACCATCGTCGGCGGCCGTCCCCCCGGGGACGAGTCCGAGCCGCCGCCGGTCCCCACCGGCATCCAGCGGCTGCTCCGCCTGGCCTCGGTGGACGACGACTTCCGCCGCGAGCTGGTCACCCGGCCCGTCGCGCTGGCCGTCACCGCCGGGGTGGACCTCACCGCCTCGGAGCTGGCCGTGCTCGAGGCCATCGACGCGACGCAGCTCGACGACATGGCGCGGAACATGCCGCCGCCGCCGCCCCAGCGCCGGGACTTCCTGCGCCAGACCGCGGCCACGGCCGTGGTGCTGCTCGGCGGCGCCGCCCTCTCGGGCACGGTGCAGGCCTGCTGCCCCGGCGAGGACTCG
This sequence comes from uncultured Rickettsiales bacterium, assembly GCA_964425605.1. Lineage (GTDB taxonomy): Bacteria > Myxococcota_A > UBA796 > UBA9615 > CAYRNR01 > CAYRNR01. The sequence continues at coordinate 4,012 of CAYRNR010000203.1, read as the reverse complement.
CCGACGCGCGTGCTGCGGCGCGAGATGCAGGAGGACGGCGGCGCGTCGCCGGAGGAGCCGCCGGAGCGGCCGGAGAACCGGCTGATGGACGGGGAGGGTGGCGCCGATCCCAACGAGCCCCCCGAGCCCACCCCGCCCGACGAGCCGGCCACCGAGGACCTCGACGAGCTGCGCGAGAACCTCGAGGAGGCCCTGGACCGCCCCGAACATCCCGAGCTGCTGTCCACGGGCGGGGCCGCCCCCGATCTCCCACCTCCGAAGGACGACGAGGGCTGAACCTTGGCCGACATCACCATCCTCAACCTCAACATGCTGTACGTGCGGTACTTCGACACCGTGGAGCGCGAGCTGCACGTGCCGCTGGGCCCGCTGTACGTCACCTCGGCGCTGCGCGACGCGGGCTTCGACGTGGATCTGCGCGACTACCAGATGCACGACGCGGACGAGCTGTTCACCGCCGACGAGATCGTGCGGTTCCTCGCCGACCCGGCTCCGGTCGTGGGGTTCTCGTGCATGGCCAACCTGCTGCCGTTCACGCTGCTGGCCATGCGTCAGTTCAAGGAGGCGTACCCCGACCGGACGCTGATCCTGGCGGGCGTGGGGCCCAAGTCGGTGGAGCAGGAGATCCTCGAGCGCTTCGACTGGGTCGACCTGATCGTACGCGGCGAGTCCGAGACCCTCGCGCCGACGCTGATGACCGCGTTGACCGGCGACGGGGAGCTGGCGGACGTCCCCGGCGTGAGCTACCACTCCGGTGACGGGATACGGCACAACCCGCGGCCCCCTCGCATCCGCGCGCTGGACGACATCACCCCGCCAGCCTTCGATCTCGTGGACCTGCCCCGCTACACCGGCTTCGGCATGGTCAGCTCCCGCGGCTGCCCCTACCCGTGCACCTTCTGCTCGGTGGCGCCGGTGTGGGATCTCAAGGCATACCACCGCTCGGACGAGTCCATCCTCGCCGACATGCGCCTGATGCACGAGCGCGGCGGCGCCGAGCTGATCCTGTTCCAGGACGAGTTCTTCGTGTCGGGCCGCGACCGCGTCCTGCGCTTCTGCGACGCCCTGGACCGCTCCGGCCTCGACGTGAAGTGGAAGGCCTTCGGCCGCATCAACCTCACCGACGAGGAGATGATGCGGGCCATGGAGGCCACCGGCTGCGTGGAGATCCGCTTTGGCGTGGAGTCCGGCTCCGACCGCATCCTCGAGATGACCAAGAAGGGCTTCACGGCCGACGAGACCATCGACGTGGTCCGCACCGCCTGCTCCATCTTCCGCCGCACCGACCTGTTCTACGTCTGGGGTTACCCCTTCGAGACCATGGAGGACTTCTACCAGTCCGTCTTCCAGATGGTGTCGTTCCGCATGATGGGCGCGCGCATCCTGCCGTCGCTGCTGTGCCTGCTGCCCCAGACCACCATCTTCCGCGAGCAGGTCACCCTGGATCAGCTCGAGTTCGCCCCCGACATCTTCCCCGAGTACATGATCACCGGCCACGAGGTCAGCCGCCACGCCCACGTGGAGATTCGCCCCGAGCACGCCGCGGTCTTCGAGTTCATCCGCAGCCACCCCGACATCTTCCCCGGCTTCTTCCATGTCGGCCTCGCCGACAACATCCGGCCCAAGCTCAAGGTGCTGCAGGAGTTCGGCTTCTACCCCGCCACCGGCGAGGACCTCGCCGACGCCGAGACGTGCGGCGCCCACTCGCCCAGGCTCAACGAGAGCCAGCGGCAGATCGCGACGCGGGGGAGTTGAGGGAGGGGAGGGGAAGCGTCAGATCGAGACGCTGGCCATCTGCTCTTCGATGCCCGGCAGCTCCTCGGTCATGCCCATGGCCTCGGCCACCTCGTCCAGGGCGTTGCGCTCCAGATCGGTGATCGTCCCGTCGGCGCGCACCAGCACCACGGCCGTCTTCAGGAACAGCGCCCGCTGGTGATGCGTCGGCAGCGCGAATGCCGCCATCCGCGGGTCGAACGGCACCTTCTGCAGGCTGTCCATCAGGTCCGGCTCACCCATCTCGCCCAGGAACTGCTGGATCACCTCCACCTCCTCGTCGGCCACGCCGTCCACCGCCGCCAGGTGGTAGAGCCCGCGGGCGAAGATGTCGAGCTGCTCGATGTTCTCGAAGAAGCGATGGAATGCCTTGTCGGCCATGGTGTCCTCCAGGTCAGGGCAAGAGACTACCGCGATGGCGGCGGGGTGGGAAGGGTGGGCGTCAATCGGCCGAGGCGCACACGCCGGCGTCGCAGCGGCACTGCTCGTCGTCGGGCCACGTGTGGGCGAGCGCCGCGGAGCAACCCTCCATGGACACGGCAATCTCCGCGTCCACGTGACCGCAGTACACGACCTCCTGGCACGAGTTCCCCCCGAAGACACACTCGTCGTCGACCGTACAATCGGGGCACTCACCCGGGTTGTCGACGCACCAGTCGATGACCTCGGCCCGGCATCCCAGGAGGACCGCGCCGAGGACGAGTACCAGGAGAGTCTTGTGGATCATCACCTCACCGACCTCCGACGGGGCCTCTGATGCAAGTCAGATGGCCGTCCGAGTAGACCACATCGAACCGCGGCGAGAGGAATGAACCCAGGCAGTCGGCGATGCTGAAGATCATCAATTCGCGCCCGATGCGGTCGAGCTCGGCAGCGAGCCGCTCGTAGTAGGCCCGGCCCGGGCCGACCGGTCGCACAGGGCGGTACAGATAGAGGAAGTCGATTCCCTCGACGTGGAAGTCCATCACGTCGGAGACGATCCACTCGACCCGCTCCTCGGGAATGCCCAGCCAGGCCTGCAGGTGTCGCCCGATCTCCACGGCCTCGCTGCTGATCTCGACCTGCACGGTACGCGCATGGGGATCGAGGCACTGCAACAGCAGGCCCTGCAGGCCGTTGCCGGCGCCGAGGTCGCAGCTGACGGTGTCCTCGTGGATGTGGGGGCCGGCGCGGAGCAGCGGGCTGATCCCACCGGCGTGATTCCAGTAGCCGCCGGTCTCGTCCACGCGCTGCCGCTCGGACTCGGAGTAGGGCGCCTCGTGGAGGTGGAGGTGGCAGTACAGCTCGAGGAAGGCTTCCTCGACGGCGTCGCCGTCGGCGGGGCCCTGGATGCGTTCGAGCAGGGCCTGGCGGAGGGGGGCGAAGAGGGGGAACCAACCGTGGGGATCGGAGATCGCGGGGCTCTGGACCAGCAGCAGGACGAGCTGGACGAGCCGATCCAGCTCGACGGGACTCAGATCGTCGCGACTCTCGGTGAGCTTCTCGCGAAGGGGGCGTTTCAGCTCCAAGTCAATCCCTCGGCGGTTCCGGGCGGCAGATGACGTCCACCACTCGCGTGTCGAAAGCTGCCGTCGAGTGGGCCGGGCGAACCACGCACGCCGAGTCCGCGCCCTTGCTGGAGCCGCCCACTGCCACGATGTCCTCGCCGTACGGCACCAGGCCAGCGTCCACGGCCATGATCGCGATCTCCACCGCCACCTTCACCCCCTGGCCGAACATACGCAGGGTGTTGGCGATGATCTCGGGCGGGTACAGGCCGCCGTGCTTGCGGGTGATGGCGCGGTCGATGCCGCCCATGAGGTGGGTCGTGGTCAGGAGCTTCACGCCGCGGGAGAAGAGGTCCTCGCGGACCGACTCGGGCATCTCGTGGACGCCGTCCTCCTTGAAGCCGACCTGGTGGGTGACGCAGACGATCTGGAGGCCGTCGGTGTCGAGGTCGAGGAGCTTGTGGACGGTGTCGCCGGTGTTGGAGGCGACGACGATGTGGGTCAGGTTGCGGTCGCGGGCGGCGGCAAGGGCGGCGGCGATGGTCTTCGAGGTGTTGGCGGCGCCGGGGAAGGGCCAGAGCATTGGGGGGCCTCCGGGGTGAGGGGGGATGGTAGCTCGGGGAGGAGGTGGAGGGGGAGGTGGAACCACCGCCCACCTCGTTCCGACGGTCCACCGTCGGAACGTTCTTTTTTCGGCGCTTTGCGCCGGTTCCCGGGTGGTTGTGGTGGGAAGTGGAGGTGGAGGGGGAAGT
>CAYRNR010000202.1:0-12873 GCA_964425605.1 uncultured Rickettsiales bacterium | reverse complement strand
AGCTCGTTGACCATGGTGAAGCGGGAGTCCTTGGCGTCCACGAGGAAGTCGTCGCCGTGGACGGTGCGCACGCGGTAGACCGCGCCGCGGGGCCAGACCTCGCCGCCCTGGGTCTGTAGCCGGCCCAGGTCGTCGGTGGGCACGTCGATGCGCACCGACTCCTTGCCCACGTCGATGGTCATGGCCAGCTCGGGCTCGTTCCACTTGCCGACCAGCTCGGAGCCGTCGCGCAGCCAGATGCGCACGTGGTCCTCGGAGTCCTCCAGCTGGTCGCCCTCCACGGGCAGGACCTCGCCGATGTCGCTCAGGGGGATCTTGAGCTCGCCGAGCGTGCTGTGCAGGGACACCCGGGCGGTGCGCACGTCGCCGTACAGCACCTGGCCGTCGTCCATGGTGACGCGGACCGCGCTGTTCTTCTTGGCGCCGAGGCCGAAGGCCAGCGCGAGGGTGGGAATGGCGACGATGGCGACGAGTCGGAGCAAGGACTTCATGGTGGGGCCTCCTGGCGACGGCGGTTCGAGTGTTGCCGTTCGAGGTGGATAGACAGCGCCGCGCGCGTTTGGTTCCCGATGGCAGGTAATAGGGCTCTCCTTGACTCGTCCCATCCCGCAGATCAGACTCCTGTAGGGTGGTTTCAGGCGGAGGAACGATGAGCATCCTGGCGCGGACGGAGATCATCTCGGAGATCGAGGCGGGGCGGATCCAGGTGGACCCCTACGACGCGGACATGGTCGGCCCGGCGTCCATCGACCTGCACCTGAGCAACGCGTTCCGGCTGTTCGTGCGCATGCCCACGGACGTGCAGGTGCTCGGGGATCTGGACTACAAGCGGTACACCAAGGGGATACGGGTCCCCGACGGCAAGACCCTCAAGATGCGCCCCGGCGAGACCATGCTGGGCATCACCCGCGAGAAGATCACCCTGTCCGACGACATCTGCGGATGGCTCGAGGGCCGCAGCCGCTTCGCGCGCATCGGCCTGCTGGTGCACATCTCGGCGAGCTTCATGCAGCCGGGCATCTCCAACCACCAGGTGCTGGAGATGAGCAACTTCGGCCACCTGGACCTGGAGATCATCCCGGGCATCGCGGTGTGCCAGTTCGTGTTCCAGCGCGCCGAGGGCCAGGGGGCCTACGACGGGATCTTCGCCGGACAGTCCCCCGAGAGCTTCTGGAAGGACTGATCATGACCACCCCCTCGAGACGTCTGGGCACCCTGTTCACCGCCGCGGTCCTCCTGATCGCCCTGCTGGGCGTCGCCCCCGCGGCCCACGCCTTCGGCTTCCGCCTCGGCGGCAAGTTCCAGGTCGGGGCCGGCGCGCCGAACAACCTGTTCGCCTTCGGCATGGTCCACGACTTCACGCTGGTCCAGGACGTGCTGTACATGCCCATGGACACCACCCTGGCCATCAACGGCGAGTACTTCCTCATCGAGGGCGGCATCATCGGCCTGCGCGTGGCCATCCCCCTGGCCGAGAACAAGGTCCGCCCGGGCTTCCACGCCAAGTTCACCCTCAAGGACGCCATCCGCTTCAAGCCCGAGTCCGGCAACGGCTTCGGCATCGGGGGACGCTTCGGCGGCGGCGTGGCGTTCCGCTTCCAGGATTCCGAGAAAGCCGAGCTGTTCATCGACATCGAGGTGGACGTCTACAACTACCTGCAGCACTCCGCCGCCCTTGGAACCGAGGCGGCCGGACGGCAGCACCAGCTCAACTTGATGGTTGGAATGCGCTTCTAACGCCAGCAGACCCCCTCCTCTCGTTCCCACGGTCCCCGTGGGAACGGATGAAACGCCGACGCTTCGCGTCGGCACAATTGGAGGGACGCAGAGCGTCCCGATTGATCGGCTCCCACGGAAACCGTGGGAGCCAGTTTCTTCAATTGACGTGCACTACTAGCGCCAGGAGAACCCCATGTCCGATTCCGACAAGCTCAACCCGTCCGAGTTCGTGGTGAAGTCCAAGGTCAAGGTCCTGCTCAAGGAGGCCGGCATGAACGGCTCCGCCGAGATGTGGGACGAGCTGGGCCACCGCGTGACCAAGGCCGTGAAGGTCGCCATCTCCCGCGCCAAGGCGAACAAGCGCAAGACCGTCAAGGCCTGCGATATCTAGGGCACGGGCACGGGCACGGGCACGTTGGGGAAGGTCAGTCGTCGCCGAGTAGACCCGCCTTGATGGAGGAGACCTCCACGGCCTCGATGAGGGCGATGGGGAGGCCGCGCTCCTCGAGCTTGGTGATCCCGTCGATGGTGCAGCCGCCCGGGGTGGTGACCTCGTCCTTGAGGGCCGCCGGGTGACGCCCTGTCTGAAGGACCAGATCCGCGGCGCCGCGCAGCACCTGGGCGGCCATGATGCGCGAGGCGGTCCGGGGGAGCCCCATCTTCACGCCGCCCTCGGCGAGGGCCTCGATCATCTTGAATGCGAACGCGGGGCCGCATCCGGCGAGCCCGGTGCAGGAGTTCATGTGGCGCTCGTCGAGACGCTCGACGCGGCCGACCGTGGCGAGCATCCGGGCGGCCGTGTCCAGGTGCTCGCGCGTGGCGCGAGAGCCGGCGCACACCGCGGTCATGGACGAGCCGACCACCGCGGCGATGTTGGGGGTGGCGCGGACCACGGCGAGGTCGCGGCGCAGGGCGGTCTCGATCTGGGCCAGCGTGGCGCCGGTGACGATGGACAGCACCAGCGCGTCGCCGGGGATCTCGGGGGAGAGCTCGGCCAGCACCTCGTCGAGGTCGATGGGGTGCACGGCGAGGACCACCACCGACGCCCCGCGAACGGCCTCGACGTTGTCCAGGGTGCCCCGGACGCCCTCGGCCAGCCGCTGGAGCGACTTGCGGTGGCGCGCCGTGGCGATCACGTCGTTGGCTGCACACTCCCCTGCGGTGACCAGACCGTCGATGAGCGCGTTGCCCATCCTGCCCGCGCCGCCGATGACTGCGATGGTCGACATGGAGACCTCCCGTGGTGTGGATGCGGAAGATTGGGGCCTGGGACGAGAGGATGCAAGGGGGGAGCCCGCCTACTTCTCGAACCGCCGCATCCGCGTCCACCACACACCGTCCAGTGGTTGCCTCTGCAGAGCCCTCGCTGCAACTCCGGTGAAGTACACCTCCACGCCTTCCTGTCCCGGTGGTGCGGGCCATATCAAGACGGGATCGGGGAGGTCGTGGGGGATGGCCAGGACGGGACGGATCGGCGCGTCGGCCGTGCCGAAGTCCAGGTCGTAGATGGGCATCTTGGAGAAGTTGTTGATGTAGACGACGTCGGGGCGGGGCAGGTGCATGCGGGGGAGGTCGAAGGGCATCAGGAACAGCTTGTGGCGGACGATCTCCAGGGCGAGCGAGAGGTCGCGCTGCACCGCGTCGGAGGGGACCTCCAGGTACGGACCGAGCCCGGAGTGGAGCTGGTCGACGAGCTCGCCGAGGGGGGCGCCGGCCGGGAAGCGCGCGGCAGGACAGGGGAGGGCGGCGTTGCCGGCAAAGGTGGCGGGGAAGGCCGGGTGGCGGCGTCGGGTGTCGATGACGAGGACGACGGCGCAGTCGGTGACCTCGTCGAGGTCGTGGAGGTCGGGCCAGAGGCTGGCCAGGTGGGCGCACAGGGCGAGGTTGGTCGAGGGGGCCTGGACCGAGGAACGCTCGGTTGCGGCCTCCTTCAGGCGGCCGAGGGTGGCTGCGCTGAAGTGGACGGGGGCGCTGCGCTGGTGCATCCGCGAGGGGATCATCGCCGGGAGCATGCGCGCGATGTCCCACAACGAGGGCTGGAGCCAGCCGGCTGCGCGCATGGCGTCACGGGCCTCGGCCTTGGGCCGCGGTGGGGGCTCGGGGAGCAGGGTCTGGTCCAGCACGGGATCGGGGAAGGGGCGGTCGGCGACCAGGCACGAGAGGTTGCGCGCCAGCGAGTAGAACCCGTGGCCGTCGAGGCAGGCGTGGCTGCAGCACAGGCCGAGGACGCAGCCGTCGGCCAGGTGGGTCAGGCGCACGGCGAGGGGGGCCTGCTTGCCCGCCTTGACGCGGCCCTGGGTCATGGGATCGTGGAAGCGCCCGGCGAGCTCGCGCTGATCGCCCGCCAGGGCCACGGTGAGGTCGGGCCGGTGGGCCTCGGTGAGGGTGACACCCTCGCCGGTGAGGTCCACGCGCTGGCCGCGGACCATGCGGCCGGCGAGGTGGGGGTAGAGGTCGAGCAGGCGCGCGAGGCCGTCGGCGAGGCGGGCGGCGTCCAGATCGGTCTCGAAGATCCAGGTGCCACGCAGGATCAGCAGCAGGTTGGCCCGGTCGTGGGCTTTCAGGATCCAGGGGGGGCGGTCTGGCGTCGGGGTGGCGGGTCGGACGATCTCGGTGACGGTGTCCATCGCGTCGCTACTTGCCGAACCTCCGCGCGCGCAGCTGGAAGCCGCGGATGACGCGCAAGAAGTCCACCTTGCGGAAGGCAGGGAAGTACACGTCGGTGAAGAACAGCTCGGAGTAGGCGGCCTGGTAGAGGAGGAAGTTGCTCAGCCGGGACTCGCCGCCGGTGCGGATGATCAGATCGGGGTCGTCGCCGCCGGTGTACATGTGCCGGCCCAGCATGTCCTCGTCGATCTCGTCGGGATCCAGGTCGCCGGCGACGACCTTGTCGATCAGGGCGCGCATGGCGTCGATGATCTCCTGGCGGCCGCCGTAGGCGATGCAGAAGTTGAGGTGGTACGCGCCGTAGGCGCGCGTGGCGCGCTCGACCTTCTCGATGGCGCCGCGCACGTCGCGTGGCAGGGTCTCGGTGCGGCCGAGGATCCGCACGCGGACCTGATCGCGGTGGATGCGCTCGTCCTCGGCCAGGGCCGCGAGCTTGGTGGTGAACAGCTCCATGAGCTTGTCCACCTCGTCGTCGTCGCGGTTGAAGTTCTCGGTGGAGAACGCGTACAGCGTCAGGGTGTGGATGCCGACCTGACGGCTCCAATCCACCAGGGCTTCCACCGTGTGGGAGCCCATCTCGTGGCCCTCCCACGGCTTGACGCGGAGCGTCTTGGCCAGGCGGCGGTTGCCGTCCATGATCACGCCCACGTGGGCCGGGACCGGGTGCTTGCGCACGTCGGCGACCAGGCGCTTCTCGTAGGCCCGGTAGGCCACGCGGGTGACCGCGGAGGGGACGCGGAGACTGGAGATCAGCTCGAGCACGGATGAGACCTCGCGTTGGGCGTGCATCTTGGGCGAGCAGAGCATCGGGGACAACCCCCTATCTCCTTCGAGGCTTCCGCCGGGTCGGTCATAATGGGACCTCTGAGCTGGAAGGGAGAGGCGACAGGCCGTGCACGCAGCGCTTTCGAGGATGCGGATCGTCCCGTTCGTGGTCCTGCTGGGGGCAGTGGGCAGCTGCGAGTGCGGCAGCGGCTTCGAACGGGCAGTGACGCTGTGGCTGGCCGTGGATGGCACGGCCGAGGTGTTCGTGGACGACCAGCAGGTGGGGACCGTCTCGGGCTGGGACGAGGCGACCTCGCTGGAGGTGTCCCTGACACCGGAGGCGCACAGGCTCGACGTACACCATCTCGGCGACGGGGAGGGGGCCTTCGCGGCGTGGGTGCACCTGCCCGACGGGACCCTGCTGGTCAGCGACGGCACGTGGGACGGAGCCGTGGATCGCGGCGGATACGGATCCTGGCCGTGGATCTGGGAGCCCCGCGAGATGGCGGGCACGACCGCGCGCTGGCTCCGCGGCGACGACGGCGGCGAGGCGTGGATCGGGGTGGGGTTCGACGTGAGCGCGGAGATCGCGCACCGCTGGTCTGTGTGGCCGACCGAGGTGCAGGTGGGCGAGGCCGCGGTGTTCGAGTTCACGTTCGTCACGGGCACGGGCGGCCTGGAGGAGGGCGAGACGCACGCCCTGTTCAACAGCATGCTCGACGGCAGCTGGGGCCGCGGCATGCCGTATCCGCGGTGGAGCCCCTGGCAGACGACGGATCCCGATGGCGAGGGTTACCTCGCCGTGGCCTCCGCGCCCGACGGCGTGACCCTGGCCCTGTCCGCGGAGGACGAGCCGGGCGGTGGGGAGCCGGGGCCGTATGCCACGGGGTCGCGCGTGCGCGCCGAGCTGACGGTGACCGGCGGTCAGCTGGAGGCCGGCGACGAGGTGGTCCTGCGGTGGGGCACCGACGCGGTGCCCGTGGTCGCGCCCCAGCAGGCGCGGCGCTACACGTTCCCCCACGAGAGCAGCGAGGTGCCCGCGTCGCTGGCCTACCCGGAGGACACCCTGGGGCGGAGCCCCTTCGTGGACGTGGTCGGCGGGGACGCAGCGCGGACGCACGTGGCTGCGCGGGGGAGCTCCTCGGTCGCCGTGGGGGAGGTGACCTCGTTCCAGCTGGTGGCCGTGGACGAGCTGGGCAACCGCGTCGATGGGTACGAGGGGACCGTCGTGGCTGCGACCGGCGGCTGGCGGTCGGACACCACGGAGACGCTGGACATCGGCCCCGGCGCCCGCGGGAGCGCGGCCCTCGACGTGACCTGGGCCAACACCGGGATGCACCATCTGATCGTGGAGTCCGAGCCCCAGGGGAACAGCGGCTGGGTGCAGGTGACCGAGGAGCCGCCGATGCACCGCCTGTACTTCGGCGATCCTCACAGCCACTCGCTGGCCTCGGACGGCACCTGGTCCGCGGAGACGGCCTACCGCCACGCCGACGAGGTGGCCGGCCTGGACTTTGCCGGAGTCACCGACCACGCCGAGCGCCTCACCGACGAGGAGTGGGCCGCCGCCGTGGACGCCGCCGCCTACCTGAGCCGCGGCGACTTCGTGGCGCTCGCGGGCTACGAGTGGACCGGCCGCCACGCCGAGCACCGCTGCGTGTACAGCACCAACGGCGCGGCCATCCCCGTCGCCCGTACCGGGGCCTTCGGAAACACCGCCGATCCCCTCGAAGCGGTGGCCGACCTGTGGGCCCTCCTGGGCGACGACGCCCTGGTCGTCCCCCACCACCCCGGCTCGGCCGTGGGCCCTGCCCACCTGTGGGCGGACCACGATCCCGGCCTGGAGCCTGCGGTGGAGATCTACTCCAAGCACGGCAGCTCCGAGTGCTACGGATGCGAGCCCGCGCTGGGGGAGGACTGGGCGCTGGCCGAGGGCAACTACGTTCGCGACGCCCTGGCCGAGGGGCTGCGGTTCGGCGTCGTGGGGGGAGGCGACGGCCACGAGGCGCCCCTCGGGGGCATGGAGCCGGACCACGCAGACGTGTTCGGTGCCGGCGACTTCGGCCCCATGGCCCGCCGCGGCGGCCTCACCGGCGTGTGGGCCGTAGCGCTGACCCGCGACGACCTCTTCGCCGCCGTGCGCGCGCGCCGCACCTACGCCACCACGGGCGCGCGCATCTTCCTGCAGCTGGAGATCGACGGCGAGCCCATGGGCTCGGAGCTCGCCGCCGCCTCTCCCCCCGATATCCACGTCGTCGCCGGCGGTACGGACGATCTGACCGCCGTGGTGCTGGTGCGGTACACCGCGGACGGTGGCTTCGACGAGATCGACCTGTGGACCGGCAGCAATTCCCTCGTGGAGGCGGACTGGGTGGACGAGGAGCTCGACGAGGACGCGATCTACTACGTCCGGATCGAGCAGGCGGACGGGCACCGGGCGTGGTCCAGCCCGGTCTGGGTGGCGTGGGAGTGACGCTCGGCTAGTACGAGTGCGTCCCCAGCACCACCTCGCACCCGAACTTGGCCTTCAGCGTCACCTCGAGATCGTCGTAGTCGATGGGGCAGTCCGCGGTCTCCATGGCCAGCTTGACGCACGTGCCGAGGTGGAGGACCTCGATGGGGCGGCCGAGGTTGTTGCAGATCTCGCTGAGCAGCTTGACCCGGGGGACGGCCAGGCCGGGGCAGTCCCCGCAGTCGGTCATGGCCACGAGCTCGATCTCGTCGTGGCGAGCGTACTCGCCATTTCGTTCAGCCATGCCCTTGTGGCACTTGGCGCAGGCGATGCACGAGTGGTCCTTGATCCTCTTGCAGTACAGCACGGCGATCCGGGGCATGGGGACTCCTGTTCGAGGTTGGGGAATCTTCAGTCACTGCCGCTTGCCGCTCATGGAGAACTTCTCGGGCAGCCCCATGGGCCGGCCGGGCAGCAGCATGTTCCAGTACATGGGGCGGAAGGCGACCTTGCCCCAGTGGTTGATGCGGCTGGCCGAGAGCAGGGAGAACGGACCGACGCCGGGCAGGGGGAAGGTGCCGGGCAGGGCCGGGACGTCGTAGCTGAAGTCGATCATCAGCGCCCTGCCGTCGCCGGTCTCGATGAAGCAGTTGGTGTGGCCGTCGAACTTCGCGGGCGGCTCCTTGCCCGCGATCTCCGCGAGCAGGTTCTCCACCAGGATGGGTGTGCAGAAGTGTGCGACGGAGCCCGCCTTCGATGTCGGGATGTCCGAGCCGTCGCCGATCACGTAGGTCCGCTCGAGGTTGCGGGCCCTGAGGGTGGCCGGATCGGTGGGGACGTAGCCGCCGTTGCCGTCGTCCAGCCCCGTCTCCTCGAAGACCTCGGCGCCGAGGTTGGGGGGGATCATCACCAGCAGGTCGAAGTCGATGTCGCGTGATCCTCCCAGCTCCTCGAGCTTGCCGTCCTCGACGCCAGACAGCGCGTAGTCGGGCACCACCTCGACGCCCTTCTCCGCGCAGAGGCGGTCCAGCTCGTCGGCGGCGGCGTCCATGTGCAGCAGGCGGGGCAGGGGGGTGACCAGGAGGATCTCGGTCTTGTCGCGCAGCCCCTTGCGCTGGAGGAAGGCGTCGGCGAGGTAGGCGAACTCCATGGGCGTGATCGGGCACTTGTACGGCGTCTCGGCGATGTCGATCACCAGGCGTCCGCCCTCGAACTTCGCCATGGCCTCGCCCAGCGCAGCGGCGCCCTCGAGGGTGAAGAAGTCGAACGCGCTCTTGCGCCAGACCTCGTCGAGGCCGTCCACCTCGTCCGGGGCGATGCGGCAGCCGCCGGAGAAGACCAGGAAGTCGCACTCGAGGGTCTCGCCGCCCTTGGTCTTGAGGACCCGCGTCTCGCCCTGGATGTCCACGACCTCGTCGACGATCAGGTCCACGCCGCTGGACAGGTAGTCGCGCTTGGGTTTGACGATGTCCTCGGCGCTGCCCGCGCCGAAGGGTAGGTACAGATAGCCTGGCTGGTAGTGGTGTCGAGGATCGGGATCGACGCAGGCGATGCGCCACTCGCTTGCCGGTAGGCTCCGCCGGAGCTTGTTGGCGACCATGGTCCCCGCGCAGCCAGCACCCAAAATTCCGATGGTTTTCATAGGCCGAATCGTGCTGGAAAAGGGCGCCGCTGGCAAGGGGGGCTGCGGTGGATCAGAAGGATGCGCTGCCGCCCACGGTCTCGGACACGCGGTAGTCGATCACGTCGTCTTCGAGCTCCTCGTAGTACGTCGCGCGCACGTACCAGTCGCCGCCGTCGTCCAGGATGATCGAGGCGTCGAATCCGTCGGGGAAGCTGGGGAAGGTGACCTCGGTCTCGTCGGTGGAGATCCACCAGGCGGGCTCGTCGCCGTCCATGATGTACAGGCTGTAGCCCTCGGCCATCTCCACGGGCTCCCACGAGACCGTGACGCCGGGTTCGAACGTGTCGTGGGTGCTCAGCACGGGGGAGTCCATCGCCACCACGTCCAGCTCCTCGGCGCCGCCGTCGAAGGGCACCGCGGCGTAGCTGAAGTTGCCCTGCACGGTCAGATCCTCGGACAGGTAGAGGTTGATCTGGTGCTGGAAGCCGTCGATGGGCACGTAGTCCACGACGACGTCGAAGCCGTCTCCAGTGAAGTCCCAGTGGTTGGTCCAGCCGGCCAGGGCGCCGTAGTCGCCCACGTTCACCAGGCCGACGGAGGTGACGTAGTAGTCGTCGAGCTGCTCCAGGGGTTCGCCGTCGAGCAGGGGCTGGTTGACCGAGACGTCGAGCTGTATCGGGTCCGCGCTGGTCAGCTCCACGTTCGCCTCCACGTCCGAGGCGACCTGCACCTCGGCGGCGCCCGCTCCGAGGAGCGCCCCGGTGGTGCCGTCCTGGACCAGGGCCGAGAACACGTAGGTCTCGGGATCGCCGGTGAGCTGGGCCTCGAGCTCGAACGCGGTGGAGCCGTCGGCCTCGGCCTCGTAGTAGGGGTAGTCGGCCAGCCCCGGGCCCGACAGGACCACCCAGCTGCCCTCGGGGGCGCCGATGACGTCGCCGGTGATCCGCATGGTGGCCAGGTCGTAGTACGTGGAGTCGCGGTAGGGGCAGTTCAGCTCCAGCGGCATCTCCACGTCGGCCAGGACCATGTCCGCGTAGGTGGTCGCGCGGCGGTTCTCGCCCGCCACGGTCAGGGCGATGGGGATCTGGCCGGGCAGATCGGGGATCACGAAGGTGCCGTCGCCCGAGGATCGCGTCGAGATCAGCTCCTCGCCCGTGTCCACGACGATCCACGCGTCGGACACGGGGGCGCCGGACAGGTAGTCGTCCACCACGGTCCCCTCGAGATCCAGGGTGTCGGACGAGCCGCTGGTGTCGTCGTCGTCATCTCCGGCGGAGTCGTCGTCGCCCAGGCTGCCGCTGGAGGGTTCGCATCCCCCCAGCGTCAGCGCGGCGATCGTCAGGGTCGTGGCCAGCAGGGTCCAGGGGAAGAGGCGGCTCATGGTTCGGTCCTCCGTCAGGGGATCACGGCGGCGGCGGAGGCCGAGCACGGCCACCAGCGCCAGGAAGATTGCGGTCGGTCCGGCTGCCGGTGCTGCGGTCGCTGTGGAGCAGGCGCAGCCGTCGTCCAGGTCCACCGGGGTGTCGTCGTCGTCGCCCTCGGCGGCCAGCTCCTCCCACAGGCACGACTCGGACGCCTCGTCGCAGACGGCGAGGTAGCCGTCCCGCTCGCCGCAGTCCCGCTCCTCGCCGCCGCAGACGCCCGCGGTGCAGGCGTCGGACTCGGTGCACCACAGGCCGTCGTCGCACGGCGTGGTGTCCACGCGGGGGACGGACACGCACTCCCCGTCGCCGTGGTCGCAGCTGCCCAGGGTGCACACGTCGTCCAGGTGGGAGCAGTCGATGGGGTCCCGGTGGACGCAGAAGCCGTCGTCGCAGGTCTCGGTGCCGTTGCACGGCGAGCCGTCGTCGCAGTCGTCGTCCACCTCGCACAGCTCCAGCGAGCGCGTGGGATCACCGTAGAGGTTGTACTCCACGCGCGTGGCCCAGGCCGCGCCGGTGAAGTCCACGCCGTACACGTCGGCCCCCCAGCCGTCTCCGGGCAGGCCGTACTTGGTCCACGCCAGGGCCTCACCCGCGGTGAGCCCGTCGGCCATCTGCATGGCGTAGAAGTAGGCGGCCGTGGCCGAGGTGGCCAGGTCGGGGCGGGGCTCCCAGGTCTCGCCCCACGCCACGGTGACGCCGAAGGCCGGGCGGCTGGCCGTGGCCGTGGCCGCGGCGCCTCCGTACAGCAGCGCGGCGCCGATGTTCTCGGTCACCTCGGGGAAGCCGTTGTCGCAGCTGATGTGGAAGGTGAATGCGCCGGGCGCGTCCACGAGGTCGCCGTGGTCCGCCGACTCCATGAACGGCGGGTAGTCGCACTCGTCGGCGTCGGCGTCGCCGTCGCCGTTGTGGTCGGCGGACCAGATGGTGCGGTAGACCCCCTCGGGGCCCCCGTGGCCGGCCCAGATCACCAGGCCGCGCCCCTGGGACCACTGCTCCACCACCCGATCCTGGTCGAGGGGCCCCTCGTGGGGGTAGGGGCTCGTGCACAGGCCCTCGTCCTCGAACAGCCGGGTGGTGCCGGCCTGGAAGTCCTCGGGCAGGTCCCGGTAGACCGTGGCCAGGATGCACGCGCCGTCGTCGTTCTCGGTGTACTCGTCCCCCACCGGGGCGGGGGCCCCGTCCACGCCGAAGATCGCGCCGGGGAGCAGCACGTCGCGGCGGTAGCTCTTGTCCGTCTCCAGGTCGCGGTCGAGGATGCGCGCCAGCAGCGCGTCCAGCGCGTCGGGATCGTCCCCGGCCACGGGCAGGCGCCCCACGTAGAGCTCGGGGCCGAAGTCCACACAGCCCGAACCGGCGTCGTCGGGGTACTCGCCGAAGCGCCCGTCGCCGTCGCAGTCCCACTCGCCGTCCAGGTCGGCGTAGTAGAAGTCCGTGGGCATGGGGTCCATCTCCGCGGCGAGCCAGTCGTCGTAGTAGTGGACCACCGAGGACAGGGGGTGGACCTGCTTCATCGGTACGCCGCCGTCCTCCGGGTGGGGATCACCCACCAGCAGGAGGTAGGCCCCGGGATCGTCGGCGTACTGCTGCTGCAGGAAGTGGCGCAGCCGCCCCTGGGGGCTGTCGTCCCCGGTGGACACGGGCACGTCCCACTGCTCGTCGGTGACCAGCGCCACCTCCCAGCCCTCGGCCTCGCGGAACTGGAGGTAGGAGGTGAGCAGGGCGCTGGAGAACGCCAGGTCGGCGGTGGTGACCACCACGAGCTCCTGGCGAGGCGGCGCGACCGGGGGCGCGGCCGGCGCCAGGGACTGCAGGAACGGCGCGGCGATCTCGGCACCGGGCTCGGCGGAGACCTCCCAGATGGCCTGGTAGGGCACACCGCCCATGCTCAGCACGGGGCCGGCGTGGCGGCCGGGGCGCGCGTCGTCCAGGTCACCGAGGTACTGGTCGCCCACCCACAGGTGCCAGTCCTCGGCGCTGGCCCGCGGGGACACGGCCGTGGTGATCCACAGTGCGAGGACGAGGGATCGGGACCTGTTCATGCTGCCTCCCCTTGGCCTGGGATCATCTCAGCACGTGAATGAGCGCTCATTCGGTCTTTTTTGTCGCCGCGCCTGGCACGGATCGCGCGGCCGCGCGAGGGGGGTGGGGCTACTCCTGCTCCGCGGCGTTCTGGGCCTCCTCGATGAACGGGCGGCCCTCCTCCTCGCGGCCCAGCATCATCA
>CAYRNR010000201.1:0-13057 GCA_964425605.1 uncultured Rickettsiales bacterium | reverse complement strand
GGATCATCAAGATCGGCAACGAGTCCACGGTCAACATGACCCTCGAGGAGGCGGTCAGCCGGCTGCGCGGCGCGCCCGGCACGCCGATCACGATCACCATCGAGCGGGACGTGGAGAACGACGTCCTGGTGTTCGACGTCACCCTGGAGCGCGAGCTGATCCACGTCCCGTCGGTGAAGGGCCACTACCTCGGCGATGGCATCGGCGGCATCCAGATCGTCCACTTCTCCCAGGACACCTGGGGGGAACTCAACTCGCAGATCGGCAAGATGGACGCGGCGGCCAAAGAGGAGGGATTGGAAGGGCTCGAGGGCCTGGTCCTCGATCTGCGCGACAACCCGGGCGGCTACCTCAGCCAGGCCATCCAGGTGAGCGACAAGTTCATCGACTCCGGCGTGCTGGTCTCCACCAAGGGCCACGGCCGGCAGCCAGGCGAGGTCAGCGAGGCCACCCGGTACGGGACCGAGAAGGACCTCCGGCTGGCGGTGCTGGTGGACTCCAACAGCGCCTCGGCTTCGGAGATCTTCGCGGGCGCCATCCGCAACCTCGACCGGGGTGTGGTCCTCGGGGTGACGACCTTCGGCAAGGGCTCGGTGCAGAACCTGTACCCGTTCCACAGCGACGGGTCAGCCCTCAAGCTCACCATCGACCAGTACCTCACGCCAGGGGAGTTCTCGATCCAGTCCATCGGCATCCCGCCCGACATCGAGCTGAGGCCGGTGTGGGTGGAGGACGACGGCGACGCCTACATGTACTGGCAGGACGCCTGGACGCGGGAGAAGGACCTGGACGACCACTTCGTCGGCGGCCAGGAAGGGGACCCACCCCGCTTCACCTGCCTGCACCTCTCGCCCCGGTACTACCTGTGGGACGACGACTACACACGGGACGAGGAGCCCGACATGTCGGACTGGGCGGACGACTTCCAGATCCAGTTCGCCAGGACCATCGTCGCCGAGAGCAGCTCCACCGACCGCAAGCGGATGCTCGCCGAGTCGTTCCCGGCGGTCCAGCAGTTGATCGCCGACGCGGACGCGGAGCTCGTCGCCCACCTGGAGGGCTTCGAGGTGGACTGGCGGCTCGACCAGACCCAGGGCACGCCGCGGGCGCGGGTGTCGATGGAGGTGGGCAGCGAGACTGGCCTGCTGCCGGTGGGCGAGCGCACGCCGCTGACCCTGTCGGTGACCAACGAGGGTGACGCGCCGTTCCTGCGGCTTCGCGCCATGGCCGAGGGGGACCTGCTCGACGGCGCCGAGTTCGTGTTCGGCCGCGTCGACCCGGGTGAGACCCGCGAGTGGACCACCTGGCTCCGTCCGGGGCTCCGGATGAGCTCCCGCACGGGGGAGGTCACCTTCCACTTCTACGCCGAGGGCTCCCGGGCGCCCGGCGACTTCGTGGGCAAGCTGATGGTGGAGGAGAAACCTCGCCCCCGGTTCGCGTTCAACTACCAGGTGGTGGACGACGGCAGCGGCGGGTCCAGCGGCAACGGCGACGGCCTGGTCCAGGCCGGCGAGGGCATCGACCTGCTGGTGATGGTGCAGAACATCGGCGAGGGCCCCACGGGCGACCAATACGACAGCCGCGTCGGCGACGCGGCGGAGGGGCTGCCCAAGCAGGAGTTCGACGGAGAGCTGGACGTGCCCGCGACCGAGTCGTCGGGGATCGACGATCCTGCTCCAGACGTCTTGACCGAGAACCCCGAGGACGAGCCCAGCGGCATCGTCAAGATCGGGAACGAATCGGGCGAGGGTGTCTTCCTCACCGAGGGCACGGCCCTGTTCTCCCTCGGCGCGGGCGAGGTGACCCAGGTCCGCACCCACTTCGACGTGGCGCCGACCTACGCCGGTGAGCTCGTCGAGCTGGAGCTGACCATCGGCGACGACGACTTCTGGGAGTTCTTCATCGACGATCTCGTCCTGCCGGTCCACAGCGCCGACGGCGCAGCCGGATCCGTGGCCGAGCACTCCAAGAACTACAAGACGCGCGGCGCCGTGCCGGTGCTCGACGGCGCGTTCGCCGACGCTCCCCGCGTGGCCACGGCCGACGGGGCCCTCGCTGCCACGGGCAAGTCGGGCAACATGGTTCGATTCGACCTGCCCTGGGGCACCACCGGCTGGATCCCCACCAGCTCGCTCAAGGCCGGGGGCAACCCCACCGACGAGCCCACGATCAAGCCATGGCTGTCCCGCTCACCCCCCGTGGTGGTGCTCAGCTCCCGCATCGGCGGCACCGCCGTGGACACGGCCACCATCGAGGTCAACGGCGCGGTCCGGGACGACCAGTCCCTCAAGGACCTGTACGTGTTCGTCAACGGCACCAAGGTCTTCTACCGCAGCGTGCTCGGCGAGCAGACCCCCGACAAGTCCACCGTGGACTTCGAGCTCCAGGTGGATCTCGAGGAGGGGGAGAACACCATCGAGATCGTCGCACGCGACAACGAGGATCTCCTCGGATCCACGGTCGTGGGTGTGTACCGGACCGGCGATCCTGGATCGTCGGGTTAGCTCCCCTTTCTCCCCGTGCCCAGGGCGTGGCCGCAGGCCGAAGCCCGGTGCCCGTGCCCGTGCACGGGGGGAGCTAGAGCGACCCTAGCTCCCCGACCCCTTCTCCACCAACGCCTGTAGCTCCTGCCGCAACACGCGCACCTCCTCGAGGTAGTCGTACCGCTTGCTCTCGGGGACCCGCTCGGCCTGGTACTTGCGGAACGCCAGGCGGGTGCACAGGGCGATGAAGTGGTGGTGGGGGATCGACGGGGGAAGCCAGCCGCGCCGCTGGCGGCTCAGCCAGCTGCTGAGGATGGGCACGTAGGACGGCGGGAGCAGGCCGTGCCGCGCCTCGTCGGCGAGCTGGGTGCGGATGACGTACTTCTCGTGCAGCATGCTGAGCTGGTAGAGGGTGAACAGCACGACGAACACCACGGCGAGGCCGACGAATCCGATCCAGAAGGGCAGGTGGCCCATGGAGGCGGACACGGCCGAGGCGTTCCAGGCGAAGTGGAGGATCATCCCCGCGGCGATGCCCACGAACGGCAGGCCCACGCGCGCCGGCCAGAACCTCAGGTACTTGGCCAGCCCGAGCGACGCGCCGAACATGCCCGACGCCATGGCGTGCAGCGGCGCGGAGAACAGGGTCCGGGCGAACGCCGTGCCCGCGAAGCTCACCACGTCCCCGGACCACGCGATCATCGAGAAGTACATGAAGTTCTCGGTCATGCCGAAGCCGAGCCCGGTGGCGGCTCCGTACACGAACCCGTCCGTGGCGTTGTCGAACAGGCGGTGGCGCAACAGCAGCAGCAGGATGCAGCCCTTGGTCAGCTCCTCCACCAGCGGCGCGACGATCACCGCGCCCGCCGTGTCCTGGGCGCTCGCGTCCAGCACCATCCCCAGGGACGAGTCCAGGATCAGCGAGAACAGGATCGCCAGCAGGACCGCGCCCACCGCCCCCCAGGAGAACGTCGCGCCCACCATCCACAGCGGCTCCCGCTCGTAGCGGTCCAGCCACCACACCACCAGCAAGAACGCCACCATGGGCAAGGTGGCGATGAACACGGCCGCGAGGATCATCAGCAGCTGGAGCATGGGCCGAGTGTGCGAGAGAAAAGGGACGTTCGCAAGAAATCAACTAATTCCCGGCGGGCCGCCCGCCGGGAATTAGTTGATTTCTTGCGAACGTCCCCTTTCCGGGTTCATCCTCTTGCCATGACCATCGAGACCCTGCTCACGTCCATCTCCACGCGCTTCATCCACGCCAGCACCGAGGACCTGGACGACGAGATCCGCCGGGCGCTGGAGGAGGTGGGGGAGTTCGTCGGGTGTGACCGCGCGCACGTGCTGCTGCTGGCTCATGGCCGCGGCGAGGTGCTGGAGCAGACCCACGGCTGGACGCGGCGGGGGGTGGCGGCGGTGACGGGGCTGGCGGTGCCCGCGGACGCGCTGGGGACGTGGATGGAGCGCCTGGCGCGCTTCGAGCGGGTCGCGGTGGACCGCACCGGCGAGCTGGAGCCGGACGAGCGGCTGCGGCTGCACGAGATGGGGATCGCCGACGTCCGCTCCGTCGCGCTGCTGCCGCTGGCGTACTCCAAGGCCCTGGTCGGCTGCCTGGTGTTCCAGCGGGTGGAGTCGGATCGACCGTTCGAGGAGACCTCCATCTCGCTGCTGGAGAACCTCGGCGTGATCTTCGTCAACGCCCTGCGTCACCGGGAGGCGCGGGAGGAGACTGCGCACCTCGAGGAGCAACTGCGGCAGTCCCAGAAGCTGGAGGCCATCGGCACCCTCGCCGGCGGTGTCGCCCACGACATGAACAACGTGCTCGGGGCGATCATGGGAGCGGCATCGCTGCTCAAGCAGGACACCGAGCCCGACGACGAACGCCAGGAGGGGATCGGCGACATCCTCGAGGCGTGCAAGCGTGGGCGCAAGCTGACGCGCAACCTGCTGGGCTTCGCGCGCAAGGGCAAGTACCGGCGCGAGCGGGTCTACCTGTGGCAGCTCGTCGGCGAGCTCGAGGAGATCCTTCGGCGCACCGTGGACAAGCGGGTCCACATCGTCACCCGCATGGATCCCGAGATGCCGCCGGTGGCGGGCGATCCCAACCAGCTGCACCACGCCCTGATGAACCTGTGCCTCAACGCCGTGGACGCCATGCCAGAGGGCGGCGACCTCACGCTGACCGTGGACGATCTCCTCGTGGAGCCGGCGGATCCCGTCGAGGACCTTCCCGGCGCCTTCGTCCGCGTCCAGGTGGCGGACACGGGGGAGGGGATGGACCCCGAGACCCTCGTGCACGCGTTCGAGCCCTTCTACACCACCAAGGCCAAGGGGCTCGGCACGGGCCTGGGGTTGTCCATGGTCTACGGCGCCGTGGAGAACCACGGCGGCTCGGTCAGCCTCGACAGCACGCCCGGCGAGGGCACCACTGTCACATTGTTGCTCCCGGCGCTGCGCGGCGAGGCGTTCGACGGTCCGGAGGAGACCGTGGAGACCGAGGCGTTTCAGAGCGTCGGCGAGGTGGTCCTGCTCGTGGACGACGAGGATCTCATTCGCCGGGTGGGGGAGCGCCTGCTGCGCAAGCTCGGGTACCGCGTGCTGCTCGCCGCCGACGGCGAGGCGGCGGTGAAGATCCTCGACGAGCGCACCCGGGAGGTCTCCCTGATCATCCTCGACCTGGTCATGCCGGACATGGACGGCGAGGAGACCTTCCACCGCCTGCGCGAGATCGATCCCCTGGTCCCCATCGTGCTGTCGTCCGGCTACTCCAAGGACGACAAGGTGGAGCGCCTCCTGCTCGCCGGCGCCAACGGCTTCCTGCCCAAGCCGTTCGAGCTCAAGCACCTGGCGCGGGAGATGAAGCAGATCAGCCTGTACGGGTTCGACGAGGAGAGCGGGCCGGTGTGAATAGGCGCGCGGAAGCGCGCCTCCCGTGCCCGTGCCCGTGCCCGTGCCCGCTTCCGCCGGTGCCCGAACGGCCACGGGAGCCTCTTCCACACCGGAATCAAGCAGCGAATGGCGGCCGCCTTCGGCGGACTGACTGACGCGGATCTCGAAGTGCCGATCGGGCACGGGCACGGGGAGCTGCCGGGCGGCTACCGTCGAGCCCTCACTCCGCTCACGGCGGATTGATCTGCGCCAGGCCTGTGCCCGCGGGGAGGGCGTAGGACGTGTCCTCGTCGTAGCCGTACAGGTACACGGCGATGTCGTCGTCCGCGTCGTCGATGGACGCGCCGGAGTGCACGGTGTGGACGCCCTCGTCGATGGCGCAGGTCCAAGCCTCGTAGGTGATCCCGCTGACCTCGCCGTCGATCGCCGGACCCTGGCAGAGGGTGTCGTCGATGGTCTGGCCGTCGAGCATCACGGACACGCCCTCGGGTTTGGAGACCACGGCCCAGGTGACGGCGAAGCCGTCGCCCGTACCGAAGACGTGGACAGGGAGGCGCTGGTCGAGGGCGGGCACGGCCATCATCGCCGGATCGCCTGCCGCGGCCTCGAACGGGTCGGGGACGTCGCTGGCGACCACCAGGAACTGCGTCACGTGGACCGGGCCGGTGGCCAGCGCGGTGAAGCCGATGTCGCTGAACAGCTCGTGGTACTGCCCCGCGTCGAGCCAGAACTCGGCGTCGTCGCCGGGCAGATCGGTGATCACCTGGGTCCCGTCGGCGTGGGCCATGATCCGGTAGAGGTCGGCCTCGGGATCGCCTCGATCCCGCGCGGCGGAGCGGCTGACGACGTAGGTGTCGCCCATGGTGCGGCTGGGGAGCACCTGCTGCTCCACGTGCTCGGCGCAGCACGGGTCCGGATCGCCGCCCAGGGTGATCTCGGCCTGGTCCGCCCCGGTGAACACGGCGACCTGCTTGTCGCTGATGATCAGCGTCCCGCTCAGGTCCGGGGCGGGATCTGCGGGGGACAGGGTCAGCGGCGTCTGCAGGTGTAGCGTGTCGAAGGGGCCGAGGATGTAGACGCCGGTCTCGCCGTCGGCCAGGTGGACGCCGTCGCCGTGGGTGTCCTCGAGACCGCTACAGGGCACGTACCCGTCCCCGTCCTGATCCGCGTTGTCCATCACCACGCCGTCGCAGTCGTCGTCGATACCGTCCGCGCAGAGCACCGGCGCGTGGGGGAACACGAACGGATCGTGGTCGTCGCAGTCGCCCTCGCACACGAACACCCAGTCGCCGTCCTCGTCCACCTCGTCGGGACCCAGCAGGCCGTCGCAGTCGTTGTCGAGCCAGTCGCACAGCTCGGGGGCACCCGGGTAGATGACCTCGCACTTGGGGGAGAAGCGGTCGCAGCAGTCGCCGTCCTCGGGGGTGAACCCGTCGCCGTCGTCGTCCTGGTCGAAGTCGAGGACCCCGTCGCAGTCGTAGTCGGCGTCGCCGACGCCGCCGGCAGCGCCCGGATAGGCGGCCACGTTGGTGTCGTCGCAGTCGCCGGCGCACACGCTGTAGCTGTCGCCGTCCAGGTCGATCTCGTCCGCCGGGATGACCCCGTCGCCGTCGTTGTCTCGCACGTCGCATACCTCGGGTGCGCCCGGGTAGGAGTACTCGTAGAGGTCGTCCCAGTCGCCCTGGCACGGCGTGAACCCGTCGCCGTCGGCGTCAAGGTGATCGCCCACCACGCCGTCGCAGTCGTTGTCCAGGCCATCGCACAGCTCTGGCGCGCCGCCGAACACGGCGGGGTTCGTGTCGTCGCAGTCGGGACTGCACAGCAGGTGTCCATCGCCATCGCCGTCCACCTCGTCCGGGCCGAGCAGACCGTCGCAGTCGTTGTCCCAGCCGTCGCACAGCTCGTCGGCGTTGGGGTGGACCAGGGCGTTGTTGTCGTCGCAGTCGACGATTCCCGCGGCGACGGCGCCGCCCGCGAGGACCTGGACCTCGGTGTCCTCCTCGATCCCCACGACGGTGATGAACGTGCGGTTGCGACCCGAGTCCGGGGCGTCCAGCGCCTCGGCGGGCTCGTGGGTGACCACCCGGTGGTTCAGGCCCAGCGCGCCCGCGGGGAGCAACAGGGACGCGTCGTTGGACGGCGCCAGCGGTTGGTCCAGGGTGTTGTGCTGATACGCGGCCACGGGGCGATCGGAGCTCAGCCGGAAGCCCCGTGAGGCCAGCCAGCTCTGGGCGCCGTCGTCCACCGTGTCGAGCTGGCTCTCGCCATCCACGTCGCGGCGCGGCAGCGACAGCACGATCCGCTCGCCGGGGCCCACGTCGGTCTCCTCGATGATCTCGAGATCCTGAGGCTGGCCGTAGAGCGCGTGGTTGAGTTCGACCGTGACGTGTGCGGACCCGGACGGGTGGGGATTCACCACTACCAGGCCGATCGGGCTGGCCGCGGAGGCGTCGTCGAGGTTCTCGGCGTTGTCCAGGTCCACGGACCAGAACTCGCAGCCGAGATGGTCCCGCTCACCGGCGGTCACGGTACAGGGATCTGCCGAGTCGTCGTCATCCCCCTCGGTGTCGTCGTCTCCGGCCGTGGTGTCGTTGTCGTCGGTGGTCATGTCGTCGTCGTCGCCGGCGACGGTGTCGTCGTCGTCCGCTGGATCGTGGTCCGGACAACCCAGCACGCCCATCGCCACGAGCAGCGACAGCCACGCGATCCACGTCTTGTTCATCGCTCGCTCCTTCGCCCCATGCCCGGAGGATAGCAGACGGATCGAGCATCGCCGACGCTCAGGAGGGGCCCAGCTCCCCCCGGAGGTACCGACCCGTGTGGGAGCCGGCCACCGTGGCGACGAACTCGGGCGGGCCCTCGGCGACGAGGCGTCCTCCGCGGTGGCCGCCCTCGGGGCCCAGATCGATGACGTGATCGGCGCACTTGATGACGTCGAGGTTGTGCTCGATCACCAGCACGGTGTTGCCCGCGTCCACCAGGCGCACGAGGACCCCCATGAGCTTGCGGATGTCGTCGAAGTGCAGGCCGGTCGTGGGCTCGTCGAGGAGGTAGAGGGTGTCCCCGGTGGCGACCTTGGCCAGCTCGCGGCTGAGCTTGACGCGCTGGGCCTCGCCGCCCGACAGGGTGTTGGAGGGCTGGCCGAGCTTGATGTACCCGAGGCCCACGTCGCTGAGGGTCTTGAGCACGCGGCGGATGCTGCGGTGGTTGGAGAACAGGTCCAGGGCCTCGTCCACGGTCAGGTCGAGGACCTCGGCGATGTTGTGGTCGCGGAACTTCACCTCGAGGGTGGCCTCGTTGAAGCGCTTGCCCTTGCAGATCTCGCACGGCACGTAGACGTCGGCGAGGAAGTGCATCTCGATCTTGCGGTAGCCGTCGCCGGAGCAGGCCTCGCAGCGGCCGCCGCGGACGTTGAACGAGAAGCGGCCGGGTTTGTAGCCGCGGATGCGCGACTCGCGCGTCGAGGTGAACACCTTGCGGATGTGATCGAACACCTTGGTGTAGGTGACGGGGTTGCTGCGGGGGGTGCGGCCGATGGGGCTCTGATCGATGTCCACCACCTTGTCGAGGTACTCGACCCCCTCGATGCGGTCGAAGTCCCCCACCTGGCGCCCGGCGCGGAAGAAGTGGTTGTGCAAAGCCGGCGACAGGATCCGGTTGATCATGGACGACTTGCCCGCGCCGGAGACCCCGGTGACGGCGACGAGCAGGCCCAGCGGGATGGTGACGTCAACGTCCTGGAGATTGTTCTCGCGCGCGCCCACGATGGAGAGCGCGCGCTTGCCGGGCTCGCGGCGCCGCGGCGGCAGCGGGATCTGGAGGGCGCCGGAGAGGTACTGACCCGTGAGGGAGTTCTCGTCCGTCAGCAGACCGGCGGGGGTGCCCTTGTACACGGCCTCGCCGCCCAGGTGTCCGGCGCCGGGACCGAAGTCCACCACGTAGTCCGCCTGCTCGATGGTCTCGCGGTCGTGCTCGACCACCACCACGGTGTTGCCGATGTCCCGCAGCCGGCCCAGGGTGGCGAGCAGGCGGCGGTTGTCCCGCTGGTGCAGGCCGATGGAGGGCTCGTCGAGCACGTAGGTGACGCCGGTGAGCTCGCTGCCCACCTGGCTGGCCAGCCGGATGCGCTGGCTCTCGCCGCCGCTGAGGGTGGGGCCGGTGCGGTCCAGGGTGAGGTACTCGAGGCCCACGTCCATGAGGAAGCGCAGGCGGTTCGCGATCTCCTTGACCAGCTCCTCGGCGATGGTCGCGCGGGCTCCCTCGAGCCCCAGCTCGCCCAGCGCGGCGTGCGCCGACGCCACGGTGCCGCCGGTGAGGTCCACGAGGGAGACGGGGCCCACGCGGACGGCCGCGGCCTCGGGGCGCAGCCGCGCGCCGTCGCAGGTGCGGCAGCGGCCCTGGCTGTGGAAGGCCAGGTAGTACTTGCGCATGTCCTCGGAGCGGGTCTGGTGCAGCCGCCGGGCCATGGCGGGGATGATCCCCTCGAACTGCATGTGGAAGTGGCCCTCGCCCCGATCCCCGGACCAATCCACCTCGATCTCCTGGTCGCCGGCGCCGAACAGCAGCACCTGCTGCGCCTCCTCGGGGAGGTCCTTCCACGGCGTGTCCAGGTCGAAGCCGTATTCCTTGGCCACGTTGCCGAGGATCTGGTAGTTCCAGCCCTCCCTGCGCAGGAGCGGCCCCTGCCAGGGGACCACAGCGCCCTCGTGCAGGGTCTTGGTGGTGTCGGGGACCACGAGCCGCGGATCCATCTCGTTGCGGAACCCCAGCCCGTTGCAGTCCGGGCACATGCCCTGGGGGTTGTTGAAGCTGAACAGCTGGGGGGTGAGTTCGGGGAAGCTCAGGCCGCAGTCGTGGCAGGCAAGCAGCTCGCTGTAGATGCGCTCCGGCTGGCCCGGGATGACGGCGGTCAGGACGCCGCCGCCGAGCTTCAGCGCGGCCTCCACCGAGTCCGTGAGCCGCTGTCGGATCCCCTCGCGCATGACCAGGCGGTCGAGGACCACCTCCACGGTGTGCTTGCGCTTCTTGTCGAGCTCCGGCACCTCCTCGAGGGCGAGGATCTCGCCGTCGACGCGGACCCGGGTGTACCCGGCGCGCTGGATCTGGTCGAGCTTGTCGCGGTGCGCCCCCTTGCGGTTGCGGACCAGGGGCGCGAGCAGCATGAAGCGGGCGCGGTCGGGGAGGTCGAGCAGCGCCGACACGATCTCGGCCGCGGACTGGCGCCCGACCTCCTCGCTGCAGCTGTGGCAGTGCTGGATCCCCACCCGGGCGAACAGCACCCGGAGGTAGTCGTGGATCTCGGTGATCGTCCCCACGGTGGACCGGGGGTTCTTGCTGGCGGCCTTCTGTTCGATGGAGATGGTGGGGGTGAGCCCGCGGATGGTGTCGTAGCGGGGCTTCTCCATCTGGCCGAGGAACTGGCGGGCGTACGCGGAGAGCGACTCCACGTACCGGCGTTGCCCTTCGGCGTACAGGGTGTCGAAGGCCAGCGAGGACTTGCCCGATCCCGAGACCCCGGTGAACACCACCAGGCGCTTCTTGGGGATGTCCACGTCCACGCTGCGGAGGTTGTGCTCGCGGGCGCCGCGGATCTGGATGTCGTCGAGTTCCATGGGCGGATGTACCTGAACGTTTGTACAGTTCTAGTCGTCGAACAGGCCTGCGTCAAGCGGGCCAGGTACCGTCCACGACCCGCTCGATGCCGGCCAGATCCTCGTGC
Organism: uncultured Rickettsiales bacterium; assembly: GCA_964425605.1. GTDB lineage: Bacteria > Myxococcota_A > UBA796 > UBA9615 > CAYRNR01 > CAYRNR01. The sequence goes on along the minus strand of CAYRNR010000201.1, from coordinate 1,963 downwards.
CGGGCCAGCGCCTGCAGGCCCGCCCCGGCGAGGATCGCCTCCACCTCGGCGGCCTGCCCCATGCCCACCTCCACCAGGACGCGGGCTCCCGGCGCGAGCCAGCGATCCAGGCCGTCGACGATGCGGCGGTAGGCGTCCAGGGTCCCGCCGGGTGCGACCAGCGCCTCGCGCGGCTCGTACCGCGTGATCTCGGGCTGCAAGGTGGCGTGATCGGCCTCGTCCACGTAGGGCGGGTTGCTGACCACCAGAGCCACCTGACCGGCGAACCGATCCGGGATGCGGTCCGTCCAGCTCCCGCGGATCACGCCGACACGATCGGCCACCCCGTGGATCTGCGCATTGTGTCGGGTCGCGTCAATGGCGGCCTCGGCCCGGTCCACGGCCAGCACCTTCGCGGGGGTCTCGGCGGCGATGGATACGGCGAGGATGCCGCTGCCGCAGCCCAGGTCCAGGACCAGGGGGGCGTCGCTCGCGTCGGCCAGGGCCTCGATGGCCAGCTCGGCCAGCAGCTCGGTGTCGGGCCGGGGCACCAGCACGCCGGGCGGCACGTGGAACTCCCGCGACCGGAACTCCTTGGTGCCGAGGATCAGGGCGACGGGCTCCCGCGCGGCGCGGCGCTTGACCAGCTCGCGCAGGGCGTCGCGCTCGTCGCCGCCCACCGGGCGGTCGAAGTTGATGTAGAGCTGCAGGCGGTCCATGCCGAGCACCTGCGCCATGAGCAGCTCGGAGTCCAGGCGGGGGCTGTCCACCCCGCGGCTCTCGAGGAAGGACGTGGAGGCGCGTAGGAGATCGAGGACCGAGTCGGGACCCCCGCTGCCCACTACTCGCCGTCCGCCTCGACGGCCTTGAGGGCCTCGGCCTCGAAGTACGCCGCGACCGCGGAGATGAGCTCGTCCATGTTGCCCTCGACCACCTTGTCGAGGCTGTACAGGGTGAGCCCGATGCGGTGATCGGACAGGCGGTTCTGGGGGAAGTTGTAGGTGCGGATACGCTCGGAGCGGTCGCCGGTGCCCACCTGGGCGAGGCGCTGGTCCCGCTCCTCGGCGGCCTGCTTCTGCTGCTCGGACTCCAGCAGCCTCGCGCGCAGGATCTTCAGGGCCTTGGCCTTGTTCTTGTGCTGGCTCTTCTCGTCCTGGCAGGTCGCGACGATGTTGCTGGGCAGGTGGGTGACGCGAACCGCAGAGTCGGTGGTGTTGACGCTCTGGCCGCCGGGGCCGCTGGAGCGAAAGATGTCGATCTTGAGATCGTTGGGGTCGAGGGCGACGTCCACCTCCTCGGCCTCGGGCATGATGGCCACGGTGCAGGTGGAGGTGTGGATGCGGCCCTGGCTCTCGGTGGAGGGCACCCGCTGGACGCGGTGCACCCCGGACTCGTACTTGAGCTTGGCGTAGGCGTCGCCGCCCGACACGGTGGCGATGACCTCCTTGAACCCGCCGATGGCGGTGGCGTGACTCTGGAGGACCTCGAACTTCCAGCGGTGGTCCTCGCCGTACTTGGTGTACATGCGCATCAGATCCGCGGCGAACAGGGCGGCCTCGTCGCCGCCGGCGCCCGCGCGGATCTCCAGCAGCACGTTGCGGCCCTCGTAGGGGTCCTTGGGGAGCAGCAGCAGCTTCAGGCGCAGCGTGATGTCCTCGAGCTCGGCCTCGAGCCCGGACAGCTCCTCGCGCGCCAGCTCCCGCATCTCGGGATCGTCGTCCCCGAGCAGCTCGCGGTTCTCGCGGATGGACTCGTGGATCTGGCGTTCGCGGCGGTAGGTATCCACCACCGGGCGGAGGTCCGAGTGTTCCTTGGCGAACTCCGCGTATCGACGCGGGTCGGAGGCCACCTCGGGGTCGCCCAGGCGCTGCTCGACCTCCTCGTAGCGGGCCACCACCTCGTCGAGTTTGTCGAACACCACGTCTCCCTGGTCAGGCTTCGTCCGGCTCCAGCTGCAGGACGTCGTCGGAAGGATACACCGGAT
>CAYRNR010000200.1:0-13110 GCA_964425605.1 uncultured Rickettsiales bacterium | reverse complement strand
ATGCCCCTGAAAAACCGGTCCCTCAAGTGGGGGCATGCGCGTGAAAAATCACAGTCTGGCTCGAACGCTCCCCTGATACCCCCGCCCCGTGCGGGCCTGGCCGCTTCGGCTGCGATTCTGGCCGATCCAGTCATTCACCCGGCGGGATGTCGAACGTAGCCTGGGACGAAACACGGGGAGGTGTGCAATGACGAAGATGATCCGCGCGGGCCTGGCGGTCCTGCTCATGGGTTCCGGCCTGCTCCTGAATGCGTGCGAGGATGTGGGCGACGACGACGGCAACTCGGTGTTCACCGTGGACGACACCGGCGGCTCCGAGACCTACTACGACGGCGACGTACCCACGGGCGATGACGGATCGCTCGCCTCCATCCAGTCGTTCCTGGGCAACACGACCTTCGTTCCGGGCGGCTCGAACCAGTTCAGCGGCGACATCGAAGGCGAGGCCGCCACCCTGGCCGTCGGCTTCGAGGAGTACGAGGGCTGGTTCGAGGTGAACACCTACGGCGACGCCTTCGAGTTCGTGGTCACCCTGAGTCAGGACGTGTCCGAGGGAACGCTGACGATGGTGGTGACCCCGGTGACCGCGGACGGTAGCGCCGGGCAGTCCCACTACGCGGACTGCACCGTGATCTCCGTGGGTACCGGCGACCTGCAGGTGAGCCTCTCCTGGGCCACCGAGACCGACGTGGATCTGCACCTCGTCGAGCCCAGCGGAGAGGAGATCTGGTACGGAGCGGTCGCGTCGAGCTCGGGTGGCACCCTCGATCTCGACTCCAACGCCGGCTGCTCCATCGACGGCGTCAACAACGAGAACATCACCTACGAGGGCGTGACCCCGCCGTCCGGCGAGTACACCGTCCGCGTCGATTACTGGTCCGCCTGCGCCCATACGGAGACGACCGGGTACATCGTCACGGTGTTCAACGAGGGCGATGCCACGACCTACAGCGGCTCGTTCAGCGTGGGGGACGCGGACTACGGCGAGGCGGGCTCTGGGACGACGGTGACGACGTTCTCGTTCTGACGCGCTCCCGGGCTCGACGGGCGCGCCTCGAGGGGGCTCGCGCGCTGTTCCCGGCCCTGGTCGGAGCTTTGCTCCGTCACGAGAGGGAGGCTCCCATGGGTTGTGACACCAGGCGGTTGGTCGCGGTGCCGTCCCTACCGCCAAACCACGACGATCTCATACAGAAGCTCTTCACCGATGTCATGGGCAGTCCAGCCGCCCGTGCGGCGCACGCGAGAGGCAGCGGTCTGCACGAATTCTATCAGGAGGTCGGCCGGAGGTTGTTCGACTACCACATCAGCAGCTCTGTCGCCCACTTCAACGAAGCCTACGAGTGTCTCGTGAGACTTGGACGAGACGTCGCATATCTCGCCATGGAGTTCCAGGACACGGGGTTGATCGAGGAGAGTTTCGCGTGGTTCGGGATGGAGTCAGGAACTCCCTACGAGGCATTCCAGCCGGCTGTCGGGCTCCGGGGTAAGGCCCCGTTCGTGGCCTGTCCACCCGAGCTCCACTCCAAGCTCTACCTCGCGTACATGAAAGGACTGGCGCAGGGATTCGTTGGGAGATCTCGAGCCCAGTACGGTGGCTTCTTCTCACCGTGATGCGCTCACCAGCGGAGGGCACTCGCATGCACACTGCACTTCCTCGCCGGGTTGCTTTGGCGATGGGCACGTGCACTGGCAGTCGCCCGCCAGGCCGTCGATCGTCACGCTCAGGGACCGCGGCGTGATGGCCTCCATAGCTGCTTTCAGGTCCTCCTGCTCCAGTCTCAGTGTGGCCATCCTCTCGTGGGTCAGAGACTTGGTCAGGCTGTACTGCTCCCACGCGATCCAGGCCGTCACGCCAGCGACCACGACCGCGACGGTACCGATCAGGATCGTGAAGACCTCTCTCCTGGCGTTGAGCGCCTCGGACAGTTGGGCCGCGCCCGACGTCGCCCTCTGCAGGGCCAACTCGTACTCCAGCTTCACCTGGGCGAGATCCCCAGCGACCGCGGCCGTGTTCTTCTCTTGCAGGGCGGTGAATGCACCACTCAGTTCGGTCTCGCGGTTCCCAAGATCTGCGGCCAACAGACCTACCTTGGTCCTGAACACTCTCGACTCCTCTCCATGGGACGCTTCAACCGTGTATGGCTCGGCACCAGGCGCCGTCTCCATACCTCGGCGGGGCGATTATCTAGATGAGCAGCGCCCCCTCCTGGCGCGGGAACCATCAGCAGCACCGCACGGACTCGTACGAGGTTACTGCACGGGTGGCCAACTCCGAATGGCCGGGTCGGCCGAATGATGTGCCGTTCCGGCCGGACGAAGAAGATGCGGAGTCTCATCTGTGAAGGGGGGGCTCGGATCGCACGAGTCTCCTCCACCATCGCCAGCGGCGTCTACGGGGCCCGTCTCCGGCGGGCCCGCCACTCCCACGGTAGTACGGTCCCCCGACCGCAGTAGAGACCGCTCGGCATGCGTGACGCCCTCAAGCTCGCCATCCTCGTGTTCGGCTCGAGCATGGTCGCGTTTGCCGCAGGTGCGTACAGCTTCAGGGAGGACCTGCCACCGATACCGCAGGTACGCTCCGTTTATCACCACATCCGGGGTCCGCGGGTCGCCCTCGAAGGCACGCCCGAGGGCGCGAGATTCCAGAAGCTACCGACGCAGAGACACTCGGGCTCCCTCGTGACCGACGAACAGGCCGAGGAGATCCGCAGGCTCCAGGCCATCGGGTACGTCGCTGGCAGCGCGCCAACGAGGGCCGAGACCGACGTGACCCGCCACGATCCCGACAGGACATACCCGGGGTTCAACCTCTACTCGGATGGACACGAGGCGCAGGCGACCCTGATGGACATGTCCGGCGAGGTCATCCACCAGTGGTCATACCCGTTCGACGAAGCCTTCCCTGACGCCGAGATCGATGGAACCGTGGACGGAGTCGGTTACTGGAGGAGGGTGTGGGTGACCGAGGCAGGTGAGCTGTACGGTGTGTACGAGGGGCACGGGATGATCAAGCTCGACGTTCGGTCGAAGCTCGTCTGGGCCTATCCGGAGAGGGCACACCACGACTTCGAGGTGCTCCCGGATGGAGGGGTCTACGTGCTCGTTCGCGAGGCCGAGATGGTCCCCTCGGTGAGCGAGGTCGTGCCGACCCTGAACGACTACATCGCGCTGCTGAGCCCGGAGGGTCGGGAGGTGAAAAGGGTCTCCATCCTGGAGACCATCGACGACTCCGCCCATGTCTCCCTGCGCGCGCTCCTGCCGGAAGGGGGGGACATCCTTCACACGAACGCGCTGGAGCTGCTCGACGGCAAGCTCGCACACCGGATCCCGGCGTTCGAGGCGGGTAATGTCCTGGTCTCTTTCCCGGGTATCAACACGATCGCGGTCATCGACATCGAGGACGAGCGCATGGTGTGGGCGCTGGCAGGGCTCGCGATCGCCCAGCACCAGCCCACGGTGCTGGACAGCGGGAACATCTTGCTCTTCGACAATCGAGGCGACCGCGGGAGATCCCGCGTGATCGAGTTCGATCCGACGACCCAGGAGATTGCGTGGATGTACGAGGGCAGCAAGACGGGGTTCTACAGCTCCACGTGTGGGGCCCACCAGCGGCTGCCCAACGGCAACACGTTGATCACCGAGACCGACTCCGGTCGTGCGTTCGAGGTCACCGACGGCGGAGACATGGTGTGGGAGTTCTATTCACCGAACCGAGCCGGCGAGGACGACGAGTACATCGCTTCGCTCTTCGAGTTGATTCGACTGCCGGCCGATTTCCCCGTGGGTTGGGCCACGGGGCGGTAGCCGCGAGGGAGAGATTCCGGGGGAGGGGATTCAGCAGCCAGCGCCCGGGTAGACGGCGGCATCCCGATCGTCGCAGTCCATACCCGGCGACGTGACCGGGTCGTACGCCCCGGGCAGCCACCACAGGAAGTAGCCGTCGTGGTCGAGGTCCCAGCCGTCGGCGCCGGGGCCGCCGTAGGCGCCGATGTCGGTGGGCGAGCCGCCGGGATCGGTGACGGCTGGATCGCCGGCGTCGATCAGTGGGGACGTCCCGGCGACGTGGAAGTTCCACTCGGCGTGGTCGAAGTGAGACCTGTCGACGTACTGGGGTGGACCCGAGAGGTTGCCCGACGTGTTGGTGGGATCGGGGAAGCCGTGGTAGTCGTCGGGGCTGTTGCCCCAGCTGTTGGACCAGCGGATGTCGGGGACCATGCCCGACGCGGAGATGCCCCCGCCGGCGCCGCCGGTGTTGTTGCTGACCGAGACGCCGACGAGGGAGACGTTGGCGTCTGCGATGTGGATACCGCCCGTGGTGGCCGCGGTGTTGTTGACGACCGCGGTCTGGGCGATCTCGACCATGCCGAAGCCGATCCAGATCCCGCCGCCGTCGGCGTCGGCGACGTTCCCCGCGACGATCACGTTGGACAGGGAGGCGTAGGGGCCCCCATCGTACACACCGCCGCCGTACTGCGCCGTGTTCGCCAGGATGGAGACGTGGTCGAGGGTCACCGAGGCGGTCTGGGCGGTGGTGAGCCCACCTCCCATACAATCGCCCTGGTTCTCCCAGATCTCCCCGTTGGAGAGTTCGACGATGCTCCCGCCGGTGATCGACCACCCGCCGCCCGACTGATCCGAGGTGTTCTGAGAGACCTGCACGTGCTCGCCGGCCACGACACCGCCCCCCACGAACACGCCACCGCCCTCCCCGCCGGCCGTCGTGCTGTTCCCCCGGACCTCCACGTCCTCGAGGCTGACGTGGCAGCAATCGATCGCGAGCCCTCCGCCGTCCCCGCCGAACGCCGTGTTCTCGAGGATGGACACCCTCGAGAAGTTCGCGACGGAGTCGTCCACGCTGATGCCCCCCCCGGGCTCGCCGTGGCACGAGTTGGCCTCGACGACCACGTCCTCGAGGTAGACGTTGTGGCAGTCCGTGAGCTGTATCCCACCACCGCGCCCGCCCTCCACGGTGTTGGCGTGGACGTGGATGTCGGACAGCGTGGAGCTGGAGTCGGTCAGGTCGATGCCGCCGCCGTTGAAGGAGTCGTACGCCACGGTGTTGCCGGTCACGACGAGGTGGCGCAGCGTGGGTGACGAGCCGCTCACGCGGATGCCGGCGCCCGAGGCGTGCCCGTTGGCCTGGTCATCCGCCCTGCCGCCCGTGATCGTGAACCCCTCCACGATCGTGTCCGGCCCCTCTCCCCGGTCGATGATGACGACCGAACCCAGCTCGTCCCCGTCCAGGATCGTCCCTTCGGGCCCGCCCATGCCGACCAGCCGCACGTCGCGGCCCTGCAGCGCGACGATCCCCACCCACGTGCCCGGTCTCACGCAGATGGTGTCGCCCGGGGCTGCGGCGGCGATGGCGTCGGGGATGCTCGCGTGGTCGTCGGGCACGTGGTGCACGCCCGCAGCGCCGGGGAGCACGGTCGCGTCGGAGTCGTCGCAGTCGTCGCAGGCGAGCGCGCCGTCGCCATCCGCGTCCGCGTCCTCGCCATCCGCGAGCACACCGTCGCAGTCGTCGTCCACGCCGTTGCACAGCTCCTCGGCGCCGGGATGCACCGCAGGATCGCCGTCGTCGCAGTCTCCCTGCGCCTCGGTCCAGCCGTCTCCGTCGAGGTCGGCGGGCGCGGAGTCGTCGTCGTCGGCAGCTGAGCTGCTGTCGTCGTCGCCCGTGGTGTCGTCGTCATCCACGGTGTCGTCGTCGCCGGTGGCGTCGTCGTCCGCGGGCGGCTCGTCCGCGCATCCACCCCACAGCGCGATGGCGCCCACGAAGAGGCAGGTGCCCATCCACCTGACCATGGTCTCCCCCTTGGCTACCACCCATTCTAGCCCACCAGCGACACCTCCACCCGCTCCTTGCCCTTGCCGATGTTCTTGCGCTTGAGCTTCACCGCGCCGATCTCCCCGGTCCGTCCCACGTGCGTGCCCCCGCACGGCATCCGCCAGTAGTTCGGGTCCATCCCCTCCCCCTCCAGCGCCCAGACCCAGCGATCCGGATCGTCGGGATCGGCGAACCGCTTCACGTCCAGATCCGCGTCGATCAGCGCCTGGACACGCTCCTTGGCCGCCGGGACCATGGGGGACACCGTCTCGTCGAGCGCCCAGTCGATGCGCCCCTTGCCGGCGTGGACGTTGGAGCCGATGAGGTCGTGCGCGACGCCCATGAGTTCACTCATCGCCGCGTAGGCCATGTGGGTGGCGGTGTGGACGCGCATGATCTTGAAGCGCAGCTCCCAGTCGATCTCCTGGAGGACCTCCTGGCCGACGGCGAGGCCGTGGTCGTCGGCGAGCTGGTAGCGGATGGTGCCGTCGTCGAGGGCCTCGGAGGCGAGGAGCTCCTGGCCGGAGAGCGTGCCGCGGTCGGCCTGCTGGCCGCCGGAGAAGGCGAAGAGGATGGGGTTGTCGAGGGTGATCCACGGGCCGTCCACGTGGGTGACGAGGGCGGGGGCGCGTTCGAGGTAGGGCTCGGCGCGGAATCGCTCGGTCATGGTGTCCTCCTGGGAGGCCCCACTATGGCCATGGGTGGGGGTGGTGGCAAGGGAGCCGCGGTTGACAATCGTCCGGGGGTCGGCTACCTGCTCGGGCACCATGCGAATCGTCTACGGACACGAGAACATCGACCCGGTCCTCCACGATGTGACGATGACGGTGGGGACGTTCGACGGGGTGCACGAGGGGCACCGGACCATCGTCGAGGAGGTGGTGCGCCGGGCGCACGTGCGCGGTGGCGCGGCGGTGGTGTACTCGTTCTATCCGCCGCCGTGGCGGATCCTGGGCAGGACCGAGAACCCGTTCCTGATCACCACGTTCCGGGACAAGGCGACGCTGATGGCCGAGATGGGGGTGGACGTGCTGGTGACGGAGACGTTCTCCAGCGGGTTCCAGCGGCTGGACGCGTGCAGCTTCGTGCACGACGTGCTGGTGAAGTCCTTCGACCCGCGGGAGGTGCTGGTCGGGTACGACTTCCGGTTCGGCAAGAAGCGGCAGGGCAACCTGGAGCTGCTCCAGCGGGAGCTGGCGCCGGCGGCCATCGCGTCGCAGGTGGAGGCGGTGAAGGTGGAGGGTGAGGTGGTGAGCTCGACGAGGATCCGCAAGGCCGTGGTGGAGGGGGATCTGGACACGGCCACCAAGCTGCTGGGACGGCGGCACTTCATCAGCGGTGCGGTGGTGCGCGGCGACGGCCGCGGCCGGACCATCGGCTACCCCACCGCGAACATCTCGCCCAAGACCGAGCTGATCCCCGCCCCTGGCGTCTATGCCGTGGTGCTCGAGACGCCCGATGGGGACGCGCACCCCGGGGTGGCCAACCTGGGTTTCCGCCCCACCTTCGCCGGCAAGAGCTTCTCCATCGAGGCCCACCTGTTCGACTTCGACGGTGACCTGTACGGGTTGCAGACGCGCCTGCACTTCGTGGCCCGGGTGCGCGGTGAGCGGCGGTTCGAGTCGCGCGACGCGCTGGTGACGCAGATCCGGCTGGACGAGCAGAGCGTTCGGGAGATGCTGCCGTTCGAGTGAGGGACTAGCTACCCGGTACCAACACCAGGATCACCACCACCATCACCGCATACAGCAGCACGGTCGCCCACATGCCCACGTCCTTGAGCAGCGTGGCGTCCGGGGCGTCCCCCTGGGCCCTTTTGTGGACCAGGTAGAAGTAGCGGAAGATGCCGTAGACCACCAGGGGGACCGTGACCATCAGCCACTGGGTGCGAGCGGCCTCGAAGGTGTACATGGCGTACGCCAGGATGGCGCCCGCGGCGGTCACGGCGTTGAGCTGATCGAGGAGCTCGGGGGAGTACTCGCCGAGGATCTTGCGGAACTTGGTGGCGTCGGCCTCCAGGAGCCGCAGCTCGCCGCGGCGCTTGGAGAAGCCCAGGAACAGGGCCAGGAACATGGTGGTGATCAGGAACCAGGGGCTGATGGGGACGTCGATGGCCTCGGCGCCGGCCACGGCGCGCAGGATGAACAGCCCGGCGATGAACATGATGTCCAGCAGCACGATGTTCTTGATCCACAGGGTGTAGACCGTGGTCGAGACCATGTAGCCGCCCGCGGCGATGGCGAAGCCCGGGCCGATCCAGTAGCCCGCGCCCAGGGCCACGACGATCAACACGACGATCAGGACCCAGGCGGCGCCAACGGGCAGGGCGCCGCTGGCGATGGGCCGGTGCTTCTTCTTGGGGTGCGCGCGGTCGTTGTCCACGTCGCGCAGGTCGTTGAAAAGGTACCCCGCCGAGCTGAGCATGCACATGCACACGAACGCCCCGGCAGTCAGCCCCAGGAGCCTCGTGTCGCGGAACTGTTCGGCGAAGACCAGGGCGGCGAACACGATACCGTTCTTGGTCCACTGGCGAGGTCGCAGCGCTTTGATGGCAGCAGTCAGCATGGCAACGGCGCATCATGGCAACGGCGCCGGGAAATGGCAATCCCCGTGAGGGCTCGGGGACTCTAGGGGACGAGCACGCCCGCGTAGCGGGTGCGCAGGAACAGGGCCCAGCTCTCCTGGATCTCCGGCGCGGGATCGCCGTAGACCTCGGCCAAGGCCTCCTCCACGGAGCCCACGCGCACGACCTTGAGGAAGTGGGCGAACTTGCGCGGACCGGCGCGCTCGACCAGGTACTCCACCATGGACTCGGCGCGGGCGATGTTCTCGGGATCGTTCCGGCCGGCGGTGGCGCCCCAGTACTGCACCGGGATGTGGTTGGTCTCCGCGGTGAGGGCGACGAAGGGTTCACGATCGAGGCTGCCGAGGCGGGCCTCCTGGTAATAGGCCAGCCCGAGGGGGAGCCAGCCGGCGGCGTCGACGCCGGCCAGGTCGGCGACCGCCGCGCGCGCCACCCAGTGACTGGCGGCGACGGAGAGGGTCTCGTCCCCCGCGACCAGATCACCCGCCGGGAAGCTGTCCAGGGGCCGGCCGAGGGTCTCCTCCCAGGCGCGGGCATCGCCGCGGCCGCTGAACGCGTACTGGGGATCCAGCCGGAGCTTGGGCCGGGTGCTGGGCTCCCAGGCGCAGGTCTCCTGGAGCGCCGCCATGGCCGCGCCCAGCGCGGCGCCGAGGGCCTCGACGACGGCCTCGTCCACCTCGCCCTCCACGGACAGGTCCACGTCGAGGGTGCTCTCGGTGGCCACCGGCTCGGGGGTGGCGGCCTCGCTGATCGGCTCGTAGTCGACCACGCGGGTTCCGGTGGCCGGCTCGTCGACGTTCACCTCGCCGTTCTCGTTCGAGCCGAACTTCTGGTACAGCAACATCGAACACAGGAGCACCAGGGCACTGGCGAGGACGATGATGGCCAGCCGCTGGTTGCGGATGGGCCGCCGCGCGGCCTCCAGCTCGGGCGCCGGGGACACGAGGCTGGCGGTGCGCGCCGAGGTGGCGGAGACGAACTCGAGCCTCTCCGAGGTCTGATCGTCGGCGGCGCGATCCTCGACTCGCCGCATCTCCACGTCGCCGCCGAGCTCGTAGAACCGTCGCTGCAGGTTCTTCGCGCGCTCGTAGGGCAGGCGGTGGCCGAGCTTGAACGGCAGCTTCTCCATCACCCGCTCCACGACCTCCTCGCGCCGGCCGACCGCCTCGCTGACGTACTGGGCGCAGGCCTGGGCCGCGGAGGGTTCGCGGTACCCGGTCAGGAGAAGGTCGTAGAACGTCTCGGGTTCGGTCTTGCCCTCGTAGGACCGCTTGCAGCGGCCGCACTGGTCGCCGCGCGTGACGGTGTTGACGTCGCAGGCCGTGCAGAAGGCCAGCTCCTCCCCCAGCATCCGCGGAGAGAGATCCTCGCGGACCCCGGCGAGGGCGTGCAGCACCGCCTCGTGGTTGGGGTAACGGCTGGCGCGCTCCTTGGACATGGCCTTCTGGATGACCTTGGCGAGCTTGCGGGGGAACTGGTCGTTGAACTCCGTGGCGTCGGGGGCCGGCGAGTTGATGTGCTGCATCATCAGCCCGAACGGCGTCTCCGAGTCGTAGGGCGGGTAGCCCACGAGCAGCTGGAACATGGTCACGCCCAGCGAGTAGATGTCGCTGCGCTGGTCCAGATCCTCTCCGCGGACGGCCTCCGGCGAGAGGTAGTACGGCGTGCCCATCATCGTGCCGGTCTGGGTGAGCTCCTTCTCGTCGTCCACCTTGGCCAGGCCGAAGTCCACCACCTTGACCAGGCCGTCGCGGCCCACCATCAGGTTACCCGGCTTGATGTCGCGGTGGATGATGCCGCGCACCGCCGCGGCGCGCAGGCCACGAACGGCCTGGGAGAAGATGTCCAGGTACTGCTGGTAGGTGAGCCGCAGCCGCCGCTCGAGCACGTCGGCCAGGGACAGCCCCTCCACCAGCTCCATGGCGAAGAACGGCACGTCGCCCTTGAAGTTGAAGTAGTAGACGCGGGCCACGTTGGGGTGGTTGAGGCGGGCCGCGGCGCGTGCCTCGATCTTGAACCGCTCCACCAGCTCCGGACGCTGCATGATGGCGTCGGTGAGCACCTTCACGGCCACGTGGATCTGCAGATCCTCGTCGTAGCCGATGTACACGTCGCTCATGGCACCCGAACCCAGGTGCCCGAGGACCTTGTAGTGCCCCAGGAAGGACCCGATGTAGCTCTTCACCTGTCCGACCCATCCGGGGAGCATTCAGCTCCCGTGTCGCGAGATGGACGCTTGAACGCGCCCGCGTGGGGAATCATAGCAGGACCGGGCGCGCGCGATCAGTCCGGGGAGCCAAAGCGGTCGCACGGGGTGAAGCGCAGCGTCTGGTACTGGGCCACGCCGTACTCGTGGTCGGTGATGTACCCCTGGCTGCGCATCCGGTACAGCACCTCGCGCATGTGCTCGTCCCACTTCACGCTGACCGTGCCCTGGGGGTGGTAGTAGTCGTGGTAGCGCTCGGGCGACGGCAGCATGGTGGCGAGGAAGATGCACTCGAGGGTGTTGAGCTGGCGCGTGCTGGTCCCGAAGTAGTGGTGCGCAGCGTCGCGGATGCCGTGGATGCCCGGACCGAACTGGGCGAGGTTGAGGTAGATCTCGAGGATGCGCTGCTTGCCCAGGGTGGACTCGATGCTGTGGGCGAGCACCGCCTCCTGGAGCTTGCGGGTCAGGGAGCGCTCGCCGCTGAGGAACAGGTTCTTGGCCACCTGCTGGGTGATGGTGGAGCCGCCACGGCCGCTGCCCGGCTCGCGGATGTTCTCCAGGATCGCCTCGCGCAGCTCCCGCTCGTCGAACCCCTTGTGCTTGTAGAAGCTGGCGTCCTCGCTGACCACCACCGCCCCGAGGATGTGGGGATTGACCAGCCCCAGGCCGATGTAGTGGGGGTCCTCGGGGCCCATCACCCGGTGCCAGACGCCACCGTCGGGCGACGGCACCGAGTACGAGAACGAGCCGCGGAGGTCGGCGATGGCGCCGCCCACCCCGGACGCCCGCACGGTCACCCGCGACCAGTCGCCCTTCCACCCCACATCCCACGCGCCGCGGTCGTTCAGCGGCCCGTTCAGGCGCACGGTCAGGTCCAGGGTGCCGCCCGGGAACAGCCCCCACTCGTCGGGGAGCGCGTGGCTCGGCAGGGCGTCGAGCAGCGACGAGAACGGTACCTCGACCAGCTGCAGGACCAGGCGAATCTCCGGTTCGCCGCCCAGGGCGAGCACCTTGCACGAGCCCACGCCGGACACACCGTTGACGGACCAGCGCCAGCTCTCGATCTCCACGCTGTCGCCGCGGGGCAGCAGCTCGAAGCGGTGGCCCGTGGTCACGGTCATGCCGAACCCCTCGAGCTCCTCGACGCGCACGTCGGCGCCGGTGATCTCCAGGGAACCGACGAAGCGCGGCTCACCGCCCGCCGGGTCGTCCGGTGTGGACAGGGAGACGTGGAGTTCGCCGCCGCGGATGGCGCTCCCCTCGTCGCTGGCCAGATCCGTGGCGAAGGCCTCCAGCGGGAGCTCGTCGAGGGTCACGGCGCCCCGCACCGGCTGCTCGGGCGCCAGCACCACCGACAGGGACGTGAGCCCCACCGCCGCGTCCTCCCCCTCCTGGCCCAGCTCGCCGTCCAGTCCCAGCTCCAGCTCGTCGGCGCCGAAGGCCAGCTCCCCGCTGAGCCCCGACCAGACCAGGTCCCGGGGCAACCCGGTCACGCGGCCGTCTTCCACCGAGATCGCGACGTCGGGGGCCACAAAACCGCACACCCGGCGTACGGCGTCGCCGAGTTCATCGGGGAGCGGCTCGCCCGTGAGCGTGGTGAGCCGCTGCAGTGGCGACCGGGAGGTCTCGGACTGGACTACAGGAGCATCCTCTTCAGATCCAGTTGTAGACCCCCTTCGCAACCGAACAGTTGGCGATTGGATCTCCCCGCCGGACAGCACGGGCTCCCCCTCGAGCAGCGTCGCGGCGTCCACCAGCAGCTCGATCCGGTCCACCGTGACCGCGGCGATCACCCCGCTGCCGGGCATCCAGGCCAGGTCGTCCAGCACCACCGAGTCCCTGCCCGCGATCTGCGCCCGCCCCAGCTCCACCTCCCCGCCGAGGCGTTCCTGGAGCTCGGCCACGACGCGTGACCGCAGCTCCTCCTCGGCGCTGCCGCGCATCCACAGCACGCCGACGACCACGGCGGCCGCCAGCGCAGCGAGGGCGACGGGGATCCAGAGTTTCTTCACCAGGGGGCTCCCGCGGCCGGGATCAGGACTTCAGGTCGGGCAGGTCCACGTAGAGGTCGAGGGCGGTGGGGTTGCCCAGCGCGTCCTTGTTGAGCACCTCCTCGCCGTGGATCACCTGACGCACCGCCAGCTCCACCTTCTTGCCGCTGATGGTGTACGGGATGTCCTCGATCGGCAGCACCTTGGCGGGCACGTGCCGCGGGGTGGTGTTGGCGCGGATGGTCGTGCGGATCTTCTTGACGAGCGCGTCGTCGAGGGTCACCCCCCCGGCGAGCTTGGCGAACAGCACGACGCGGACGTCGTTGTCCCAGTCCTGGCCCACCACGAGGCTGTCCTGCACCTCGTCCATGGCCTCGACCACGCGGTAGATCTCGGCGGTGCCGATCCGCACGCCGCCGGGGTTCAGCGTCGCGTCGGACCGGCCGTAGATGATCATGCCGCCCGTGTCGGTGATCTCCACGAAGTCGCCGTGGTGCCAGATGTT
>CAYRNR010000199.1:0-13142 GCA_964425605.1 uncultured Rickettsiales bacterium | reverse complement strand
GACGATCTCGAGGATGAAACGGGCGGCGTGACGTTTACGTGCTCAGGTCTCTAGAACCGAAGCAGGACCGACCGCTCCAGGCCCGCGTGGGGCGTCCACCGCGGATCCACGAGCGCGGCCGTGGGCGCCGCCTCCTCGGCAGCGCGCACCGCCTTGAGCACCAGGATGCCGTGGATGAGGAAGGGTATCCCGACCACCAGCAGGGTGAGCCCGAACCCGGCCATGACCAGCGGCGCGACCGCGGTCTCGATCAGTCCGGTGGCGGTGACGATGGGGATGAAGCGCGCCAGTCCGACGCCGAGGGTGATGGCGCCGCCGCAGATGAAGCCCGCCCCCAGCACGGTGAAGACCGCCCCTTCGGGGAGGGTCGGGCCTGCCGGGGTCTCCGCCGGTTCCGATGCCCCGAGTCGCCGGAGGTCCGCCGCGCGGAGCCTGGGCACGCCGTGGTCCAGCAGACCGGAGCCCAGCTGCGCGGTGGGTGACACCACGGCGTCGGGCAACCCGCGCCCCTGCGGGTAGGCCAGCGCAGGCACCTCCACCAGCAGCAGCAGGATCAGTCCCACGCCCACCGACGCCAGCCCTCGTAGGGACCTCGTTGACCTCATGGCGCCCTCAGAACCGCAGCAGGGGCATGCCCTGCATTCCGTGGGCCACGGGAGGACCCGCGGGTGCGCCCCACTCGGCGCTCTCGATGGCCCGGTAGATCTTCAGCTCCTTGAGCCCCAGCGGGAGCAGGATCAGACCGGGTACCAGGAAGGCGAAGGAGATGGGGAAGAGGGCTGCCTGCGGCGGGAAGAAGGGGTCCTCCTCCTCTGCGCCCAGATAGTGACCGAACAGCCACACCGACCCGACGATGACCATCCACAGGAAGTTCACCAGCAAGGCCACCGACACGATGGTCAGGGCCGTGCCCGCCACGAGGTGCTGGTGCTCCTTGGAGGTGATGTTGTGTGGGCCGAGGGGGCCCAGGGGCGGCAGGGCCTCGCCCGCGCCCAGGCGCTTGGCCTGACGAGCCGCGAGGTGCGGCCCGCGCATGAGGTAGGCCGGCGTCGCGGGGGTCGTGGAGGTCACGAGGACGGGCGCCGCGTCGGACTCGACCGCCGCGGGGCTGGCCGGATAGGCGAACGCGGCCCACTGCACGCCGACGAGGGTGATCAGGCCCACCATCACGTTGGCAATCCATCGACCCCTGAACAGGCGCATCATCGGAACCTCCTCCGCTCGACGGCAGGGTACGCGGCAGACCACGCTCCGCTGCCGCGGTCAGGATACTGTGTCGAGGCCCCTGCCTCAAGGCAGCGAACGAGCGCTCACGCCCCTTCGGGGCTCGTCTCCGTCGCATCCGCCGCACCCGCGGGCGCGGGGAGCTCGGCCAGGCGTGCCTGGAGGGCTCCGACGTAGCGGTGCGTGCGGATGGTCTCGTCCGCGGGCAGGACCAGGTCCTCCAGGGCCTCCTCGATGACCGCCTGGGCCGCGCCGGTCTCGCCGGCCTCCACCAGGAGCTCGGACCACAGGTCGGCGGCCTTGAGGCGAAGGTCTCCCGCAGCCAGCCGATACGCCGTCCCGGCGTCGGCCATAGCCGCGGCCGCCCCGTCCTCCTGGGCCGACGCCACCTTGGCGCGCAGCAGGAAGAAGGTGGGCTCCTGTGGCGCCGCGTCCACGGCCACGCCGGCCACCTCCATCGCCTCGTCCACCCTCCCGGCGCGGCGCAGGGAGCCCACCAGAGACATCACCACGCCCCTGTTCTGCTCCACGTCCGCGTGGTCCACCTCGCCGCCGAGCTGGCTGAACAGGGCGTCCGCGGAACCGGACCACGCCTTCTTCGCAGCCGCCTCACCACCCATGTCGGCCGCGGTCAGCGCGAGCACCATCCAGGCCTCGGCAGCCTCGTTGACCGAGGGCTGGTTGGCCAGGAGGTGTTCGGCGGTGGCCCGGGCGCGCTCCCAGGCGAGCTGCTGTCCGGCCTCGTCCCCGTCGCGCATGCCGGCCAGCTCGTACCACCACCACGCCTGCTCCAGGGGCGGGACGGCAGGAGCGAGGGCCTGCTCCAGCAGCAGCTCCTCGAGGGAGGCAGCGCCGGCGACGGGATCGGGATCGGTGGTGGCCAGGAAGGCTCGGACCTCGGCTGCGACGGTGGCGTCGACCGCCGCGTTGTCCGGGATCCTGGCGAACCACTCGGCGGCCCCCGCGCGATCGGCCTGATGCCGGAGGCGATCCGCCACGGCCAGCGTCGCCACCGGATCGTCCCCTGCGGCGATCTGGAGATCCGCCACGGGAGTGGCCTCGAGCAGCGCGGCCTCCAGGGTGTGAAGCAGGCTGGCCTCGCCCTCGTACCCCACCTGGCGCACCACCACCTCGCCGTCGGGTGTGCAGACCGCGATGGTGGGATATCCCCCCACCTTGTAGCGGCTCTTGGCGTCCCAGCTCGCGGGCAGGTCCGCGTCGAACACCGCCTTGACGAACGGCGCGAGGTCCACCTCGTTGGCGGGATCGTCGAGGACCTCCTGCGCCAGCTGATTGCACGGC
The DNA here is from genome assembly GCA_964425605.1 of uncultured Rickettsiales bacterium. Lineage (GTDB taxonomy): Bacteria > Myxococcota_A > UBA796 > UBA9615 > CAYRNR01 > CAYRNR01. Next base: position 10,616 of record CAYRNR010000199.1, on the reverse strand, counting down.
GGACACCATCGCGTCTTGAACACCAGCAGCAGGGGCTCGTCCTTCTCCTGGGCCTCGGCCAGCGCGCGGGGCAGGTCGTCGTGGACCCAGGGGCTCTGGACGACGGCCTCGGCCGCGTCGGGATCGATGGCGACCCGCGGCTTGCGCAGGATGGGCATCACCGGGAGGACCACGGCGTTGGCGAAGCCCGCCCGCGGCCTGCGCTTCACCGCCACCTGGAATCCCACCAGCCTGGGCTCGCACACCCCCGCCTCGTCACACAACCCCAGCTCCAGCTCCACGTCCACCAGCAGGGGACGGGCCTCGGGCAGCTCCAGGGTGTAGCCCGCGAGGAGCTCGGGCACCCGGCCGGTCAGATCGAACACCTCCTCCAGGGCGGCGTCCGGGTACGTGGTCACCACCATCTTCGACGGGTACTCCTCCGCCAGGTGCTTGCCCGCGTCGGGCGCGACGCGGAACTCCAGGGCCGTGCGCGTGTAGCGGGTGGACACGGACAGCCCCACCTCCACGGCGAGGGCGGGAACGGCGACCAGCATCGCCAGCAGCGCGGCGCACCAGGGGACGAGGGACCGAGGCATGGAGGACTCCTTGGTGATCGGTGGCGGCATGGTACCGGAGTCGACCTCGAAGGGGGAAGGCCGACTTGGCCCGGTCAGAACCGCAGCAGCGGCACGCTGACCGCGCGCACGGCGAGCACGGCCACGACGAGGGGCAGCAGGCCGTCGAGGGACATGGACGTCACCACGAGCAGCACCGTGGTCAGGACGCCGAACACCGCGAGCTCCAGCCCCACGGCCCTGCGATGGCGCAGCAGGCCCGCGTCCGTGACCAGCCGCAGCGCGGCCTCGTGCAGCAGCGCCACGCCCGCGAGCCGCGCGGCGAGGGTGCCCACGCCGTCCATGTGGGGTTCCACCGGGGTGAGGGTCAGGCCGGGCACGATCAGCAGGCCAGCTCCGAGGAGGACCAGCAGGACGACCACGGCCGCGCGCAGGACGCCCCCTCCCGCGCCAGCGCGGGCGGCGAGATCCTCGCCGAAGGCCAGGCTGAGGCCGACCAGCAGAACGGCCAGTATCCCGGTATCGGCGCCCATCGAGGGGCTGCCTCGAAGCACGAACAGGGACCACGCCGTGGCCCCGAGGGCGGCCGCTCCCAGGGCCAGCGACGCCCTCCACGACGCGCCGAGCACGGCGGCGATGTCCCCGAGGTCGAAAGGCCGGGCCAGGTGGATACCGAGGTCTTCCCGCGCGCGCTGGACCGTGAGCAGGAGGCTGCCCTGCGCCACGGCCCCCAGGAGCGCCGCGAGGGGGAGCGCGAGGCTGGCGCCGGCCAGCTCGTAGCCGGCCAGCCCGGCGCCGCGGTTCAGCCAGACCGCGCTGAACCCGAGGGCGGCCAGGAGGGCGACGGCAGCCCCGGGCACGCCGCCGCGCCACCCCTCGAGCACCATCAGCCCTGCGGCGAGGACCATCGCGCCGCCCAGCACGGGCACGACCACCACCCCGCGGTAGAGGAAGAGCGCGCCCGAGGTCGGAGAGGGCAGCAGCGCCCCTAGCGGCGTGTAGGTGATCTGCAGGCCGACGATCATCAGCACCAGACCCACGGTTAGGACCAGGACGAGGCCGACCTTGATCGCGGAGCCCGCCGCCAGCCCCTCGCCGCCGGCCAGCCGCGCCGCGGCCAGGCGGAGGCACCCCACCGCGATGCCAGCGAGCAGCGCCGCGGGCAACCCCAGCGCGAGCATCCCCACCAGGTACGAGGCCCGGGTGTCCTCGGAGAACAGGCGCAGCACCACCAGGTTGCCACCCAGGAGGGTGGCCATGCCCAGCGCCGTGGCCACGGACGCCGCGCGCTCGGTGGCGGCGGTCAGCGGGGGGGTGGCGTCGATGTCGGTAACCTCGTGCGTCGCCGGGGGGCTACGGGACCGGCACCATCGTCAGGCCGGGCATCAGCGGACAGGTGCCGCCCTCGGCCACGAGGTAGAGGCAGAAGTCGCCCTGGTGTGGGCTGGCCGCGGGGCAGGTCTCGCAGGGGATGCTCAGGCCATCCAGCGTGTCGCAGAGGCCACCCGGATCGAACCCGAGCATCTCGTCGAAGGGGATGGTGTCCATCAGGCCCGCCAGGCTGGTGCCGGTCACCTGGCCACCGTCCATGACAAAGGCGCCGCCGAACATCACGTCGCCCAGCCACACCACACCTGCGCCCGCGTCGAACACCATGTCCGCCGGCCCCGCGTCGAACGACGGGTTGGTCCAGGTGCCGTCGGCGTCGGTGGTGGAGCCGTTGGACTGCTCCCAGATCCAGTTCGCCGGATCGTCGTTGGGGTTGGTGACCATCCCGGATCCGATGAGGAAGTGCACGGTGCCCGCGCCCTGGTCGATGGAATCGGCGGTGAAGATGATGCCCTGGTCCTCGGGCAGCTGCCCCAGGAACAGGCCGAGGACGGCGCCGATGCCCGCGGGTTCGGTGAACGTGAACCCGCCGTTGGCGATGTCCAGCATGTACGTCAGCCCCTCGACGGTGGACGCGTCGAGGTCGTCGCTGGTGTCGTCGTCGCCCGCGTCGTCGTCGTCGGCCACGTCGTCGTCGTCGTCGGCCACGTCGTCGTCGTCGGCCACGTCGTCGTCGTCCGCGGTCGCGTCGTCGTCGTCCGCGGTCGCGTCGTCGTCGTCGCCGGCCGCGTCGTCGTCGCCCTCGGATCCGCAACCTCCCAGGCCCAGCGGCACCAGCAGCAGGGCCAGCATTCCAAGCGCACACAACAGGACTCTCATGGTTCCTCCTTCCAGCTCGGATCACATCCCGGCGCCTCGGCCGTGGGCATGCCCGGCAAGCGCTGTATCCCCGGCGGCGGCAGCCCCTCCCCCAGATCGTCGCGACAATCGCGGCAGACGTGGGTCGGCAGGTAGCCGGTGAACAGCGTGGGAAACAAGTTTACAGCAAGGGAGCGGGCATCGACGCCGTCGTACATCAGGCACCAGCCGTTGGTGCAGTGGCCGCCGTCCCGGTGGTCGTCGTTGGTGACCAGCCCCAGGACGTGCCCCGCCTCGTGCACGAGCACGGAGGCCTCCTGGCGGACTCCGGTGAGCCACAGGATCGGCTTCAGCTGATCCGCGAAGATCACCATCGCCGGGAAGGTCACGGCGGCTCCGAGGCGCCCCGGGCGGTAGCTGTACCCGCGGAACTTCTTGTAGGAGGGCGCGTACAGCACGTACAGGTACGCCGCGTCGCCCGGGTCCTCGTCCGCGTGCGCCGCGGCCAGCCGGGCGACGGTCTCGTGGCTCGGCTCCCACGCGTCGACCGGGATCTCGTCGTCCACGCGGATCTCGATGCCGCCGGGCTTGTCGCAGTAGAAGTCGAGGCGATCGCGGAGGATGCCCAGCGCCCGGTCCCGGGGTTCGCTGCCCGCGACGTGGTCCACCTCCACCAGCAGAGCCGGGCGTTCGGCCTCGAGCAGGTCCACGTCCCGGTAGGACACAGTGGTGGGGCCGGCCGGAGGCTTGCTCAGGGCCGCGCAGCCGCCGGCGACGACGCCCAGTACCAGGATCAGCGCCTTACACATCGAACACGGACCGATGATAGGGGTGGCTACCAGACCGATCCAAGCTAAACTTGGTTCAGCATGATAAAGAGCCGCTCCATGCCCAGCGCCCTCGCGCCACCGAGCAAGACACCCACGCAGCGCGCCCGCGTGCAGCGGGTCTGGTTGCTCACGTGGTCCATGGCCGTGGGAGACCTGCGTCGCCAGTACGCGGGGTCCCTGCTGGACGTGTTCTGGGCCGTGGCCAAGCCCCTGCTGGAGCTGGTCACCTACACCTTCGTGTTCACGGTGCTGCTCAGCGTCCGGTTCCATCCCGACTACTCCGTGGCCCTGAGCGCCCTGTTCCTGTTCTGCGGGTGGCTGGTGTACGTGACGGTCAGCGAGACCCTGACGCGCAGCCTCAACGTGGTGCGCGAGAACGTCCACCTGATCCGCAAGGTCCACGTCCCCGCGGGTGTCCTGCCGGGCTACATCACGGCGTCGGAGCTGGTGATCCAGCTGATGCGGATGGCTCTGCTGGTGGTCGCCGCGCTGGTGATCGGCCACGGGCTGAGCTTCTGGGCCCTGCTGCTGCCGGTGGTGATGCTGTTCCAGTTCCTGTTCTGCTACGGCATCGCGCTGCTGCTGGCCACCGTGGCGGTGTTCTTCCGGGACGTACGCCAGATGCTGCAGCCGTTGCTGCTGATCTGGATGTTTGTCACGCCCGTGTTCTATCCCGAGAGTGTTTTCCCGCGGCCGTTCCTCCCCATCCTGGTGTTCAACCCCCTGGCGCATCTGATCGGCATCTACCGGCAGATCCTGCTCAACCATCAGGCGCCGCTGCCGGGACAGATCATCATCTTCGGGACGGTCTCGTTGACCGTGTTCGCGGTGGGCTCGTGGGTCTTCCGCAAGCAGTCCCCCCACTTCTCCGACGTACTCGGGGGATGATAGAGCGACCCTGGTGAACGAAGAAGCAACGAACATCGATCCCGCTTCGGACGTGGTCGTGGACGTCCAGGGGCTGTCCAAGCGGTTCGACATCTATCCCAACGATCGCGCGCGGCTGCGCGAGATCATCTGGGGCGGCAAGCGCCACGTGGAGCACTGGGCCCTGCGGGACGTCTCCTTCCAGATCCCCCGCGGTCACGCCTTTGGCGTCATCGGCCCCAACGGCGCGGGCAAGTCGTCCCTGCTCAAGGTCCTCAGCGGCGTGAGCCCCCCGACCGAGGGGACCGTGGACATCCGCGCCTCCCTCAACAGCCTGCTGGACCTGGGCGTGGGCTTCCACGGCGACTTCTCGGGTCGCGAGAACTGCACCCTGAACTGCCGGCTGCTGGGCATGAGCGAAGACGAGATCGAGCACCTGGTGCCCCCCATCATCGAGTTCGCCGAGCTCGGTGAGTTCATCGACCTGCCCGTGCGCACCTACTCCACCGGCATGAACCTGAGGCTGGGGTTCGCCATCGCCGCGCACCTCAACCACGAGGTCCTGCTCATCGACGAGCTGCTCTCCGTGGGCGACACCTACTTCCAGCGCAAGTGCATCCGCCGGATCGAGGGTTTCATCGCCGAGGGGCGCACGCTGGTCCTGGTGAGCCACGATCTGCACGCGGTGCGCGAGCTGTGCTCCCAGGCGGTGTGGCTGAACAAGGGCCACGTGGAGGGCACCGGCGAGGCCCGGCACGTGGTGGACGCCTACGTGGACCGGGCTCGCGGACGGCGCCTCCCCGCGGCCGCCAGCGCGAACATCGACCGCCTGGACACCGCCGAGGCGAAGCCGGGGGGGAGCGTCCCGCTGGACTACCGCGCGACGGTGCCGGACCGGCGGCTCCGCGAGACGCTGCTGACCGCCACGCACCTCGGGGACGCGGAGAAGCTGCTGTCCCCGGCCGGCGAGAAGGCGGTCCCGGTGCAGGTGGGCAACCCGGGCAACCCGACGATCACCGGCAGCGGCGAGGCCGAGGTCCTCGCGGTCCAGATCCTCGACGAGAAGGGCGAGGTGATCACCAAGACCCGGACGTTCGAGCCCGTGGTGATCGCGGTGACCTTCCGCACCATCGAGCCGGTCGAGGACCCGATCATGGGGGTGGCCATCTTCCGCAACGACCAGGTGTACGTGTTCGGCCCCAACACGAGCTTCGACCGGGTCGAGGAGATGCGCGGCACCTTCGACGGCGTGTACACCTACTTCATCTACTACCCTCAGCTGCCCCTGCTACAGGGCAGCTACCGGCTGAGCGTGGCCCTGTACGACAAGACCCACCTCAGGCCCCACATCTGGCACAACCAGCTGTACGAGTTGAGCGTGATCAGCGACGTGGAGGACCACGGACTGGTACACCTGGAGCACCACTGGGGTCTGGTGACCCACGCCCGCGGCGAAGAGGAGAGCCTGATTTGAGCACGGACGCGCGACGCGTCTTCCTGGTCGGCAGCGGTCCCCTGCCCGTCCAGGACCCGGACGAGCTGGGCTTCCCGGCCCTGCGGCTGCGCCAGTTCCTGCTGGCCCTGCTGGAGGCGGGGCACGAGGTGGCCCTGGCCTCGCTGGTGTCCGGACCGGGCATGGACACGGCGAGTCAGCCGTGGCGTCGCCAGCTGGAGCAGCCCACGGCCGTGGGACCGCGAAAGCTCTACTACCACCCGGTGCGGCGAGACGAGCCCGGCGCGTTTCTCTCCCTGCGCGACCTGCGGCACGAGTTCGAGCCCGACGTGGTGGTCAGCGCCGGTCCCTTCGCGCCCATGGCCGGTGGCGCCCGCGCGGCCGGCTCGGAGCCCCTGTGGGTGGACGTGCCCGGCGATCCCATGAGCGAGGCTCAGCTGCGCGCGTTCCGTTCGGGAAGCCACGATCCCGTCCACCGCTACCGTCAGGTCCTGTCCCTGGCCGTGACGCGCGGCGACCACTTCAGCGTCGTGTCCGAGGCCCAGCGCCCGGTGCTCATCGGCGCCCTTGGGCTGGCGGGTCGCCTCACCGCACGAGAGATGGGCCGGGAGCTGGTGCACGTGGTCCCCCCGTCCCTCGAGGGGCTCTACCGGGACTGCCCGCCGGAGGCACCGCCGAACCTCCTGGGCGACATCGCCGCCGAGGACTTCACGGTGTTGATCTGCGGCGGGTACAACACCTGGATGGACGAGGAGACCCTCGTCGAGGGCTTGCTGCGGACCATGGACGCCGATCCGCACGTGCACCTGGTGAGCACCGGCGGCGGCCTCGCCGGCCACAACGAGGGCAGCTATCAGCGGTTCCGCAAGCTCGCCGAGCGCAGCAAGCACGCGTCACGCTTCCACTTCCTCGGCTGGGTCCCCACGCGGCACCTGGACGCCATCTACGGCGCCGCCGATCTCGCGGTGAACATGGACCTGCCGTGTTACGAGGCCGAGTTCGGCAGCCGCACACGGCTCCTCGACGCCATGGAGCGCGGCCTGCCCGCGGCGTCCACCGTCACCTGCGACCTGACCCGCCAGCTGCGCGAGGTGGAGGGGTTCTTCCCCCTGGATCGGGGCGACGCCGAGCAGCTCGCGTCGTTGCTGGTCCGCCTGGCCGGCGAGAAGCGCCGGCGCCTGTCCGCCGGCGGCGCGGCCGTCACCGACAGCCTCGCCGCCGTGGGCAACCTCCGCCGGGTGCCCTGGAGCTTCGTGCGCGAGCAGTACACCGTGGCCAGCACGACCCGCGCCCTGCTGGAGTGGGTCCAGGACCCGGTCTCCACCCACGAGGACATCGAGGTGGACTTCATCGAGGATCAGTGGGCGGAGATCGCGCGCCTGCAAGAACGCCTCGAGGAGGTCTGGCGCAGCCCCACCTGGCGCTATCTGGGGCGGGTCCACAAGATGTTCAAGGGGATCAAGGACTAGTCTCGTAGCTCGGTACGACCTCGTACCCCTCCCGCCACAACGTCCCCTGGAGCAAGGTCTCGAGCCGGTCCAGGCCGTCCCCGGTCTTCGCGCTCACCGGGATGCCGCCCAGGGTCTGACGAAGCTCCTCGATGGCCTCGGGATCCGCCGCGTCGGACTTGTTCAGGACCACGATCACGGGGACGTCCTCGAGGCCGATCTGGTTCAGGGTCTGCACCACCACCGCGTGCTGTTGCTCGGCAGCCTCGGACGCGCCGTCGAGCACGTGGAGCAGGACGTCGGCGTCCTCGAGCTCCTCCAGCGTGGCGCGGAAGGCGGTGAGCAGCTCGTCGGGGAGGCGCTCGATGAAGCCCACCGTGTCGGTGATCACCAGCTCGCGATCCCGCGGGAAGCGCAGGCGCCGGGTGGTGGGGTCGAGGGTGGCGAACAGCTGGTCCTCGGCCTTGACGTCCGAGTGGGTCAGGGCGTTGAGCAGGGTCGACTTGCCGGCGTTGGTGTACCCGACGATGGAGGCCGTGGGCAGCCGCACCCGCTTGCGCCGGCGCCGGCGCAGCGCACGCTGCTTGGCCAGGGTCCGCAGCTGCTTCTCCAGCCGATGGATGCGATCCCGCGCGCGGCGGGCGCGCACCTCGAGCTTGGTCTCGCCCGGGCCGCGCGCGCCGATGCCGCCGGTGAGGCGGCTCAGGGAGGCCTGGAGCATGCCCAGCCGCGGCAGCAGGTACTTGAGCTGGGCCAGCTCCACCTGGAGGCGTCCGCCCCGGCTCGAGGCGTGCTGGGCGAAGATGTCGAGGATCAGCTGGGTGCGGTCGATGACCTTGAGCTCGGTGGCCTCGGCTATGGTGCGCCCCTGGGACGGGCTGAGCTCCCGGTCGAACACGAGCAGGTCCGCGTCGAGGACCATGGAGCGCATCAGCACGTCGTCGAGCTTGCCCCGGCCGATCAGGGTCCGCGGGTCGGGGCGGCGGCGTCGCTGGAGCACCTGATCGATGACGTTGAGCCCCGCGGTCTCGGAGAGGCGCACGAGCTCGGACATGGACCGGCGCGCGGCCTCGGCGTCGCTGTCGGAGAGCCCCACCAGGATGGTGCGATCGCGCTTGTCGTGGACATCCTGACCCGAGGTTCGCTGGGCGAACTCGCCCTCCACCGCCTGGATCAGCCGCAGGAAGTCCTCGGCGACGCGGTGGACGTCGAAGGGCCCCTCGACGAGCCACGGGGTGTCCTGCTCCCCCTCCCGCGGGGGCAGCAGCGTGGCGTACTGCAGATCCACCGGCAGGCCCCGCTCGTCGGGCCGGATCACCCCGACCAGATCCAGCCGCAGCAGGACCAGGTCGGTCAGGTCGTCCCGGTCCAGCAGGCTGTCGTCCAGGTGCACGTGGATCAGGCGTAGCCCGCGGAAGTGGCCGCGGCCCGCGCGGTGGCGCCCCAGGTCCGGGAGGAACAGCCCCTTGGCCGTGCCCACGATCACGTGGGTCACCTGCCCGCGGCGGTCCAGCATCACCCCCACCTGCCGGCCCAGGTCGCGGCAGAGCTCCGACAGGGTCCGCGCCAGCTCCGGGCCGACGATCTGGGCGGGCAGCACGCGACGCCGGTACAGGCGGTTCAGCGCCTGGACCTGGGAGGCCTTGAGCCCGCTGGTGTCACCGTGGATCGAGGGCACGGGTCAGCTCCTGCCCGCGCAGCGCACGGCCATGCGCAGCGCCGAGATCATGGACGCGGGGTCCACGCGGCCGGTCCAGGCGATGTCGTGGGCGGTGCCGTGGTCGGGGGATGTCCGCAGGAACGGCAGGCCCAGGGTGAAGTTCACCGAGCTGCCGAAGTCCACGGCCTTGACCGCGGTCAACCCCTGGTCGTGGAAACAGGCGATGACGCCGTCCACGCCGCCCCGGGCCGCGCGAGCCATGAGGGTGTCCGCGGGCAGCGGTCCTTCGAGGTCGATGCCGCGCTGTCGGGCCAGGGCCACGCCCGGAGCGAGCACCGCCGCGTCCTCGGCGCCGAGCTTGCCCTCCTCGCCGGCGTGGGGGTTGAGGCCGCACAGGGCCAGGCGGGGGCGCTCGATGCCGAAGTACCGCCTCAGGCCGTCGTCGAACAGGGCGGCCACGCGGGGCACGTCCTCGGTGTGGATGGCGTCGGCCACGCCCCGCAGGGGCAGGTGGGTGGTCAGCAGCGCCACGCGCAGCTTGCCGCCGCCGAAGGCCATGACCACGTCGCGATCGCATCGGTCGGCCAGGAACTCGGTGTGCCCCACGAAGCCGAAGCCGCCGTCGAGCAGCCGCCGCTTGTGGACGGGCGCGGTGACCAGCGCGGCGCACTCCCCCGACAGGCACGCAGCCACGGCGCGCTCCAGGGCGGTGACCTCGGGCAGCTCGCCGCCGCACTCGCGCACGGCCGGAGGCGCGATCCCCACCAGGGAGGCGGCCCGCTCGATGGCGTCGCTGGGCCCGAACACCACGGGCTCGAACCCGTCCACGGCCTGCAGGGCTCGCACGAGGATCTCGGGTCCGACACCGGTGGGGTCACCGGAGGTGATGGCGATTCTGGGGCTCATGGGAACCGATTCAGTGGAGGTATTCGATGTGGGCGCGCACCTTCTCGCGCTCCAGCCACATGGAGATCTCGCGCTCCTCGTGCTCGCGGTACAGCTGGTTGAACAGCGCGTCGCGCACCGACTCCAGCGAGGTCGCGGAGCCATCGGTGATCCGGTGCACCTGCAGCAGCCAGATGGCGCCCTGGAACTCCACGGGTTCGCTGACCTGGTGCAGGGGCAGGCCCTCCACGGCGGCCCGGAACTCCGGGATCATCGACCGCGGCCGGACCTTGCCGAAGCTGCCGCCGCGGGACGCGCTGCCGGGGTCCTCGGAGTGCTCGGTGGCGATCTCCTCGAACGACGCGCCGCCGAGGATCTCCGCGCGGAGCGCCTCGGCGCGGGCCTTGACCTCGACCGCGCCGGCTGCGTCGCCCTCGGGGAGGCGCAGTACGATCACCCGCAGGTGGTACTCGGGGTCCTCGCCGGCTTCGCCGTATTCCTCGCGGTAGCGCTGACGCAGCATGTCCTCGGTGACGTCGATCTTGGTGCCGATCTCCATCTGGAAGAGCCGGTACTGGCGGATCTGGTCGCGCATGTCGGAGCGGAACTCGTCCTGGGAGATCCCCTGGCGGGCGAGCTCGCCGAGCAGCTGATCCACGCCCAGGTTGTTCATCCGGGCGTACTCGGCGATCTGCTGCTCCACCTCGGGCTCTTCGACGAGGATGCCCA
>CAYRNR010000198.1:0-13185 GCA_964425605.1 uncultured Rickettsiales bacterium | reverse complement strand
CGGCCGGAGACGGGCGAAACCCGGGTAGCGGCGGGAACAACGGGAGCAGCGGCGGCGGGAACGGCAAGGCCAGAACGAAGAAAGCAGAACCGCGGTGGTCACCGACGGTTCTGCCTATGGTCAATGTTGGCTCCGCAAGACACGCCTGGTCGAGTTCCACGCCATTCCCCGCGAGGTCCCGCGAGGTCCCGGGGTCAGCTCCCTGGGTACGCGACCGGGAACACAGCGCGGCAGTACGCGCACTGCACCGAACGCTCGCCTGCGACGAGCACGGGGGCGCCGCAGTCGGGGCAGGGGAAGTTCCGCTGATTCGCTTGCAGAACCTGACCGCACGCCTCGCAAAGCGTGCGTTTCGCGCCGTCGGCCACCAGCAGCGGGCCGTCGCAGCGACCGCACGTCGAGCGTTGGAGGGCTCGGGGCGGAAGGACGATCACCTCCCGGGCCAGACCGGAGTTCTCGATCAACCTGGCTCGGGCCTCCCCCAGCACGCCCGGCAGCAGGGTGCGCAGCTGCGTCGCGAGGTTGATCCGACGGTACCCGCTCGCGTCGAGCCCGTCCGGATGGGAGTTCAGCAGGTCGTGCTCCTCGTAGACCTCGATCTCGGCCTCGAAGCAACGACGGTGCGCCTCGAACCGCCGTGACGGGGCATCGTCCGAACGGTCCTCTGCGAGCTGCCAGATGGCACCTCGGAGCTGGTCTCTGGCGCGCTGCAACGCGCGGATCGTGTTGCGCAGCACGCACGTCTCCACGGACCAGGCCACCATCGCCTCGCGATAGGTCCGGTCGCCGATCCGCGGCGACCAGCTCCGCGGCAGGACCTCCATGTCGGTTCCGTAGGCCCAGCTCCACAGGGTGCGGTATCCGTCCCAGTCCCTGCGCTCCCGGCACTCGCGCAGTGGTTCGCGGATCGCGTGCGTCAGCAGCCCGAACAGCTCGCCGAGTTCGCTCCACGAGACGCCGCCTTCGACGTACCCCCAGTCGTAGTCGAAGAGCCGGCCGCAGTAGTCGCAGTAGATGTAGGCCGTGCGCGGGCGGCAGATCTTGTGGGCCCCGCAGCCGGGACATCGGACGTCGTAGACCACCTGGGCCGCGGCAGGGGTCTCCAACGGGTGGAGCGGTTTGCGCCGCTCGGCTGCCCCGACCCGTGCCCTCACCTCGAAGGCCATTGCGAGCTGCAGGTCCTTGCTCATCCGGTATTGGCAGCGCTCGTGAAGCCGGTCGTACTGCGTTGCGTCGAGACCCGCGGCAGCGCGGGCCCGAGCCAGGGCTACGCCGGTCCGCAGCTGTACCGTGATCTCCGTGTAGGTCTCGAATTCCTCGTCGATGGCGGTCACGCAGCCTCCGGGGGGACACGCGTCGAAGCCGATGGTGTATACGGGTTCTCGACGACCGAGGAGTATGTCACGACCCACGGCCGAGGAGATCCGATGCGTGCTCTGCTCGCCTCTTTGCTGCTGCTCGTCGCTTGCGACGATCCCGACCGATCGGGCTCGAATGGAACGGGTGACGACGACGACGGCGATCACGCCACCTTCGAACTCGTCTCGCCTTCCGACGAGTCCCTGGCCCTGCTCGAGCTGGTGGATCCCGAAGGCAACTCCGAGGAGGTGATCGTGGTCTCCGATCAGCTGCTCGTCGCCCTCGCAGACGGGGTCACCACCGCGGAGATCGACACCCTCGTCGAGACCGTCGCGGGTGAGCAGCCGGACTGGGGACTCCAGGTCATCGGTCGCGTCGCGATGACCGGTTTGACTCAGCTGGCGTTCGACAACCTCGACCGTCCGGCGAGCGAGCAAGCCGCGCGGCTACAAGACGCCGTCGCCCGCTTCGAGTCCGAGGCCATCGTCTCCGCGGTCTCGCCGAACCACCTGCTGGAGATGTCGGTGCTCGTGGAGGACTACAGCGACGACAACAACATCCTCCAGCACACCGAGCGCTGCGCGTACTCGGTGGTCGACTACTACCAGGCCTACGCGGTCCTCGACGACATCCTCCAGCACGTGCCCCTCACCGACGTCACCGTCGCGGTCGTGGACACCGAGATCGCCCGCAGCACCGGGGAGTTCGACGAGATCGCTCCTCGGCTCACCGAGATCACGGCGCCCCAGCCAGTGCGGCCCAATTTCGTGGGACACGGCACCGCCGTGGCCGGCATCATCGCCGCAGACGACGGCGACGACGGCCTCAACGGCGTGGCGCTGCCGTTCCTCGGCAGTCGCCTGTCCATGCAGTTCGTGTTCTCGGATCCCTACAGCTACCAGCAGATCTCGGAGATGCTGCCCGGCGCCGAGGTCAGCGAGGCCATCTTGCTGGCGCCGCTGGGCAACGTGCTCGCAGGAATCGGCCAAGCGGTCACCCGAGGCGCGGACGTGGTCAACCTCAGCCTGGGTAGCGCTCGCCCCGACGGAGCCCCCCCCGCTCACATCCGCGCGATGCGGCAGATGTGGTGGGACACCCTCACCCACGCCGACGCCCGCAACACCCTGTTCGTCGCTGCAGCTCCCAACCACCCCATCGAGCTGACCGGTTTCAACTCGGCTCCCGGCGGCCTCACCGATCCCGCTACCGAGGCCACACCCGACAACCTGCTCACCGTGGGCGGCGTGAGTGCCTGTGATCCGATGCAGCGGTGGTCGGGCGGCGCCCATGGTGACCTGGTCCAGGCCTACGCGCCCGCCGAGACGGTCGCCGTGTTGCAACTGTCGCCAGGGCCGTGGGTAGGAGCCGTGGGCAACTCGTACGCCGCCCCCTTCGTCACCAGCATCGCTACCCTCGCGCGCTCGGTGGCGCCGAACACGTCGGGCGCGCAGCTGCGCGACCTGCTGCTCGCCGACCCGGCCAGCCTCCCGGTGTCCCCCGACGACACGGGCGACGGCGGCGTGCGGCCGACCCTGATGTTCACGGTCGGCCATGCCATCCTCCAGCACGCGCCCGACAACGCGTCGGTGAACGAGCTGCTCGACAACATCGGCGGCGCTGCAGACGACGTGCCCGATTCCGTCGGATGGGTCTGCAACAAGCACGTGTTCACGGGCCACCTCGCGGTGGACGGCCCCGAGTACGACTCGGCCCAGGACATCCCTCGTTCCGAGGTCGTGGTCAACGGCACCTCCATGCTCAACCATGGCTGGATCGACCCGGCGACCCTGTCGCTCAACCTGAGCGTCGGCGAGGTGCAGATGGGGTTGCAGGTGACCACGCCGCTGCACCTCGGGCAGTCGTACCCGATCGGGGGGTTGGCCAGTGTCGAGCTCGACGCGCCAGCTCCCGACGGTGTGTTCAAGGGAGCGGGGACGTCGGGGACCCTGACCCTGAGCGAGTGCGAGCTCACCACGCGGTCGCTGCCGTTGGACCACTTCGGCAGCCCGGAGGCCGGGCCCTACGAGCAGCTCGTGTTCATCCAGTTCGAGGGCGAATTCGAGGGCAGCGCCCTGGGTGAAATCGACAGCGAGCCCCCTCAGACCGACGTGACCTACGAGTTCTCGGGCCGATTCAACACAGCGTTCTCGCTGATCTTCCCCAGCGCCTCCGAGATGGCTCGCTGGGAGCAGATCTGCGAGGGCGGGTTCACTCCGTAGGCCCAGCCACGACCGGCGTTCGCGGTCAGCTCTCCTCGGCGAGCCGAGCTTCCAGCTTCTCGATGGCCCTGCCGACGGCTTCCCGGTTCGAACGCCGCTTGATCCAGGCCGGCAGCCGGCTGGCCAGTGCCGAGTTCCGGTTCGGCGTCCGCTCCCGGAGCCTCGCCCCCACGTAGGAGCGCAGGAAACCCAGGTGCGCCGACGACAGCGCCCAGAGCGTGTGTCCGCAGCACGGCGTTCGAAGCCAGAGCGGGAGCCCGAACAATGGGTCACGTGCGTCCTCGGGGCCGCCGGGAGGTCCGTGGACGCCATCGTCCGTCGAGCGGCTGTATCCGCACTCACCGCAGGCGAGCCGTGCCGGCTCCATCCAGTACGGTTTGCCACAACGGATACGAGCGCATCGACCGCATCTCGGACACTCGACCAGGACGTCGTCCACGAAATCCGCCAGATAGAACGGAGCGTCCTCGAATCTCATGGGTAGCTCCTACTTCGTGTCATCCTCACGATGGCTAGCCGAGGATCAGCGCCCCAGGAACACGTCCAGCATCGATGTCTCGGACTGCTCCGTCGGCCGGAACGTACCCCGCGCGACGATCTCGGTTCCCGCGGGACAGGCGGGGATCTCGACCAGCACGTAGATGCCACTACGGGTCTTGGCGAAGCCGTCGTCCACGGCCGTGCCCATGAAGACCTTGGTGATCACCCGGTCCACGCCCTGCGACGTTCTGAGGTGGAAGGACACCGTCTCTTCGGCGACCACGCGTTGACCGGCCGTGACGTGCAGATCGCACTCGAGGCCCTCATCGGGCCCGCCTCCGAAGCCGCTGGGCCCGCCGGCACCGCCGATGTGGTAGCGGATCTTTGCGCAGAGCCGGAACCTGCGCCGTGATGGGGTGGTGTACCTCAGCTCGAAGGGTTGGTTCGGTTCGGCCTCCACCGCCATCACGCGGCCGCCGGGCAGGGTCCGGAACAGCACGAACAGAGCCACTCCGACGAGCAGCAAGATGATGGTTGCCGTCGCTGCGACGCCAGCCACCCCGAGCAGGAACTCGCCTCCCATGTGCAAACTCCTCAGCTCCGGATTCCGGTGAATCGCGCCAGGTGCGGCCCCTGCACAGCGCGGGTGCCCGACGTGTTGTAGCACAGTAGCTCCACCCCGGGGCCGCGACGGCTGGACGGCCAGGGTGGGGTGTCCGGCAGCAGCGCGACCGGCGTATTGGTGACCTGCGCCGCACCTGCTATCCTCGACGGCACGCGGCTGACCGGGAAAAACGACACGGGGGACGGTCCTTGATGCAACCGAATCGATCGATCGGCTCGTGGGCGAGCGGCCACGACGCTCCATATCTACTTCTCGTGCTGCTGGGTGTGCTCGCGCTCGGCTGCAAGGAGTCATCGGACGGTTCGGGAGGCGGCGGTGACCCCGTGGATCCGTTCGCAGACTACGAGGTGCCCGACGACGTATTCGCGCAGCCGACGGCCGAAGGGGACTTCGTGGAGTACAACGGCGGCTGGTTCGCGCGCGATCAGGTCCTCGTGGCGCTCGACCCGGCGTCTGCCGCGGCGGACCTTGCCGCGGTCACCGCCGCTCTGGACGCCGAGGTGGTGGGCCAGATCCCGGACATCGGGCTGTACCAGCTGGCCGTCGATGCCCCAGACGCGGCCGCGGTCCGGACGGCGGCCGACGCGGCGCGTGCCCTGGACGAGGTGGTCGTGGCCCTGCCCAACGCCCGCGGCGAGTACGCTGAGAGCCCTGCCCACTGCCTCGAGGAGACGGACAACCAGCAGCTCGACGGCGATCACCGCTGCGCCTTCGACGAAGTCGAGCACTACGCTTCCCACGTCCTCATGGCCGAGATCCAGGGAAGCGTGCCCCTGTCCTCGGTCCGGGTCGCGGTGATCGACACCGGGCTGGCGCTGGAGACAAACCAGTTCAACAACGTGCCCGTCCTCAACCTGGTCAGTCCCGACGTGTCTCCCATCGATCCGGTGGGCCACGGGACCACGGTGGCCGGGGTCATCGCCGCGGATGACGGGGACGGCGGTACCGGCGGGCTGGCCTCGTCGCTGATCTGGAACAACTTGCACCTCCTGGTGGGCGAATCCGGGATTGGCTACATGGACAGCCAGCTGGCCCTTCGACTGGCGGCGGAGGAGGGCCTGGCCAGGGTCGTGAATTTTAGCTGGGGCTACGCGTACTTCGATCCGGCCTTCGCGGACGACGCCGCAGCGGCCAACGAGCTGTTCGGGATGCGGTTCAACGCCAACCCGGAGACCCTCTTCGTGATCGCGGCGGGCAACGAGTCAACCGAGCTCATGGAGTCCAACTACAGCCCCGCGGGCCAGCGCTACCCAAACGCGTGGACGGTGGGGGCCACGGCCGCGTGCCAGCCCGATCAGCCGTGGTACTCCGGTCCGCTGGATGGCTCCAACTGGGGTGACCGCGTCGATCTCGCCGCGCCGGGGGAAGACGTCCCCGTGCTGAACTACTATCCGGACGACGGCGTCGATAATCCCGGCGGCGATCCCACGTACTTCGACGGCACCTCTTTCTCTGCCCCGATCGTGACCTCGCTCGTGGCCGTGCTGCTGTCCATCGACCCGAACCTGTCCATCGCCGAGCTTCGCGACTACGTCATCGACCAGGGCGCGCCGGCGCACGCCTCCATCGGCGGCAAGAGCCCCAGGTTCACCCACGCGATCGCGCAGCTGCTGATCGACGAGAATGCGCCGGACGACGTGCTGCGGTTCGTGGACGGCGACGAGACCGAGGGCGAAGCGGACGCGGCCCCACTGATCGTCGATCGGATCTGCGGCGGCGCGCACCTCACCGTGCAAGACATCGGCAGCTGGTCTTTCTCGCAGCTCGAGGACGGCGGCGGCTCGGGCCTGTACGACGGGCTGTTCATGCTGGGTTTCGGCGACCCGGGGGTCACGAACTGGGTGACCCAGCTGATGTCGCAGCCGTTCAAGCTGGACCAGGCGTTCGCGATCCCGGAGCCTGCCGAGGTCCTCTTCAGCCACGGCGATTTCTACGGAACGGGCTTCTCGGGCCACCTCGTGCTCACCGACTGCACAGTGACCGAACGAAACAAGGTGGGCGGCAACGTGCCGGTCGTCATCGAGGTCGAGGGCAAGGCAGAAGGCGTGCTCGAGGTGCTGGACATCGACACAGGTCTGACCACGATGAACAACTTCGAGGCTACCTTCGTCCTGCCCGCGGGGGTTTTTACCGGCGACACCGTGAACGAGGCCATCGAGCTGCAGTGCGTCGGCGGCACGGACTACGAGGGCTGATGATGAAGGGCTCCCCAGACCTGCTCCTGCTCGCGGCGCTGCTGAGCGTCGCTGGACCCGTCCGCGCGGAGGACACGGTGAAGACGTTCCGCTACGGCGAGCCGTTCGAGCTCGCCTTCGGCGAATCCGCTCGTGGCCCCCAGGGGCTCGAGATCCAGTTCGACGCCCTGTTCGGCAGCGGCGCCGACGCCGAACCCGGCCTGCGGCTGGCGACCCCTGCGGCCAGCGGCTACCCCACCTGGGCGCGGCCGAGCACCTGGGCCCCCGGCGACTTCGGCGGCCGCGGCCTGTGGCGGGACTGGGTGGTGACCCTGCTCGCCGTCGAGGCCGAGGAGCCACACACCGCCACCGTCGAGGTGCGACGCGAGCAGACACGGCCGTTCCCCGTCGGGGAGCCGTTTGTGCTCGAGCCCTACAGCTTCGCCCGCAGCCCGGACGGCTGGGCTCTCGGCCTTCGGCAGGCCGCTGAGGTCCGCCCCGGTCACCTGGACGTGCGCCTGGTGTGGCAGCGGCCGGACATGGAGTCCGAGTCCCTGACGCTGACCTGCGAGACCTCGAACCCGGCCACGACGCAGGTGGGTTGGAACGACTACCTCGTCGCCGCTCGCGAGGTTCTGTCCCGCGACGGTGGCCCGGCCGCGGTTCGGCTCGAGGTCTGGAAGCCCGCCGAGACCTGGCGGTCGGTCGCCTACGGTGAGCCCTTCGTGCTGTTCCCCGGCGAGACCGCCGCGACGCCCGACGGTCTGCAGGTGCGGTTGGACGGTTTCGGTCACAAGATCACGATGGACGGCGGCGACGAGAGCTTCGTCGAGTTCACCTGGACCCGGGGCGACGACAGCGATTTCGCGCGGCTGTACTGGCTCGGTGGCAGCCGCGAGGCCTCGGCCGAGCTGGCGGGCGTCACCCTCACCGTGATCGAGGCCGACTGGGGCCCGCCGCACCACGGCGACCGTCCCACGGCCCTGCGCCTGGACCACCCAGAGGGCGGCTCGTGACCGGGCGCTGCGACCTCTGCCATGTCGAGCTCGCCCCTCGGGACGGGAACCTCGTGGCCCAGTTGAGCCTGTGCGATCGATGCCACGCTGGTGATTTTCGCCCCGGCCTGCGCGCGCGTGGGATCGCGTTTCAACAGCTGACCTACACCTACCGTCAGGGCGGTGCTGCGAACAAGACCGCAACCTGGACCGAGATCCAGGCCGCGCTGGCCTACGACCTGCAGCTGCGCGTGAAGTTCACCAGCGAAGGCGCCGTATCGAAGCTGTTGAAACCCCTGTCCAGCGAGATCCAGACAGGGGACCGGGCATTCGACGACGCCGTCCTGATCAAGACCGAACAGCGCGAGCGAGTGGCCGAGATGCTGGCCTCTCCCGGCGTGCGCGCGGCTGTGATGGAAGCGGTGTTCGAGGAAACGGTCGCGCGCAGGGGCGGGATCGAGATCACGGGCAATCGTTGCTCCATCCGCGATCCAGGCTCAGGCCACGACGACCCGCCCGACTGGGAGTGCCGCCGGTCCCTTGCCGTGCTGTTCCACCACCTGCAGGTGGCTGCCGAGGATCTCGGCTTGGCCCGGAACCTCGATCGGCTGGGATTCCCCGACCTGGACCCGCTGCACGACGCCATTCGATGGGGGCTGCTGTCCGTCACGCTCCGGGAGACCACCTGCCCGGACCTCGAGCCGTTCCGCCACCTGCAGCCGGCCATGGACCAGACCTCTGTGTCGCACCTGGCCCTGTGCGGCTGCCCCATCCTCTCCGGCGACATCTCCCCCCTGGCCGATCTGGACTGGCTGCGCAGCCTGGTGATCACGCGCGCACCCCAGGTCGAGGACATCACTCCGCTGGCCAGGTTGGCCAGTCTGACCGCGCTGAGCCTGAGCCGTACCTCGGTGCGGGAGCTGAGCCCCATCGCAGGTCTGACGGACCTGCAGCAGCTGAACCTGCGCGGCCTGACCATCCCGGACCTCGGGCCGGTGCTGGGCCTGCGCCGCCTTCGCAAAATCTGGCTCGAGGACGCGGTCGTCGACCCTTCGCAGGTGGAGGAACTACGGCGGCGGAATCCGGACCTCGTGTTCGTTCAGGGCTGATCTGGACGGCGAACCCACTGGGGGACGACATGGACGTTCGTGCGATGATCGAGGACTTCGTCCGGGAGACCCTCTTCCGGCGACCCGACCTCGAGACGATCGGCACGGGGCTGCTGGGGATCGTGTTCTGGGCCATCGTGATCACGGTCGGCCTCTCCCTGTACCGGGTCAACAAGGCCAAGAAGAAGGGCCTTGCGAGGAGGTTCGGCGAGCCGGTCGCCGCCACTCCCGGCGCACCGTGCGAGCTCTGCGGTGCGCCCCTGGGTGAGCGCGCCCATCGCCTCGCGGATCTGGTTCTATGCGATCCCTGCCTCGCAGGAGACTTCCAGCGCCGCCTGGACCACCGTGGGTTCTGCATCCAGGAGGTCTCCACGGCGACGGAGAGGCAGAGCGATCGTCAGGGGCGCGCGAGGGCGTTCACCCGCAGCTTCGCCCTGCGGGAGGGCCCCGAGGTCGAGGCCACGTTCTACAACGCGAAGGCCCGCACGTCCCTCGTCCCGGGCAAGGTGTTGAGGACCCCGGCCGAGCTCCTCACCGGCGACGAGGCATTCGACCGCGACGTCTACATCGAGGCCCACCCCAGCGCGACCCTGACTGCGCTGCTGGACCAGCCGGCGTTCCGCCTGGCCATCCGCGAGTACCTCGACTTCGGCGGCGCGGGGTTCGTCCTGTGCGGTCCCCGGATCACCCAGGAGGAGGGCTTCTGGGGCGCGCCCGAGCAGGGGGGACGGGCGCGATGCTGCGGGGCCGTGTTGCTCCACCACCTGGAGCGGGCCGCCACCCACGCGCCCGCTGACGCTCACGTGACGCGCGCCCGCTGGCCCGATCTGTCCACACTTCTCGGCCGCAAGGACCACCAGCGGGGCATCGAGATCGTGAAGATCTCGGGTGCCGTGATCGACGACCTCCGCGAAATGGTCGGGTTCCAGCAGCAGCAGGCGGTCTGTTCCCTCCAGTGGCTCACCCTCACGCGAGTCAGGCTGGGCCAGGATTCGCTGGCCGACCTGGCAGAGATCCCCGGCTTGACCCGGCTCACCCTCGAGCACGTCGAGGGGCTGTCAGACCTCTCCGCCCTCCACGACCTCGAGAACCTCGAGGAAGTCGAGATCTCCGGGGGTTCCTGGGACGCCGACGAGCTCGAGCGGCTTCGCCAGGCCCTGCCGGACGTTCGGTTGAACAAGAGTGATCCCCAGCTCGCCCGGATGCACGCGGAAGTGGCCAGGCGCCGGGGAGAAACCTGAAGGAGGGCTGCCCCATCAAACGCGGCCCAGCAGGAAAGGAAACAGGATGGAACGGCGACAGTGTTCAGTCTTGATGATCGGCGCCCAACTGGTCCTACTCGCATGGATCGGGGGGTGTGCCAAGGTCATCTGCGAGCCGGGCGAGACCCAGGCCTGCCACTGCCCAGGTGGGGACCTCGTGGGGGTCCAGGTCTGCGACGACGACGGCAAGGGCTGGGGAAACTGTGCGTGTCCCGACGGGGACGATGACGACGCGGCCGACGATGACGACGCGACCAGCGGCGACGACGACGCGACCGGCGACGACGACGACGCGACCGGCGACGACGACGACGCGACCGGCGACGACGACGACACTACCGAGGCGTGCGCGCACCTCGAGGTCGAGCCCAACGACGACGTGGAGTCCTTCAACGACCTGGGATGGATCGACTCGGCATTCTGTGTGACCGGGCTCACGACCTGCGGGGAACTCAGCTACGAGGACAGGGATTACTTCGCCTTCGCGTCGACCGTAAACGCGACCGTCGAGTTCTCCCTGACCTGGGACAGCCCCGACACGGACATGGACGCTGACGTCTGGATACCCGGCGAGCTGATGAGCCTCCACAGTCTACAACTGGGCACCGAGTTCGAAACCAGCACGTTCGAGATCGAGATGGGCATACCGTACTGGCTCTTCGTCGGCTGCTGGGAGGGCGAGGACGGGGAGTGGACGGCCACCTTCCAGTTCTGATCCGGATCGGGGCGCGATTGGCGGTGAGGGTTGGCCGTGGGGGACAGGACGGGGAGGGAGGAACCGCGGCCTACTTCTCGATTCGCTCTGCCTCCCCCAGCCAGATCTGCCCGCCACCGTCCTGTTCCCCCTCGACGGGAATGCGCTCGGCTTCGCCGAGAACGAGCCGTTGGCCACCCTCGCCCCCTGCCCCCGCGGTATAGGTCTGCCCCGCCTCGGCCCCGGCATGGGCGCCCTCTGCCCCTGCATGGGGATCGGGCAGCCGTTCCGCCTCGCCCAGCCAGATCTGGGGCTGCCCACCGTTCGCGTCCTCGCACTGCACGGCGTCTCCCGCGCTCCCCCCCAGCATGTCCCCGGAACCCTGCAAGGGATCCACGAGTGGATCGGAGAGCTGCTGGACAGCCAGGGGATCGGCGGAGCCCGTGCCTGCGGTCCGAGACGAGGTGGCTGGCGCGTCGCCCTGGGTCTTCTTCGCGATGGTGTCGGTCATGACGTGGCCCCCAGTTGTCGAGTCGGTCGGTAGTCCGTTCGCAAGGTAGCATCCGGCCGGTGGCGGCCCAAGCGCCATCCAACCGGACTAGGTTCCTCCCGATTCACGCCCGACCCCAGGAGTGAACGCGCGAGTCGGACGATGTGTCCGGAGATCGTGACCGAGGACGTGCTGCGACCCCGTGGCATGGCTCGCTCCGTGATGCGCGACGACCCGGCGAATGCGGGCGGCGACCACGCTCAGGGCGTGGAGCGGGGCGTGGCCATCTCGATGTCGGACCTGGAGATCTTCAGAACGGCCGAACCCCCGGCTTTCACCGAGGGTTCGTGTGGCGTCTTGGTTGGCTCCCCGTAGTGGGCCGTCCTGCACAATCTGAGGAAATCACGGGATAACAACCACTTACGTCCGTCTCGGCGCCGCCGTCGGTGGCCTTCCCAGTGACCTCGTCCGTGAGCAGGCGGATGCCGTTGTTGTCGAAGGGGATCTGGAAGCGGATGCGGACCCGGTCGCGGTCGAGCACCTCGATGCTGCGGACGAAGTACAGGATGATCTGGCGGCGGGTGGCGAACGGCAGGTCGTCGAAGCCCGACTGGAACGCCGCGGTGAGGCGGCGGAGCTCGGCCAGGTTCATCTCCAGCGCCTTGACGTAGTAGTCCTCCCGGCGCAGCACGCTGGCCTCGTGCTCGATGTCGTCCTTCTTCGCCGTCAGCTCGGCGATGTGCTGCTGGCAGACCTGGGGGTCCATGCCCTCGCCGATCGCGCGGTAGTAGTTGTCGATGCGCCGCTGGAGGTCGGCCAGCTTCTGGGACGCGGCCGTGGGATCGGCGCCGTAGGTCTGGCGGCGGCCGTCGATGCGCTCCCGGACCTTGGCCTCCAGCCGGTCCAGGGCGTCGGCCGAGCAGATGCGATCCCGCAGCGTGTCCAGCACTATCCCCTCGATCCAGTCCCGGTCGATGGGGCGGGGCGGGCAGACCGAGCGACCCTTGGACAGGTACCCGCCGCAGTAGTAGCGGTGGTACTCCACCGGGCCTGCCTTGGTGGTGGCCCGCTGCATCCGGCCGACGTAGTTGTTGCCGCACTCGCCGCATCGGATCAGGCGGCCGAGCAGGTACTGGACCGGCGCCCGCTTGGCCCGCTTGGCGTTGAACCGGCGCTTGGCCGCCAGCGCCTGGCGCCGCTCGAACAGGGCGCGGTCGATCAGCGGCTCGTGCGCGTCCTCGGCCACGATCCAGTCGCTCTCGTCGGTGCGGGACCGGCCGTCGCGCCCGTTCTTGCGGGACCGCATCCAGACACGGTCGCCCACGTAGGCGCGGTTGTTGAGCATCGAGTTCACGGTCGAGGCGTTCCAGTGCTTGCTGGCCGGACCCGGGATGCCGCGGGCGTTCAGGGCGTTGGCGATCCGCTTGATGCCCATCCCGTGGTTGGCGGCCATGTCGAACATCTCTCGGACGAGGGCGACCTCGTCTTCCGGACCGGGCACGAGGCGCGAGTGCTCCCGCCCGCCGCCGCCGTTGCTGACACGCTCCAGTCGGTAGCCGTAGGGCACCCGCCCGCCGTTGCAGTACCCGCGCTCGGCGTTCTCCCGCATCCCCTTGACCGTCTCGGTGGCCAGGTTCATCGAGTAGAACTGGTTGATGACCTCGATCATCCCCTCGTACAGGAACCCCTGCGGTGTTTCCGGGTCGTAGTTCTCGGTGATCGATGTAGCGCCCAGTTAATTTGTCACCGATTCGCGCGTTGAATTGGTTGACACGTTC
>CAYRNR010000197.1:0-13342 GCA_964425605.1 uncultured Rickettsiales bacterium | reverse complement strand
GCCGGGGCGGCGAGGGGGCGGACCACGCGCGCGGGGAGGTGCCCGTCGGCCTCGCGGTCGGCCAGCCACTGATCCGCGAGCAGGACCTGCACGTGGGCGGCCACCCGCATGGGGGCTGCGCCGGCCGCGGCCACCTGCCGCGCGCGGAACGGGGTCAGCGGGCACCGCCTCGCCTCGGTCGCGCCGGGATCCGCGCCGAGTCCATCGGCGAGCAGGGCCACGAACACGGCGTCGCGGCTCAGGGTCGCGCGGCTGAGCATGCCGTGGTGCGCGCCCAGGGCGTGGCAGAGGCCACAGTAGAAGCTCCGGTAGCGATCGTGGTCGCCCTCGGAGAGGGTGCAGCGGTGGGGTCTCAGGGTCCCGAACACGGCGAGGTCTCCGCGCGGCGGTCCGGATCGGACGCGCCGTGTTCGAGGTAGCCCGCCCACGCGGGATCGCGGGCGAGCAGGGGCGCGACGCCGGCGTCCGCGGGGCTGCGGTGGGACAGGGGGTGGACGACGTAACGCCAGGTCAAGAAGCCGTGGATCCAGCGCATCAGGTCTGCCAGGCGTCCCAGCGCGCCGAGGCGTCGATCCAGGGCGTCCAGGGTGGCGGGCGCCGGCAGGGAGTCCAGGTCCGCGCCGGTGGCTGCGACGAGGCGGTACACCTCGCGCGGATCCCAGGAACAGCGCTCGAGCTCCTCGCCGGAACGCTCCCAGCACAGCCGCCCGGGGTGGGTGCTGATCAGGCCGTCGTCCAGGTCCTTGTGGAGGTCGGCCAGGGCGTCGGCGAGCTGGATGTGCAGGCCGTAGTCGAAGAACGCCCGTTGCTCGTCGGTCGTCAGGCCGCGCTGGACCGCCGGCGGCAGTGTCCCCACCATCGCGATCATCAGCAGCCAGGCGCCGCTGATGTCCGAGGAGGTTCGGGCCACGCGGCCGAGGCGGATCCGGGACGGGTGGGCCGAGAGCACGGTCACGGCGTCCACCTGGATCGCCCAGCCGCGCGCGATGAGCTCCAGCAGGGGCTCGAGGCGGCCGGCGTCCGCGGTCAGGGCGGCGAGGCGCGCGCCCAGGTCGGCCGCGAGCTCGCTGCGCGGCTCCGGGGAGGCGGGGTGCGCGTCGCGGATGGATTGCAGGGTGGGGGCGAGGTACTCGCGGGTGCGGGCCGCCAGCTCGGCGCGGTCGGTGTCCTGCCCGCCGTGGAAGGCGCGCCCATCGATGACCTGGTCGTCGAGCTTGGTCAGCAGCGCCAGCTCGGCGGCGGCCAGGGCTACGTCCTCGCGGGTGTCGTCGGCTCCCCCCAGGGCGGCGTGCACCTCCAGCGCGAGCCGGCTCAGGGCCGCGCACAGCAACCGGCTCCGGGGGCTGATGGTCCCGCCCGGGTCGGCGCGCTCCACCCGGGGCGCCAGGCCGGCCAGGCAGCGCTGCCCGGTCCTCGTCAGCAGCGGCGTCCACGGAGTGGGTGGGGAAGGCATGGGGGTCCGTTATACCCCCGCCCCGGGGCTGCGGTCACCTCGCCGGGCCTCAGAGGGTGTCCCTCTCAGTCCTCGGGCAGCTTCTGGGAGACGGGGACGTCCTGATCGTGCTCCACCAGGGTCTGGCGCTCCTCGCCGTCGTCCGCGTCGTCGCTCCAGCGGTGGGCGGCCTGCGCGGCCTCGTCGAGCTCCCGCTGGAGGCGCTTGGCGCGGCTGACCGCCTCCTCGGCGGCCTGGAGCAGCCACCGCGCGTGGTGGGCGGACTTCAGCGCCACCTCGGACTCGGCCTTGGCGCCGGGGCCGCCGTCGTAGGCCAGCGAGATGGCGAAGTTGGCGCGGGTGATCGCCTCCTTGGCGGCGAGCTGGGCGCGGCGGGCAGCCCACTGGGCGGCCTTGACGGCCTCCTCCACGGTGACGGTGGTGCTGGAGGTGGTGGTGGACAGTCGAGCGCCCTTGCGGAACAGCCGGGAAGCCTGCTGCGAGGCGGTCTCCGCCAGCTCCAGGGCCTTGCGAGATAGCTCTATGGCAGACTCTCCCACGAGCCCAGTATAGCACCGTCCTGGAGATCTCCGCCGATGCCGACGGCGCTGCTCAGCGACCCCGGCGGAGCACGTCGCGGGCGATCACGAGCCGCTGGATCTCGGAGGTCCCCTCGTACAGGCGGTAGACGCGCAGGTCGCGGAAGTACCGTTCGGCGAGGTTGCCGCGCATGTAGCCCATGCCGCCGAACACCTGCACGGCGCGGTCGGCCACGCGGCCGGCCATCTCCGTGGCGTGCAGCTTGGCCATGGAGCACTCGCGGGTGGCGGTCCCGCCCTGGTCCTTGCGCCACGCGGCGCGCCTCACCAGGGCGCGCGACGCCTCGATCTCGGTGGCCGAGTCCGCGATCATCCACTGCACGGCCTGGTTGTCGGCGATGGGCTTGCCGAACTGCTCGCGCTGGTTGGCGTGCTCCACCATGGCCTCGAGCAGCCGCTGGGCCGCCCCCACCGAGCTCGCGGCGATGCTGAGCCGGCCGTGATCCAGCACGCGCATGGCCAGGGCGAAGCCCTCCCCCTCGTCGCCGAGGACCGACGACGAGGGCACCCGGCAGCCGTCGAGGATCACCTCGGCCACCTGCGTGCCGTGCAGGCCCATCTTGTCCTCGGTCCGGCCGACGCGCAGGCCGGGCGTGTCCCGGGGGAACCAGAACGCGGTCAGGCCGCGCGAGCCGAGGCTGCGGTCCACCGTGGCCATGACCGTGAAGTAGTCGGCCACGTCCGCGTTGGTGATCCAGATCTTGGTGCCGTCGAGCACGTAGTGATCGCCGTCGCGCCTCGCCGTCGTCCGGATCGAGGCGGCGTCGGAGCCCGCCTCGGGCTCGGTCAGGGCGAAGCAGCCGATGCGCTCGCCGCTGGCCAGCCGGGGCAGGTGCTCGCGCCGGGCGTCCTCGGTGCCCGCGTAGAGCAGGCCCAGCGAGCCGATGCCGTTGTTCGTCGTCACCAGGATGCGGAAGCACAGGTTGGAGCGGGACAGCGCCTCCATCACCGCGCACATGCCCACCGCCGACAGCCCGAGCCCGCCGTACTCGGCGGGGATGGCCATGCCGAACAGGCCCAGGTCCCGCATGCCCTGGATCACGTGCTCGGGGATGCGCTCGGTGCGCTCCACCTCGTCCGAGATCGGGTCCAGCACCTCGCGCACGAACCGGCGCACCGCGTCGCGCATCATCTTCACGTCGTCAGGCAGCTCGAGATCCACGTCAGCTCCCGTACTCGTGGAAACCCCGGCCGGACTTGCGGCCGAGGCGGCCCCGCTCCACCAGCTCCTTCAGCAGGGTGGGGGGCTCGAATTTCGGGTCGCCCGTGGCCTCGAAGACCTGCGTCCGCGCGGCCAGCGCCACGTCCAGTCCGATCAGATCCGCGGTCTCCAGCGGACCCATCCGCCACCCGAACGCGCCCTTGACCCCGCGATCCACGTCCTCGGCCGTGGCCACCCCGTCCTGGACCAGCCGGATGGCCTCGTTGGACGCGGCCATGGCGATGCGGTTGAGCACGAACCCCGGGACGTCCTGCCGCACCTGCAGCGCCGTCTTGCCCAGGGACCGCACGAACTCGGTGAGGACCTCCAGGGTCTCGCTCGACGTGCGCTCACCTGCGATCACCTCCACCACGCGCATCATGGGCACCGGGTTGAAGAAGTGGGTGCCTGCAAAACGCTCCGGCCGTTCCAGCCTCGCCGCGAGGGTGGTCACCGGGATCCCCGACGTGTTGGTGGCGAGCACGGCCGTGGGGGGGCAGGCGCGCTCCATGGCCACGAGCACCCGCTGCTTGAGCTCCACGTCCTCGAACACCGCCTCGATGGCCAGCTCGATCCGGCTGTCCGGCTCCGGCAGATCGGCGCGCCGCGTGTGGATCCGGTCCAGGATCACGTCCGGCTGCTGCACGATCCGGTCCCTGGCCGCCAGCCGCCGCAACGACGAGCCGATCCCCTTCTTGGCCAGCTTCAGCTGCCGCCGGCTCCGGTCCACCAGGATCACCGTGCGGCCCGACGTCGCGCACACCTGCGCCACACCCTGGCCCATCGTCCCCGCACCCACGACCAGGACCGTCATCGCTGCTCCTCCGCCATGAGCTCCCGCGCCACCACCAGGCGCTGGATCTGGTTCGTCCCCTCGAAGATCTGCGTCAGCTTGGCGTCCCGGAACATCCGCTCCAGCGGGTGATCCTCCATGTACCCGTACCCCCCCAGCACCTGGATCGCGTCGGTCGTCACCTTCATCGCCGTGTCCCCGCAGAAGCACTTGGCCATGGACGCCAGCTTGGTGTTTCGCACCCCCGCGTCGCTCTGGGCCGCCGCCCGGTACACCAGCCCCCGCCCCGCCTCGATGGCCGTCGCCCCATCCGCCAGCATCGCCGCGATCAGCTGGTGCTCGGCGATGGGCTTGCCCATCGTCACCCGCGTCCTCGCGTACTCCAGCGCGTAGCTGTTCGCTCCCTGCGCGATCCCCAGCGCCTGCGCCGCGATGGCCGGCCGCGACATGTCGAAGTCCGCCATCGCCACCTTGAACCCGTTGCCCTCACCCCCCAGCACGTTGGCCGCGGGTACCCGCACGTCGTCGAGCATCACCTCGGTGGTGTTCGAGCCCCGCTGTCCCAGCTTCGCCTCCTTGCGGCCGATGGACACGCCGGGCGCCTCGCGGTCCACCACGAAGAAGGTCAGCCCGCCCGTGCGCTCCGGTCCCGTCCGCGCCAGGACCGAGTACACCCCGGCCACGCCGCCGTTGGTCGCGAAGCACTTCGTGCCGTTGATGACGTACTCGTCGCCGTCGCGCTTCGCGGTCGTGCGGACACCGGACACGTCCGACCCCGCGCCCGGCTCTGTGACCAGGTACGCGGCGAGCTGGCGTCCTTCGGAGAGGCGGGGGAGGTACGCGGCCAGGATCTCGTCGGAGCCCGCGTGCACGACCGGGAAGCTCCCGACGGCCTGGATGATCATCATCAGGGCCGAGGATGCGCACACCTGGGCGAGTTCCTCGACGCACACGCACAGGGCGCTGCATCGCTGGTCGCCGATGCCGCCGAGTTCTTCGGGGAGGATCAGGGTCATCACGCCGAGATCCCACAGGAGCTTCTCGACGTCGGGATCGAATGCGCCCGCGCGGTCCATGGCGTCGGCGCGGGGGGCGATCTGGTCGCGGGCGGCGCGGCGGACGGTCTCGCGGAGCATCTCGAGGGTGTCGGACATGGTGGGGCCTCCTGGGGGAGGGGGAAGTGTATCAGGGGAGGGGGAGGTGGAGGTGGGAGGTGGAGGTGGGAGGGGGAGGTGGAGGTGGAGGGGGAGGTGGAGGTGGGAGGTGGAGGTCAGAGGACGCCGACGGGCACCGCGATTCGCTGGACCATGTAGCAGCCGGCGAGCTCGTCCTCGGACTCGGCGGAGCGGAGGAACACTTCCCAGACGAGTTCGCCGTCGTCGGTGACCTCGAAGATGCGGCTCTGGGAGTCGGCGGCCATCATGGTGCCGGCGCAGACCAGGGTGTTGCCGTTGGGCATGCGGTCGGCGTCGCCGAGGGCGTTGGTGACCCAGTCGTTGCCGTCGTCGGAGCCGTCGTATTCCCAGACGAGGGAGGCGGTCATGGCGGTGGTGTCGAGGGCGTACTCGACGATGCGGGAGTAGTCGCGGTCGGAGGGGCCGTTGTCGTAGAAGAGGATGTTGCCGTCGGGCTGGATCTCGGGGGCGTGGGAGCGGCCGAACCAGGGGTGGTCGTGGGGGGTGAGCATGTCGAAGTCGCCGCCCTCGCCGAGGCGCCACAGGACGTCGCCGGAGGTGCGGTCGACCTTGAAGAGGGTCGAGTCCCAGCGGGAGTTGTAGTAGAGGGCGTCGTCGGCCTCGTCGATCTCGATCATGTTGCCCTGGAGGTAGTCGGAGCCGTGGTCGGGGATGTCGAGGGCGGACCAGCTCCAGACGGTGTCGAGGGTGGGGGTGAACTCGTCGACGCGGTCGTGGACCCAGGCGTTGCCGTCTTCGTGGTCGTGGAAGATGGTGACGTAGTTGCCGGTGGAGAGCTTCTTGAAGGCGTGGTGCTGGCTGCCGACCTGGGCGATGCCGGGGGGCTGCAGGGGCCCCTCCCAGAGGATGTTGCCGGCGAGGTCGACCTCGAGGGGGGTGGTCTCGGGGGGGATGGCGCCGCCGATGATGATGGTGCCGGCGTCGGTGAGGGTGATCTCGACGTCGGCGGTGCCGGCCTCGTCGCCCATGTCGAAGTACCACACGATGTGGCCGTGGGCGTCGTACATGACGGCGACGGTGCGGGTGATGGAGTAGGCGACGACGAGGTTGGCCAGGGTCCAGCCGGGCTCCATGCGGGCCTCGTCGGCGACGGTGATCTGGGTGTGGACGGTGGGGAAGGGGAGCTCGTCGGTGGTGTAGGAGTACGAGGAGTCGCGGACCTCGTTGCCGTCGGCGTCCACGGAGACCAGGTGCAGGGGGTGCTCGTGCTCGGCGCGCATGCCGATGATCAGGATCTCGTGGCCGGTGACGAGCTCGGTGTCCTCGAGGTAGTAGCGCGGGTCGTTGCCGGCGCCCCATTCGACGCGGGTCGTGGCCGGGACGTCGGTGGTCCAGCGCACCGTGCACGACAGCACGCTGTTGGGGTTGTCGTCGATCTCGACGTCGGTCAGGGCGAAGGCAGGACCTGAGGTCGAGTCGTCGTCGTCGTCACCCTCCTCGGGGCAACCGACGAGGAGCGCTGCTGCGAGCGCGAGAACACCTGGAATCCAGCGCATCCGAAGCTCCCTGGAGGGGCGGGGCCTAGAGGTCGTAGGTCTCGTAGACGTAGCTGAGATCCTCTCGGATCTTCTCCGCGTCCAGCCCATACGTCGCCATGTCGTACTTGTGCTTGCTCTTGTAGGCACGCTGCTTCTCGCCGCGGGCGGCGATGGCCTCCTTGGCCGAGTCGCTGAGATCGAGGTCGGCGAACTCGACGATGCGGTCCATGGTGCCCTCGAAGTCCTGCATCATGTCGGGGAAACGCACGACCAGCACGTTCTCTTGCGGCAGCTTCCCGCCGGTGTAGATCTCGTGGAACTTGCCGTAGACGAACTTCTGGGCGCCGACGTAGAGGCGCTGGTTGTAACGGTCCTTGATGGACTGGTCGAGCTCGCTGACCTTGTAGCGCATGTCGGCGAGGTTGGTCAGCAGGCTCATCACCGAGGGCAACATCTGCTGGGGGTCGCGCACCACGTAGATGAGCCTGGCGTCGGGGTAGCGCTTCAGCACGGCCTCGGCGCGCATGGAGAAGTTGAAGGGCTTGCCGAGAACGCGTTTTCCCTTGTTCTGATGCAGGTTTCGCGTCAGACACTTGTGGTAGTAGTTCAGGTCGCGCTCGGTCTGGGGAGAGTCGGGCTCCATGGTGGCGAAGAGGTGGCTGTGGTCCTCCTCGTCCCAGGCGAGCCACCAGCAGTACAGCAAGAAGCCGTCGATGAAGCGCGCGCCGAAGATCGCGTCGTCGGTCTCGATGGCGTCGAGGCCGGTCTCGTGGGCCACCTTGCCGTGCTGGACCGGGGCGAAGCGGGCGAAGTACTTGACGAAGGGCCTCATCAGCGTCTGGCCGGTGAGCGACGGCATGATCATCTGCCACACCCGGAACGAGCACAGCTCGAAGTGCTCCTCCATGAACCGGTGCAGGAACGTGGAGCCGCCGCGGGGGTTGCCGATGATGAACACCGGCCGCTCCACCTGGGCCTTCTTGAAGCCCGGGAAGAACAGGTGATCGAGCCACAGGGTGACCGTCGCGAAGGTGCGCAGGTGCATGTACAGCCAGAAGGTGAACAGCGGCCGGATGGTGAACCCGAAGGTCCGGTTGATCGTGCCGTAGACGGTGAGGAGACGACCTAGCATCGCGTGTGCCCCCGTGGGTTGGGTTGCTCGAAGCGGCCAAGGATAGCCGCAGATTCTTGGGTTGGCCAGACCCGCGTTCGCGGGGAAGGTTACACGCGCACGAGGCGCCGGATCAGCAGGGCGAACAGGGCCGCCAGCCAGGCCATCGTGGGGGTGGCGGGCGCAGTGGAGATCGTACAGGACCCGGCGCAGCCGCCGAGGCCCTCGTCCACGTCACCGTCGCAGTCGTCGTCGCGGTCGTTGTCCACCTCGGCGGCGCCGGGGTGGACCGCGGGATCCGTGTCGTCGCAGTCGCCCACGCCGCTGCCGGTGTCGCAGGGCGCCCAGCCGTCGCCGTCGTCGTCCAGCTCCGCGGCGGGCACCTCGCCGTCGCAGTCGTTGTCGACGCCGTCGCAGATCTCGGCGGCCCCGGGCGCGCGGGTGGCGTCGAGGTCGTCACAGTCCGGCTCGGGATCGCACAGGCTCACCCCGTCCCCGTCCAGATCGGCCTCGTCCTCGTCGGCCAGGCCGTCGCAGTCGTTGTCCTCCACCCCGTCGCAGGCCCAGGCCGCCCCGGGGTACACGGCCGGATTCTCGTCGTCGCAGTCCCGGTCGTCCGCGGCGTAGCCGTCGCCGTCGGCGTCCACCACGTCGAACCCCTCGTCCACCTCGCCGTCGCAGTCGTCGTCCACCCCGTTGAAGACCTCGTCCGCGCCCGGGTACACCGCGGCGTCGTGGTCGTCGCAGTCGCCGCCGAGCTCGGGGAAGCCGTCGCCGTCGTCGTCGCGCGGGTCCAGCGCGTCGAACCAGATGGGGGACGACCAGATCCGCTCCTCGTCGTCGGTGCCGCCGTCCTCGCAGGCGATCCCCTGGTCGGCCCACCAGGCCTCGCCGTCCACCCGGACGATGGCGTAGGCGAACCAGGGGGCCTCCAGCTTGCCCAGCTCCAGCTCGTACACCCCGGCCTGGACCTCGTCGGGCACCGTGGCGTTGCCCCAGGCGTCGTACAGCTCCACGAGCAGCACGTAGGGCAGGGCGTGGGCGGGCAGGGACACCCGCAGCTTCACGTCCGCCGAGGCCGTCGGCGGCAGGACGTCCCCCATCTGCGCGCGGACCGCGCCGTCGTCGTCCACGGCCTGGAAGACCAGCGGGAAGCGGGGCCCGGTGGTGGCGTAGGTGTGGCGCCTCACCAGGGCCTCGCCGATGGCGCGGCGGTCCAGCATCCGGTCCGGTGCGAGGAAGATCCCGGTGAGGCTGCCGGCGTACTCGTGGCCCAGCTGATGGGCGTCCAGGTGGCAGATCATGCCCGGCCGCGAGTCGTGCAGGTCGCTTCCGCCGATGATGCCCAGGCGGTGACCGAACAGCAGCGGGTCCAGGGCCTCGTTCACCGTGGCCTCGGGCTCGGGATCGAAGACCGGGGGATCGTAGGGATCGTCGGCGTCCCGGGAGTTGCCGTGGCCCGAGTAGATCTCCACCACCGGGGAGAAGCGCTCGTCGTGGCACGACCACAGCGTGGCCATGGGCCGCTCCGGGGCCGGGTGGTGCGGGATGAGCAGGAACGGACCGAACGTCTGCTCGAGCAGCGCGACGTCCGCCCACATGGCCTCGCAGTTGGGGGACTCCCCGGGGAGCTGCAGCTCCCCCATGGACAGGCTGGTCAGCTGATCGTCGTCGCCGAAGAACAGGTAGTTCTTGTGCCCCAGGGTGATCTGGTCCTCGAGGATGTGCTGCATCTCCGCGCCCATGAGGGCGACGAAGCCGCCGTGGGGATCGTGGGAGTCGATGACCAGGCCCAGGGTGTCCGGCCAGCCCCCGGGGATCATCTCTCCCGGGCCGTTGATGTGATCGGTGATGGCCGCGAAGTCGAGGCCCGCCTCGTGCCGCGCCGTCTCGAAGTAGGCCCAGTAGTCGCCGCAGGCGCCGGGATCGTTGCAGTTGTCCAGGTCGCTGCTGCCGCCGTCGCCGCTGAGGCCGGTGTGGGCGTGGAGCTCGCCGAAGTAGAAGACCTGGCCGGCGAACTCCTCCGCACCCCGGCCGGGGGCAGGCCAACAGGCGATCCAGATCAGGACCGCGGTGAGCCCTGCGATGGTGGCGAGCCGTGTCACGTCACCCATCCTACACGCCAGGGGTGGATGCAGCCTGCGCTGCACGGTCTACTTCCTGCGGATCCTCGACGGGCGGTGCCAGCGGGGGAGGGGGAATCGGCGGCGCGGGCGGCGGCCGTACGCGAGGTCGTCCGCGTGCACGGCGAGGCGGCGGGCGATGGGGTTGCGCGCGGTCAGCCAGCGCACCAGATCGTGGGACGCCGACGTGGGGTGCGAGTACGGGCAGACCTTGACGCAGATGGCGCAGTCGGTGCCGCAGCGCCGCCAGAAGCGGTAGCAGCCGTCCTGCTCGGACCGCCAGCGCAGCGTGCCGTTGTGCTCGCGCCGGGGGCCGCCATCCACCGAGTCGCTGGGGCAGCTGTCGGCGCACTTGAGGCAGGAGTCGCAGAAGTGCTGGACGCCGAACGCGGCGGGCGGCCCCTGCGCCAGCGGCAGGTCCGTGGTCACCACCGCGAGCCGCACCCGCGGCCCGTGCTCGGGGGTGATCAGCAGCCCGAGCCGCCCCAGCTCCCCGAGGCCGGCGTCCACGGCCACCGGGACGCACATCACCTGGTAGTTGCCGTCCACGTGGGCCCGGGCGCGGTGGCCCATCGCGGAGATGGCGCGGGCCAGGGTCGTGGCGATCTTGGCGGACTCCAGGTACTCCACCCCCGTCTCGGTCACCGTGGGGAGGCGGGGCGCCTGGCGCACCATCTCGTGGCGCATGGGCACGGCCACGGCCACGGCGTGGGTGTGATCCAGCTCGATGGGCGCGCCCCAGGCGCCCTCGCCGCGTCCCACGTGGCTGTAGATCCAGGCGGGGTCCAGGCGCGTGCAGCCCACGGCGACCGCGCCGAGGTGGCGGGCGAAGCCCTCGAGCCGCTGGGCCGCGTCGGCGGGGTCGATCTCCGCCGGACCTCCTTCGAGGGGCGCGGCCGGGTGATCCACGTGGGCCGCCAGCCACTCGCTGGCGTCGAAGCCGGCGCCCATCATCGGCGTGGTCACGGGGTCGAACGAGCGGGAGTCGGGGGAGCCGAGCCCCGGCAGGGCCCGCACCTCGTCGTCGAACGCGCGCTTGTCCGGGTGGGCCTCGTAGTAGGCGTCGAACTCCGGCGTGCCGGACACGAGCCGGTAGAAGCGGTGGAACAGGGCGTCCCGCTCGTCCACCCGGTCGGGTTCGCCGTGGTCGCGCCGCGGTGATCCCCGGTCCAGGGGGATCGCCAGCAGCAGGGCGCTGCCCACCCCCACCCCGATGGCGGCGGCGAGGACCCACGCCCGCCCCGGGAAGTCCGTCCACAGCAGCCACAGCAGGCCCGCGGCCACGGGCGCGGGCAGCGCGACGCTCAGCAGCGCGGCGCGCCACTCGCGCTCGCGCACGGCGTCCACGGCGAACACCACGACGAGGCCCAGCAGCGTGGCGAGCTCGAGGCCCACCCCGACCAGGAGCAGGATCTCCACTAGCGGATCTTCGTCAGGCCGCCGCAGTCCAGCTTGCCGGTGAGCACGCCCACCTTGGACTCGTACTCGCTGCCCGCGGCGTAGGTGGCCCACTGCGTCTGGCTGAAGTCGCAGGTGTGCGACTTGCCGTCGGGCGACGCGAACTGCACGGTGTAGGTCTCCACGCGCGGCCCCTCGCGCTCGCTACCGAGGCTGGTCCCCGTGCGTCTCAGACCTGGATCCGGCCAGGCAGGGGTCTCAGCGAGGCTCGCCCCGGAGGCGCTGGCCTCGCGGTCCTTCTTCCAGCGGTTGACCGAGTACAGGCACCAGTCGTCGTACACCGGCTCCTCGCGGTACTTCGGCTTGCACTCGCGCTTCTCGCTGAACGTGCCGTCGCCGTTGTCCACCCGGCGCGTCGAGCACTCCTCGCCGTCGGGGACCTTCTTGTGGGAGCGGACCTTGCGCTCGTCGCGCACGCTGAAGGTGTCCGAGGGCATGTCGTCGCACCAGTCGGACTCGGAGACGGTCTTGTACTCCTCGATGTCGATGGTGCGCTCCCAGCTGTGCCCCACCACCGCCACCGAGGCCGGCTTCTTCCACAGCACGGCCACCGCCACCAGCACGATCGCCGCGAGCAGACCGAGGACCAGGCAGCCGATGACGCAGCCGATCTTGCCCTTGCCCTTCTTCTTGGGCGGCGGCTCGGCCTGCGGAGCCCGAGCAGCGGCCTTCTGCTCCTTGAAGTCCGCCTGGGCTGCCTTCGCCCCCTCCTCGGCGAACGCCGCGCCCTCGGCCTGCAGCTGGTCGGACCGCGTCTTCACCGCTGCGGAGCCGTCCATGGGCGAGCCGCAGTTGACGCAGAACGCCGTCTTCGAGCTGTTGGCCGTGGCGCATGCGGGGCAGCTCTTGTCCGCGCCGGTGAACTCGTGGTCCTTCACCGCGATCTTCTCTTCGTCCGAGGGGAAGTACCGCCACTCGGGATCCTGGGTCGCCCCGCACGCGGGACAGTGGCGGTGGTCCAGCCCCAGCAGCTTCTTGGTCCCGCAGAACGGGCAGTCCCACAACATCTGATACGTGGCTTCGTCGGTCACGGTGTCCCTCCGGTGGAGGGGATTGTACTCCCGAAAGGCCGCGTATTCCTCCCTTTGCCCTTGTCCGGCCGCGCGTGGACCCGATAGGGTCGTCCCAGGAGGTCGAGACCATGAGGGGTTGGATCTACACGCTGTGCTTGCTGCTCGTCGGTGTCTGCTGGTCGTGCAACGACTACGACCTCGGCGGGGACGACGACACCGATTCGGGCGGGCCGGGCGGGCTCGACGACGACGACGACGACGACGACGACGACAACGCCCACGACGACGACCACGATCCCGACGACGACGACGACGACGACGACGACACCGGCGTGGCCGACGACGACGACAACGGCGACGACGACGACACCACCCAGGAGCCGCCCCCGGAGCTCCTCGACGAGTGCCCCGACAAGGTCGGCTACTCCTTCGTGGACGACGACGGGGACGGCTACGTGGCGGTCCTGTCGTGGGAGCCCCAGGACACGGCCGTGATCCACGTGGACTTCACCGGCATCTTCCACGTCTACGACACGTACATCGCCGAGAGCGGGGCCTCGCAGATCAACGAGATTGGCTACCTGACCATCTCCAACTCCCACAACCCCACGGGCATGCCCCACTTCGCCAACTGCGACACCTACTGGATCGTCCCCGACACCGACAACCACGGCACGCCGCCGCCAGGCTCACTGTACGTGGGCACCTTCCCCCTGGTCGCGGGCGAGGACAACCTGCTGACGCTGAACCACTACTGCGAGCTCTACCGCGCCGGCATCTGCACGTCGTTCCAGAACGGCACCCCGGGCGCGGACGGCTCCTGCGACTCCGGCGGAGCCAACAGCATCCACATGGCGCTGGATTCGATCTGCTTGGTACCCCTCTAGAGGGCTGATCACGCAACCTCGCCCTAGAACCAACTCCACGATCTTCACGAT
>CAYRNR010000196.1:0-13419 GCA_964425605.1 uncultured Rickettsiales bacterium | reverse complement strand
GAGGCTACCGCCAGGCTCGTTATGTGGCAACCGGATAAGCAGGGAATATTCCACCGCAGGACTGCGGTTCGCGAATATGCCACTGGCGGTCCAGCGAGGTTGTCTAGGAATGGTCTCGGAGGTACTTTCGGAATCTGGCAAACTCTGGCAACCGATGCCAGCGAGGGAGACGCAGACCATGCCCGAGACGTTCCTGACGATTCCCGAGGCAGCCAGGCTGCTGAGGGTCGCCGAGAGAACCGTCTACACCCTGGCCCGGAGGGGCGATTTGCCCGGCGCTGTCAAGGTCGGAAACCAGTGGCGGATCGACCGGACAACCCTGATGGAATGGGTGCGGGGACAAGCACGGGAGACGAGAGAACGCAGCCACCATTCCGGAGGAACGGATTGATGGCATTCCACACGAACGGCGTCAGCCGAGGTGCGCCATGAGCCCCGACAAGGTGGACACCCTCGACGTCAGCACGTCGGGTCTGAGCGAGAGGCTCCGTCTGACACTCGCGGCCCCCATGCACGGTTGCCCCGAGGGCATGAGAGTCCAGATCGTACGCGAGGGGTCTCGCCTGTGGCTGGAGTTTCAAGGAGACGGCGATGGGCAATGGATCCGTGACCTGATGCCCAGCGGTACAGCGGGCTCGTTGGTTCGGCAGCAAACGCTGGAGCTTTCCACGTACGAATGGGGGCCTGTCGAACTGAACGCTACTGGTGCACACAGCGTTCCCTGTCAATGGGGTCCAGGAGACCACTCGTCCTTCAACGCCCGCATCGCGTTGCGATCAGCCCGATCCGTGAGACCCGAGCCGAGTGCTGTTCGCCGGGCTCTGGGCCTGACGGTGTTCTCACCTCGTGCAAACGGCCCGCTCCTTTGGCCGGACAATAGCTCCTATCGTGCAGAGACCACGACGCAGATCACTCGTTCGGGAATCAACGCGGCGCGGTCGACCAGTGGTGGGGAGCATGTCCTCGATCACCTCTCGCTCGATCTCAGGCCACACTTCTCCTGTGCCGTGAACCTGGGTGAACTCGGAACGGATCGCTCGACGTCCTTGACGAATCCCGGTTTCCTGGAGTTCGCAGGCGACGGCGTGCCCGAACTCGACCACGACCTCGTTCACGGACTCGTCCGCGGAATCGGGCTCATCTTCGGCGTGGGACTCTCCCTGGCCGCCTGGTACGAACACGATGAGGATGGCGTCTTGACCGGATGGACGATCCGGGACTTCTACTCACCCGATATCCACGGGGGGACCGAAGCTTGGCCGGTATCACGCCTTGCTCGTGATGCTCGCACGCATCAACTGGACGCCGGAAAGGTCTCGCACGCGCTATCCACCTATCTGTCGCGCCGTGCCGAGTTGAACCTCGACCGCGTAGCGTGGCTGGCGATGCACGGACGACGAGGCCCTCTCGACCGCATGGGGGCATCGCTTCGAGCGGCAATCGAGATCCTCGTCGACAGCAGCGTCGAGCGTAGGGTTGGGCGGAGGATACTCGCCAGGGACGACCGCAGGGCGCTGCTCGGTGCGCTCAAGCCGGTTCTCGACGACTGGTGCTCGGAGCGCGAAGTGGGATCAGCCGAGAGGGAACGGCTGGCGGCGAACCTCGAACGCATCAACTCCGCACCCAACAACGCCCGCCTGCGAGCGATGTTCGAGGCGGCGGACATCGAGTTCGGTCCGGTCGAAAAACTGGCCTGGGATGCAGCCAACGAGTGTGCCCACGCGTCCGAACGTGTGCTCACTGCCCGCTCCGAATTGCTGTTCTCGATCCGGGCACTGCAAGCCGTGTTCGGCCGGTGCGTCACCGCCGCAACCGGGTTGGCAGACAACTACATCGACTACAGCACGGAGACGTTCCCCTCCCGGCATATCTCCATCAACGTCGGCGGTCCGTCAGGCTCGGAAGCAAACGTCATTCGGCAGGGGATCGAGCGAGAAGCAACCACGCCTGACCGAGAAACACCCTCTTCATCACGGGGCGAGCCATGAGCCTTCCCGAGGCAGCACCTCTGATCGCCGAAATCCGCGCACTGATCCATGCGGCGCGCGCGGCAGCTTCCCGTCAGGTCAATTCCATCACCGTCCTCACCAACTTCGAGGTCGGACGACGTATCGTGCACCACGAGCAGGGCGGAGAGGCCCGCGCCGAGTACGGCAAGGCAGTTCTCCAGACCTTGTCTGACGCCTTGACGGCGGAGTTCGGGCGTGGGTGGTCGGTGACCAACCTCACCTTGATGCGTCGCTTCTACCTGACCTACCGAGATCGCATCCCGAAATCGCAGACGCCGTCTGCGATTTCTGGCGAGGTGGCCGTGACACCGATATCGCAGACACCGTCTGAGATATCAGGTGACGTGACGTCTGCGCCAACGTTCCAGCTGAGCTGGTCGCAGTACGTCTTTCTCATGGGCATCAAGGACCCACAGGAGCGCTCCTTCTACGAGGTGGAGGCAACCCGCAATGGCTGGGTGGTCCGGGAATTGCGTCGCCAGTTCGACAGCAGCCTGTACGAGCGTCTGGCGCTGTCACGGGACGAAGAGGGCGTCCGTGCCCTGGCGGCGCAGGGCCAGGTGGTCGAGAAGCCAGCAGACCTGCTCAAGGATCCATACGTGCTCGAATTCCTCGGCCTGGAAGCGCGACCCAGGTACTCCGAGTCAGACCTTGAGACGCGCATCATCGACAGGCTGGAAGCTTTCCTGCTCGAGCTGGGCAAGGGGTTTCTGTTCGAGGGCCGGCAACGCCGCTTCACGTTCGATGAGGAGCACTACTTCGTAGACCTGGTGTTCTACAACCGCCTGCTCCGCTGCTTCGTGCTCGTGGACCTGAAGATCGGAAAGATCACCCACCAGGACCTCGGCCAGATGCAGATGTACGTCAACTACTACGACAGGCACGTGAAGCTGGACGAAGAGGATGCAACCATCGGGATCATCCTCTGCAAGAAGAATAACGACGCGCTGGTTGAGATCACCCTCCCCGAGGGAGCGAACGTCCACGCCCGCGAGTATCGACTGGCGCTGCCGAGCAAGGCAGAGCTGCGCCGGAAGTTGATGGAGTGGTCAGACGAGGGAACACAGTGATGGAGGCTGTTCCTCCACTCCTCCGCGAACTCTGGAGACGCAGGACTCAACGCCTCGCAAGCAACGTAGCCACGCGAGGCCGTGAACACCGGGAAATCGCACATGCGGCCGCACTAATCGGTGAGGACTACCACGATCGGTTTCTGGTCGAACTCATCCAAAACGCCAACGATCAAATCCAACTTGGGGCCGAAAGAGATTCGACTGTCGTCGTGGTCCGCACCGATGGCCTGCTGGCCGTGTCCAACAGCGGTCAGGTCGTCACGGAGAGAAACCTGGAACGGCTCAGTTCGCTTGCTGACAGCGACAAGACAGGAGTACTCGTCGGCAACAAGGGGGTCGGGTTCAAGGCTGTCTACCAGGTCACCGACACACCAGAGGTATTCAGTGCTGGCAAGGCTTGCATGCCCGATCGCCAGGGTACCGTGTTCGACAACCTTGGGATCGGTTTCGCGCTGGAAAGGGCTCCGTTCAACCACCCGCAGCTAGTCGCGGCCGTAGAACAGGACATTGGTTCGTTCTTTGCGAAAAACGAGGGATTGGCGGGCTCAATAGTCGAACTTGGTTTCGAGGATCCCAATGCCGCCGTTATCTCCGAATTCAACAAGGTAGCGGGATTCAAATACCCGTTGCCCCGCACCACCGACGACTTCAAGAAGCGAGCAAGGTCACTGGAGATTCCTGAGGCCTTCCAGCATGCGATTCGCACACTCGTCGTGTTGCCCTTCCGAAACGAAACCGCCAGCGATGATGCGGAGAAGGCCATCGATCGGCTGGTGGGCGCTGACCGGAAGGAGCATCCACAGGCCGAACTGGCGATCCTGTTCCTTGCTGGTGTCCGCGAATTGGTCGTGCTGGACCATGTACGTGGCTTGAGGTGGCGGTTCTCCAGTTCCGCTATCGAGGATGGCAACGGCATTGAAATCGCCACGGTGAAGGCGTTCCTACCCGATGGGACGAAGCGCACCAAGGGATACTGGGTGCTCCGCGCTGACGTTCTTGATTGTGACGAGGCCATCGCTACAACTCGACGAACGGTGATCGATGCTGCACTCACCGACTTCGGACTTGAGGCCTGGAAAGTGGATGATCCACTGCCTGTCACCGTCGCTCTGCCCAAGCCGGCGGGTTCGAAGACGGCCCCCCTGGGACCATCGGGGCGTTTCTGCCTCGGCCTACCTACGGAGCAATCAACGGGGCTCCCCGCACATGTCGATGCCCGCTTCTTCGCGAAGATCAGTCGCGACGGAGTGAACTTCGACCACCGTCAGGGATACAACGACCTGCTGTTGGACGTAGCGATTGAGCTGCTGGACCGGCTTCTCACTCTGTTGCGGGGTGGTGAAACGCTGGAAGAAAGGCGCGCAGCCACGCTGGCGCTCCACCGCCCCGCGAACTCAACCGGCGATCTTGCCGAGCGTGCGTACCGAGAGAACGGTATTGCGGACGGCGAGGTGGTTCTGACCTGGGACGGCATGCATTACATCCGGCGACATGAATGCGTATTGCCGAGCGACGACGAACGGTCGCTGTTGCCGTACATCGAATCGGCTCTGGGAGCTGAAGCTCCCGATTTGCTGCATCGTCTCCCTGAAGAAGGCATTCTCTTCAACGCACCCGAGGTACTCGAAACACTGGAGATTCCGGACCTCAAAGCCGACCCGCACCCATGGTTGGCACGACGCGAGCGACCCAAGAGTGCAATAGAGCGTTCTGCTCTGCTCCACCGCACCGCCGGTCCTGGGTGGTGGGAACCCTACGTTCATGCACTCCTGAGATGTTTCGATGCATCGGAGTTGAGAAAGCAGGTATGGCTGCCCGTTGGTCAATCAGAACTGGCTGCTCCCGGAAAGCGAGTATTTCTACCTACCCCGATTGACGCGCAGGGAGACGAGGAGGAGGTGGCCAACGTCCCCCCCCATGTCGCCTCGCTGCTAAATCTCGTTGACGGATCGGCCATTCGGCTACGTGTGAACGGCCGCGCACTCACGCGCTTGGCGCTGCGGCTCACCGAGGCGAAACTAGTTCGGAGGCCACGACGGATCGAACTACTCGAAGAGGCGCTCTTCCCCGCCCTGGAGTCTGCGGTTCGCGACGGTGCCGAATTCTCCCTCGACCTGTTCGAGCAAGCGGTGCTGTGGATCGCCTCGATGCGAGAGACATCGCGCAACAAACTGGATTGCACGCAAGCGCTCGTGCCTCTCACCAGCGGGTCGGGTGTTGTCTGGGAATCGGCTGGGCGTTGTTACCTGGGCATGGGGTGGGGACTGTCCGAATCCCATGAACGTCTGCTGGAGATCGCTTATCCGGATCGGCGATTGGTGGATTTCTCCGATCTGGCCGAGCGTTTTTCGCTCTCCGAGGAGGACAACGGAATCTGGTGTGACGCCGTCAAGGTGATGGGCGTTCGAGACACACCTCGGCTATTCGTAGTCCCGCGAGACCGGGTCTGGCCACTCAGGGGACTGCACTACGAACTAAAGGTAGAGGGCAGTCCGACGCTGGGTCGTCCAGAAATCGACCCCGTCTTTCACAGCTACCTCGAACACCTGGCGAAGTCTGGGACACCATGGGATTGGTCCTATAGTCACGACGTCGATGACGTGCGGTGGATCGAGGGCCTAGAGGACGCCACGCGGCGGCAGGCGGTCCTCGACCTGATGCTGGCGCACCCGGACGTCTACCTCCCTCATTCCACCGTGAACCTCCGTCGTGTCGGACACAGGCCCATCCGAACCGTTCCACAGCTCTGGGCGTATGCTCTGTCAGCGCTCGGGTGGCCGATTTTTCCCGGCGAACGCGGCGTGGGAGGGGAACCCGTACGCGTCCCAGCGACGCAAGCCTGGTTGGTTCCTGACGGCAGACGGCGGGCGGCCTACGCCCGGCTGCTAAGCGTCGTCCCACACGAGTACGCACAGGCCTCGACGCTACTCCGTGCGATCGGAGTATGGTCCACAGAGGATGCACCCCTTCGTCGCCTACTACTCGGCCTCACACAACTCGCGACTCGACTTGAGAGCGAACGGCTCAGTACACGAAGGGAAGCACTGTCACTCGCGATGGAGTTGTTCACGCAGGTCGATGACCGACTAAATTCTGACGAACCCCAGCGGCTACGGGAGAACCTCGAACTACCGTTGCTGCGTGCTCGCAAGCTTCAAGCCGTCAATCCATCGACGGCTGACGGCGCTCTACTCGTCTTCGACGACGACCCAGCTCGTTCGCGTTACATCAAGGACATCGATCGTGGCTACCGCGTGCCGGTCGCTCGCGATGCCCGTGTGGAGCGTCTATTTGCGTCGTTCGCCAAGACCTGGGGGGTCGAACGCGTCTTGAAGACCTCGACGGCCGCTGTCGAGTTGCATTTCACATCGAAGGACGAGGAGCCGGAGAGATTCCTCGACTGGCTCCAGCGACAATTTCCCCGAGTCGAGGTTGCCATCGAGCTTGCGGCAATGCTGACCCTCGGGGGAGACCGGACACTTCGCGCGGAACGCATCAGCCGGCACTGGAGGAACTTCGAGAGGCTACGGGTCGATGTCGGTTCATTTCGCTCGACCGATATCAACAGCTTCTACGACCGCACAAATGACCTACTACAAGTGTCGGCTTCGCTTGCCCCAGAAGAAGTCGTGGCAGTGACCTGGGAACTGGCTGGCGTGAGATCACGCGATCTATGGGAAGGGTATTCGCGTGCGCTGTCCGACAGGCACGAACGGGCAAACGCTACGCGGAACTTCCTGCGGGATCGCGAGATCAGCGAAGTCGAAATCGTCGAAGTCGCCGACGCCGCCGGTCTGCACCGCGGGCAGAATGTCGATGCTCTCGAGTGTGCGCTGTTGGCCCTTCGTTGCTTTCTCACGCCCGATACCGACCTCGACGCAGCCGCCGTATGGTGGGCGGACATCGGGCGATCTCCCGAAGAAATCGCTCAGTCACTACACCGTCCCGAGTTGGCTAGAGTTTTATCGGAAGCCATTTCGATGCGGTCTCCGAATGGGGAGCTGCACCTGCTTCGAGAACTCAACGTTCCGTGGGGCACCTGGCAGGATGCCGTTCTCCGCCGTGACGGCCAGAGGTACGTGTTCGGGGAGACCACTGCTCGATACCGGAGCATCTGGAATCACATACTCGCAGTCGTTCGTGAGCGCGCAGCTCGCGATGACAAGCTAGACCTGGACGAATTGACGAGCTTTCTCGAACCTCTCGATGGCGCTGAGGTTCCGGAAGAAGTAGCGACGCTCCCACTCGACGTTGCCGGGCCGGACGAAGCGGCCTGGGCAGAGATGCGACGGATGCTCGACGTCTACCCAACGCTCGCGTCCGCCGTTGATGGACTGCCTTCTCCTCCCTGGGGGGACGAACTGCCGATCCCCAGAGACGCTACCAAACGCGGTGTACGCCTGTACCGAGAGGAACCTGTCGAAACACGCGAGATCGAAGCCAGCGTTTCAGTCCGCGCCGTCGTCCAAATCGCCGTCCAACTTGCACCGTCGCTTGGCGAGTCTGTGGACGGATCCATCGTCTTGGCAAATCCCAGGATCGTTCGCCTCACGGCTGGCG
The DNA here is from genome assembly GCA_964425605.1 of uncultured Rickettsiales bacterium. GTDB lineage: Bacteria > Myxococcota_A > UBA796 > UBA9615 > CAYRNR01 > CAYRNR01. The sequence continues at coordinate 5,777 of CAYRNR010000196.1, read as the reverse complement.
CTTGGGCGCATGTCTATTGCGCCCTGGCCGTGCTCCGTGACGTTCTACAGGCTGCCGCCCCGGAGACAGTTGGTCGTTTGTCGGCCATCCGGGCGTTCCACGGCCCCAACAGCGAAACTTCGTTGAGCGCTGGTTTGCCTGACTTGCCGGCACCCATTGCACCGGAACCCCAGCGGAAGAAGGTGATAGTCGGTGTCGAACTCACGGAGAGTGAATTGCAGGACGATCTCGCCTCAGGATCACGTGGGGCGATAGGAGAGCAACTCGCGAAAGCAGCTTCCATTGAGCTAGATCCTGCCCTCCTTGCTTCTACTCGCCCCCCCCTGGATCCGATTCCGGTGAGAACCGGCGGTGGCAAGAAGAACGGCCATCGAGGTAAAGGGAGACTGGGGCGGAGCCAGCGAAAGCCAAAGCACGAGTCTGAATTGGTGGGAATCCTTGGCGAAGCACTCGTGCACGAATGGCTGACGTCGACGATGGGCGATGACTATGGTCCGGACTGCTGGCGCTCCAAAGCCCGCGAACGCTATGGATTCCCCGCCTGCGGCGATGACGGACTTGGCTATGATTTCAAGGTCCCCGACCCGAGCGGACGGCTATTCGGATTCCCCGTCGATGCATTCTTGATCGAGGTGAAATCTACGAGTGGGGACGGGCAAGGTCCCTTCCCAATGTCCCGCAACGAATGGGACGTGGCGCGCCAGAGCCACGAGGCGAGCGCCGGCGATGTCTACATCATCCTCCGCGTTTTCCAAGCCGACAGCGCGCCCACCATTGGGGACGTGCTGATCGATCCGTTCGCTGCGCATCGTCGAGGGGAGATTCGGCTGGCCGAACGAGACCTCTGGGTATCGGTCGCTCAGCCGGTCCGGAAAGAGGAAGGAGTCGAGCTGTGATGCTGCGTCCCACCTCATCTGCGTCTTGCGGCCGTACCTATGCACGATGCGAGTGGGAGTCGTCCAGATGACAACCTCCCCGAGCCAGTTCTTCCGTTTCGTCGCTGACAACATCGAGCTGGTTTTGGTGCTGTTCGAGCGCGAAGACGTGGACGAGGCCGATCTACTGTCGCTTATCAACCGCCACCGATCAGAGACTTCGCCTTCCGTCGAGCACCTACGTCGCCAGATCGAAGAGCTCGGTATCATCGAGCGGGCAGCACACGCGGATGCGGCGTTCGAGTTGAGCCAGCCAGTCGTCGACTTACTCGCATGGCTCACGCGCCGTCAACGCCTTTCCAGCGCGACAGTGTTGCGGGCCTATCTCGACGACATCTCCCGCTCAGACAAGGATCTGAGAGACGCTGCACGAACGGGTGCCCCGAGCGCATCAGCTGTGGCTCTCCGCGAACTCGACACCCTTGTTGAGCGTGTCCGAGTCCTTTCCGAGGGCAACCGGGAATCAGTGATTTCCGAGGCCCAGAAGCTTCGGTCCAGCACGAATAGCGTGTCGGCCGTAGACCGCTTCGCGACTGTCCGCCGGCTTTGGGAGCGTCACCTCGTGCCACTGCGCCAACTTGTCAGTGTGGAAGGTGAGATGGAGCAGTTGCTCGATCGCCTCCGTGGCACGCTAGACGACGGCGAGCAGGTTTTCTTCTCTCACGGTCCCGTCCAGCGGGGTTTTACTCGGTCTCTGGCTCGTCTCGTCAGGATGCGCCGCGCAGCGTTCGAAGACCACCATGCAGCCGTCGTCGAGGTCGCACCGCTCTACCAGCAGTTGCGGCGAGACAGCCGATGGCTACTTGGAGCTTCCCGCGCATTGGCGCGGATCGGAGTAGTTGGTGCCGCCAGGCTGGGATTCGATCAGCGTATGGGGCTAACGGGGTGGCGTACCCGATACCTCATGTCTGACGTGAAGATTCGCGCCCGGCTCACAGCGCTGGTAGGTTATGAACCCCAAAGGCCACCCCCTATCGCCGAGGCTCCGCCGCCGCCCGAACTCCCCATCATCACGCGGTCCCAGGTCGAGGAAGCCGTAGTTGCGGCAGCCCCGATCGCTGACGTGCTCGCATTTGTCCTTACGCGTTGGCCGGAATACCCGCTGACCGCACAGCTCCGAGCATTCGGTTACATCACGGGCGGCGCGTTTGGCCCTACGATCCTCGCCCACGATGCAGCAGTTCGACTGTATCCGGTCCCTCGCGGGGAAATCGAAGCATGGCCCCTGACGCTGCAGGAGGTGGTGTCATGAGCATCGAGGAACTGGCGGGGTTGTCTCTCTTGCCCAGGTTGTTCGATCGTCTTCGGTCAGGACGACACATCTGTGCAGACGACGACGCTCTATACATGGCACTCCGCTCCGAATACAGCTCATACCGGACGCTGTTCGCCGCTCTCGGTTTCGACCTGGTGGAGCACGATCGCGGTTTCTACTACTTCCAGTCCGCCGACGATTTAGGCAAAGAGGCCACTCAACTAGTGGTCTTCTTCTTCATTCTCGTAGAAGCGTGGGGAGACGCCGGCAAGGATCTGGAATCCACAGCCTTCGACCCTGCCGGACACGCTCTCGTCGACCTCCCGCACATGACGCGCGAAAGCTGGCGGCGCTGCATGGCGGAGGCGAACGTTCCTAACGAAGAAGAGTTGGCGAACGTTATCCGTAGGCTCGAACGCTACGGATTCACCAAACGCGTTGGAGAAGACCGTTTCTGTTTCCGTACGCCCGCGTGGCGGTTCTTCGACCTCTGCTTGGAGGTATGGAAGGAGACGGAAGAGGCCACCGATTCGTCCCAGAAGGGGGAGGAGGCATGAGCGTCGCCCGCGCCCCCCTCCGCATCATCCTCCTTCGCTCCGGTGGATATGACTATGCCGAATTGGACCTCCAGAGCCCGATCCACCTCGTCGCCGCGAATAACGTCGGCAAGACCACGCTGATCGCCGCTCTGCAGTACCTGTACATCGACGACTCTCGCCGTATGCACTTCTCGCACGAACCGAGGAAGACGCGACAGCACTACTTTCCCACGAGTGGAAGCTTCGTGCTGTTCGAGTGCATGACGCCTACCGGCCTACAGGTGTTTGGCCTGCGTGGGCTGGGGCCGGTCCAGGGATACGACTACGAGCGCTTCGCTTACGGAGGGGAATACGACCGCAATCACTACCTCGCAGACCGCGAACCCCTGCCCTGGGAGGAGGTGTCGCGGCGCCTGTTGTCTCGTGATCTACGGCCTATGGAACCTCGGCATCTCCGCGCCAGCCTCACGGGTAGTGGTGACGCCAATGGACCACCGCTGGGCCTCGTGCCTCTGAAGCGATCGGGGAGTTATGACAGCTTCCGGTTCCTATTCCGCAACCTCCTCCGTCTCTCCAAAATCGAGCAAGATCAGCTCAAGCGTCTATTCATCGATATCAGTCGGCCCCGACTACGCCGTATCGACGTGGACATCAGACGTGAATACGCAGAGCTGTTCGCTCGTGTCGAACGTGATGCCCAGGACGTGATGGCGCTCCAGGTGGTGGCCCCTTCGATTGCCGATCTCGTTGGACGTTTCGAAGAGAGACAGACTATCAGAAGACGACTCGTCGCCACCTGGCAGGGCATTGAAGAGACCCTGGAAGCTGAGCGGATTCGCGTGAACGAAGCTATTGAGCAGTTGGAGGCGCAGCGGGAAGCCTTGGATGACGACTTGCAGCGCATTGGGCAGCAGCAAGCAACTGCGCGCGCGGAGGCCGCACAGATCGCTGAACAATCAGGGGTTCTGCGGACGAGGAAAAACGAGTTGGAGTCCCTTCGCGAGCGCACAAAGACCTTCGTCCCAGAGATCGAATCTTCGATCCGTATTCAACTCCAGGATAGGCAAGACACGTTGGTCGCAAGACTGGCGGGTGCAAGCAAAGCGGACCGTCATCAATTGGGGCGAGAACTCCGCTCCATTCGACTGAATCTGTCCCGTGATCGCAAGCTGGTCAGTCGTTATGAGGACGCAGTAGTCACTTGGCTTCGGACCCATTCCGGGCTCACCGACGACTCCCTGGGAGACGTGTTCGATGTGCTTAATCCTAGCCTCCTGGCCGAGGTTCTCGGCGATGGCCGCGTGTCGCTGGACGATTCCCAGGCCGCCATCGCGCTGGTGCGTCGCATCGACGAAGCTTTCGGCGAGGACGGCTTCCACGAAAACGGGGTGCTCATCAGCAAGCGCCCGGCCGAGGCGCCTTCGCCACTGGAGCAGTACCAGGATGTAGAGCAGATCCAAGAGCGTCTGCGGGTTGGGGAGCAGCGAGCGCAGGAGCTACAGCAGGCCCTTACGGACATAGAAGCGCGGGAGAAGTTGGAGAAGGAGTTGTACGAGGCCCGAAGCTCCCTGGATGAGGCGAAGGAACGCCTTCGGGCATGGGAATCGTGGAACGAACGCCAGGAAGAACTAGACGAAGCATCTGAGGCATTGAAGCACCTTGTTTGGTCCGCCGCAGAGGTCGAACAACGGCAATCGGATTTGCAGAGGAAACACACGCAGATCGCCCTGCAACAGAAGGAGAACGACCGAGAGATCACTACACTTCGCGATCGTCTCAATCGAGACGCCAACAGCGTTCGTCGGCTTCAACCCCCGCCGACTACCTGGGTCGTGGCAAACCCAGGCACGGAAATACCGGACGCAACTCTGGACGAGTTGATCCGCGGCTACAGGGCAGACACCGCCAAGCAGCAACAGGTTGCCCAGCGCGTCGAGGTGCTGTTCGGCGACGTAGAGCACCAGACCAGCGGGCGTCACGTCGGCTCGACTGAGGACGAGACCATCGAGCGACTCCAAGATGAGCTGTCTGCCTTGGCAGACCGCGAAAAGGCCGTCCAGGATCTTTGGACCTCGCTCGTCGATGGAATGCGGAGCGCATTCAAAGCACTGGTGGAAGCTGTCGATGAGGTGCAGCGCGAGGTGTCCCGGCTGACGACGGCATTGGGGCGGCGACAAGTTTCCAACCTTGAAGGCGTATCTCTCACATTGGTGCGACAGCGCGACCTGATCCGGAAACTGGAAGTGGTCATCGAAGTCGAAGACGCGCCGCTGTTCGCCGGACCAGGCGGTCGCACGCGAGCGGCGCGGGAGATCCAATCGTGGCTAGAGAACCGCCCCCGCATCGATCTGGCCGAGCTATTCGACCTTCGCTTCAAAGTCATCGATGCTCGCAGCCAGACTAAGACCTTTGACTCGTTGGCACAGATCGAGTCGCAGGGTACCAGCGCCACTATCAAGGTACTGGTTCACCTTGAACTCCTGAGGATGATGCTTTCGGACGATACGGTGGCTGTCCCGTTTTTCCTCGACGAAGTGGCCACCCTGGACGAACCCAACCTGCGCGCGCTCATCGAGCACGCCACGGGGATGGGTTTTGTTCCGGTAGTCGCTAGCCCTGAAGCCCGCGATTGCGTGGAGACGCTGTACTTCCTCCGCCCGGGTCAGGGCGGCTTGGTGCTGGACGAAACGTCGCGGTTGCGCATTCGCATGGAGAATCATGATGGCAGTTGATGCACTCGCACGCAGGCTCGATCAGCTGTTGAATGACGGCTCCGCGGTGTCATCGACTCTGTCCCGAGCAATGCGCAAGCGACTGGAACCGCTGTTCTGGATGGGAGCGCTCTCCGAAGTCAAAGCGGGCGCAGGTAAAAGGGTTTGCATCGCTGACCGGCAGGCAGTGCTTCACTGGATCGAGGCCAACTATCCTTCAGGCCTCCATGGAACCGGCGAGCTATTGCCCCCTCGCGCCGAGGGCGTGGCCAACTACCGTGATTCGTAACCGTTCACGCCCATTATGGCAGCAAGGAGGGTCCAGGTCTGCCTTCGA
>CAYRNR010000195.1:0-13487 GCA_964425605.1 uncultured Rickettsiales bacterium | reverse complement strand
GCCGGGCATCACCAGGTGACGCACGAGCAGCCCCCGAGTGGCGATCCCCTCGTCGTCCAGCTCCAGATCCCCCACCTGCCGGACCATCTCCGCCAGGGCCGCGCGGTTCACCTCGGGGTAGTCGGGCGCGTCGCAGAACCGCGCCGCCGGGTCCGCGTCGGCGAACTTGGCGTCCGGCATGTAGATGTCGACCACGCCATCGAGCGTGCGCAGGACGTCCAGGTCGTCGTACCCGCCGGTGTTGTAGACCAGCGGGATCGCCAGGCCCTCCTCGGAGGCGACCTGCAGCGCGTCGAGGATCATCGGCACCACGTGGGTCGGCGTGACCACGTTGAGGTTGTGGCAGCCGGCCCCCTGCAGCTGCAGCGCGATGCGCGCCAGGGCCGCCGCGTCCACGGCGTGGCCCCGGCCGGTGAAGCTGATGTCGTCGTTCTGACAGAACACACAGCGCAGGTTGCATCCGGAGAAGAACACCGTCCCCGACCCGCCCCGGCCCACCAGCGGCCGCTCCTCGCCGAAGTGGGGCGAGGCGCTGGCGACCACCGCCTGGGCGCCGATCCCGCAGGTGCCGAGCTCGCCGCGTGTGCGGGCCACGCCGCAGCGACGGGGGCACAGGTCGCAAGCAGCCAGGCGCGCGCGGAGGGTCTGAGCGCGCGCGGCGAGCTCGCCGCTGCGCGCGAGCTCCAGGTAGCGCGGCTCAGGCATGGATCTCCACCACGTCGCCGTCCTGGAGCTGCTGATCCTGGGGTATCCGCTGGCCGTCGTGGTGGCGGTCGCTCCAGATCCGGGCGAAGCGCAGATCCTCGGCGATCTCCCGGTGGATGGCCCGGGCCATGTCGGCCACGGTGGCGCCCCGCGGCAGGACGATGGGCTCGCCGAGGCTGGGCGGCTTGCCCGGCGGCTTGGCGAAGACGCGGATCACATCGAGGCTGCGGAAGGCGGCCCTCCGCAGGTCGTCGAGGCCCTGGCCGCTGCTCGCGGAGACAGGCAACATCGGCCAGCAATCCCCGATCAGCTCCGAGAGCACCTCGAAGTCCCCGTCGTTGCCGGCCACGTCGGCCTTGCTGGCCACCATCAGCACCGGCAGCTCCACGTCGCCGGGCTCCAGGCGAGCCAGGAGCGCCTCGTCGTCCAGCTCGACGGCCCCGGCGTCCCCTTCGGTTGCGACATCGCTGCGGTCCTCGCCGACGGCCCACCACGCGGGCACGAGGTCGACTCGTGCACGCGACCCGAGGAGCTCCTGCAGCGCCTCCATGACGCCGAGCACGCCGGTCATGGACGGATCCACCACCACCAGCCCCACGTCCGCGTTGCGTATCAGGGTGTTCATCCACGGCTGGTACACCGCCGGCTCCACGGCAGGACCGTCCACCAGCTGGATCGGCACGCCCTCGCAGGTCGCCATCCCCGGCTGGGGCCGCTGGGTGGTGTACGGGTAGTCGGCCACCGCGGGCTCGGCGTTCGTCAGCGCCGCGAGCAACGCGGACTTGCCGCCATTGGCCGGCCCCAGGAGCAGGATCTGGCCCACCCCCTGGCGGGGCACGTGCCCGGGATCGGCCCGCCCCCCTCCCCTCTTGGACGCTGTGCGCTCCTCGTCCCGTAGCTGGCTGAGCTTGCGGCGTAGCGCGCCGCGCAGGTGATCGGTCCCCTTGTGTCGCGGGATGACCCGCAGCATCTCCTCGAGGGCCTCCACCCGCTCGCGTGGGTCCGTGGCCGCCTTGAAGCGGGCCTCGGCGGACCGGTAGATGGGCGTCAGGTTCGCGGGCATGGGATCAGTTTTCGGCAAACCGCGGATCGGAGCAAGACCCACTTGTCAGCGCGCGCTCGCGGACCGATGTAAAGACGTCGCAAAAGTGTGTCAAAGGCCTGCAAATTCGCCATCTTCCGCGCCGGAAAAAGATGTCGCTGGCCGGGTCGTGACCTAAGTTGTTACCTCGGTAAGAAGGAAAGAGGAGCACACCATGCTGCGTAGCGCCCGCCTCGTCACGACGATCCTCGGCTCATTCGTGATCGCCTCGACCGCCCTGGCCTTCCAGGCGCCGAACTCGCGCGTCGAGCACGTGCCGGCCGGCGCCGAGTGGATCGCTGGACACGGCGATCTCGCGCCCAACAGCGACATCGTCCGGCTACCCCCGGAGTTCGCAGAGAGGTACGGCGTCTCGTGGACACACCGGGAGCACGGCCCCAACGGCGTGTTCCGCCACCTCTGGGGCAAGGGCGTGGACGTGGACCCGGCGGTCCAGACCGACGACGCGCTGGCCGAGCAGGTGGCCAAGGCCTTCTGGCGCGACAACCCCTACCTGTTCCCGGGGGGCGCCTCGGAGTCCCAGCTCGTGCCCTGGCGCAACCAGGTGTCCGGACAGACGAGGTTCGTCAGCCACCAGCAGACCCACGGCGGCGTGCCCGTGCTCCGGGCCGGGACGTTCGTGGCCATGTCCCACGGCAGGATCGTCTGGATGGGCGTGCGCTGCTTCCCCCACGTGGAGGTGAACACCGCGCCTTCGATCACCGCCGAGGAGGCGACGGCCACGGCGATGGCCTCCCTGCGGGATCTGGGCGCGAGCGCGGTCCCGGTCGAGGCGAAGCTGGCCATCGCGCCCTCGGTGATGGAGGACGACTTCGCCTACCGGCTCGTCTGGGTCGTGGATCTCGACAGCGTCACGGGCCGCTGGAGCGCCTACGTGGACGCCCACGACGACATCCTCTGGGCCATGCGCGACGAGCGCATGTTCCTCGACGCCACCGTGGAGATCTCCCATCACGACCGCAACCCGGGCGGCGCCATCGTCTCCAGCCCCGCCCGATACATGACCATCGAGCACAACGACGGCAACGACACCACCGACGGCAGCGGCATGTTCACCTCGTCGGGCACGTCCACGGCGGTGTCCCTGGAGCCCGAGGGCACGTACACGCGGGTCAACAACCTGCGCGGCGGTGAGATCACCGCCTACCTCTCGGACATCGAGGACGGCGACGTGGCCGTGTGGGACTGGCAGGCCACCGAGTACGAGCAGGCGCAGCAGGACGCTTACCGCTTCAGCAACGACGTGCGCGACTTCGCGCATCAGATCGCACCCGACGTCGACATCTCGGGCGAGCGCATGACCGTCAACGTCAACTACGACGACGAGTGCAACGCCTGGTACGACGGGGACATCACCACGCTGAGCGGGGGCAGCTGGTGCAACAACACCGCCATGGTGGCCGACGTCATCTACCACGAGTACGGCCACGGCTTTCACTTCTACAGCATCATCTGGGGTGTGGGTGACTGGGACGGCTCGGTGGGCGAGGGCTTCGCCGACGCCATGGCGTTCCTGCAGACGCGCGATCATTACATGTCCCCCTACTTCGGCGTGAACGGCGAGTACATCCGCAACGTGGAGGAGGACCACGTCTACCCCGACGACATCGTGGGCGAGGTCCACGAGGACGGGCTGATCGTCGGCGGCGCCATCTGGGACCTGCGCACCGTGCTGGTCGACGACCTCGGCCAGGAGGCGGGCGAGGAGGTCGTCCACGGCATCTTCGCCGGCATGGCCGAGATCACCTCTGACATCCCGTCCACCTACGAGGCCGCGCTGGTGTCGGACGACGACAACGGCGACCTCGACGACGGTACCCCCCACGTGTGCGCCATCGACGCGGCGTTCGGCCCCCACGGCCTGCTCGGCGACGGCGCCCAGGCTGCGCTGAGGATCGACCACGAGCCGATGACGAACATCCTCGAGCACAACGAGTCGGTGGAGCTGACGGTCTCGGTGGCGCCGGCCCACCCGGAGTGCCTGGACAGCTCCGTGGGCGACGTCCGGCTCCACTGGTCCGACGACGCCGGCGAGACCTGGTACGAGCAGGACATGGACTCCCTGGGCGGCGAGGAGTTCACCACCGAGCTGCCCGCTCGCCCCTGGGGTACGCAGCTGCGCTACCGCATCGAGGCCGACGAGATGGAGTCCGGCACCATCGTCAGCCGCCCCTACAACGAGGGCGACCCCGGGTACTACGTCTACGTGGGCGAGCTCACCGAGATCCTCTGCGACGACTTCGAGTCCGGCGAGGGCGACTGGACCCACGAGCTGATCTCCGGCGAGATCAGCGACGGTGCCGACGACTGGATGCTCGGCTCCCCCACAGGCAACGGCGGCGACCCCGACGACGCGTACAGCGGCAGCAACGTCTGGGGCAACGATCTGGCCCTGGAAGAGAACTGGGACGGCAAGTACCAGAACAGCAAGATCAACGCCCTGTACAGCCCGGTCTACGACCTCACCGACCACGACACGGTCCGCCTGCAGTTCCGCCGCTGGCTGGGCGTCGAGGACGCCGTCTACGACTTCGGGCGCATCTACGTCAACGGCACCGAGGTCTGGACCAACGCGGTCGGCCCCGGTGACGTCCACCACCAGGACACCGAGTGGATCCTGTTCGACCTCGACATCACCGAGTGGGCGGCCAACCAGTCCTCGGTCCAGCTCAAGTGGGAGATCGAGAGCGACCAGGGCCTCCAGTTCGGCGGCTGGACCCTCGACGACGTCTGCCTCTACGAGATGGTGGAGAACGAGGGCGGGGACGACGACGACGACTCCGAGGGGGACGACGACGACTACGACGGCAACCTCGACGACTACACCGGCGACCCCGAGATCGGCGGCGACTGCGAGTGCCGCACCGGCTCCGATCCGGGCTCTGCCGCGCTGACCGCCCTGTCCCTGCTCGGCCTGCTGTTGCTCCGCCGGCGGTGAGCCCCCGCGGCCAAGGGTCAAGCGGTTGAACCAATTTCCGAAAAGCCAAATCAATTCGGATGGTTAACTGCGTTCTCCTTTGACATTCGGGCGGTGACGTCCCATCCTACCGGCGACCTTCGATCAGTCCCCTTCCCTAGGAGCAGGAACCGTGTCTCGAGCCAAGTTCTCCGGCATCGGCATGAACGTCCCCGAGCGGATCGTGACCAACGACGATCTGTCCGAGTTGATGGATACCAACGACGAGTGGATCCAGAAGCGGTCCGGGATCCGGACCCGTCGATTCACCGATGCGGGCATGACCACGTCGATGCTGGCCGTGCCTGCAGCCGAACGCGCGCTCGAGCAGGCGGGCCTGCAGGGCAAGGACATCGACATCATCCTCTTCGGCACCCTCAGCCCGGACCACCACTTCCCGGGCGCCGGCTGCTACTTCCAGGCCCACATGGGCATGGAGGGCTGCCCGGTCATGGACATCCGCAACCAGTGCTCGGGGTTCCTGTACGGCGTGGGCATGGCGGACTCGCTGATCCGCTCCGGTTCGTACCGCCACGTGATGGTCGTGGGCTCCGAGATCCAGTCCAGTGCGCTGAACTTCAGCACCGCGGGCCGCGACGTGGCCGTGCTGTTCGGTGACGGCGCGGGGGTGGCGATCGTCTCGGCGGCCGATGACGACGAGGCCGGCGCCATCCACTCGTGGCACCTCCACGCCGACGGCCGGCACGCGGACGCCCTCGCCGGCAAGGTCTGGGACATCGCCCAGAAGCCGTTCATCCAGCACGAGGGCCAGGAGGGGGTCGTGCGGCCGGACCTGCTCTACCCGACGATGAACGGCCGCGAGGTGTTCAAGTACGCCACGCGCGGCATGATCGGCGTGATCATGGAGGCCTGCGCGGCCAACGACATCACCCCGGCCGACATCGACCTGGTGGTGCCACACCAGGCGAACATGCGGATCAACGAGTACGTGGCGAAGATCCTCGAGATCCCGGCCGAGAAGGTGATCCACACCATCGTGGACTACGGCAACACCACCGCCGCCACCATCCCCATGGCCATGGCCGTCGCCGAGGAGGACGGGCGGCTGCAGCGCGGCATGAACGTCATGGCCGTGGGCTTCGGCTCGGGCTTCACCTGGGGCGCCGTCTACTTCACGTACTGAGCACGTTGGCCAGGGCGGCGCGCAGCTCCCGGTAGGTGTAGGGCTTGATGAGGGTCCTCCCGGCGAACCGCTCGAGGAACTCCGCGGAGCTCTGGCGGGCGAGTTCTCCGGTGACGAAGACGACGCGCTCTCGAACGCCCTCCTCCAGCGTCTCGTAGAGGTCCCGGCCCGACTCACCCGGCAGGCTCAGATCGAGCAAGATGGCGTCGAACCCGTCCGAGGCCTGCAGCGCAGCGCGCGTCTCGGCCGCGCTCGTGGCCGACCGCACCTCGTGACCGTAGTCGCGCAGCAGCGCGCAGATCCCGTCGAGCACGCCGCGGTCGTCGTCCACCACCAGCAGGTTGAAGTGGCGGCGGTGGATCTCGCGGATGGTGCCGGTGGAGTCCATGGCCGAGACCGGACCGATGGACTCCTGTGCGGGCAGGCGGACGCGGAAGCAGGCGCCCCCGCCGTCCGGTGGGGGGCGCAGCTCGATGCGGCCGTCGTGGTTCTCGGTGATGCGCTGGCTGATGCTGAGCCCGAGGCCGGTGCCCTGGCCCGGCGGGCCGGTGGTGAAGAACGGATCGAACACCTGGCCGCGGCGTTCCCGTGCGATGCCCGGGCCGTTGTCCCGCACGAGCAGCTCGGCCCAGCGTCCGTGGACGCCCGTCTCCATCGTCAACCGCCGCGGGGGGTCGCTGGTCTCGAGGGCCGTCAGGGCATTCTCGACGAGGTTCAGGACCACCTGCTGGAGCTGACCGGGCTCACCGAGCACGGTGATCCCCCCCGACCGATTCACCCGCTCCACCTCGACCTGAGCCATGCGGATGTTGTACGCCTGCAGGTCCAGGGCGCCGGTGACGATGGACTCGAGGTCCAGCAGGCCTCGGTTCGCCGGCTGCTCGCGAGCGAACCCGAGCATCTGGCGGATCAGGCGCCGGCAGCGCTTGGTCTCCTTGACGATGTTCCGCGCCATCTCGTTGACCTCGGGCGCACCCCCGTACGCCGCGAGGATCTCCGCCGTGGTCAGGATCGAGGCCAGGGGGTTGTTGAGCTCGTGGGCCATGCCCGACACGAGCCGCCCCATGGCCGCAAGACGTTCGGTCTGCGCGACCTCGGGGTCCAACGACTCGCTGTCGCCGGAGCAGGAAGGATCGTCAGTAGCCATAGATTCCCCCCCCGGAGTCGAGCAGCAGCTGGTTGTCCTCGTCGCGGGTCTCGCCGATGGATGTGATCCGGATCGCGGGGAGATCCGTCACCGGGCATCGCGTCTCGCAGATCCCGCAGCCGATACAGACGTTGGGATCGACCACCGGCCTGCGGGCGCGCTGGGGCGTGCCGTCCGGCCCGAGGGCCTCGATCTCCACGAGCTGGATGGCCTTGGTGGGGGTCGGGCAGTGCTCCTCGCAGACCACACATTCGGTCCCCAGGGCGATGGGGAGGCACCGCTCCGGATCCACGAACGCCGTGCCGATGTGGACCTCCTGCTTCTCCTCCACGGTGAGTTCCTCGATGGCCCCGGTGGGGCACACCTGCCCGCACAAAGTGCAGTTGTACTCACAGTAGCCCCGCCGCATGACGAGCATCGGGGTCCAGATGCCCTCGAGGCCAGCCTCCAGGCCGGTGGGCTGCATTCCGCCGGTGAGGCAGACCTTCATGCACTCCCCGCACCGCACGCACCGCAGCAGGAAGTCGGACTCCCGGACCGAACCGGGCGGCCGGATCAGGAGCGGGTGCGGCAGGCCGCGCGCGCCGGGCACGCGCAGGAGGGGCGCAGCGGCGAAACCGACGGCGACGCCCACGATCACGGTCCGCCGGCCGGCGTCCACGGGGGCCACGCGCCGAGCCTTCACGTCTGGGCGGCCGAACCCGAACCCCAGGCCCTTGTCACAGGTGGAGGTGCAGTTGCCGCACACGTAACACTCGGCGGGCCGCCAGCCGCCGTCCGCGGCGCTCTCCGGTTCGGCGCCCGCGGGGCACTTCACGGTGCACTTGCCGCAGCCGTCGCAGGCCTCGGCGTCCATTCCCAGGCGCAGCGCGCCGAAGCGCGCGGGCAGTCCCAGGAGTCCGCCCAGCGGGCAGAGGTAGCGGCACCAGAAGCGGGGGCGGTACAGGTTGAGGGCCAAGATGGCGAGGAACAGCGCCCCCAGGAGCGGCGCCTGGCGGAACGATGGCTGCTCGAAGGACAGCACGTGGTCCTTGGCCACACCGTAGATCGGTTCGGAGACGGCGCGCACCGGATCGAGCCCCGTGTGGTAGGCCGCGTCGAAGAACTGGCGCGTGCCCAGCTCGATGGCGGGTCCGACGGCGAGGCTCAGCGAGCGGATGGTCAGGGAGATGGGATCGAGCACCCCCACCCACTGAAGGCCGAGGGCCGAGGCGACCAGGACGGCCGCGAGCACCCCGAACTTGATCCGCTGGGCCTTGCTCCAACGTCGGACCGCGCGTTCCTTGCCCGGGCGGCGGCGCTGCAGGTGGCCAGCGATCTGGTTCAGCGCACCCAGGGGGCACACCCAGCCGCAGAACGATCGGCCGAGGACCAGCGCCAGCACCAGGACGACCAGCGCCGCCAGGAACGCCGCGGGCACGGTGTGGGCCGACAGCAGGGTGCCCAGCATCACCAGGGGATCGATGTCCAGATACAGCCTGACCGGCCACGCCAGCTCGTCGGTGCCGCCGTAGCGGGTCATCACGAGCAGGACCAGGAACAGCAACAGGCTCGCGGCCTGGACCGCGCGGCGGGCGTGTCGGAGCACTGGCTACGCTCCCAGGTCGGTTTCCAGGGTCGCGAGCGAAGAGAGATCCCGGGTGCCCAGCCCCCGCTCCTCCCCGATCTCGAGGCTGCGCAGGGAGTCCGCCCCGACGCCGAACAGCGAGGCGCCGAAGGTGTCCACGGCGACGGGGTCCGCGGACGCGCACAGCACCCTGAGCTGGGTCACGTCGGCGGGGTTGCCGCCGGTGGGGCCGTTGGCGGTGAGGATGCGGTAGGCGTCGAGCACCGTCAGCTGGGGCCGGAAGTACGCGGCCAGGTCCACCACGGAGCGGTGGATGTGCTGGTGCATGCGGCTGCGGTTGCCCCCGACGCAGCCCATCCAGTTCTTCATGCCGAGGGTGAGCCGGGACAGGGCGTGGTGCTTGGCGATGGGCACGTTGATGCGCACGTCCACGTCCGCGACCTCGTCGTACACGTCCCACTCGTGCAGCACGTCGCCGCCGAGGTCCACGCGGGTGACCCGATCGTCGTCCACGTGGACCACGCGGGCGCCCGCTGCGCTGGCCGCGGCCTCGATGCCGCTGTTGGCATAGCAGCGTCGGGCGTCGTTGCACGTGCGGTCCAGCACGGTGACCCGCTTGGCCCCGGCCTCCAGCGCCATCTCCACCAGCCGGGCGATGACCTCGGGGTTGGTGTTGGCCGCGAGCTCGGGCTTGCGGTCCCAGCCCATGTTGGGCTTGACCAGCACCTTGTCCCCGCTGGACACGAACTTGCCCATGCCGCCCAGGCCAGCGATGGCAGCGTCCACCAGGGCGCGCGGGCCGCCGTTGCGCGCCACGGTCAGCGCGGCCTTCCCGGCGGCGGCCTGGGTCGCACCTTCGCCCGCGGTCCAGCCGGAGGACGCCGTGGACGCGTAGGCCACGCCGGCACCCGGGCGCAGGAGCTTGTAGCCCCCGACGGCCGCCGCCGCCGCCCCACATCCCAGCAGGCCCAGGACCTTCCTGCGGTGAATGTCGTTGCCCATCGTGTTTCCTCTCTGCTAGACAGCGCGGGTGACGTGGTACATCAACTGGGTGTAGTTGGTCTAGAATACGGCCCCGGACAACCCGTGACCATGGAGAAGGATCCTCAGATGCGACTATCGGGCCCGACAACACTGTTCCTGGCATTCGTCATCGCCGTGCTGCTCATCCCCACCGCCGCCGACGCCAAGCGCAAGAAGCCGCCGGTGGAGGAGGAACAGGCGGTCACGCCGATCCCTGCGACGTTCCGTGTGTACGGCACGTTCCTGCAGGACCAGTTCGACTACGAGTACGGCGAGCGGGTCGAGTGCGACCTCTACCTGTACGTGGTCCAGGGCAGCGATCCCGTGGCCGACGCGACCGTCTCGGTGGGCGATCTCGCCCTGCCCGCGGACAACTGGCTGCCGGGGCGATACCGCGCGATCCAGCAGTGTGTGGAGCCCGGCGCTGCCCTCCCCATCCACATCACCCGTGAGAACCAGGTGTTCGACCTCGAGCGCTCGATGATCGGGTTCCCGGTCCTGGTCGAGCCCGCGGTCGACGAGGTGGTGCCGGCCACCAGCGACCTCGTGGTCTCCTGGGAGGCCGCCGAGGGCGCGACGGCGTACGCGGTGGAGCTCGAGGGGCTGGGCAAGCGCTGGACCACCAGCGAGACCCGGTTGAGCATCCCCAAGGCCGAGGTCCCCCCCTACTGCCACCTCAAGCTGGTGGTGACCGCCTACGGCGCCAACGCCGACGTCGACGCCGCCGTCGCTCCCCTGAGCGGCGCGGAGAAGACCTGGCCCGGGCTCACGCCGGTCACGCGCGTGCGTCGCGAGTTCAGCTTCGGCCCGTCGTTGATGAACCAGAACTGGGCCGGCCAGGCCGTGATCCACTGGTGGGTCAGCGACAACGAGTACGACGACGATCTGTTCAAGGTCTGGCTCCGCCTGACGCCCGACGGGGAGTACGTGCTCAACCGGGTCAAGATCGGCCTGTTCGAGAACGGCATGCTCGACGGCCGCGAGATCCCCTGGGAGGTCTACGACACCGGCACCTTCTCCCTGGGCGAGGGCGGGAACCTCGAGCTGAAGTCCGCGCTGACCGAGGACGGGTGGACCGCCAACTACACCGAGCCCACCCTGACCCTGATGCAGGTCCTCGCGCCCACCGACGACGCCGTTCTCAAGAAGCAGCGCGCGCACATGAAGCGCAAGGGCTTCCCCGAGGCGTGGGAGCTGACGATCCAGGAAGTGGAGGCGGTGGAGTTCTAGCGGGGGCTAGAAGTACAGACGAGCGCCGGCCAGACCGTCCACGTCGACGGCGAACCCGACCCCGCTGCCGGCATCCCAGAACGCGAAGACCGGACCCGCCTCGAAGAACAGCTCCACGGGCCACTGGGGCACCACCACGCTGACGCCGAACATCACGCCGGGGCCCGCCTCGACGAACGGCTTGCTGCCTCCGGTGAACATCATCCGCACGCGGCCGTTGATGCCGATGAAGGGCAGCGCGGCGATGGCGTTGCTCGGCGGCGCCAGGGGCTTGAAGTGCCCGCGGTAGCCGAAGCCCAGGGCGAGGCTGCCGGGGAACGGCGGCGCGCCCACGTCGATGATGATGCCGTGCGCGCGCGCGGCCCAGATCTTCATGGTCATGCCGTTGCGCGAGCCGGCCGAGAAGCCGAGCCCGAAGGGCCCTCCTCCCTTGAGATCGGCCAGGGTGCGGGTGGTCTGCACCGTCGGCTGGGTCCACAGCTGGGTCTGGGCGGTGGCGTCCTGCGGGGCGAGGACCGACAGGGCGAAGACGCCCGGAAGCAGCAGCATCAACAGTCGGCGAAGGATCATCGACGTCTCCCGTGTTCGTGGGACAGCTCTTCGAACGCGTCATGGTAGCACGATCGGGGCACCACCCCGGCGCGGCGGCCCCGCGCCTGGCTCGAAATTCACCGCGGCTTGACGTCGCGGGCGCTCACATCAGATGGAAGAACAGCAACACGGCGACGAGGAGCCCGCCGAAGCCCTCGCCCGCGATCCCACCGGCGGCGGCCACAGCGCCGTAGCGGTCCACCCAGCCCGGCGCCCAGCGGCGCAGGGCCACCAGGAGCATGGCGCCGAGGAACAGGGTCACGGTGTAGTGCGCCGGGAGGATCATCGCCAGGCCCGCGGCCATGGCCGACGGCAGGAAGCGCCTGGGGAGGAGCTCCAGCCCATCGACCACGGTCACGACCAGCCCCACCGCGAACGCCACCCAGAACGCCAGCGCTGCTCCGCGCGGGAGGACCTCCCCCCCCTGGGAGAGCACCTGGGCCAGGCCGGCCCAGACCTGCGCGCCGGGGGCTGGCAGCGTGTCGCCGAACAGCCCATAGGTGTTCACGAAGAGCAGGAACACCGGCGTCGCCACCAGCGCGCCGGCAAAGATCCCGAGGTACTGGGCGTAGGCCAGCCGCCTCGGCGTCGAGCCCAGCAGGTGCCCCGCCTTGAGGTCCACCATCATGTAGCTCGACTCGCCGGCCGCCGACGTGCTGATCCCGGCGGTGAGCACGTTGGCGTCCACGTGTCCCGGGTGTACCGCGCCGAAGGTCAGCTGGGTCACCTTGCCCACCGTGCCGGTGGGGACCAGATCCGTCTCCCCGGCCGCCCGCATGGCCACCACCGAGAGCACGAACGCCACGGGCACGGCGAGCAACCCCACCCACCACGTCACGTCGAAGCGCCACACCAGCAGGACCTCGATGCCCGCCGTCGCGACCAGCAACCCGGTGAGCCAGTGGGCCATGGGGAGATCCAGGTGCGACGCCGGGCTGCGCCGGCCCGCGCGCATGTCCCCCACCAGCGACGACAGGGCGCGCCAGACGAGGCGACCCCGGACGCCCATGGATCCCAGCGCCGACGCCAGCATCAGCCCCAGGGCGGGCCACAGCGTCCACTTGACGATCACGCCGTACTGGAGCGGTTCTGCCGCCCCCGCGACCGCGGCGATCTCGGCGAGGATCCCGGCGTCGTTCAGCGCCGGCGCCACGAAGATCCACGCTGCTGTCCCGCCGATGACCAGGCTCACCGCGATGCGCGGGCCCACGAGGAACCCCGCCCCCAGCAGCATCGGGGACATGGCCACGCCCAGGGTCAGCGAGCCGGCCGGGCAGCCGAACACGCTGGGGGTCCACGAGCCGAACAGTTTGGCCAGGGACTCGATGCCGTAGCTGGAGTGGATGCGCAGCCAGCGCGTCAGCTCCGGCCGATCGCCGAACCAGGACGCCGGGTTCCAGTCCCGCAGGAAGGTCACCGCCAGCGACGCCACCCCCACCGCGGCCAGCGCCGTTGCCTGCCGCACCGCCGACGCGCCCTCGGAGTAGAGGGTGCGGATGGTCTCCGCCGCCGCCGTGCCGGTGGGGAAGCGCAGCTTCTCCACGACGATCAGGGCGCGCCGCATCGGTACGGCGAAGGACACCCCGAGCATGGAGGTGAACAGGCACCACAGCCCGATCTCCCACCACGTGGGCACCAGCGGCGTGCCGTCGGGCCGGTGGAGCACGGCCACCGCGCCGGTGGCGCCGCCGAGCAGGAACAGCGCCGGGATCACGTTGTCGATGGCGCCCAGGGAGCCCGCCGCGCCCGCCATGGTCTGGCTGACGTTGAGCTCCAGCTTGGTGAACGGCACCCGGGCGCGGTCGATCTGCCCGAGCAGCTTCATCACCGAGAAGCCGAGGATGCACGCGATCAGCGCGCCACCCTCGCCGAAGGACGTCTTGAGCCCCATGTAGACGTTGAGCGTCACCATCAGCGCCGCCAGCAGCGCCCCCAGCACCGCCGATCGGACGCTGAGCTCGGTCAGCCGGTCGCCGCAGTAGACCTCGTCCAGCCAGCGGCGTTCCTCGCGCTCGAGCCCGT
>CAYRNR010000194.1:9261-13492 GCA_964425605.1 uncultured Rickettsiales bacterium | reverse complement strand
CCACGAAGGGCAGGTGCTTGTCGAACATGGCGTCGCGGATCTTCTCCACGGGCTCATTGGTGTCCAGCGCGTTGGCGCACTGGATCAGTCCACACTTGACGATTCTGGGCATGGCTAGCTCCTGTTCCGGCCACAGGTTGTCGTTGTCGTTCCCCCGTCGGGCGTTTCTACAACAATGGCGGCAGCTTGGTCAAAAGGATCATGCGCGCGTGAGGGGAGCGGAGTATGGTTGTCCATCCACTGGACCGGGGAGGACGCAGGCGGTGACCGCGAGCCGACCAGAAACGCCCATCGAGCGCGGGCTCGTCCTGTCCGGCGGCGGCGCGCTGGGCGCCTACCAGGCCGGCGCCCTGGTGGCGCTGAAGCACGCGGGCATCGAGTTCGACGTCATCGCGGCCACCTCCATCGGCGTGATGCACGCCCTGGTGTGGAACCGGGGCGAGGAGATGATCCACGACCTCGAGGAGACCTGGGTGGACACGGTGCGCTGGGTCAAGCCGTTCGCTGCGAAGCGGCTGATCAAGCTGCAGAACCCGTTCGCCTACGGCGACGCCCTGGACCGCATCTTCGCGCGCTACCGCGACAGCCAGCCCGCGTCCACGGACGAGGGCCAGGTGCCGATCCTCGTCTTCCTCACCGACGCGGACACCCACAGCAGCGTCTCGTTGACCCCGGCCGAGGGGGACTGGACCCGCGACGAGCGCGAGCTCATCTACCGCGCCTCCGCCGCCATCCCGGCGCTGGGCGATCGCGCCATCGAGATCCGCGGCCGGCGCTACTACGACGGCGGGTTCACCAACAACCTGCCGCTGGGCGCCCTCGAGGCCATGGATCTGGACGAGGTGTGGGCCATCACGCCGTTCCGGCGGCGAAGGCGGCTGCGGCATCGCCTCCGCGGCAAGCGACGCCCCACCCGCAGCTCCAGCTTCGCCGGCGAGCGGATCATCGTCCGCCCCGCCCGGAGCCACGGCGCGGCAGACTTCCGCCTCTACCACGCGGCCCTGTTCTCGGTGCGCAACATCCAGCGCCTGTTCCAGCGCGGCACGGAGGACGGCGAGGCGATCTGCCAGGAGTACCTCGGACGATGAGACACGTCTCGCTGCTGCTGCTGCTGGCGCTGTCCCTCTCGTGGCCCAGCCCCTCCGGGGCCGCGGAGCAGCGGCGCTTCAAGATGACCTTCAACGACGAGGAGGCGCAGGAGCGCACGATCCGCTTCGACCTCCCCAAGGCCGACGTGCGCTCGGACATGGGCGCCCCCTTGGGCTTCCCCTACGAGGACGCCGTGGCAGTCCAGGTCAAGGCAGCGCGCAAGTACGCCAGGACGGTCCAGGGGGTGGAGCTGAAGGTCCGCGGCCTGTCCCGCGGCATCTCCATCAGCGCGTCGGGCCAGGATCGCCGCGCCATGAAGGCCGCCATGAACGGCGCACAGGACGCCGCCGACGAGGCCTTCGAGCGCTACCTCGACACCCACCGCTGGGTGAGGCACCGGGGCAAGCTGCAGCCGGACCACGCCCGCCTGGTCGACGACTACTCCGATGATCTGGCGCCCGTGGCGAGCGCCCTGGCGCGGGGCCTCGACCTCGACGATTCCGACGACCAGCGCACGTTCGCCCGCAGGGCCCTGTGCTTCGTCCAGTCCATCCCCTACGAGGAGCGCAAGCGCGGCAAGGACTACGCCGGGTACCGCCGCCCGCTGGCCGTGCTCGGTGCGAGCAAGGGCGACTGTGACTCCAAGTCCGTGCTCTACCTGGCGATCCTTCGCGCGGCCCTCCCCGACCTGCCCGTGGCCGTGATGTACATCCCCAACCACGCATTCGTGGCCGTGGGGCTGGACAAGCAAAAGGGCGACGTGAGCGTCCGCGTGGATGGCGTGAAGATGATCCTGGCCGAGCCCGTGGGGCCCGCGCGCACGCGCCTGGGCGACGCGGGCAAGCGCTCCAGATGCCACGCCCGCGGCGGCCTGGCGCGCAAGGTGGCCGTGCCTTGATCCCGTGGCTCCGTCGCGCCGGACTGCTGGCCGCCCTCGCGGTGGCCGGCTGCGAGGGCGGCGATCCCGCGGACGACGACTCGGCCGTTCCCTCGGACGACGACGACGTCAGCGACGACGACGCGTGCACGCTGGGCTCGCTGGAGCCCGGCCCGGCCCCGCCCGAGCTGCCGCAGATCGAACTGCTCGTCGAAGAGCCCTCACAGGCGACCCCGGGCGTGCTCGTCACCTCCCTGCTCTCCGGCCAGCACCGCCCCGTCCTGATCGACACCGCGGGCGAGTACCTGTGGTGGGGCGACGCCGAGGAACCCGGGATCACGGTGTCCCGCGCGGCCCTGTCGCGGGACCGTTGTGCGGTCCTGCACCTGGCCGAGACCGACGGCTTCGTCGTCGAAGAGGACTACGTGTCGCGGCTACACCGGACCTACCTGGACGGATCGGGGACCGAGACCCTCGAGATCGACGACGTCCACCACGACTTCGTCGAGCTCCCCGACGGGACCCTCGCCGCGCTCGCTCGCGACTACCGCCTGCGAGACGAGGTCTGGGTGGCCGGGGACAAGATCGTGGAGATCGATCCCGACGGGACGACCCGCGACATCTGGTCCGTCTTCGACGACGCCGACCTCGTCCCCCGGGGTTCGGCGGGCGACGAGGCCGTCGACTGGTCCCACGCCAACGCCATGGACTACGACGAGGCCGCGGACCTCTACCTGATCTCGATGCGTCACTTCGACGCCATCGTGGCCGTGGACCGGGCCACCGGCGAGCGCGCTTGGACGCTCGGCGGCGACGATCCGAGCTTCGAGCTGCTCGGTGATCCCGAGCTGGACGCCTTCCACGAGCAACACCAGTTCGAGCTGCTCGGCGATGGCCTCCTGGTGTTCGACAACGGCGAGACAGACGACGTCTCGTCGCGGATCATCGAGTACACCTGGACGGGCGACGACGCGTACGAGGCCGTCTGGCGCCACGTCCCGAACCCGCCCATCAACTGCTACGCCCTGGGCGACGTGACACGCCTGGGCGGCGGGAACACCGGGATCACCTGGTCCACGGCCGGGCTCATCGAGGAGGTCACGCCCGACGGGGAGGTCGTGATGCGGCTGGGCCTGGAGATGGGGGCTGGGTTCGGTTACACGACGTGGTTGGAGGGGACGCGCTGAGAACGACCTCGAATCACGGCCACCAGTACAGCTCCACCAGATCCAGCCCCGTCCCCGTCCGCCCGCCCGCGACCACCTGGTTCATGCCGATGTGGATGACCTGGTCGTCGTCGGCGCCGGCCTCGCTGTCGTAGCCCGTCAGCGGGAAGGCCCCGGACGTGTACTCCTCGCAGAAGCCGTCTCCGAGGAGGCGCACGAAGCTCGGTGAGATGGAGACCTCGAACCAGCCGGCGCCGGCGGCCGGGAGCAGGTCGGCCCACGAGTACACCCACGCGGAGCCGTCCTGGCTGCAGATGCCCACGTCGTTGCCGCCGGTCCCGTAGACCTCGGCGTCGTGGGAGCGGTCCGAGCCATCGCCGCAGCAGCAGTTGTTCGAGGGGCTGTCGCCCACGTTCCACGCGTAGCCGGTGGGGTCGAGGGTGTACAGGGCGATGGTGATGCCGCTGTGCAGCGACATGTCCACGTCCACCACGTTGGAGGCGATGGTGACCGCCGCGTCGGTGCAGACCGGGCTGGCCGGATCGATGGCGCAGGTCAGCGACCCCACGTTCATGCTCCAGAAGTCCTCGTCCACGTCGCCGTCGCAGTCGTTGTCCAGCCCGTCGCAGACCTCGGTGCTGCCCGCGCCCACGCCCGGGTCGGTGTCGTCGCAGTCCTCGCACTCGCACCAGCCGTCGCCGTCCGCGTCGGGGATGTCCACGTCGTCGCAGTCCACGTCCCCGTCGCAGTCGTTGTCGCCACCGTCGCAGACCTCGGTGTTGCCCGGGTGGTTGTCCGGATCCGTGTCGTCGCAGTCGGTGGCCGGTGTGCAGAGCGGATCGGCGCAGGTGGTGGGGTAGTACCCGTCGCCGTCGGCGTCGATGCAGGAGCAACCGGCGCAGGCCGGATCGCCGATGCAGTCGGGATCGTCACAGTCGATCAGGCCGTCGCCGTCATCGTCGACGCCGTTGTCGCAGATCTCCGAGCAGCCCTCGTCCACGATCCAGTCGCAGTCGTTGTCCTGGCCGTCACACACCTCGGTGTTGCCCGGGTAGTTGTAGGGATCGCCGTCGTCGCAGTCGTCGCCCACCGACACCCA
>CAYRNR010000194.1:0-9161 GCA_964425605.1 uncultured Rickettsiales bacterium | reverse complement strand
TGCCCGGGTAGTTGTAGGGATCGCCGTCGTCGCAGTCGTCGCCCACCGACACCCAGCCGAGGCCCGGCGTGCCGTCGCAAGTGCTCTGGGTGTTGTAGGGATCGCCGTGACCATCCCCATCGGCGTCGGCGTACCAGTCCTGGAACGTCAGCCCCTCGTCCACGAGGTAGTCGCAGTCGTTGTCCTGGCCGTCGCAGGACTCGACGTTGCCGGGGAAGTTGTAGGGATCGGCGTCGTCGCAGTCGTCGCCCACCGACACCCACCCCACCCCGGGGGAGCCGTCGCAGGTGCTCTGGACCACCGCCGGGTTGCCGTGGCCGTCACCGTCGGTGTCGTAGTACCAGGGCGTGTTGATGATGTCCTCGTCGACGAGGCCGTCGCAGTCGTTGTCCTGGTCGTCGCACTGCTCGACGTTGCCCGGGTAGTTGTCCGCGTCCAGGTCGTCGCAGTCCTCGCACTCGCACACGCCGTCACCGTCGAGGTCGTCGGCGTCGGCGTCGTCGCAGTCCACGTCCGTGTCGCAGTCGTTGTCGGCGCCGTCGCAGACCTCGGCGTTGCCCGGGAAGTTGTCCGCGTCCACGTCGTCGCAGTCCTCGCACTCGCACACGCCGTCCCCGTCCAGGTCGGCCATGTCCGGGTCGGCGCAGTCGGCATACCCGTCGCAATCGTTGTCCGCGTCGTCGCAGATCTCGACGTTGCCTTCGAAGTTGTCCGGGTCCAGGTCGTCGCAGTCCTCGCACTCGCACGACCCGTCGGCGTCGGCGTCCAGCACGTCGTCCTCACAGTCGGCCAGCTCGTCGCAGTCGTTGTCCTGGCCGTCGCAGACCTCCTCGTTGCCGGGGTAGTTGTCCGGGTCCAGGTCGTCGCAGTCGTCGCCCACCTCGACCCAGTCGTCGTCGGGCGGGCCGTCGCAGGTGGACAGGGGATCGTCGATGCGGCCGTGACCGTCCCCGTCCGCGTCCTCGTACCAGTCGGTGAACAGCAGGTCGTTGTCCACCACGCCATCGCAGTCGTTGTCCGCGTCGTCGCAGATATCGGCGTTGCCCGGGTAGTTGTCCGCGTCCAGGTCGTCGCAGTCGTCGCACGCGCACACACCGTCCGCGTCCGCGTCGTCCACGTCCTCGTCGTCGCAGTCGATGGCCTCGTCGCAGTCGTTGTCCACGCCGTCGCAGACCTCTTCCGCGCCCGGGTGGATCTCGGGATCACTGTCGTTGCAGTCGTCACCGCCGCTCGCGGCGTTGTCGTACCCGTCCTCGTCCGCGTCCTCGTCGCTGGACTGCACCGCCACGTCCGTGCAACCCAGGCCGAAGACGATCCACGCAGACACAGCACCGATCAGGAAATACCTGCCCATGACGGCCTCCCTCTTCTTCCCCTGAGAACCGATGCTATCACGGATCATCGAGGTCACGACCCGGGGTGGACGGCCCCCACGAGGCCGGATACCTTCACGTCGTCGAGCACTGGATGGGTGGACTTGGAGGAGCCATGCGCGGAGACGTCATCCTCGTCGAGGAGCACCATCGCGAGGCGGCCGGGATCATCGCCGAGCACATCGCCCCGGCCATCCGCGGCTGCGAGCGGCGGTACACCATCACCGTGGCCGGCGAGTCGGGCAGCGGCAAGTCCGAGACCGCTCAGGCCCTGGCCGAGGCGCTGGGGGACCTGGGCATCGCCTGCGGCATCTACCAGCAGGACGACTACTTCGTGCTGCCGCCGAAGAGCAACGACGCGCGGCGGCGCGAGGGCATCGACTGGGTCGGGGTCGCCGAGGTTCGCCTGGACCTGCTCGACGCGCACCTGCTGGCTGCCCGGGAGGGCGCCGCAGAGGTCGTCAAACCCCTGGTGCTGTACGACGAGGACACGGTGGTCGAGGAGACGATGTCGCTGCAGGGGCTGGACGTCCTGATCGCCGAGGGCACCTACTGCACGACCCTGCGCCACGTGGACACGAAGGTCTTCATCGCCCGCAACCGCCTCGAGACCATGGCTGCCAGGCAGAAGCGAGCCCGCGAGGCCATGGAGCCCTTCATCGAGGAGGTCCTGAAGATCGAGCACGGGATCATCGCGCCGCACCGGGCGGACGCGGACGTCGTCATCACGCGCGACTACGACGTCGAGCTCCCGTGACCCCTGGCTGGGACGACCTGCGGCGCGGCTGGCACGACGCCAAGCTGCGCGACGACCTGTACCGCGACTTCCGCCGCGGGCGCCTCAGCTTCGTACCCCACCTGCTCCCCGAGCTGGCGGTGGCCGAGCCGACCGACCGTATCCTCGACGTCCTGGCCGAGCGCCTGGGCACCGCGCTGGACCACGCCCTCGATCCCGAGCACGCCGAGCCCGGCGCGCGATTCCCCGAGACCCTGCGCAGCCCGGTCGCCGACCAGCCCGACGGGCGCTGGATCACCCGCAGCAACGTCGTGGGCGTGAACATCCGGACGCTGGGCTCGGCGTGGGACGTGATCAAGTACTCGCTGACCCTGCCGGCGAGCCACGACGCCATCCACCTGCTGCCCGTGTGGCAACCCGGCGTGGTGGAGAGCCTGTACGGCCCCAGCAGCTGGGACATCGATCGCTCCATCTTCTCCGAGGAGCTCGCCGCGGCCCGGCCCGGGCTCGACACCCCTCAGCGCCAGCTGCGCGCCGTGATCCACCTGCTGCACGCCCTCGGCCGCACCGTGGGCATGGACGTGATCCCCCACTGCGACCGCTACTCCGAGATGGCGCTGACCCACCCCGAGCACTTCGAGTGGCTGCAGCGCCGCGGCCTCGAGATCGTCGACCACCGCGCCGATCTGCACGTGCAGGTGCAGCGACACATCCACGACTTCGTGGCCGACATGGGCCCGGCCGTGCCGGACGAGATCCTGCCCGACCGCGCAGACGAGCTGTTCGCCCTGCCGGAGCGGACGCGACGGCACCTGATCTTCGGGCGGGCCGAGGCGCTCGAGAGCCGCGAGGCCCGGCGCCTCGCCCTGGTGAAGTGGCTGCGCAGAGACGGCTTCGAGCCGGTCCCGGCCACCATGGCGCCGCCGTACCGCGGCCTCGAGGTGGACCCCGACCCCAGCGCCGTGATCGTGGACGAGCACGGCATGCGCTGGCGCGACTACCGCATCACCGAGCCGCGGGAGATGTCCCGCGTCTTCGGCCCCCTGGCCCGCTACAAGCTCTACGAGCGCCTCGACGACAACGCGCAGTGGGCCATCGACTTCGACCGCCCCCGCGAGGACACGTGGCGCTACGTCTGCGCCCACTACGCCGACATGCAGCAGCGCTTCGGCTTCGACTTCATGCGCGGCGACATGTCCCACGTGCAGATGCGCCCCGACGGCGTGCCCGCCGAGACCGACGAGCGCTACGACCCGCTGCACGCGGTCAAGCAACACGTGAGGCGCAGCGGCGCGCCGTGGTTCGCCTACTTCGCCGAGTCCTTCCTCGGCCCCCCCGACTTCATGGGCTACGGCGACGAGGTGGCGCACCTCGAGGCCTGCGACGCCGACGCGACGCTGGGCAACCTCCAGTCGTTCGCCGTGGGCACGCCAGAGTTCCTCGCCGAGCTCGCGCACTACCTCGACGTGGCCGCCTCGAGCGACGTCGCGCCGTCCATGACGGCGATGACCGCGGACAAGGACGATCCCCGCTTCGACGCTTTCTTCGCCGCCGGGAATACCGCGCGCACGATGCTCGCGCTGTTCCTCCCCGATCTGCCCTCGTACACCGGCCTGGGCTTCGAGGTCCGCGACGTCCACCTCCAGCCCGCGCCCAACGAGCACTACACCAAGCTGTACGTCTTCCACGAGCGCCAGGGACCCAAGGTGCGGCACGGGCCGTGGATCTGGGGCCGCAACGCAGCGCTGTTCCGCCAGATGACGCGGCTGCGGCTGCTGGCCGAGGAGATCGGACCGGCGCTGGAGGGGACGACGACACGCTGGCTGGTACCGCCCGATCCCACTGGAGCGAACCCGATCCTGGCGTGGACCCAGGCCAACGCGTCGCCGCGGTACGTGTTCGTGGTCAACACGGCGGCCGATCGCGGCGTCGACGACGGGATACTGGCCGATCTGCGGGCTCCGCCGGCGAGGCTGGTGCACACGACCTGCGCAGGGGGCGGTTTCGAGGCGCGGCGGCTGGCCGCGGACGAGTGCAGGATCTATCGCGTGGAGGAGTGACATGGGCCCACATGACAAGGGGTGCAAGGCGACCTGGATACGAATCGCCCTCCTGGCCGGTTTGTGCGCCCTGACCGCAGGGTGCCCGGACAGCGGCGACGACGACACGTTCACGGACGACGACTCCTCCGGCAGCGACGACGACGCGACGGATGACGACGACGACGCCACCGACGACGATGACGACAGCGCTGCGAGCGACGACGACGACGACTCCTCCTCGAGCGAGGTCGACGCCGACGGGGACGGCTGGACCGTCGCCGGCGGCGACTGCGACGACTCCGACGCGACGGTGAACCCCGACGCGGAGGAGGTGTGCAACGACGGGGCGGACAACGACTGCGACGGCACCGCCAACGGCTGCGAGCTCCGCGGTGTGGTGTCGCTCGGTAGCGCCGACGCGCGGCTCTACTCGGTCCGTGAGCAGGAATGGGCCGGGATGTCCGTGGCGTCCGCGGGGGACCACGACGGCGACGGGTCGGCCGACTTCGTCGTCGGAGCGGCCCACGTGAGCGCAGATCCGCCCGGAGGGACAGCCTACCTCCAGCTCGGCGACGTCCACGGGACCATCACCCTCGACACCCTGGACATGTCCTTCGTCGGCGAAGCCGACGACGATCGGGCGGGCGAGGCCGTGGCCTCGGCCGGTGACGTGGACGGCGACGGCATCGACGACGTGATCGTCGGAGCCGACTACGAGAGCACCAACGGCCACCTCGCGGGCGCGGCCTACCTGCTGCTGGCGGGCCACGCGGGTCAGGGCATCAGCCTGGCCACCGCGGACGCCAAGCTCCGCGGCGAGGCGACCTACGACGTCGCGGGCAGCGCCGTGGCCTCGGCCGGCGACGTGGACGGAGACGGCTACGACGAGATCCTCGTGGGCGCGCACGGGCACTCCGGGGCCGGGGATAGCGCGGGAGCGGTCTACATGGTCCGCGGGCCGATCCTCGGCGAGCACGACCTGGTGGACGTGGGGTACAAGTACGTGGGCGAACAGACGTGGGACATGGCCGGCTACTCGGTGGCGAGCGCCGGGGATGTGGACAGCGACGGGTACGGCGACGTCCTCGTCGGCGCCACGGCGCAGAACGCGAATCGCCCCGGCGCCGCCTACCTGATGTACGGTCCGGCGTTCCCCGAGGGCAGCCTCGCCCAGGCCGGCGTCAAGCTGTCAGGCGAGGTCGTCGACGACCGGGCCGGTTTCGCCGTCGCGGGTGCCGGGGACATGGACGGGGACGGGTTCGACGACTTCCTCATCGGGGCGGACCAGTACGGCACCGGCCCCTCGAACCGCCCGGGCGCGGCCTACCTCTTCCACGGCCCCGTCATGGGCGACACCAGCCTCGCGGCCGCGGACGCCAAGCTCGTCGGGGAGTCCGACGAGGCCGGCGCCGGCGTGAGCCTGGCAGGGGCCGGTGACATCAACGGCGACGGCCACCCCGACATCCTCGTCGGCGCCTACGGCGAGGAGAGCTACCTCGCCGGAGGGGGCTGTGCCTACCTGCTCTACGGCCCCGTGCTCGGGCTGGCCGACCTGTCCATCGCAGACGCGAAGCTGATTGGCGAGGCCGCCGGGGACTGGGCCGGGCTGTCGGTCGCCATCGCCGGCGATCTCGACGGCGACGGGCTCGACGACATGGTGATCGGCGCGCCCTTCAACGAGACCTACGGAACCAACACCGGCGCCGCTTACGTGCTCCACGGTGGTGGATACTAGCCAGCCCTGTCCTCACGCCCCGGCCGAGCCGAACCGCTCCTGGATCCGTGCGGCGAGGCCGCGGCACAGCTCCACCGTCCCGCTGACGTTCCGATCCGAGGGATAGAGCTGGGTCGAGTCCACGAGGTACAGCCCCGGCATGGGCGTCTCGGCGGCGGGGACCTCGCGCCCGAAGCCTGGCGGACAGACCGCCTGCGCGTAGGGTGAGCGGAACACCCGGAACGACCGGACCGCGTCGGCACCCATCCCTGGGTTCATGATCGACATCACCCGCTCGAACTCGGTGCGAAAGACCTCGTCGCTGTACGAGAAGCGCGGGTGGTCGGTCGCCAGGTAGTGGGGGACGTAGACCAGGTTGTCCCCCGAGCCCGCCGCCGGGTTGAGGGCCGTGGTCTCGATGATCCCGCTGTAGGGGATGCGGCTGTCGTTGATGTTGCACCAGAAGCTGCCGGTGATGGACTCGCGCAGGTGCACCACCAGGCAGGTGACGCCCAGGAAGGCCACCCGGGACAGCTGCGCGCGATAGTCCTCGAGGCTCGACGGCAGCATGGGGGCCAGCAGGGGCAGCGGGACGGCCGCCACCGCGGCGTCGAACGAACGTATCCGCCCGCCGGCGCGCACCGCCTTCAGCTCGCCGCCCTTCCGAGCCACGATCTCCTCGACCGGCGTGCGCAGGTGGATACGGCCGCCGTGGCGACCGATCGCCTCGATGAGGGCGTCCAGGACGGTCTGCATGCCGCCGCGGATGAAG
Organism: uncultured Rickettsiales bacterium; assembly: GCA_964425605.1. Taxonomy (GTDB): domain Bacteria; phylum Myxococcota_A; class UBA796; order UBA9615; family CAYRNR01; genus CAYRNR01. The sequence continues at coordinate 2,524 of CAYRNR010000194.1, read as the reverse complement.
CCCATCACCTGCTTGCGGCCCAGCCCCTGCCGGGACGACGAGATGCGGTGGACCCGGTGCCAGATCCACGCGGCGCTGATGCGGTCGCGGTACTTGCCGAACTTCATCGTCAGCAGGGGCGACCAGATCACGTCGTAGGCGCGGCGGCCGAGCTGCTGCTCCAGCCAGACGTCGGCCGAGGCGTGATCGAGCTCACGCCAGTCGCTGTCGTGCGCCCAGGACAGCGCCTTGAGCCCCATGTTGACGCGGGCGGACAGGGGTACCGGGTCGAACCGGAGCAGATCGGTCGCCGTGGTGAACGGGTACAGGTGGCCTTCGTAGTAGAAGGTGGTCCCGGCCCGCCGCCAGTCGATGGCGTCCGCCAGGCCGAGCTCCTCGCACAGCGCCACGATCTCGTGATCGCCCCGGCAGAGGAAGTGGTAGTACTGGTCGTTGCGCTCGCCCTTGTACTCGAAGCTGCGAGCCAGGCCGCCGGGCTCGTCGCTGGCCTCGAAGACCTCCACCCGGAACCCGTCCCTGGCGAGGAAGTAGGCCGCACTCAGCCCGGCGATGCCTCCACCGACGACAGCGACCTTCATCTGGACGTGGCTACCTTCTCCGGCGGACGGCCATCCCGGCCAGGCCCAGCAGCATGGCCAGGTTCATCGCCACCGAGCCCCGGTCGCCGTCGACCCGGCACTCGCAGGACTCGGGCTCGGCGCTGTCGTCGTCGTCGGCCTGCTCGGTGCAGAGGTCCTCGTCGCCGTCGGTGAGGCCGTTGCAGTCGTTGTCGATGTAGTCGTCGCAGATCTCCTCGGCGTCGGGGTGGATGTCGGCGTGGTCGTCGGCGCAGTCCTCGCCGCCGCAGGCGATGGGGGCGAAGCCGTCGCCGTCCGCGTCGAGGTCGTCGATGTCGCCGTTGCAGTCGTTGTCCTCGCCGTTGCAGGCCTCCTCCGCGCCGGGGTTCGTCAGGGCGGTGGAGTCGTCGCAGTCCCCGTCGCAGGTGGAGTAGCCGTCGCCGTCGGCGTCCTCGGAGGAGACTTCGTCGTCGGCGTCGTCGCAGTCTCCGTCGCACGTGGAGTAGCCGTCCCCGTCGCCGTCGAAGGGGGACAGCGCCGCGTCCATGTCGTCGCAGTCGTCGTCGCACGTGGAGTAGCCGTCGCTGTCCGCGTCGGCGGACTCGACGGTGTCGTCCTCGTCGTCGCAGTCCCCGTCGCAGGTGTCGTACCCGTCCGCGTCCACGTCGTCGAGGTTGAGGTCGGGGTCGTAGTCGTCGCAGTCCCCGTCACAGGTGGTCCATCCGTCGACGTCGATGTCGTCGAGGTTCATCGCGGCGTCACCGTCGTCACAGTCCCCGGCGCACACGAGCCAGCCGTCCGCGTCGTCGTCCACCTCGTCGGCGGGCACGGAGCCGTCGCAGTCGCTGTCCTTGCCGTCGCAGATCTCGGCGGCGCCGGGGTAGACGGCGGCGTCGGCGTTGTCGCAGTCGCCCTGGCAGGCGTTGAAGCCGTCGCCGTCGGTGTCCTCGTCCACGTCCTCGTCCACCAGGCCGTCGCAGTCGTTGTCCGCGGCGTCGCACTGCTCCACCGCGCCGGGGTAGGTCAGGTCGGACAGGTCGTCGCAGTCCCCCTCGCACACCAGCACACCGTCCAGATCCTGATCCGCCTCGTCGTTGGGGACGAAGCCGTCGCAGTCCGTGTCCACGCCATCGCACAGCTCGGTGGCCGCAGGGTTCACCGTGGCGTCGTCGGGATCGCAGTCGCCGTCGCAGGCGGAGAAGCCGTCGCCGTCGGGATCGCCGTTCTCGTTCGTGCTGGCGTCGCAGTCGTTGTCGAGCCCGTCGCAGATGTCGATCTCGTCGGGGTTCACCGCGGCGTCGAAGTCGTCGCAGTCCCCCTCGCAGATCGTGATCCCGTCGCCGTCCACGTCACCGTTCTCGTCGGTGTTCGGGTCGCAGTCGTCGTCCACGCCGCCGTTGCAGACCTCGGCGTGGGTCGGGTGGATGGCGAAGGACATGTCGTTGCAATCGCCGTCGCAGGTGGTCCAGCCGTCCAGGTCGTTGTCGCGGATGTTGAGCACCGGATCGTTGTCGTCACAGTCGCCGTCGCAGGTGTCCCCGCCGTCGCCGTCCACGTCGTCGAGGTTGAGGTAGGCGTTGTGGTCGTCGCAGTCGTCGCACACGGTGTAGCCGTCGCCGTCCTCGTCGGGCTCGTCGAGGGTGGCGAGGTCGCAGTCGTTGTCCATGCCGTCGCAGACGATCTCGCCCAGGCCGGGGAACCGGGTCGCGTCGGCGTCGTCGCAGTCGCCCTGGCACTCGTCGAAGCCGTCCACGTCGTCGTCGATCTCCTCGTCGTGGAGGTCGCCGTCGCAGTCGTTGTCGATGTAGTCGCACGGAACCTCGACCGCGCCGGGGTTGATCGCAGCGTCGGTCTCGTCGCAGTCGCCGATGCACAGGTCGTACCCGTCGCCGTCGTGGTCCGTCTCCTCGGGATGGAACACGCCGTCGCAGTCGTTGTCGATCCAGTCGCAGGCCACCTCGGTGGCG
>CAYRNR010000193.1:0-13522 GCA_964425605.1 uncultured Rickettsiales bacterium | reverse complement strand
CCAAGGAGCCCGGCAACTTCGTCCACCTGCGCCAGTCCGGCGTGTTCCTCGAGCCGGTTCGCGCCGGCGTCGCCTACCGCTGCCGCGTCCAGGCCGGCCTGATGAAGAACACGACGAGCCCCATGGGCGCGATGATGACCATCCCCCTGATCGTGCAGGAGTCCGCGACCGAGAAGCTGGTCCAGACCGGCACGGTCACGCTGCTGTTCATCCCCGACAAGGGCGAGTGACATCCTCCGTTCGTTCCCACCCATGCTGTTCGTCGGGGTGGCCCTCGCCCTGATCACCGACCCGGGCTGCGACTGCGACCCCGACGACGACGACTCCGCGATCCCCGACGACGACGACTCCGTGGCCCCCGACGACGACGACGACGACAGCAGCCCCGGAGACGACGACGCCGTGACCGTGGGGGACGGCGAGGTCGGACACTTCCCGCCCGGCTTCCTGCCGGCCTGTGAGGGGGGGGTGATGGAGTCCTTCACCTCCGGGGCGATCGATCCCCCTGCACAGGACTCGGAGGGTTACCTCCCCCCCACCGAGACCATCCTCGACGCGGTCCGCGCGGCCATGCAGGCCGCGCTGGCAGGGGAGGGGGAGGCGGCGCTGACGTCCCTCGCGGACACCGGCTACGAGGTCTGCCTCGGCACGGGGGAGGACGAGGGGCTGGTCCTGTGGCGCCCCGAGGAAGCGGGCCTCGGCCAGCCGCTGGTGGTGTGGCGCCATCGTTCGCCAGCCCCCCTCATCCTCGGCGTGCCCCACCCCAACTTCGAGCTCGGCACGCTCCCCGAGGCCGTCGACCTCTTCGAGCAGCTGGACGCCCGCGCCCTGATCGTCTCGGGCACCCACCGCTGCGCCAACTCTGCGTCCTCCCCCTGCGAGGGCGAGACCGGCGTGTGCGGCGACGGCAGCGAGCCCTTCCGCGAGTCCGACATGGCCCACGTGGTCGAGAGCCTGTTCCAGCTGTCGCACGAGGTGCTGGCCGGGGCATTCCCCGACGACTGGATCATCAGCGTCCACGGCATGGACGGAGATGGCATAAGCGTCTCCGACGGCACCACACAGGGCAGCCACGCCGGCGCGCCCGTCGCCATCCTCGGCGCCGCCCTGATGGAGGCGTTCCCCGCCGAGGAGGTCACGTCGTGCAACGACTGGCCCGGCGCCGAGGTCGACGAGCGGTTCTGCGGGGAGTACGACGTGCAGGGTCGTATGGTCAACGGCTCCAACTGGCCCTGCCTGGTCGCGCCCCCGTCGACCACGGACCGATTCGTGCATCTGGAGCAGTCCATCTGGATCCGAGCGCAGTCCGATCTCGTGGTCGGGGCGTTCCAAGCTGCGCTGGCCGACTGACCCCACCCCCGCCTCGGGATTCGGCTAGGGGGCCGGATGGACCTGGGCCGACCGCGCCTCGAGATCCCACTGCGGATCCCTCGACTCCGTATGACATTCCCGGCACAGCGGCTCGACCACGCACAACGGGGCGGTGGACGATCGGATACCGCTCACGGCGACCGCGGGATCGGCGGCGTGCGCGGCGGCCGGCCCGTGGCAGATCTCGCACGTCACACCGGGCGCCTTCTTCGACACAGGATCGCAGGCGCCTGCGGGCACGTGACACTCCAGACAGCTCGCGTCGCGCCCCGATCCCTCGTCGACGAGCGTCTGACGTGCGTGGCCGTGGGGACTCGCCGACCAGGCCGCGAACTGGGCGGCGTGGCAGGCCTCGCACGCATCCGGGCCCGCGCACTCGGCCGTCGCCACGGCCAACCCGAGGCGCTCGTGCTGCCCCTCGGCGAGCTGCAGCCGGCGCAGATCCCAGCGCTCCTGCGGCACCGAGTCCGCGAGGTGGTGATCCAGCGAGGCGACCAGGGGCGCGAGATCCCCGGCCAGCGTGTGGTCCGCGTCGTGGCACCGCACACACGTGCCGGCGGCGTCGCTGGGCTCGACCCCGTCCGGCCCGTGGCCGCCCGAGGGTCCGTGGCAGGCCTCGCACCCCACGTCGCGCAGATGACCCGTGGTCGCGAGGTCCACGAAACCGCCGGGCTCACCGCTCGCGGTGCCGTGGCAGGCGGTGCAAGCGGGGTCCAGGTGGGTCTCGGCGGGGAGCCGGACCGTGGTCACCGCGTGGGAGGACAGCAGCCACGAGTTGTACTCGGTCATGTGACAGGGGGAGCAGGCGCGGGTGCCCACGTAGCGGCCAACCTCCCAAACACCCTCGGGATCCCGCCCCTGGTGCTCGGCGATGGCCATCTCCACGGTGGTCGAGGCGCCGCGGTAGTAGGGAGCTGCGCGGGTGAGGGCCTGCCCACGTTCGTCGAAGAACAGGCCGGTGGGGGTGGAGGCCATCTCGAAGGTGTCGCGGAAGCGGCCCGCGTAGTCCAGGTACAGGGGGAACCGCACGCCGGTGCGCTCGGCGAAGTCGCGCAGCTGACCCAGGCGAGAGCTGGAACTCACCACACCCAGGCACTGCACGCCGTGCTCTGCCAGGCGGTCGCAGCTCTCCTGGAACTCGGGCGCCACGTTCCAGCAGTGGGGGCAGGTGGTGGAGAAGTACAGGACCAGCGTGGGCAGCGCGGCTGCCTCGGAGAGCTGGACCTCGGTCATCTCCGTGGTGAGGAGGGGGATGGAGCCCTCCAGCTTGCTGGCGGGGACCGGGGCGCTCGCCTGGGCCCCCTGCGCGTCGGCGTCCGCTGCGGCGGGAGGCGCCGCGGGTACGGCGCTGGCGCGTCCGGTGCGGCACGAGCCCTGGAGCGAGATGCCGGCCGCGAGCGCGATGATCACGACGGACGCGCGGGCGTTCACGGCTGCGCGACCTCCTCTTCGGCCGGGTCGGGCTGCTCGTCCACTGGATCGCCGAAGCGGATCTTGCACGCGGCGATCTCCTCGGCGGCCGGCGCCTCGGGGAGCACGAAGTCTCCTGCCATGGGGGTCCCCTCGCGCTTCCGCGCCACCTCCAGCGCCCGGTGGAGGCCCACCACCGCGTGCTGGTTGTTGTCGATGCGGCAGTGGTTGTCCACCATCCCCATCCGGATGGCGCCGCGGGCCTTGGCGGGGTTGGGAAGGAACCAGCTGTTCTCGGGCCGCCACTGGTGCTCCAGCAGGTGCTTGGCCGCGCGGAGCAGGGCCTCCTCGTAGGTTGTGGGGTCCTCGCCCATCTTCCACGCCGTGTGCACCACGCCGCCCATGGCCTCGGAGCGCGAGCAGGCGCGGGTCGTGCGCGGCAGGTCGTTGATGCGGCGGTAGGAGCCGAAGTAGTCGCGGAACGGGGGCCAGTGGGGCGGGAACTGTTCCGACGCGTGCTTGTCCCCCATGTTCAGCGCGCAGCGGCCGTACGACTCGTCGCCCGTGAGGTCGTAGAGGTACCACAGGGCCTGCATCACCCAGTGGTCGGGGTTGGGCCGCCGGTCCCAGTACTGCGCCACCTGCCAGTCGGCGATGCGCGTCGCGCCCTCCAACCAGCGATCCTCCCCCGTGCGGATGTGCAGCCGCACCAGCGCCAGCATCACCTCTCCGGGATAGTACAGGGGCTCCTTCTCGCCCTCGCAGAAGTCCCGGGGGTACTCGAACTCCCCGTCGGGGTCCTGCTTGCACGGCTTGAAGCGGTGCTTGTAACGGTTGAACACGCGGCCCTTGCTGTCGATCATCGCCAGCAGGAACAGGCCCAGGCCCTCGAGGATCTCGTCGTCCTCGGGGCGCGTGAGGTGCTCGGCGAGCACGGGGTGGCTCACCTGATCCGGCGTGGGACGCTCCAGCAGGCTCAGCAGGGACAGCGCCGCGGCGCCGCTGCTGGCGCGGTTGCGCTCGTCGTTGAGGGCCACCAACCCCTGCGCGGCGGCGGACTTGGGCGGACCGAGGTTGTCGTAGACCCAGTCCATCGCCCGGACGCCGGCCTCGAGGTAGTCGTTGGCCTCGTCGCGCAGCTGGGGTTCGGTCAGCGCCAGGTTGTACATGTGGAACAGGCCGTAGACGCAGCCCGCGTGCCGCACGATGTTGTAGCCCTTGGAGCCGGCGTCGGTGTTGGGGTAGTACTCGTAGTCGAACGAGCCGTCGGGCTTGACCGTGCGGAGCAGCCAACCCCCGGCCTCCTCGATCCCCGCGAGGATGGCGTGACTGTCCACCTCGTCCACCAGCACGTTGCCGCGGTAGAACTCCGCGACCCGGCCCTCGGGGACCGGCCGGCCGAAGCTGAAGCTACGGAACTTGAACAGCTTGGTCTCCGGCTGGGTCCACAGGTCCTTGGCCCCGCGCGCCTCCCGGCAGAGCTGCCGCATCAGCTTCTCGATCTTGTCGGCTCGGCGCGGGATGCGCGGCGTGAGGAAACCCCGCGTGACCGCGTCGCCCGGCAGGAACCGCCCCTGCTGGTCCCCCGCGGCCAGCATCAGGCCGTCCACGCCAGGCTCGACCTCGTAGAACAGCTGGTGAGCGTAGACACGGTGCCGGAACGGCCTGTCGTCCTTCTTCATCCTCTTCTCGTACAGCTTCGGCGCGAACCAGCGGGTGCACTGCTCGGAGATGGCCAGGATGACGTGGTGGACCGTGCGGCGCCTCAACGGCACGGGCTCGTTGAGGATGTCGACCTGGATGCGGACACGATCGGCGCCGTCCTTCCAGTCCCGCCAGCGCTTCGTGCTGTCCAGCGCGCCGTCCGTGGCGCGGCACACGTCCTCGAACAGCCGTCCCCCGGTGGAGTTCCCGCGGATCATGGCCTTGCGGTCGATCCACAGCGAGACGAACACCTCCCGCTCCGGGTTCTGTCGCAGGGCCGTCTCCAGCCCGCCCTCCATCGCCTCGACCGAGGCGGGGATGCCGTCGCCGTCGTCGCGGCTGTAGTCGCGGATGCAGGCATCGACCAGATCCACGGTCTGGTCCATCTCCTTCTGGTTCAGGCGGTAGCCCACGGGCGCCGCGTACAGCTCGAACAGCAGATCGTCGCACAGGGGCGGCAGGCCGAAACGTCCCGTGAGGCCGAACAGCAACGCCGTGGTCACGAGCAGGTACACCAGTGATCCGAACCCGGGCTGGCGGGCCCACCACTTCAGCACCGCCCCGGACGTGGCGACGTTGGCCACCACGAGGAGCAGGCCGGGCGCGGCGATGAGCGGCACCAGGGCGATCTTCTCGTACACGTACAGGTAGGCGCACGGCACGACGAGCGCCAGGCTGACCAGCCACCCCGCGGGGTACCGCCACAGGCTCTTCGGGTGAAGGCGCTCGTAGATCAGCAGAACCGCCAGCGCCATCACCGCCCCCGGGAGGGCCAGGAGGCGCGACACCGACGCGTACATCATGACCACGCCGATGTACGGAAGGGCGAGCAGTATCCTCGCCACCAGGTGGTTGTTCTGCGGGCGGGTTTCCCCCTCGTTCCCCGTGACCCGTGGGCTCTCCATTGGGCTCTCCTCGCGCAGCGCGCGCGCCTCGTATCGTGCACACGTACCGCCAGCATGCGGCTCTATCAGACGGATCCGGGGTTGGCAACCTCGCCAGGCTTGCTACCCTGCTTCCATGCAGATCATCGACGTCCGAACCCACAACCGGCAGGAGCTCAGGGCGGTGACCCGCGCGGTCCAGGCCGCGTTCGCGGGCATGGACCTCGTGGACGGCGCCCTCATGGTCCACTCGCCCCACACCACCTGCGGCGTGACCATCAACGAGGGCGCGGATCCCGACGTGGCCCGCGACATCTCCCGTTTCCTCGCCCGGCTGGTTCCCCACGACTACCCCGACTTTCGCCACATGGAGGGCAACAGCGACGCCCACGTGCTCACCACCCTGGTGGGATCGTCCGCGCTGGTGCCCGTGGAGGGCGGCCGCCTGCGGCTGGGGCGCTGGCAGACGATCTACCTCGCCGAATTCGACGGCCCGCGCACCCGCCACCTCTGGCTGACCCCCCTGGCCGCCGCGTAGGTCGGGCGATCCAGTGAGTCAACGTCTGGTCGATCGTCTCTTCTCCGACGAGGAGTGGGAGGCGGTCTGCCGTTGCTGCGGCAGGTGCTGCTACGAGAAGGAACAGGGGGAGGACGGCCAGGTCGTCTACTTCGACATCCCCTGTCCTCAGCTTACCGACGACAACCGCTGCCGTGTCTACGAGGACCGGGTCCAGGTCGAGGCCGCGTGCAACCTCGTCAACGCCGCCGTCGTCCGCGAGGGCCTCATCCTGCCGCCGAGTTGTGCCTACGTCCGGCTGTACGACGAGCTGCTCGATGAGCTGGAGGCGTCGCTGCTGGCCGCGCGGCGGAAGAGTCGGTAGGGGGGAGCAGCGGGGGGAGGAAGAAGCACGCAACGACGCGGCGACGCGCAACGACGCAACGGGGAGGGGCAGGGGGAATTCCTCCGTTTTCGTTCCCTCTCCCAACGTTGCGTCGTGGCGTCCTGGCGTCGTTGCGTGCTTCCCAGAACGTACGCCGATCGCGGCTCTCGATCCCCGAACCTGGGAATGGGTGCTCTAGAGAAGATCGCTGCTGATCAGGAGCAGGGTCTGGTTGGGCAGGGCCTCGCGATAGGGATCACAGGGATCGTCCTCACCCACGGGCTGGCTGTCGGCCACGGGTACGCCAGCGGCGCAGACGTCGAGGTGGTCGTCGTGGCCCGCCTCGCGCAGCGCCTCGGTGAGGTAGTCGAGGCGCTGGGCGTTCCAGTCGGCGGGCTCCGGGTGGGCCTTGGTCGGCTGCTGCTGGTCGACCATGCACAGCTCGTAGCGGATGGTGCCGCGGCGGACGGACAGGTCGGCCAGGGCGCCCAGCTCCCTGCGGAACGCGCTGCCGATGGCAAAGGGGCCCGCGCCGTCGAACGCGACCATCGGATCGCTCGGCAGGCGCAGGGTCATGGAGTTTCCGCCCCGCAGCGCCGCTCCGACAGCCTCGGGAAGCCGGTCGATGTCGTCCAGTGACCCCGACGCCATCGCGAGCTCCATGCCCGAAGCCAGGCGAATGCGATACAGGTCGGCCATGGGGTCGGGTTGACCGTCCATGAGCAGGTCCCACGACCGCGCGCCCTCGGCCACGGCGACGACGATGTCACGCGCGAACGAGGACATCCGGTAGTGGCCCGACGACTCGTCCTCGCCCGGCAGCACCAGGGGCGACGGGCTGCCGTCCAGCCCCACGGTCCAGGGCCGATCCGACGGGAACAGCTGCAGGCACGAGCTCGGCGGCTCGACCGCAGTGGACGGCCTCCAGTGTCCCAGGACCGAGCCGGCGTCCTCGAGGAAGCCGGCGCAGGTCGCGTACGTGCGTAGTTGCCGAGAAGATCCCACCGAAGTGGGCTGGTCGTGCAGCAGCGCGAGGACGTCCACGTCCCCCAGGCCGACCTCGTCGAGGCAGATCGCCGACGCCGGGCAGGCGCCCTGGCCGCTGACGAACTCGTCGCCGCTGTCGTCGATCCAGGCCGGGGCCCCGCCCTCCGGGGTGGGTCGCTTGCTCATCTCCAGCGGTTCGCGGATGAACGTCTTGTCCCGGCTCCCCGAGATGATGAGGGCAGCAGCCACCGCGACCACCAGGACCACGGCGACGAGCAGCAGAGCGGCCACGCCGGCGATGATCTTCGGCAGCGGACTCTGCCGCTTCTCGTGCTTCTCCTCCAGGGAGGCGTCGGCGTACGCGGGAGGGGCCGGATCCGGAACCGCGGGGGCGGGATCCCGGGCGGGCACGTTGATGGGCTCGACCTTTGCTGGCGCTGCTTCCACCGGGATGGGCCCGGGCTTGGGCCGGTCCGACGCATCGGCGGGCTTGGGCCGGTCCGACGCATCGGCGGGCTTCGGCTTTGGCTTCGGCTTCGGCTTGGGCTTCGGCTTGGGCTTCGGCTTTGGCTTCGGCTTTGGCTTCGGCTTCGGCTTCGGCTTTGGCTTCGGCTTGGGCTTCGGCTCGGGCTCTGGCTTCGGCTCACGCTCTGGCTTCGGCTCAGGCTTTGGCTTCGGTTTTGGCTTCGGTGTTGGCTTCGGCTCTGGCTTCGGCTTCGGCCGATCCGACGCATCGGCGGGCTCGGGAGCCGGCCCCGGCGTTGACGCCGGTGTACCGACCTCGGCCACCGTCCGCCGCATCTCCTCCACGTCGGGGAGGTGATCCGCCAGGTTCGGCAAGCCGCCCTCGTCGCGACGGGACGCGGCCGGACGCGGTGCGGGAGGAGGTGGGCTGGTCGTCTTGATCGGCGCCTTCGGCCGCGCGGGCTCTGGCGGCAGGGGCTTGGGCGGTGGAGGCACCGGCTTGGGCGGTGGAGGCACGGGCTTGGGCGGTGGAGGAACCGGCTTGGGCGTCGCGGCGGGGCGAACACCGATCCCGGCCACGGTTCGCTTCATGTCCTCCACGTCCGGGAGGTGGTCGGCCAGGTTCGGCAATCCCGACGCCGAGGGCTCCGGAGGGGCCGTGGGCGACGTCTCGGCGCGCGGGGGCGGCGGGGGAGGGGCGATGGTCAGCCCCGCGAGGGCGTCGCTCTGGGTCGCGCCGCTCGAGATGGGCATCACCACGACCACGCTCGCGTCGTCCGAGCCGGCCAGCAGCTCCACCTCCGTGATCATGTGATCGACCGCGGTGGACAGGTCCTCGCCGCACTCCCCGAGGATTGCCGCGGTCCTGGCGTCGGGCACCACCCCGCACAACCCGTCCGTACACAGCAGCACCACGTCCGCCTCGGCGAACGGATACCCCGCGCGCGCCAGCGGCGTGATCTCCAGCGGCAGCACCAGGTGTGCCCCCAGCGCCCGCGTCACCGCGGCCCGTTTGCGGTCCCCGTCCGCCCGGTACTCCACGTGGTCCATGGTCAGCTGCGAGAAGCTGCCGTTGCTGTACAGGTATCCCCGGCTGTCCCCCACGTGGCACAGGTGCAGCGAGCGCTGGATCTGGTCCAGCACGGCCACGACGACCGTGGTCGCCATCCCCGACGTCTCGGCGGCGGCCTGGTCCAGGATCCGCTCGTTCGCCTCGCCCAGCATGGCTTCCACCCACTGGACAGGACCGGGCAGGTGGGCCGACACGGTGACCGGGCCGGGGGGTTCTTCCTTGCGCAGGCGGTCGAGGCGGTGTCCGAGGCCCACGACGCCGAGGTGCTGCACGAAGGTGTCCACCACCAGCCAGCTGGCCTGCTCGCTCCCCTCGCGGCCGCCGACGCCGTCGGCCACCAGCGCGATGATCAGGTCGTCGCCGCGCCAGTGGGCACAACGATCCTGATTGACCCCCCGCGAGGGACCGGCGCGGCTGCCGCTGGCGATGATCTCGCGGTTCACGAGGCGCTCCTACCGGTGGAACGTCCAGTGTATGGAAAGGGCGGGAAAGTTGCCACGGGATGGGGGTGAGGGGAGGGAGGGGGCCTTACTTCCCCGCCAGGAACGCTCGCTTGCCTCCGCCCATGTCCACGACGGCGGTGCTGCCGTCCCACCTGTACGGCGTGGAGAACTCCCCCATGAGCTCGGCCATGACGGTGCGGGCCTCGGCCTCGCCGATGATGGTGGGCTGGTACTTGACGATGCGGTTGTTGGCGCCGATGAGGTCGAGTTCGATGGAGTTGAGTTCGCCGTCGCAGATGACGTAGCGAGCGACCAGACCGTAGCCCTGCTTGCCCTTCTCGAAGCGGCCGCCGGTGCCGAAGGTGAAGTTGCCCAGCGAGTAGACGATGGGTTTGCCCTTGTAGATCTCGACGCCCTGGGCGACGTGGGGGTGGTGACCGTTGACGATGTCGGCCCCGAGGTCGATGACCGTGCGCGAGATGCGCTTCTGGTACTTGGTGACGCCCCGGTAGTTGCGGCCGTAGTGGCAGTGGACGAGGACGAGGTCGGCCTGCTCGCGCATGCGGGCGATGTCGGCCTTGAGGTTGTCGCCGTTGAGCAGGGCGCAGCCGGGGGCGTCGTCCTTGGCGAACCAACCCTGCTCCTCGTACGTGCCGTAGGGCTCCATGTAGGCGAGGACGCCGACCCGGATGCCGTTGATGTCGATGATGTGGCCCTCGCGGGCGCTGGCCTCGTCGTCGCCGCCGCCGATGACGGTGACGTCGAGCTCGTCGAGCATGCGGATGGTGTCGGCGAGGCCGATGGGGCCGTAGTCGAGGGTGTGGTTGTTGGCGAGGGTGAGGAGGTCGAAGCCGACGTCGGCGTAGGCCTGGGCGGCGGGGGGGTCGTGTTTGTACGACCACTTCTTCGAGGGCATGAAGCGCTCGTCGTGGGTGGTGATCGGGGCCTCGATGTTGCCCATGACGTAGTCGGCGCCCTCGAAGAGGGACTTCACCTTGCGGAACGGGAAGTCGTAGCCGTACCGGTCGAGCTTCCTCTGGGCGCGGTCGGCGAGCATCATGTCACCCACCGAGGCGATCACGAGCTGCCTTCCTGTGCAGGAGTGGTGCGTGCCGGGCCGGGGTCCACCGACGCCGACCACCCCCTCGAGGACCCACAGCAATCCGAGCGTCACGACGACGGCGACGACAGCTTCCACGACCAGACGATTTCGCGCCACGGGCTCACCCTTTTCGAACGAGGGCAGTAACCTAACCCATCGCACGCAGGTGGGCCAGGAATCCGTGTAGTACAATCCGGAGCCACGGCCCGCGGGCCCATCGAGGAGCGCTGATGAGCACCAAGGACGGCAAGAGACCCAGGGGCAACACGCGCAGCGCAGGTTACGAGTACGACGAGACCAGCTGGGAGCGGGAGCGCGGCGAGGACCGCCGGCTGATGGATCTCGCGCGCAAGCTGGTGCGCGGCGGGGCCGAGGTGGTCGTGTCCACCCAGGACGTCATCCGCGAGCGCGCGGGAGACATCAAGAGCAAGGAGATCCCCAAGGAGCTCGTGGAGTCGGTGGCCCACATCACCGCCCGCACCAAGGACGAGCTCGTGGGGCTGATGGCCCGTGAGTTCAAGAACTACCTCGAGAAGCTGGACCTGGTCGAGGAGGCCCGGTCGATCATCGAGCAGTACTCCCTCGACGTGAACATGACCATCCGGCTGCGGCCGAACGAGGCCTTCACCGAGCCCGCCCCATCGGACGAGGCGGAGGACGAGGAGGCAGAGCCGGCAGAGGACGAGGGGGACAGCGAGGAAGGGGAGGGCGAGGAGGAGTAGGCCGCCGCGCTATTTCTGAGGCTTCTTCGGACACATCCGCACCCGCACACCCTCCTCCTGGAGGATCGAGCGGATGGTCGCCTCGTCGAACGCAGACAGGGTCTCGAGGATGGTGGCGAGGTCCTCCACCATCGGTCCGATGTCTTCACTGGAGTCGCCCAGCGCCTCGGAGAGCGCCCGCAGCTCCGCGGCGGTGGCGCGGACGTCGTCCATCGTCTGGGGCAGGTCGGCAGAGGCCTCGTCCACGTCCGCGACGAGGGCGTCGGCGCGGTCGAGGGTGCGGTCGAGGCGGTCGAGGGTGCCGGGGAGGCGCTCGCTGGTGTTGCGCAGGTTGCGCAGGATCGCCGGCACGTCCTGGCGGACCTGGGGCCCGACCTCGGCCATGGCGTTGAGGTTGACCAGCAGCTTCTCGGCCTCGGCGATGAGGGAGCCGGCGTCCAGCTCGCCCCCGCGCGAGAGGTCGGCGACGGCGCTGACGATGGCGGCCACGTCGTCGGGATCCACCTGTTCGAGCAGCGGACCCATGGCGGTGACCATCTGGTCGATCTCGTAGGGGATGGCCGTGTCGACGATCCGGTCACCGTTCTCCAGTGGCGGGGCCTGCTCGCCGCGGGGGATCAGGGCCACGTACTTCTCGCCGAGCACGGACCGGGCGCGGACCTCGGCCTTGACGTCCTTGCGCACGCCCGCGTCGCGTTTGAGCACCAGCGTGGCCCTGCAGCGGCCGTCCTCGATATCCAGTGCGCCCACGCCGCCGATGCGCACGCCGTACATGCGCACGTCGCCGTCTTCCACCAGGCCGGCGGCGTCGTCGAAGAGGGCCTCGACCGTGACGGTGTCGCCCAGGGACTTCAGCGCGCCGACCTTGAAGCTCATGTAGAGCAGGGCCGCCAGGGCCGCGATGAGCAGACAGCCCACGCCGATCTCGTTGCGAAATCGCTTCACGGCTGCTCCGTCTCCAGGGGAGGAAGGTCCAGGTTACGCCCGAGGAATTGCCGCATCACGGGATCCTCGCTGTGTTTGATCTCGTCAGGGGTACCAAAGGCGATCAACCGACCTCTATATAGCATGCCGATCTGGTCCGCAATGCGGAACGCGCCCACGATATCGTGGCTGATCACGACGAAGGTGATGCCCAGGGACTGCTTCATCTCGGCGATGAGCCGGTCGATGGAGTCGCTCGTGATGGGATCGAGGCCGGTGGTCGGCTCGTCGAACAGGACGATCTCGGGATCCAGGACGATGGCCCGGGCCAGCCCGACGCGCCGGCGCATGCCGCCGCTGAGCTGGGACGGCATCTTGTGCTCGATGTCGGGCATGCCCACGCGCTGGAGCTTCTCGGCCACGACCTCGCGGATCTGCGGTTCCTTCATCTTCGTGTGCCGCCGCAGGGGGAACGCCACGTTCTCGCCCACGGTCATGGAGTCGAACAGCGCGCCTTCCTGGAACAGCATGCCCAGCTTCATCCGCACCTGACGCAGCTGCTTCTCCTTGGCCCGCGTGACGTCCACGCCGGTGACCCAGATGTGCCCCTCGTCGGGGTACAGCAGGCCCACTAGCATCTTGAGGAACACGGACTTGCCGACCCCGGAGGGGCCCATGATCACGGTGGTCTTCCCGGGCTGCAGGTCCAGGCTCAGGTCCTCGAGCACGACGAGCTCGCCGAAGGCCTTGCGTACGTGGTCGAAGCGGATGATCGGTTCCACGTGGCCTACCCGTAGAAAGCCGCGGTGAGGAAGTAGTCGGAGCAGATGCAGGTGATACACATGGCGACCACGGCCCGGTTGGTGGCGCGGCCGATGCCCTCGGGGCCGCGCTCGCTGAAGAACCCGAAGAAGCCGCTGATGGTGGCGATGAGCATCGCGAAGACCAGCGACTTGGCCAGGGCGTTGAAGATGTCCAGCGTGCTGATGTTGCTCCACACGTAGTCGGAGTACTCACCCGGGCTCACGCCGAGCTGCCACACCGCCACGGCGTGCGCCGAGCCCAGGCTGACCATGAGTCCCACCAGGGTCAGCAGGGGCAGGGTGATGCAGATGGCCAGGAAGCTGGGGGTCACGAGCTCCGCGTAGGGGTTGACGGCCATGACCTCCAGCGCGTCGATCTGCTCGCGGGTCCGCATCACCGCGAGCTGGGCCGTCATCTCGGTGCCGGTCTTGGCCGCCACCATCACCCCGGCGAGCAGGGGGCAGATCTCCCGCACCCCCGCCATGGACACGAACATGCCCACCATGTTGCCCGCGCCCAGGGTGGAGAAGGCCGTGTACCCCTGGATGGCGACGTTGGTGCCCACGAAGACGCACATGACCACCAGGATGGGGAACGCGAGCACGCCCACCTTGTACGCCTCGAGCATCACCCGCTCCCAGCGGGTCCCGTAGCGCAGGCTGAAGCGGAAGCAGTCGTACAGGAAGTACCCGTAGGAGCCCATCGCCCGCAGGAAGCCCACGCCCACCATCAGCGCCACCCGAACAGCAGGCT
>CAYRNR010000192.1:0-13740 GCA_964425605.1 uncultured Rickettsiales bacterium | reverse complement strand
GACCGAGCAGCCACGATCGCCCGGGGTTTGTACCGTGGGCGGATTGGGGAGCCAATTTGGACCGTCCTGCAACACGGACCCCGACGTGTTAACCACGTGGGTCGTCGAAGTTGCTTTGCCCCCATACCAAGGTTCCGGCTTGCAGCGGCCCCCGCCGCCAGCCGAGAACCTGCGTTCTCCGGCCGAGCGCCGAGCCCTCGCAGCCGCCCGCCAGGAATCGCGCCACCCCGAATCCCCAGCAACGACGGGGGATTGCGTAATCGCGCCACGCTCGACGGAATCGCGCCACCCCGAATCGCGCCACGTCCAGGTGGAGCTCGACGCCGGCGACGAGGACGAGGCCGACGAGGATCCCTGGGCCACCCGCCGCCTGGCGTTGAGGGGCCACCTCCGCCGGGCGCGGGGCTTTCGCGAGCGCATCGACGAGGGCCGCGTCGCCAACGCGGCTACCGTCGCGGCCGAGGAGGGGCTGACCCGGGCGCGGGTGTGCCAGCTGCTGAAGCTGCTGGACCTGGCGCCAGAAGTGCTCGACGACCTCGAGGACGAGGCCGGAGTCGGGCCGGTGCCGTCCGAACACAAGCTGCGGAAGCTGGCCGGCATCCGGCCGGCGGCGGACCAGGTCGAGGGGTACAGAGCGCTGGTCGAGGCGGAAGCTGCCAGTCGTGTGCGGACCACGGACACTCCCAGGCCCCCGCTCCCTCGGCGAGGCTTCCAGCACCTGTTCCGCCGCGCCCGGCGCTATCACGCGATGCTGGAGTCCGGTGAAGCGGAGTCGATGGAGGCGGTCGCCCGGGCAGAGGGGATCAGCAGCACGCGGGTGCGGCAGGTGCTGATGCTGTTGCAGCTAGCGCCCGACGTGTACGAGCAGGTGGATCTCGCCCCCGACTCGGTTCCGCCACACATCACGGAGAAAGCGCTCCGAAGCGTTGCTTCTCTGCGGTCCAAGCCGCAGCAGATTCGACAATGGCGGCGGCTGGTGGCGGATGCATAGCAGCCGTCCTCGCCACCCGGAAGACTCGCCTGTAACCTTCTGACCGAGACGGGGTCGGCACCAAGGTGCCGGCTAATTCCAGATCAGCGAAGGTAGAGGCCATGAGGAACGCCAACATCACGATAGCGGTCCTGGTGGCCGGAGCCGCTGGGGTCCGCTGCGCGCCTGTGGACACGATCACTCTGGAAGCTGACATGGACTCGTGCCTCGCAGTGGAATTCCAGGTCACCGCGCAGATGACGGCCACTTTCGAGGACACAACCGTCGACTGGTCGGGGCTGACCGAGGACCTGTACGGGCTTCCGATGGACCCAGCTACCGGCGTCGAGGCCGTGGTTCTGATCGGATACGCGGCCCTGTCGCACGACGATGTCGTGTTCGAGTTGAATTGCGGGGGCCTGACGCAAACGGACATCGCCTGGTTCAGTCGATACTACCCGCAGCAAGGCGAAACGACGGCTCGCCTCGACGACTTCGACGACTTCGAGCCGTCCGACGATCACTTCGACATGGTCCCGGAGACTACGTTCAGGGAGGGGACCTGGGGATTCGCGGTCATGCGCGATGATGGCTGGGAATACCTCGCCTTCGCGCTGGTCACATCAACATCCAGCGCCTCCGCACAGACCATAGAACTCAACACCGAGTCGGCGTCGTTGGTCATTCACAGGGAGGGCGAAGGCGCCCCTGTCCCCCGGGTCACCAGCCCAGAGGTCTGGCTGGACTGGTCGGTCTGGGCGGAGACGGACGGCGGGGGCAGTTGCGGCGTCTGCCCTGGCGGAGGAGGAGGCGGAGAGCCCGACATCGAGTTGATCCGGCTCGCCCGCTACGACCCGGCCGTGACGCAGCCCGACCTGGACATGATCACCCACAGCGCGCTCGCAGCCGATGTGGTGTACGAGGCCGAACATCCCACCGTCGATGAGATGCGGTACGAGTTGACGTCCCTGCAGACCGAGGATGGCGTGGAGTTCTCCGGATTCGACGAGGATGGGACCTGGATGTTGGGCTTGTTCGGGGACTACCGCACCTTCTGGACCCCATACTTCCTGGGACAGGTCGACTGACACCGGCACTGTTCTGATCGAGAAACTCAGACCCGCAGTCATTCGAGGCGGTGCGAGTTGATGTCCCTTGCCACCGAAGAGGCCGCGAGCAAACATCGGAGAGCGCTGGATGGAGGAGGCTCCCCGTGCCACGGCTTCTCAGGGTCAATTCGATTCGCCTGTTGGAGGCCGCGTGCCATTCGCTTGACTTGGCCCTGTCTGCCCTGGCGTACAAGACGAGGACTGTCTCACGAGTCCAAGAGGTCGAACGGGCACCTGCGGTTGCCCTCACGGGAGCCGCCGCCGAACTCGCGATGAGCGCCTGCCTGGTCCAAGTTCATGGGCAAGGCGCTCTGCTCGCTGCTGAAAACCGATTCAAGACCGGGCGCCAGATACTGCACGACTTCCGCAGGCTGGTGCGGCAGCCGGTGCCAGCCACTGACTTCCTGGTGCAAGGCGTGCGAGATCCGGCTGCGCACCGAGAGACTCTCTTGGACGCCACTACTGGATTTACTACGCTCCTCGGAGCCCGCGCAGCAGCAATACACGGCGGTCACGGACTATCGCGCGAGGTCTGTTTGGAACTCGCCGGAACCGTCAGCACCTTTCTTCAGCGGTTGGCGAACTCGACCAAGATCCGACCCTACCTCGACAACGTCCCCGCGCCACCTCCTCACCGCCCTGACAGAGCTGTGCTTGTCGATGACCTGGCTCGCGCTGTGACTGGAGGAACGGACGTTCGCGCTGGCGTTGTCGCGCTGTACCTGCTTCTACCAGAGGTGACGGAGGACGAGCCGGATTGGCTTGACGCATTCGATCGTGTCACGGTGACGCCGACCCAGACAGACATCGACCTACTGATCCGTCACCTACAGCGTGCGAGGCCAGTCGTGTTCCAGCGTGCTGTCCGTGGTGGTGGAACTACATTGCCTGTCACGCATCAACCAGATGTTCCTGGCGCCGTTCCTGTCGGCACTCACCGGATGAGAAGCATGTTCCGCGACCCACGTGACCAGTGGTACGCCGCTGCGGGTCTTGCCAATGGAAGGCTCGAAGATCGCAGACTGGAACTGCCAGAGAAAGCGCTAGTGATCGACGTGTTCCGCGCTGCCATCGCAGGCGGACTGGATGATCCGGAAGATGGCACCGCGCATCGGATCTGGCCTCTCACTCTAGCCGCGCGAAAAACGCAGGGCGTCGTGGGACCCACCTGGTTCCTACTTCGCAGGTGCGACGATCTGGGTCAGCTTCAGGCATTGGTCCGCCGAGCCGCCGCCCTCGGTTCTGAGTTCGTACAGCGTCGAACTGAGCCCCTGCTCGATGACATTCAAGCGCTACGACAGGGACACCCCCTCCTACCCGACAACCCTCTGGTCACCGAACTCCGCGCGACTCAGACGGCCGCAGACAGACACCGTGAGCGACTAGCCCAACGGCTGGACACTCCTCGGGCGCCGACGAATGAAGAAGCCCGTCGCATCCTGGCGGAGGTCGCCGCTTTCGAACGCCCAGTGGGAGAAGCTGTCGAGCGTCTTCTTGAAGACGCGTTCGGCCTTGAAGAAACGCAGGATGCCAGGTACTGGGCGAGGCTTCTTGCAGAGGCCGCCGCCGATGTGGACGACGTGCCGGCGCTTGTTGATCTCCTCGGAGATCCGAACTACACGCAGGCCCACACCGCCGCCCGAAAGGCAATCCGCCTGATCGACCTTCTTACCCACGGACCTGAGATCGAGGGTGCTGAGGAAGAGTAGGGCAACCGTGTGCTACGTGGGCCTAAGGTATCAGCTGCCACGAGACGCCATACCTCCGGCACAGCCTCATGGCCCTGGTCGTCGACGAGTGGCCGTTCCAGCGGGCCAGGATGATCAGGCGGTCGATGCTTCCTGATCGCAGGGCGGCTTCGAGACGGCGTAGCTCGCCATTGCCGCCGTAGCGGCGTCCACGGAAGACCCGGAATCGGTTCCCCGCTGGCATCCTTCCGGCAATCCTTCCGTCACCGCCCAGGACGGCGAGGCGCTGTCCCTCGCGTGCTTCGATGGCCTCGAGGGCTACCACTGGTACATCCCCCCGCGCGCCTCGAACTTGTCTGGCCGGAAGCCCACCTGGCTCAAGGCGACGTCGACGCCGACATCGAGGATGGGATCGCTGTAGACATGGCGGCCGGTGGTGTTGCCGTAGAAGCGGCCGAGGGGGTCGACCATCACGTAGGAGCCGAGCATGGCGTCGTTGGTCTCGACCACAGGAGGGAAGCCCTCGGCGGCGAGGTGGGCGTGGCGGTCCACGAACGCGCCGAACTGGTCCTCGTCGACCAGTAGATCGTCGATGGCCGTGTCGCTCTGGCCGGTGATGGGGAGCGCCTGGAACACTTTCCACCGGTCCGGACGGACCCGGCGGACCAGGTCGCTCATGTCCTCGCGCCAGGTAAGCGCCGTGACCACCGTGTTGAGCTTGATGCGGATACCCAGACGGCGGCTGCGCAAGGCCAGCGCCACGGCGCGGGCGATGTAGTCGCCGGCGCCGCGGCCGAGTTCCAGCTGCACCTCCTCGTCGCCGGAGTCGATCGAGAGGCCGACCCAGTCGAGCTCGCCGGAGTGCTGGTCCAGGAGCCGGCCGAGACAGGCCCCGTTGGAGACGATGCAGGTGATGAAACCCGCCTCCTTGGAATGGCGGACGAGCTGACCGATCGCTGGATGCAGCGTCGGCTCGCCTCCGGCGAAGGTCAGCTTCTGCCCGCCGGCGGCCCTCAGCACCTCGACCAGGCGGTGAGCGTCATCGACGGAGAGCTGGCCATCGACGTCGCGGAAGGTGGCGAAGCAGAACCTGCACCGCGCGTTGCAGGAACTGAGCAGGTGGTAGTTCAGTGAGAGAGGTCTGGCGTCCATCGTTTCCTCCTTGGTTGCCCATCCCAAGGAGCAGGCCGCGTGCCAGACGTAGACCGGTCCGTAACCGTTTGTTTGCTGGAGTCTTTTCAGGAGATCGAATCGCGGGCGTGGCGGGATGTTGCCATCAGGATGGCGGCTATCCGCCAGATCGGACTTTGCTGAGACGATCGGCAAACGTCCTGCGCTTCATCCCGAGCAGTCGGGCGGCCTCGGACTGGTTGTCCCCGGCCTGGTGCATGGCCGCCTCGAGCCAGCCAGCCTCGACGCGGGCCAACTCGGCGGCGAGCCCGTCATCGAGCGGGAGTGACCAGCGGCGTTCCTGCTCACTACCAGCCCCATCAGAGCCGGCGGACGATTCCAGGGCGCGGATCCCCTCTGCAACAGCCTCCTCGACCGTTGCCTCGGCTTCCAGCGCGGCCAGGCCGTGGAACGCCAGGCGTTGGAGGTCGCGCAGGTTGCCATACAGCGGCAGCCCTGCGAGTGCTTCCAGGACCGCGGGATGTCCACGGAGTTGCTCCCAGCCTTCGGGGGCGAGCTCGGCGGTGACCACGGCCCCGGCGAGAACGCTGCGCCAGATCTGGGGGAGGTCTTCACGGCACGCTCGCAGCGGTGGCACCTGCAGCACGAACACCGCGACGCGGTCGAAGAAGTCCTCGTCGATCACCTTGCCCCGCAGGTCCGCGAGCGGCCTGTTCGTCGCGCAGACCAGCCGGAACCGGCTCTGGATCACTCGGCTGTCGCCCAGCCGGCTGAATCCCCGCCCTTCGAGCGCTGCCATCAGCAGGCGCTGGGTGTCCTGGTCGATGTCGCCGATCTCGTCGAGGAAGATGGTGTCGCCGTCGGCCTGGGCCAGCAGGCCCTTGCGGTCGCTGGTCGCGCCCGTGAACGCGCCCTTCTTGTGCCCGAACAGCTCGGACCGTGCGAGCTGGGGATTGACCCGGAACTGGCCACAGACGACCTGGTATGTCCAGGTATCTCCCCCCTGCTTCTGGAACGGACTCCGGGCCCGCAGCTGGCTGGCGAGGGTGGTCTTGCCGGTGCCGCGCTCGCCCACCATCAAGACGGGCACGCGCGCCGGAGCCCAGCGTTCCAGCTTGCGCATCGCCTCCCGCAGGCCCCTGCTGCGTGCCCTGGAGGGATCCCACAGCTGGCCGTCGTCGTGGTCGACGACCTTGACCGGTCGCTGGCGGCGGTACCGTCGCAACCAGCTGTCGAGTTGGAACCGAAGCAGGGCGATGGGAGGGTCGGTCTTCGGGCGATCTCGTCCGCCCACCCCCTGAACGAGCTGGACGTCGCCGGAGACCAGCCCCGTGGAGACCAGCACCAGCCACACCGAGTGCATGGCGGGGGTGCCTGGCGACACATGCACGTAGATCGTGGCGTCCGGGTTCTCCTCGCGCGCCCGCAGCAGCACCTCCTCGGCGAAGGGGCGGATCGCCGCGTGGTCCGTGGGCGGAGCCGTGGTCTTCCACGCGCGACGGTCGATCTCGGGACAGAACGGGGCCAGTTGCTTGTTAAGGTCCCGGGTCGTCTCAGACACGGCCTCCTTCTCCTGCTGCGAGCCGGGGTCCTCCTCCGGGCCGCTGCGGTAGCAGAGGTACAGCCGGCTGATCTTGCCGCGCAACAAGCTCCTGGGATGGCCGAGCGCGTCCAGCAGCGGGGCTGCCCCGTGGTTGACGCTCACCCAGGTCACCAGGACGTCCTTGGGGGTTGTCATCGGATCACCACCTTCGCGTCCAACTCGTCAGCCAACGCGCGCGCGTCATCGATGCGCGATTCGTCCTCCAGCACGACGAACTTCTGCTTCTTGAGCTCGAAGGCCGGCGGATCGTACGGCTCCTGGACCGCCACCGTCCGGTCCTTCTTTCCCTTGCGCTTCTCCGTCTTGAGTACGGTGTGGGTGAGCTCCTTCGCCTTGCCCGGTAGCCGAGGCGCGACCACGTCCCATGTGTACTCGATCTGCTGGGGGTACCGCTCGACCGGCTCTGGTGCCTTCATCTGGGGATCCGGGACGTCTTCCAGGGCCAGCGCGGACGTGGCCTGGACCGGCGCCAGCGCGACCTCTTCCTTGGCCACGACCTCCCGACGGCCGGTCCGCAGGCCCGCATCGGCCAGACAGATTTCTCCGAGATGGCCTGACCGGGGGACCGATGCGGCGTACCGCCATGGAAACCGCACCGTCCAGTCCTTCAAGGTGCGACGAAGCTCCTGGACGTCTTCACCCGCCAAGATGAGCCCGAGTTCGAAGCCATGGTCGAGGCCCGACTCTTCGAGGTTGGCGGACATGACCATGCCCTCGCGCTCGTTGAGGATGGCCTTGGCGTGCAGCTTGTCGTGGGCCAGGACGTTGGCCCCGGCTTCTGCGAGTGCCGCCACGGCCTCGGCGACCGCCGGTCGTGGGCGCGTCATCACCGTGGTCGCGACGCCGCTCCGTGCCCGCTCGACGATGGCCTGGACGACCTCGTGCTGCGCCGACAGACCGTAGCTGCTCACCACGAGTTCGCGGTCCGCCGATCGGATCACCCGCAGGGCAGCCTCGGCGAGGGATGTCTCGTCTCGGGCCGTGGCCACGATGGCGGAGGCCGTCGGGCGTTCGGGGACTGCGGGCGATGGCCGCACCTTGGCCAAGCGACCCTTGCTGGACAGTTCCCGTTCCGCTTCCATCCAGAACGCCCAAGCGAACCAGCCAGCAGCGGTGCGACAGGCCGCGCCCGACAGCGCCACGCCGAGCTCGACGGAGTCCTCGAGAGCCTTGTTGAAGTTCGCCGTCGACAGCCAGCCGCTCGGTGCCTTGTCCGGGTCCACGACGAGCAACTTGGCGTGGAAGTGGTCGGCGGAGCGCAGCACCACGGCGCCAGCCATCCGGTCGAGCAGCTTCTTGTGCTCGGCGATCATGCGCGCATCGAACACGTCGTCCTCGGAGATCACCTTCTGGAGGTGGGCCTCGGATGCGGTCAACACATACACACGCCGGCCCCGCGTGGCAGCCGCGATGAGCGCATCGGCCAGCGCGGCGTCGGTCAGCAGGAACGACGCGAGCACGACGACATCCCTCGCCCGGGCTACCGTCTGGACCAGTTCGTCTCGGAACGCCCCCGTGGGCTCGGTCCGCCTCAGGACCTGTCCGGCCCGAGCGTGCCCGTCCGGCTCCGTCGGCCGAACGCGTAGCCAGCACGGCGGCAGCGGATCGTCGATTGCGATCACACGAGAGTGATGGGCCGGGTCCAGCATCGGCTACCTCCACAGGCCGAGGTCGGCGGGTGCGAGCAGGAATCGGGCACGGTCGTCGAAGGGATCGTGGACGGCCCTCCGGAGGAGTTCCTCCGGGGAAGGCAAGCGAGGTTCGTGCATCGGGAAGCGACGCAAGATCGCCGCATCGGATTCCCGCAGCATGGTCGGCGTCGAGTACTCCTTGAGCTGATCCCACTGCAGCCACTCGGCCCAGACCTGGGCGTCGTGATCCGTCCGCGGGACGAGCGGGACCGCATCGAGCTTCGTCGACTCGAAGTGCCCCAACTCCCCGAGGCTCGCCGGGGGAATCGCCAGGTCGGTCTGGAACAGCCGCCGCTCGCTGTCGGGCCACCTGTCCATCGACGTGGGCAGCACCGGCGCTCCAGTGCGAAACACCCACTCGCCCAGCTCGGCCTCGGAGACGTCCGTGGCGCTCGCGACCAGCGCCGTCCACAGCTGGCCGTACTCCATGCGGTCGAGAGGGTCGGGCGTGCGCACGACAGTGTCGACGCGGCGGGGACGGCCCTTTCGGTCGGCTTGCGGCAGCCCTCCGCTCAGGGACACCGTCGGATCTCCGCCACGCTCCCATCTGAGCTGCAGGTGGAGCTCGAAGCCGGGACCTTCCAGACCGCTGCCGCCCAGCTCGAGCACCTCGAACAGCTGGCTGTTCTGGATCGATGTGCAGACCGTGTTCTGGGCCTCGACCAGGATCTCCGGCACGCGGTCGCCCCTGTCCAGGCGTGCCTTGCCCTCCCTCTGCCGACCGTAGATCTCCTTGCGTTCTTCCTTGGCCGGCTCGCTCTCGATACGGTCGACGGCCACCAGGGACGGCGAGAGGAGCGGATCGTTGACGCGGTAGAATCGCCACAGGCCCTCTTCGGGCACCAGCACAGAACCATGCTGGAGAGCCGTGGCCCCGGATTCGGACAGCCGAGCCGGACCGCGGCTCTCTCGGCGTTCGAGCAGGCCCAGCGCGACGCACCGTTCGATCACGAGCCAGCCGGTCTGTGCCGGCAACCTGCCGAGCAACTCGCGCGACACATCGGTGCCCCCGATGGGGCGCCCGAGGTCCGCGGCAAGGCGGGCAACGGCCAGGAACTCGGGGCGGTCGCGGCTCACCGCGACGGTGCCCTCCACATCGAACGTCCGGACCTCGATGGTTCGCTGGAGCTGGATCACGATTCGTCCTCCCATCCGATGTCACCGCTGTAGTGCGGGGAGTTGGCCAGCGTCCTGATCAGCGGCGAACGGCACTCCTTCGAACCGAGACGTGACCGATGTCCAACGAGGACGATCTGGAAGCAGGCGCGCGTCAAGGCGACGTTGAGGCGGTTGGGGCTGTTGAGGAACCCCACAGCCGGCCCGGCCTTCACGAACGACAGCAGGACCAGGTCAGCCTCGTGGCCCTGGAACCGATCGACGGTGCACAGCGTGACCCGGACCGCTGGCTTGTCGGACCTGGGGTGGAACCGGAAGTTCCGCGTGTTACCCACCATGCCGGTCTTCTGACGGAGCCGATCGCGTAGGAGAGCCTCCTGGCCGCGGTAGAAGGTCAGCATGGCCACCTCGTACGGGACGGTCTGGCCGGTGCGGTCAACCTTCGGGTTCGACAGCGCCCAGCGGACAAACGCGTCAAGCTCCCGCATCATGACCGTCGCCTCGGCCGGGCTGCTGTTCTTCCGCCCACCGCGCCGCCCACGGGAGTCCACGTCCAGCCATAAAGCCCGCCGCGCGTACCGTGGGTAGTCCCAGTCCCGGTCCTCGAGCATCGTGGACGCGTCCAGGAGCAACACCTGGCCGTCCTCGTCTTCCCCGTACCAAGAATCGCTGTCGCCGTTCGTGTCCTGGGGGTACTCCTCGTCGTCGATCGAGCCCCCGGACTCGGCGTCGTCGAGCCGGGTCACGACGCCAGGTGTGTAGAACTGCTCGCGGGAGAACGCCGAGATGTCCGGGTGCATTCGGTGCTGGAACCGCAGGGACACGAGACGTTGCTCCAGGACCCGACCCGTCAGGCCATCGGTCAGCACCGTCTCGTCGGTCCAGTCACCCAGCTGCTCGAAGCCCCGCTGCAGCAGCTCCAGGATCGAGGGCATGGTCACCCGCCGGATGGTGTCGAGTTCCCTGTGCAGTGCTTCCGTGGCGGTCTCCGGTTGATCGGCGTGCTTGCTCCTCTTGGGCTTGGTCTTGCGCCAGCGGAACCACTCATCGTCCAACGTCACCGGCATCAGGCTCGCCACGTCGCGCTGGTAGCGGTCGCGCTCCTCGTCGTTCTGCCGCAGCTCGTAGGACCGTACGAGCCGCCAGGACACCTCCTCGGCCCAGCCAAACTCCTCATCGATGTCGACGCGCTTCTTCTGGGCGTCGACCCACGCCCGCCGTGCAGCCCGCCAGTCCGACAACGACGGTGTTGGTCCGCATTCCCCCACGAGGTCTGCCGGCAGCCGGTGCTCGAAGCGGCGCAACGAGCCCGGAGATCCCGTCACCAGGTCGGCGAACAACAACTCGGGAACGGCACCATGAACGCCGCGTAGGGTCGTCGGTGTGACCGTATCCAAGTCCACGTGGGCGACGTCGCGCGCCTCAACCTCCGCCCGGACCAGCGGGGAGTCCTCGTCGGATGTCGCCATCAGGCTGCGGACCCGGCGCCCGCCATGCGGGGAGGCCAGGAACGCATGGACCGCGGCGTTGCCCTGCTGCTCGGGAACGAGACGCCGGATGTTTTCGGCGAGATCGATCTCCTCGACGTAGGGCGACAGCTGCTTGATGTCCCCGACGATGATCCACCGGCGCGCGAGCATGGCCGGGACGAGGAACTCGGTGAACGTCGTCTTGCTCGCCTCGTCGAGGATCATCACGTCGAACGGCTCGACCGGGACCTTCCCGCGCTTGGCCGCCTTGATGACGGGGTGCTGCAGGATGCCGATCGTCGTGCCGCAAACCAGATTGGAGGAGTCCAGCAGCAGCCGCATCAGCGGTGAGTCGTGCTCCGAGCCCTTGGCGTTGATCGCCTCCCGCAGCATCGCACGGGCCGCGTCTCCGGCCGGGTCCACCTCGCCCGGCTCGTCGAAGAAATCCCGCAGATCATCCCGCCAGGTCTTCTTCAGCCGCTGCAACGTGAAGGGAACGATCTTGTCGTTGGTGATCCGATCCTCATCCCCGATGCGGACCGGCAAGATCAGCTTGTCTTGGTCGGGCTGGTCCTGCCACTCGATCAGGCGCTCCAGGACGTTGTCGACCGCCACATGCGTGGACGCGACCAGCAGGACGCGCTTGCCCTCCTGGGCGAGTTGAGCGATCAACTCGCAGATCGCCGTGGTCTTGCCCGAACCCGGGGGGCCCTCGAGCAGGGCGAAGTCCGGAGTCCCGCGGGCGATGGAAACGAAGCGTCGCTGCTCGTCCGTCCCATCGCGGAGCACGCCGTCCATCGACTTGAGGAAGACCCACTCTTCCTCTTCCACATGCACAGGCGCAACGCCTTGCCACCGGGGCCTCACGGCGGCCAGCCACAGCAGCGGCGCTACGCGTGGAGATGGCTCGTTGATCAGGTCGCGCAACGCGAAGCGCTGTCGCTCCAGGGTGTAGGTGTTCGGCTTGAGCCACAGCAGCTGGCCGTAGGGAACCGCTCGCGAGGGGGGCGGTGGTTCCTCCTCGGTCTCAGGTGGCTCGACTGCCTCCGGGTAGTCCGGCACCAGGATCG
This sequence comes from uncultured Rickettsiales bacterium, assembly GCA_964425605.1. Lineage (GTDB taxonomy): Bacteria > Myxococcota_A > UBA796 > UBA9615 > CAYRNR01 > CAYRNR01. The sequence continues at coordinate 1,893 of CAYRNR010000192.1, read as the reverse complement.
CCTGGCCCTCGCGGTCGAACTCGAGTCGTTCGACTCGGTCTCCCCAGTGACAGAGGAACGCCTGATAGACGTACTTCTCCTCGTAGAAGGCCTCGAACGTCTCGTCGGGTTCCTCGGGCTGCCACGGTGGCGGCTCCAGAACGATCCAGACTCCCGTCGGCCGCTGCTTCAATCGGCGATCACGGCGCTTCTTCGAGCGCTTCGCCCGGTGCTTCTGCCACCGATACCGTTCATCGAGCCGCTCTTCGAAGGCTTCAACCTCGCCTTCCGTAGCCCGCCGCCACCCCAGCACGAGCTTGCGCTGCTTGGCCGCCCGCTCCGCCGTCAAGAGGAATTCCTCGTATGGACGCAGCTGCGCCCCCACCTGCTTTATGGTGATGTCCCAGCGTCCGGTTCCCGGCAGTGACATGTAGAAGCGACGGGCCACGTGCAGTTCCTCCCATACGTGCCAGTGGTCAGTGCAGCAGGCGTGCCACATCGGGGATGGGCGCTACCAGGCTGATCTTACGGGGGAGAGGCCCACGCTATTGCAGCACTTGTGGCGGAAAATCGCCGATTCCGGCGAAATCGCGCCAATCCCCCGCCCGATCGCCGCTTCACTACCAGCATGTGGGCTCCGGTCATTCACCTGGCGGCGGCCGGTACGCAACAGCGCGTCCCCGACCATCTTGTTCGACGAGTAGCCCTTCGACGACCATCGCCCGTAGCAGTCTCGTGCTGGTGCGCTCGGATACACCTATCGCCACGGCAAGCTGTCGCCGAGTGACGCAGCCCTCGTCCCGTGCCAACTCCAGCGCGACCGCCCACCGGGGATCGGATGCCGCAGGGTTGGCCTCGCGACCAGCCAGGCGATAGCAGGTCGCCACGCCCCTCCCCTCGCGCACGACCTGGCCGGACTCGATCAGCGGCTTGAGCAGTCGGCTGAGGGTGGTCCTGGACACACCAAGGGCCGCTCGCAGGTCGGCCGCCGTCATCGACGCGGTCCCTGCCAAGACCGTCAACGGCGAGCCCGACCCGGCTGGGTCGTCCTCCATCGCCCATCCCCCGGCGATCTGGGAGATCGCCAGCTCGAGGTGGACCGCAGTCAGCGATCGGCCGGACCCCAGGGCCAGGGCCCGGAAGAGGACGTGCTCGAGTTCGCGGACGTTCCCAGGCCAGGAGTAGGCCAGCAGGACCGCGGCCGCGTCGCGGGAGAGGGAGCGGCGTGGGAGGCCGTGCTTCCGCGGGGCGTCCTTCAGGAGGACGCGGGCGATGAGGACCACATCGTTGCCACGGTCCGCGAGCGGCGGGAGCTCGACCAGGCCGACCGCCAGGCGGTGGTAGAGGTCGCCGCGGAACTCGCCGCTCGCCACCATCTCGGGGAGGTTCCGCCAGGTGGCCGCGATCACGCGCACGTCCACACGGATGTCCCGGGTCTCGCCGAGGCGCTGGATGAGCCCGAACTGGATGGCGCGGAGGATCTTGACCTGGATCTCCAGGGGCATGTCGCCGATCTCGTTGAGCAGCAGCGTGCCGCCGTGGGCCAGCTCGAAGGCGCCCTTGCGGTCAGCGACGGCGCCGGTGAACGCGCCGCGCTTGTGCCCGAACAGCTCGGACTCGGCAAGCTGGGCGGGGAGGTTGCCGCAGCTCACCTCGACGAACGGCCCGCCAGCGCGCGCCCCGTCGTCGTGCACGTACCGGGCGGCGAGATCCTTGCCGGATCCGGACGGACCGCGCAGCAGCAGGGTCAGGTCGGTGTTCTTGAACCGCCGGAGCTGGAACAGGGCGCTACGGAAGCGGGGGGAGTCCCCGACCATGCCGTGGACGGGGCGGTTGGTGCGGGCCTGCTTGCGCCTCTTGCGGCGGGTGCACCGCTGCCGCGCGGCGCGCTCGCCGCTGTGTGCAGTCTCATCG
>CAYRNR010000191.1:0-13923 GCA_964425605.1 uncultured Rickettsiales bacterium | reverse complement strand
GGAGAGTCTCCTGGCGAGAATTCTTGTGGGTTAACCGGATAAGCAGGGAATATTCTGCCCCGGAATCGGCCTGCGAATCGGGAATATTCCCCATTATTCCAGGGAATATTCCGCTTTCCTCATTCCTGTGCGAGTGCGAATGCGAGGGCGCGAAGGAGGGTGGGACCGAGAGGAGCGCTGCCCTTGCTCTCGGCCTTCGAGACGGTGCCTTGGCCGACACCGAGGCGTTTCGCGGCAGCGGATTGAGTCATGCCGTGCCGGGAGCGCCAGCTCGCCAGGTCGGCTCCCGTGAGTGCAGCTCGCTTGGGATGACGTGTCGGCCTCGGATTCGGCGGCTCGCCTCGGCTCGGCTGCCTCAGCAGGTCTGCCGTGGCAGACGCGACGGCGTTCTTGAAGTCGCTGGCGACCTGCTGGAGTTCGGGGCGCGGTGTGGGTTGCGGACGCTGCGGACGCGGCCTGCTCGGCGGACGCGGCGACCTTGGCGGACTCGGCGGAACAGCCCGCACCTGCTCCGGTGGCTTGACGGAAGGCGGGGCGGGTCTCCTTGCTCGTTGCGTGGGGGCTCCTGAGTGCCGGGAGCTGGTCTTGCGCCGCGGGACTGGCTTCTTCTGGGAGTGTGAAGGGGAGCGGCGCGGAGCCGTGGGTGTCTGCGCAGCGACGCTCTGGGGGCGGTCTCGTCGAGCCGCTCGTGTCTTCGTATCGCGGCGGACCGTCTCTCGCCGTTTCTGCTCGCCGCGGGCGTGTCGTTGCCGGCGAGGGGCTTCATTCGCTCCGACCCCACGTCTGGAGACCACCTGGCGGCGCGGCTCGGTGCCTCGGCGCACCTGGGGCCGGTCGTCGTACCGGCGACGGTGCGTGTCGATCCGCTCCGGCTCGACCGGGCTCTGCTCCGTGCTGCGCGCCGGCGTTCGCTTCGGGGAAGCCGCCCTGCGCGATTCCTCTCTGCGGCGGCGAATCTCGAACTGCTCCTGCTCGATCAGCAGGCGCTCGCGGTCCAGGGCGAGCTGCTGAGCCTCCTGTTTGAGCCGAGCGCGTTCCTCCTTCTCAGCCTTCGCACGGCGCTCAGCTCGCTGCTGAGTTTCCCGGCGCTCCCGCTCCTCTTCTTCCCGTGCCAGCTCCTCTTGCCGTTTACGCTCGGCTGCCTGCTCCAACGCAACGCGCCGTTCGTGAGCCTCGCGCTTCGCCTTGAGATCCAGCGCGCTGTTGGTGATCGCCGCGAGGGCCTCGCGGCTGGCCTGGGCGAGCTCGCTATCCCCCTCCACGTCCATGAAGGCGTCGAAGGCCTGCATCGCGAGTTGGCCTTCGCCATCCTCCCCATCGTCGAGGCTGTCGTCGTCCGAGGCCTCGCCGTCCTCTGACTCATCATCGTCTTCGGAGTTCTCGTCCCAGTCGTCGAGTTCGTCATCCCAGTCCGCCATGTCGTTCTCCATCATCGGTTCGGCGTCACCTCGCGGCTGGCCTCCACTACGGCTCCATCTCTTCCTTCATCGCCTCGAACCAGTCGTCGACGATCCGGGCGACGATGCGGTCGAGCGTCGCGGTCTCGACGCTGACCTGTCCTTCCAGCTTCGGCGTTCTCCCGACGACGGGTCGAAGCCCCCTCCGCTTCGCTTCGTGGGCGACTCGGCTGCACAGCTCCATCAGATCGCCGTGGCTGGCGATCAGCTTCTCGGTCATGAACACCTCCTCCAGCTCGAAGAGGTTGTCGATGTTGGCGGTGTTGCGGCCCGCCTCGATACGGGCGAGCAGGCTGCGATCCCACTGCATGCGCCTGGAGAGCGCGACCTGGGACAGGCCCAGCTCCTGGCGGAGCGCGGCGACGATGCGTCCGACGATGCTGGAGAGATCGACAGCGTTGGGGATGCTCATGGTCACGACCTCGTTTCTTGGGTGAAATATACCCCAATGGTCTTGTAGTGCTCAAGTTGATTGAGTAGAATCTACTCAGGTGGTCGCTGTGCGACAGGGTGGCCGCCGGAACCGCCAGGAGATGGACCGATGTCTGTCGTGCACGTTGCGCCGCCCACCCAGCCTGACACCCCTCAACCGCGTGAGACCGCGGCGCAAATGAACCGCGGTAGCGTCAAGCCCACCGCGAATCGTAGGCGACGAGGCCGCAACGTCCCACGCGTCGGCAATCGGATCACCGAATCCGGTACGCCGTCGATGCGGGCGTGGGCCTCGTGCCTGTCGTTGGGGGACCTGGAAGCCGCCGTGCGAAAAGCGGCGGCTGCGTAACCAGATTACGTTAACTTGCGTGCAGACGAGGAGAGCGCCATGCCCACCATCGGAGCCGCCTACCTGCGATGCAGCGACCCCAGCCAGGACAAGTCCATCGACCAGCAGCGCAAGGAGATCGAGCGTCGCGCTGCCGCCGATGGCGTCGTGATCCCACCGGAGAACTGGTTCGTGGACGAGGGGATCAGCGGCCGGTCCACCAAGAAGCGAGGCAGCTACCGACGGCTCATCGAGCGGGGCGAGGCGCAAAAGGAGGACATCCGGATGCGGCGGATCCCCGTCCAGCCGCCCATCGACCGGCTCTACGTGTGGGCATTCTCGCGCATCGCCCGCAACATGTTCGACTGCTTGAAGGCCATCGCCACGCTGGATGACGCAGATATCGACATCATCTCGCTCACCGAGCCCGACGTGGGTGACAAGTCCATGCGCAAGCTCATCCGGCCGATCCTGGCGTGGCTGGCGGAGCGGTACTCCGAGGAGCTGTCGGCCAACGTGCAGCGCGGCATGGCCTCCCAGGCGAAGAAGGGATTCTGGGCCTACGGCACGGTGAGCTTCGGATACGAGGCGGTGGAGGTGGAAGGGGGCAAGAAGCTCGTCGTATCCGAGGCGACCCGCGAGGACTTCGAGGTGGTCCAGCGCATCTTCCGCATGGCCGACGAGGGAGACGACGGAGGCCGGCGGATCGCCGAGCGGCTGACGCGGGAAGGCGTCAAGCCGCCGGGCGTCGACCACCACCCCCGCGAGGTCGCTCCCGGCACCTGGCGAGCGCGGCACGTCCACAACATCCTCAAGAACCCGGTCTACTGCGGGCACACCATCAACAAGGGCGAGGTCGTGTGTCGCGACACCCACGAGGCCGCCGTGGACGATGAGACGTTCGCTCGCATCCAGGCCAAGCGCACGCTGCGGGCCAACGTCCGCAAGGACGGCGGTGGCAACGGCGCGAGCCCGATGCACTCGGGCAAGCACGGCGTCCTCACGCCGTTCCTGCGCTGCGGCTCGTGTGGGGGGCGCGTCACCCTGGTCGCCAGCACGTACAAGGGCCAGCGGACCTGGCGGTACTTCTGCGGAACGCGGCGAGACAACAAGAGCGCGTGCGCCGGAATCTCCGTGCGCGTGGACCGGCTGGACGACCTGGTCCTGGAGACCATCGAGAAGCGGGTCCTGGCGCCTGAGAACGTGCAGGTCCTCCTGGACGAGACCCTGGACGCGCTGGCGAAGACCGACGACGACCACGCTGCGGCCGAGCGCGAGCGGCTCACCGCGCAGATCGCCGAGCTGGACCGCAAGATCCGGCTCGCCGCCACCCACGCCATCAACGGCATGATGGACGAGGACGACGCCAAGGCGATCACCGCGCCGCTGGTGGCGCAGCGGGAGACGGCCCGGCTTCAGCTCGCCGCGCTGCCGGCGGAGCCGGTGACGCTGACGGGCGACCAGGTGAACCCCGACCTGTTCCGTGACGCGGTGCTGGAAGCGTGGAGGCAGCGGCCCCTGGAGGAGCGGCGGGCGGCGCTGGCCAAGGTGCTGGACCGCGTGACCCTCGATCCGGGAGGGGTCCACATCCGGTACGACGCGGCCGGTTTCTGCGGCCATGATCGGTCAAGCTCGGTCATCCAGCCCAGCTTCCCCTGGATGAGGTTGAACCGGAGCCCGTCCTGCGAGCGGCGCGCGAAGTAGTAGTTGATCTCGATGGTGGACAGGGTGTTGCCCTGGCGCACTCCGCGGCCGTTGCGCTGCTGCAGGGTCGCCGGCTCCCAGGGCAGGTCCAGGTGGTGGATCGCGCAGGTCCGCTTCTGCAGATCGATGCCCTCGTAGGCGATGGCGTTGGCGATCACCACGTCGTACTTGGGCGCGATGCCCTCTTCCGGCACGCCGTTGAACTCCCGGGCGATCCGCTCGCGGTCGGCCGAGCCCTTGGCGGTGATGGCGTTGAGGACCGCAACGCGGTCTGGTGGGAGTCCCTTCTGGACCAGCACCTCTTTCGCCCAGACGTGGGCGGCGATGTTGTCCACGAACACGATGTGGCCGCAGGTACGGTTGGACGCGACGCTCTTCGCCATCGCGTCGAGCTTGGGGGAGTGGGGATCGACGCCGGACGACGTGGCCGTCTTCCAGTCGTACCCGTCGTCGAGGTTGGGGTGGATCGCCACCAGGGCCATGCGGGCGAGCAGGCCGAGGATCTTGGAACGGTCCTGGACCCGGGTGGACTCCAGGGCGTCCTCGATCTGCGAGACGTAGTGGTCGTACTTGGCGTCCTGCGCGCCGTTCATGTCGACCTCGACGACCCGCACGGTGGGCTCGGGCAGCTTGAGGCCGACCTCCTCGGCGGTGCGGAACTCGCCGTAGCGGAAGATGGCGTCGCGCAGCTCGTGGAGGTTGACGAAGCCGGTCACCGCGGCGCGCTCCTCGACCTCCATGCGGGTGTTGACCACCGGCTTGAGCTCGATGCGCAGGTAGCGGTCGATGAACTGCTCCGGATCCCTGATCCCCATGCGCGACCAGGCGTGGTGGTCGATGTACTGGATGAGGTTGTAGAACTCGAGCGGGGAGTTCTTGGCCGGGGTGGCGGACAGCAGCACGATGCCGGCGCCGCCGGTGCGGGCGCGGACGGCAGCGCAGCGGAAGTCGAGCTGCCAGGCCCGCTTGCTGCCCTCGCCGGCGTTGCCCATGAACCGCGGGACGCCGCCCTCCCGGGCCTCGGGGAGGTACAGGTTCTTGAAGTTCTGGGCCTCGTCGCAGATCAGCATGTCGATGCCGATGTCGTCCCAGGCGATGCCCGGGTCGTACTTCCACGACGGCGGCAGCTCCATCTGCTCGGCGACCCAGGCGGCGACGCCCTCCTTGAGGATGGCGGCCTGGCGCTCGGTGATCCGCTTCTGCTTGTCGGCGTTGCGCTGGCGCAGCTTGACCTCGCGGCGGATGGCCTCGGTCTTGTCGGCGTAGGCGCGGACGGCGCGCTCGTTCATGCGGGTGCGGGCGAGCGCGGTGTAGGTGAGCAGGACCACGTCGTACTCGCCGGCCTGGAAGCGGGTCCACTTCTGGGCGCGCTCCTTGGGCGAGTCGGTGGTGGACGTGACCAGGCCCTTGCGCTTGCCGCGGGAGACGACGGTGCGCTTGGACCCGATCACGGCGATGCGGTAGTCGGGCAGCACGCGGCGGATGTCGGCCTCCCACTTCCAGACGATGGAGTTGGGGACCAGGACCACGGGACGCCGTACCCAGCCCTCCTGGCGTGCGCGCGACAGGATGAGGATCGCGCAGTAGGTCTTGCCCACGCCCACGTCGAAGGCGAGTAGGCCGCCGCGGTTGGCGATGACGCGGCGGGCGCCGGCGACCTGGTGCGGGTGGGGCGTGGGGCCGTCGGGGGCCCAGCGCGCCACGGCCAGCGGCTCGGCGGGGTAGTGGGGCGGCACGAAGCCGAAGAAGGTGCGGTTGTAGACCTGCTCGACCTGGGCGCGGCGGTCGTCGTCAGCCGCGACCCAGGCCCGGAAGGACTGCTCCCACCCGCGGGCGACCTTGAGCCGGATCTCGTCCAGGTTCTGATCGCGCCGTTTCCTCGGACGGAACTCGGTCTTGTCGTGGTTGATCCAGCCGATGCACCACCGGGCCTCGGGGGTGAGCAGGCGTGAATCGCGAAGCTCGGTGTAGTCTCCGGCGCCCTCGGGCACGACCAGGCCGTCCTTGCGGACCAGGACCACGTCGCCGTAGTGGCGGTTGAGGGTCTCGGTGAGCCACTGGGAGACCAGGCCCAGGGGGATCCATCCCTGGCGCGGCGAGACCCCCTCGATGTCCTCGAACACGGCCTGGCCGATGGCGGCGAGCAGCTTCTTGACCTGGGCGGTGGCCTGGGCGTCGCCGACGTCCGCGCGCTTGCGGGCGCGCTCGACCTTGGGCCACAAGTGGCCGGTGTAGTAGTGCTCGGCCGGCACCAGCCGGTCCCAGTCTTTGCCATCCTGAGCCCAGCCCGTCTTGAGCAACAGGGCCAGGATGCGCTCGGGCGACGTGCGGCCGCCGAGCTTGCGGTGGAAGTCGGCGAGTTCGGCCAGCGTCAGCTTGCGATGCTGGCGGAACAGCATCTCGGCCTGGGCCACCACGTCGTCGCGCTTGCCTGTGTACCGCGGGCGGTAGGTGGGGCGCCGGGCCAGGCCGGAGATCACGCGGCCGGAGCGCTCGAAGGCCGACAGGAACCGCTCGGCGCCGGTGTCTCCCCGCTTGACCAGCTTCTGCAGATCCTTGCTGGCCCAGGGGTTGCCGTGGACCTCGACCCAGGCGGTCAGCGCGTCGTGAAGCTCCTTCCACAGCAGGGAGGGGGCCTCGGAGTCCTCGGCGGCGAGCGAAGCGAGGTAGCCGTCGACGCGCAGACCCAGTGCCGACGCGGCCGCCAGCGCTGGGGGCAGCTTGGCCGACTTCTTCACTTGGCGGGTGACACCGCCCCGGCCCTTGGGCTTCTCGGGCTCCCCTTCGGCAGCGGGCGGCGGGGTGAAGCGGCGGATCTCGCAGGTGGTGCACAGGGGCCGCTCGACCACGGCGGGCAGCTTGGTGAACTCGCCTTCGACCTGGTAGCCCCAGCGGGGCTTGGCGGTCTGGTCGGTCTCGCTGCCGGCCTTGCCGACCTCCTTGCCGAGGATGTGGGTGGGGAACGCCTCGAAGTAACGCCCGTCGAGGATCTCCCGGTCCTCGTCGAGGACCTCGGCGAGTTCGCCCCCACGCGCGCGGAAGAACAGTAGATCCGTGACCAGCTCGGCCCCAGGGAACAGCCGCGACGGCAGCCGGAACGCCGCGGACAGGTGGTGGCGCCGCAGCACCTTCTCGCGCAGCGAGCGGTTGCGAGCCGCCTGGCCGGTCAGGAAGCCGTAGGGCACCAGGAACACGCCCACGCCGTTGGGGACGAGCAGGTCCAGGGCGCGCCGCATGAAGTACGCGTAGGCCTGCTTCTCCCGGTAGGAGCGATCCGGGTCGTCGGCGACCGCAGCCCCGCGGGCGCCGTAGGGCGGGTTGGCGAGCACCAGGTGGATGCGGCCGTGGTACTGGTCGCCGTACTCGCGGATCCACCGCTCGAACGGTCCCAGGTAGAGGCTGAGGTCCGGGCGGATCGCCCCGAGCATCCGGCCGGAGAGCTCGGAGTACTCGACAGCCAGCCACTTGACCCGGTCCCAGCCCTTGCCCGACGCAGCGCGGATCATCCGCCCGATGCCTGCGGCAGGCTCCAGGGCCAGCAGGGAGCCGCTGCTGGCCAGGCCCTCGAGCATCGGGCGGATGACGCGGGTGATCTCCGCGCAGACCTTGGACGGGGTGTAGTACTCGTGGATCAGCCCGCGCACCTCGGGCACCGGGAAGCCCGCTGGGAACTCGTCCTTGTGGGCGTCGATGGACAGCCCGCCCCAGCCGGAGTAACCGGCGAGCACGCGCTTGTCCTCGGCGGTCATCTGCTCGGGTCGCTTGGACGCGGCGATCCGCATGGCGGCGAGGTTGGCCTGGGTGCGGTCCTTGGCCGTCCAGAGCTCGGGAGGGAGCTTGCTCTTCTTGGCAGGGGGCCCTGCCCCCTCCAGCACGCCGGGCAGGTCCACCAGGTGGCGCTCGATGACCTGCAGCAGCACCGGGCGGTTGCGGCGCAGGAAGCCGTCCAGGTACTCGGGGGTGATCGACGGGGGCAGGTGTCCACGCACCGCGTCGGCGATGTGGTCGAGGATGGCCGCAGCGCGGGGGTGGACCACCGTCTCCATCTACGCGGCTCCCCTCACCGCCTGGGCGATGGCCTGGCTGAACGCGTCCAGCAGGGCCTTGTCCTTGTCCGGGTCGGCGGCAGGCTCGGCCGGCGCCGGGGGCGTGGCCTTGCGGGCGGCGCACACCGGCTTGCCGTTGCCGTTGGTCTTGGTCGGCTTGCCGTTGCCGTTGGTCTTGGCGCGCTTCTTGGCGGACGCCTTCTTGGCCGGCTTCTTCGCCCCGGGTTTCCCGCTGGTGGCCGTGCCACCCTTCGTGGCCCGGGGCACGGCGACGCCCTCCTCCTTCATCAGCGCGCGCAGCAGGTCGAACGGGGTTGCGAACTCGTTGGCGCGGCCCTTGCCGGCGTAGGAGGTAGCCCTGCGCCGTGCGTCGGCCAGGGGCTTGAAGCACGCCGTCAGCGTCGATCCCCGGTCGCGGAACATGTCCTCGTTGGACACGCACGAGATCGCCTGCTCGGCGAGTTGCTGGACCAGGGCGTTGTCGGCGTCGAAGGCGTCGAGCTCGTCCTGGTTGGCGACCTCGGAGAACTGCCCGACCGGCTCGGGTCGGCGCTGGGCGAACGTGTCCGCGGCCTTGGAGATCGCGGTCTGCAGCTTGCCCAGCGTGGAGGCCTTCGGCGGCGGGTTCGCGGTCAAGCCCCGGGCTTCCAGGGTCGCCCTGGCAGCCGGCGACGGCCCGGCCGGAGCGCGGGCCCCCTCGAACGGCTCCGGATCGTAGTCGAGGCCGATAGAACGGGTCGCGCGTGCCGGGGCGGCCGGCTTGCGGGCCTTCTTCGGCGCCTTCTTCGGCTTCACCACCGGCTTGACGGCGGACTTGGCGGCGGGCTTGGCGGTCTTCTTCCTGGCCGCCGGCTTCGGCTCGGCCGCGGGCTTGGCCGGCTTCTTCTTGGCCGGGCGCTTCTTCTTCGGCTTGGGCTCCTTGAGCCGCTCGACGGGGTCCTTGAGGGCCTTCTTCTCCTTGGCCTTCAGCGGGTGGGCGGCGGCCCACTCGGGGTCGTGCTCCCGGCGCCGATGGGTGTCGCGGAAGCTGCACGCCTCCTTGACCGGCTCCATGGCGCCGAGCACGGCGCGCTGCAGGGCCTCGACCAGGGTGTCGCCGCCGTAGCCGCTGACCACGCCCTCGTTGGCGAACCACTTGCCCGAACGCTGGAACTCCCACTCCCAGCCACCCTCGGGCGAGGAGATCAGGAACAGCGTGCCGTAGGTGGCGAGCTTTCGCTTGAGCTGGATCCGGGGCCGGTTGTCGTCGCAGACGTACAGCCCGGTCCAGGTGCCGCGCAGGGTGACCGAGCCCTTGGGCGGCATGGGCTTCTGGGCGGCCTTGGCCAGCTTGACCGCCTCCTTCGCGGACACGACCCGCTCGGGCACGTGCAGGTAGTCGGCGGTACCGTCGCTCTCCCAGACCAGACCCTCGTCGGCCGTGGCCAGCCGGACCAGCAGCGCCTTGCGCTCGGCCGGGCGCAGCACGACCGCCACCTCGCCGGAGACGAGCTTGCCGTAGCCACGGATCAGGCGGGGCACGTCCTCGGTGTTGCCCACGATGGAGAGCCGGAACTGGGTGCGCTTCGTCGCCATGTCGTCCTCCGGTCGCTACCTCTTGAGGAACATCGGGAGCGCCACGCCGGCCGCGACCAGGGCCAGCACGCCCACCAGGGCCAGGCCCACCTTCGCTCCCGTTCCGCCCGTCACATCGGGGGTTGTCGCCGACAACAGCGGCGCGCTCTGCGGCTGCTCGGGCAGGGTGGTCTCCTGCAGGACGCGGCCCTCCTTGCTGGCCTCGACCCGGGCGGTGAGCTCGTGGTCGGCCAGGGCGGTCTGCTCGCGCAGGTTCTTGGCGTGCTCCCGCGACGCGATGGCCCAGGCGATGGCGGCCACGCCCAGGACGATCCCGCCGATGATCAGCAGCGGGACGATGAAGCCGGAGACCTGGGCCTGGCCCGACCGCGCCTGGGCTGCCTTCTCCGCCTTGGCCTGCTCGTCGTCGGCGTAGATGCCCGCGGCCAGCACGTGGTAGCGCTGGTACAGGGCCGCGAACACCTTGGCGGCCTTCGCGCGGGTCGCGTCGTCCTTGATCTGCGGCAGCCTTGCCTGGATGCGCTGCAGGTGCGCCCGGGCCGCCTGCAGGTCGGTCAGCGTGGCGGTGACCTGCGGACGGAACGACTCGGGGTTGCGCTTGATGGCGCTGCCCAGCTTCGCCACCGTCTGGCGGTGGAGCTCCTGCCAGCCCGTGGACCAGCGCGCCTTGATGTCCGTCCAGCTCGGCATGGCGGCCTCCTACTCGTCGTCCTTGTGGAGCTCCCACATGATCCGCTGGAGCGAGTACGGCTCCTCGTAGTCGCCGAGCAGGTCCTCGTCGCCCATCCAGCGCACGGCGTCGCGCTTGAGCGGCACGCCAGCGGAGCCCGAGTCCATCGCCATCGCGTAGCACCGGCGCAGCCGCTGCTCGGCGCGCTGGACCTTGGCCTCGCGGATCTGCAGGGCCAGCTCCCGCTGCTGCAGCGCGGCCAGCTTGCGCGTGTACGCGCTGCTGGACTTGCTCGACTTCTTCTTGCGGCCCTTGGACTTGCTGGACGAGATCGCGTCCACGCCCTTGCTGGCGGCCTTGAGCAGGCTCTTGGTCACGTCCAGGGCGCCGGCCCCGAACTCCAGCGCGTCGCTACGCAGCTCGCCGACCACGAACAGCCCCGGCTTGACCTCCAGCGAGGCGGCCCGGTAGGGCGCCTTGGCCCGGATCTCGATGTTGTCGCCCAGCTTGATCGCCTGGCTCCACTTCTTGTCGCGGGGCCGCGGGCGGCGCTCCGCACCCATCCGGTGCCGCCTGGGCGGACGCCGGGCTCCTTCCATCCGCTGTCGCCGCTTGGGCTTGCGCCGCTTGCGGCCGATCTCTTCGCTCGACATGGCGTTCTGCCTCCTTCTCCAGTCCCTCACGGTCATCACGCGCACCAGGGCCATGGCCTCACCTCGGCTTCCTGGGGGCGTCGTACATGCCCAGGCGCGCGCTGGGGTCGTCGCGGTACCAGCGGCCCGCCACGCGGTAGCGCACGATCACGTGGTACAGCCCGGGCCGGCCGCGCCGGGTCCGGGTGCGCAACATGGTCTCGGCGCGGATCGACCGCAGCCGCCGTCGCCGGGCCTCTCGGTAGCCGCCGTCGCCGGGCTTCAGCGCCCGGTGACCGCGGGCCATCAGCTCACCGGCGCGGGCCGCAGCCAGGCCGTCGCAGTCCTCGTGCCCCCGCGCCAGCAGGTTGATGTAGTCGCACCAGGTCTCGCCCCGCTCCCGCTGGTAGAACACGCCCGACTCGTACAGCCCGGGGAGACTGGGCCTCTGGCGCAGGATGCGGGCGTTCTCGCGGGCCAGCCAGTTGAGCAGGCGCAGCGCCGCTTCCTCGTCGAAGGTCAGCTTGACGGCGATGCGCATGGCTACATCCCCAGCGTGCAGACGAGCTCGAACGCCGTCTCGCCCGCGCCCTCGAGGCGCATCTTGCGGGCCGACCCCACCGGCACGCCGGTGGCTTCGCTCAGCTCGGAGATCGCGCGGCGGAACCGTTCGATCCCCTGGCCGTCGAGGAAGACCAGGTAGATGTTGTCCTCGTCGGTGTAGTCCGCCAGGTGGCACACGACCGTCTTGGTGTGCGGCGGCACGTCCCACTCCCCGAACCCCGAGCTGCGCAGCGAGACCTGGTTCTTGCTCGGCGCGATCCCGTCGTCGATGGTCGTGGTGACGCGGTTCTCCTCGTCGCACAGGTTGCGCAGCTTGACGATCAGGGTCTTGGCCAGGATGGTGACCTGCGTGGAGAACGGCACCGTGAGCACCACGCGGTTGCCCAGCCCCTCGCCCGACGACCACTGGATCTCGGCCTCGAACGGCCCGCGGTCCGAGCTGAACTGGATCACCCGCGAGCACGACGCGTCCGCCTCGGTGGAGAACGCGTGGACCCACGGGTCGGACACGCGCTCCCCCCCGGCCGCCTTCAAGGCCAGCCGGTTGCTCCGGACGGACAGCGAGGTAGCCGCCGGCTGGTGCCTCTTCGATGGCCGGGGGGGAGACATCGTTTCGCCCGTCCTCCGTGGCAGCCCCCGGGCCACCGCCGGTGACGAGCGGGGGGTGGTTGTGGCGAAGGGGTAGCGGTCCGCAGCGCGCCTCGCGCGCGAACTACTCCTTCATCGCCTTGGTGTACTCGACGACCGCCTGCAGGTCGTCGCCGCCGCTGGCGCCAGCGTCGTCGACCACGACCGTGAACTTGAGCACGTCGCCCTCGTCCACGACCTGGTTGGCCGGGTCCAGGGCCACGTCCAGCATCGCGGCCGCGCCCATGCCGTGCAGGTCCACCGGCCCGCCGAGGTTGACCAGGACCGTGGCCTTGGTCACGTTCTCGATCTGGCAGGTGAAGTTGCCGCCGTTGTTGTTGGGGCCGGTGGCCGCGACCAGGCCGATCTGCTCGAGCTTGCCGTCGTGCAGGATCGGCACCAGGAACTCCACCGTGCCCGGGATCACCGCGCCGAGCTGCTTGTGCACGTCCGTGCGGGTCAGCAGCTTGCGCATCACGTCATCCAGTCCCGTGAAAGCCATCGTCGTCTCTCCTCGTCATGCAGCGTGCGCCCCAGCGCCGCCGCGGGTTTCCGTCGTCGTTGCGGAGCCGCCTGCGTCGCCGGGGCCTACGCCCCCTGCGACGTGATCGTCAGCTCCAGGTCCTTGCCCGGGACCACGTCGCCCGCACACGCGGTGCGCACCGTGATCACCGTCTCGTCTTGCTTCACCGTCGCCGCTCCCAGGGGGATGGGCGTCGGCGTGTTCGCCTCCAGGGCCAGCAGGTCCAGCTCGCCGGCCTCCGCGCTGTCGATCAGCACCACCAGCGCCGCGGCGCTGCCGGCGACCGGCTGGCGGATGTGGGCCGTGATCTGCAGCGGCCCGTTCACCGGCGACACGAACGTCTGGTCGTAGGCGGTCCCAGGGATGCACAGCGGGCGCACCACCTGGCCCCCGGCGCCCGTGGCCTGCGTGGTGCGCAGGCCGCACAGGTTGCCGCGGTACACGTTGGGCAGGTCCGCCGCGTTGTGCTCGGTCGCTCCGTACAGCGCGATGCCCGTCATCGCCGTTCCTCCCGACGCCCCCGGCTAGTTCAGCCGGGACGTCATCACCTCGATCAGCACCGACTTCTCGAAGCCCTCGCCCACCGGCCCGACGCACTCGACGGTGGCGTACAGGTGCCCGGTGTAGGTCTGGGCGCGGATCGCCTGGTTGGGCAGCACCGCGTCGGGGCGGTTGACCGGCGCCTCCTGGCCGCCGGTGGGGACCACCAGCTCGAGCAGCGCCAGTCGCGAGGTCGGGTGGTCGAACAGACGCACCCGGTAGCCCACGCCGGTGTCCGGCTGCTCGGGGTCGATGGCGGGCAGCTTCTGCTTGACCGCCACGCGGTGGATCAGCACCGACCGCGTGCCGCCGCGCGACACCTGCGGTCGAAGGGGGGTCCGGGCGGTCTCGACCGCCGTCACCCCCGGAATGGTCGCCTTCGCGTACGCCATGACGCTTCACCTCTCTGGCCGGGCGTGTGGGGAGGGGGACGGGCGCGCCGCCCCCCTCGCCACCGCGCCGGCTACTTGGCCGGCTTCCAGCCGGTCAGCGCCGCGTTGAGCGAGGCCGCGGACGACAGCGTGCCCTGCACGATGATGTCCAGGCCGCCCTCGAGCCGCTGACCCTTGACCAGCTTCCGCACGAACGAGTTGGCCGCGAAGATGCTCAGGTCGAGCCCGTCGGGCGCGTTGAACACCAGCTTGTCGCCGAAGTAGATCGCCGTGACCTTGGCGCCCTCGTCGGTCGACGTGATGATCACGTCCTCGCTCTCGAAGTCGTGCTGCAGCCGGATCTGCGCCGACACCGGCCCGCCGCTCTCCGAGGTGCTCGTGTCCGAGCCCGACACGATGGTCGCCGCCCAGCCCATGGGCCCTCCGGTCTTGG
>CAYRNR010000190.1:0-14009 GCA_964425605.1 uncultured Rickettsiales bacterium | reverse complement strand
GGTGGACGCCGGGTCGTTGTCGTCGCAGTCGTCGGCCGTGAGGATTCCGTCACAGTCTGCGTCCTCGGCGAGGACGGTGGATGCCGGGTCGTTGTCGTCACAGTCGTCGTCGGTGAGGACTCCGTCGCAGTCTGCGTCGTCGGCGATGACGGTGGACGCTGGGTCGTCGTCGTCGCAGTCGTCGTCGGTGAGGACACCGTCGCAGTCCATGTCCTCGGCGAGGACGGTGGAGAGGGGGTCGCTGTCGTCGCAGTCGTCCGCTGTGAGGACACCGTCGCAGTCGGCATCGTCGGCGATGACGGTGGAGAGGGGATCGTCGTCGTCGCAGTCGTCGGTGGTGAGGATTCCGTCGCAGTCCGCATCCTCGGCGAGGACGGTGGATTCGGGATCGTCGTCGTCGCAGTCGTCGGCCGTGAGGATTCCGTCGCAGTCTGCGTCGTCGGCGATGGCGGTGGACAGGGGATCACTGTCGTCGCAGTCGTCGGTGGTGAGGATTCCGTCGCAGTCTGCGTCGTCGGCGAGCTCACCCACGCCCGGGTCGTCGTCGTCGCAGTCGCCCGAACAGGTGTCCAGCCCGTCGCGGTCCTCGTCTGCGAGGTTCCTCGCCGGATCGTCGTCGTCGCAGTCTCCGTCACACGTACTCGCGCCGTCGCCGTCGGCGTCGGTGCCATTCAGCGCGGGGTCGTTGTCGTCGCAGTCGACGCCGTGGGCGCACTCGTCCCAGTAGAACTCCGGATCGCCGGCACCGTCGCCGTCGGCATCCACGCAGTGGGGGATCTCGGGCTCGGTCGCGCAGCCCCCCAGCGCGAGGCACGCGAAGGCGAGAAGACTGCGGCCGATCCAGGGGATTGTGCGCACCGTCGTCGTTTTCCAGGTGTCCATCTGGCCTTACCTCAACGAATGTGAACCGTGAGCCCCACGGCGAGCTCGCTGGCCGATACGTGGCCTCCCACGGGGACGCTCGCGCCGGCCGAGATGGAGACCTCCTGTTTCTTCTTCGCGCCGATCACGCCGACCGGAACGGCGATGCCGAGGCTGAGACCCCCTCCCACCATCAGCCCGATCCCCGCGGCGCGCACGGCGGCATTGCTGTCCCATTGCTCGCGCGTGGCCAGCTGCGCGTCGGAGGCGTCGGGATCGTCGGCCTCGGCCATGGGCGCCCGGCCGGCCTCCACCTCCTCGCGAATCGTGTCGAGCTCGCCCTGGGAGACCGCGGTCATCACAGCACCGCTGGCGAGCATCGTCGCTCCCACGCCCAGCAGGACGGGAACGGCCGGGTGGATGCGCGCCTTCCGGCGCTCGCGCAGGACGCGCGGGTCGGGCTTCCACACGACCATCGAACCGCTCTCCCTGTCCCATTGCCAGGGGGAGGGACGGGTCGAGTCCATCGAGATCAGCACGTCGGGAACGCCCGTCGCGTCCGCGGCCTCGATGGCGCTCAGGATCGCCGGGAGCAGGGCCATCACGGCCTCGTCCGGCGGCTGGTCCAGGACCGCCGGATCGACGAAGGTCAGCTCCTCACCCGGCTCCACGTGGAAGGCGACACCGAGGACCCGAGATCCGCTCGCGCCGGAGATCTGAAGCAGGTGCCGGCCGGGAAGCACCTCGAGGGAATCCGATGCCGCATCCCACGGCTGGCCGTCCAGCCAGGCCTCCGCCCCCTCGGCACGCCACAGGGACACCTGTCCCCTGGGCTGTCCCACGAGCTCCGCCTTGGCGTTGCTGAAGCAGTCGTGCACCAGGGGGTGGTAGTCGTGGTCCCACGGGTACGCCAGATCCAGCGCGAAGACGTCGCCGAAGGCCTCCTCACACCCGGATCGGTCCGCCTCGTCGAAGGAGTCCACGCCGACCATGAAGCTCGGATAGGCGAGGTCCGCGGCGGGGACCACGGCGTCGAGGCACGGCTGGGCTGCCATGACGTCCGCCACGAGTCCGGCCGTCTCCTGCAGGTCCTGGCTCGCGGCGTAGAGCTCGTCCAGCTTCGCGGTGTAGTTGTCCGCGCTCACCTGGGCCCCTTCGCAGTGCTCTGCGGGGCCCGAACCGTCCACGAGGGACGCGCCGGTGGGCAACCCGTCGCGAAGGTGCCGCGGTGTCTCACCCGGTGTCGCCCCGGTGGAGAGGGACCAGAACGCAGCGGCGTCACGTGCCGCGCTTTCGGTTGCCTCGACTCCGAAGTAGGCCACGCGCGGGGTCTCGGCAGTCTCATCGGTGGTCTCCGGCGCGGCAACGGCCGCGGCCGGCAGGGCCAGGCACACCACCCAGCCCGCCAGCGAGGATCTCCACCAGGACCGTGCTCGCTCTCTAGCTCGTGTCATCCTGCGTCGCCTCCATCCATCGCTCCCCCTCGCCCTGCGAACCGTCTCATCGCGTCCGGCTGCACGCTGCCATGGCCTCGAAGTCCCAACACCCCAGCATCACGCCTTCGCCGTCCACCGTGACCGTGTACACCTTGGTCCGGTACTCCACTGCCGAGCAGATGGCCTTGACCTCGTGGACCCCGCCCTCGACGGGGTACTCGCGGAGCGCATTGCCCGAGGTCACCCGTTCACCGTCCACGTAGATGTCGGCCCACGGGGTGACCGACAGGGAGATGGAGCCCGGTGCGAGGTTCGCGGTGGGGCTCGGCTCGATGCCCGCGGCCTCCGCGGGGTCCACGGGCTCGGCCTCCTCTACGGGAGGAGGAGCGACCTCGACCGCCGGCTCCTCTGTCGTCTCCTCCGCCGTCTCTTCCGCCGGCTCCTCTGTCGTCTCCTCTGCCGGGTCCGCGGCCGGGGTGACCTCTGCCGGCGTGGGCACGGTACCCTGTTCCGCCGGGGTGGCTGTTCCCGTCGGGCGGTCCCAGGGGCGTGCGACGAGCAGGATCAGCCCGAGCAGGACACCGACACCCGCGACGATCCACAGCGTCAGCCCGCGACGGGAGCCCGCCGTGGGTACAACCTGCTCCCCTTCGTCCGGAACCGCACGGGCCAGCGGTGTGAGCAGGGGCACGGTCTGGGCCGCCGAGAACGATGGGTCCGGCTCGGACGGCTCGGACGGCTCGTCGGCTCCGGACAGGCGCGCAGCCGAGGGGATCTCCGCCTGGGCACGCGGTCGGGGTCTCTCCGAGCGGGCCGTCGGCTCCACCCTCCCCACCGCCTCTCCGGGCTCCGAGTCGAAGAACGCCGCGGTGAACTCGCCCCAGCCGCTGGAGTTCGGACTCGGGGGTTCGATGGCGACCGGCACCGACGGCAGGTAGGCAGGGGTCGCGTTGCGGGCTCCTCCGCGTACCTCCCGGATGGCCTCCTGCATGGAGACGGTCTGTTCCTGCGGGGTCTCGACGGCTCGCGCCTCGGACTGCTCCACCGCCTCGAGCAGGTGCCGCACCACCTGGGACATCTCCGCCTCGGCCGGGTACGTCCGGTCCAGAGTTCGCAGGTCCTCCACCATGGCCAGCATGTCGGGGTAGCGGTCTTCGCGGTTCCTGGCCAGGGCGCGGGTCAGCAGTGGCCTGCAGCCCGGGAAAGCCACCTCGGCCTCGTCGAGCCGTTCGCCGAGATCGTCGTAGAGGATGGCGTGCAGCAGCGCAGCGAGGCTCGTCTCCGGGTACAGGACGCGGCCCGTCATCACCTCGAAGAGCACGGCGCCGAGGGAGAACACGTCCGAGCGCGCGTCGAGCTCGTCTGCCGCCGTGATCTGCTCGGGAGACATGTAGCGCGGCGTGCCCTTGATCGTGGCCGACGCGGTGGTCATGTACAGGTTGGTCGTGGCCTTGGCGATCCCGAAGTCGCACAGCTTGACCGTGCCGGTGGCGTCCAGCATCACGTTGGACGGCTTGATGTCCCGGTGGACCAGGTTCAACGCCTGCCCGTTGGGGTCGCAGAAACCGTGCGCGTACTGCAGCGCGCGGCACACCTGCAGGGCCACCTCGATGGCCGAGAAGCGCGGCAACAGCACGGTACGCCGGCGACAGAGGTCGAGGACCTCGGCCAGCGAGATCCCGTCGACGAACTCCATGGCGATGTACCAGTCGTCCTCGGCCTGGCCGAACTCCAGGATGTCGACGATGTTGGCGTGGTGGAGCAGCCCGCCGATGCGCGCCTCGTTGACCATCGACTGGACGAACTTGGGATCCTCCTCCACCAGGTACGTGTGGATCCGCTTGATGGCCACCCGCTTGGTGAACCCCATGGGGCCGGGGAGCACGGCCTCGTACACCTTGCCGAACGCGCCTTCTCCGACGGATCGCACGATGCGGTACTTGCCGAACTGCCTGCCGGTCTCGAGCTCTTGCGTGGTCATCGCGCTCCCGACACGAGAGCATAGCAGTTCGTCGAGGCTCGTCTGATCGGGACCGGAAGGCTCCGGCCGGCGCGTGGCCGGCGCGAGCGTCGCGGCGGCTTCGCTTGCCCGGCCGCTCATCAGGGCCCTGATTCGGCTTGCCAGCCCATCTCCACCACGCAGTCCTCGGGGGGCAGACCGACGTACAGGGCCAGCACGGTCCAGAGCTCGCCGTCCGCCTGTTGTTCCAGCTCGACCAGGGCCTCGGGTTCGCCCCGCAGGCCCAGGTACAGCAGGTCGACCACCTCGTCGGAGGTGTCGGACGTCTCGCCGGCGCGGGCCGCCGAGTGCAGGCCGAGGGCGAGGATGGCGAGGACGACGCCGATCCGAGCCAGGTATGACGGGGTGCGGGACATGGCCTACCTCCGGACGCTGTTGCTGGGACCATGGTCGCGTGTGGAGGCGTGAGGGCGTACTTACCCGGCAATTACGCGTTCGAGCCGCGTTAGCCGCGCCGGGGTATTCTGGAGACGATGACCGAGAAGAACCCCACCGATCCCATGCGGGACAGGAGATTCGGCAAGTACCTGCTGGTCCGCCGGCTCGGCGAGGGCGGCTTCGGCGAGGTGTTCGAGGCGGTGCTGCCCGGCGCCATGGGCTTTGCCAAGCGCGTGGCGATCAAGAAACTGCACGATCACCTGATCGACGAGCACCCCGAGATGATCCACTCGCTGGTCAACGAGGCGCGGGTGGGCGGGCTGCTCAACCACGCCAACGTGGTGGGGATCCTCGAGTTCGACCAGGTGGAGGGGCACTACTACCTGGCCATGGAGTACGTGGAAGGGCTCACCCTGTCCGAGGTGATGTTCCTGTGCCAGCGGCGTGGGATGTACCTTCCCCGGTTCGTGATCCTCGATCTGGCGATCCAGGTCCTGCGCGGGCTCAGTCACGCCCACCGGCTGAGGTCTCCCGACGGTACGGCGCTGGGCCTTGTCCACCGGGATCTCAAGCCGTCGAACATCATGGTGGACGCCGAGGGTACGGCCCGGGTCCTGGACTTCGGCGTGGCCCGGGCCGCGACCAACCTGTTCAAGACCACGGTCGGCTCGGTGATCAAGGGGACCCCGACGTACATGTCCCCCGAACAGATTTCGGGCGATCGCGAGCTGACCGGGCGATCGGATCTGTTCTCCTTCGGAGCGGTCCTGTACGAGATGGTGACCTACCGTCCACTGTTCCGCGGTGACGACGTCCCCGAGCTGATCCAGCAGATCGTGTTCGACGACACCTCCGAGCAGGTCGCAGGGGCCGAGGAACAGTTCCCGGGAATCGGCCCCATCCTCGACCGCGCGTTGGCCAAGGAGCCCACGCACCGCTACGAGGACGCGCGGGCCATGGCGGACGATCTGCGCGGGCTGGGCCAGCAATACCCCGCCATGGCGGACACGGCCGAGGTGATGGAGCGCATCCTGCCCTACTCCGATCAGCTGGGAGAGAGCGGCCCGGCCACGCGCACGGCCGAGGAGCAGAGGGCTCGTTCGATCCAGCGGAACTCCGGCGAGACCACCGGCTCGCTGGACGTCCAGCAACCGCCCGACAGCGGTGACCCCGCCGTGCGGGCGCAGACTCTGGGAGACGGCGAGACCGTCGCGCTGACCCCGCGAAGCGAGCTCCACGAGCGTTCCAGGATCGAGGCATGGGACGCGTTCACCGGCGCCTTCGAGCGGGCCGGCGCCCCCGCCACCCAGGCGCTGGCGCCCGCCGTGACGACGGGGGAAGACAGGGGCCTGCAGGACGGCGCAGTCGGGAGCTCCTTGCCGGAGTTGCCGTCAGGCGCGTCCCTGGCCGCGCATCGCTCGCGCCACCGCGGTGTCCTGATCGCGCTGGCCTCGTTCGTGGTGTTCGTCCTCGCGGGCGTGGCGATCCACCGGGCCCTGGGGGACCGGGAACCGCCGGTGGGGCCCCAGGAGGATCTCGTCGAGGCCGTGGCCGCACACGTCCTCGAGCCACCGACCGAGGCGCCGGAGCCCCTCGAGCCGTTCACGGAGGCGTCGGAACCCACCGAGCCACCGACCGAGGCGTCGGAACCCACCGAGCCACCGACCGAGGCCTCGAACCCCCCGGAGCAACCCGCCGTCGAGCCGCTGCGCGAGCTCGCACCCGGCACCCTCTCCCTGAGCACCGAACCCTGGTCGAACATCTGGGTCGACCAGGCCCTGGTGCAGCAGAGCAAGTGGCTGCGCAAGCACCCGGTGGCGGGCGGCGTCCACGTGGTGCGTGCCCAGTGTCCGACGCTGGGCGATGTGGAGAAGGTGTTCGAGGTCACGGTGGACGGCGACGACGTGTCGCTGGGGTGCTGGGACTTCAACACCTCGGCTCCGTGCACGCGTTGAGATGGGCACCTGCCGAGCGACGGTTGCCCATCGATCGAGTAGAATTTCCCCCGGACCTCGTCTGGGACAGGTGCTTCCGAGAGGTCGCGGAGGTGCTGGGTGCTTCGTCGGATCGTCTCATCCGGGTTGTCGCTGCTCGTCACCCTGTCGCTCGTCACCCCGGTGAACGCCTCCGAGGCGGAGACCGGGGACAAGGCCCTCTACGCCGGCGTGCCAGCGGGGGACGAGGCGGCCGCCGAGGCCGCGACTCTGCTCGCGACCTTCCCCCTCTCCGGGGCGCTCACGGGAGAGATCGACCACGTCCGGACCGTCCTGCCGCCCGGTGAACCGGCGGTGACGGGCGCTCGCTCGCAGGTTCCGTGCACCGGGGAGCCCGTCTCACTGGGGCAGTATCGCGAGGGGATGACGCGGCTCGAGGAGGCGATCCAGCAGCTGGGCGAGACCCGCCCCCTCATCGAGGAGCTCGAGACCGTCCAGGCCTGCCTGTCGGCGATCCCGGACACACGGGAGCTGGCCTACCTGGCGTTCCTCGAGGGGGTCCTCGAGGCCAGCGACGGCCGGACCGAGGCCGCCGCCGCCGCGTTCGGGGAGGTTTTCTCCGTGGATCCCGCCTACCCGTGGGACGCCAGTCATCCTCCCAACGCCCAGATCCTGTTCGCCGACGCGAAGACGGCGAGCGCGGGGGAGGAGGCCGTGACGTTCGCGTTGCTGCTCCACGCCGGCGCCGCGGCCTGGCTCGACGGCCGGGCCGCAACGAGCGGACAGGTCGAGGCGAGGCCCGGTCGGCATCTGCTCCAGGTGCAACGGGGAGAGACGCTGGTCTCGATGATCGTGCACGCCGAGCCGGGGAGCTCGGTCTCCGTGGTCGAGCCCGCGGTGCTGGACGGTCCCTTGCCGGCGAACGCGGATGCCGCCCTGTTCCCCGTGCTCGCCGCCGCGGGAGCGAGTCACCTGGTCGTGCTGGGCGAGCCGCCGTCGGTGTGGTCCGTGGGCGCGGTCGGGCTCGAGGTCGAGACCGCGCGCGGCGACGAGGAGGTCGCGGCTGGACCGGCTCCGATGCAGGTGGCCGGTCGCGTCCTGCTCGCGACGGGCGCCGGGCTTGCCCTGACCGGCGCGCTGGTCGCGGGGGTGGGCAGCAAGTCACTGAGCGACTACGAGGCGGACGTCGCCGCCGGCCTGATCTACCCGTGGCCCGACGCCGACGATCCCGACCCCGAGAACTACGAGGCCTACCGCGAGTGGCAGAGCCGCACACAGGTCGTGGACGCGGGCGTCGCGCTGGCCGTGGTGGGCGCGGTCACCCTCGCCGCGGCTATCCCCGTGAACATCGCCGCCGCCCGCCGGGATCGCCGCGTCGCCGTGTCCGCCCGATTAATCTACGGCCCACCCGGGGGTCTGCATCGGGGCGGGATCGACGGCTTCGTGGTCACGCTGCACCTTCGCTGAACCTCCGCAGAGGAGTCGCGTCATGCCCAGCCCTGCTCCCCCGTTGCTCGGTCGAGTCCTCGGGCCCCTGTGTGCCCTGGTCCTGAGCGCCGTCGGCTGTGACCACGAGGTGCCCGTGGCGCCGGACGACATCGACGGAGACGAGATCCCCGACGTCAGCGACGACTGCGTGGACGTGGACGGCGACGGATACGGACACGGGGACTACGACGTCAGCGGTTGCACCACCGACGAGATCGACTGCCACGACGAAGACGCGACGGTGTATCCCCACGCCCCCGAGCTCTGCGATCTGATCGACAACGACTGTGACCAGCTGGTGGACTGCCTGGACCCCGACGCCCCCGACGAGGACCACGACGGCGCCTGCGTGTGCCACGACTGTGACGACTCCGACGATCAGAACCACCCCGGCAACACCGAGATCTGCGACGGCCAGGACAACGACTGCGACGGGGACGCCGACTGCGCCGACGGCGACGTGGCCGACGGCGACGGCGACGGCGTGTGCGTGTGCGACGACTGTGACGACGCGGCCGCCAACAACTACCCGGGCAACACCGAGGTCTGTGACGGCGTGGACAACGACTGCGACGACGGCGTCGATTGCGACGACGATGAGATGGCTGACGCCGACGGCGACGGGGCGTGCGTCTGCATCGACTGCGACGACTCCGACGCCGCGAACTTCCCGGGCAACACCGAGGTTTGCGACGGCGGCGACAACGACTGTGACGAGGAGGTGGACTGCGCCGATGGCGACATGGCCGACGGCGACGGCGACGGGGTGTGCGTGTGCGACGACTGCGACGACGCGGACGCGGCCAACTTCCCGGGCAACGCCGAGGTCTGCGGCGACGGCGACAACGACTGCGACGATCTCCTGGACTGCGACGACCCGGACGTGGCCGACGGTGACGGTGACGGCGTGTGCGAGTGCGACGACTGCGACGACGCGGACGCGGCGAACTACCCGGGCAACACCGAGGTGTGCGACGGCCAGGACAACGACTGCGACACGGACGCCGACTGCGAGGACGGGGACGTGGTCGACGGGGACATGGACGGGGTGTGCGTGTGCGACGACTGCGATGACGCCGACGCCGCCAACTTCCCCGGCAACGTCGAGGCGTGTGACGGCGTGGACAACGACTGCGACACCGACGTCGATTGCGACGACGGTGACGTGGCCGACAATGACAACGACGGGGTGTGCGAGTGCGACGACTGCGACGACGCCGACGTCTACTCGTTCCCGGGCGCGGACGAGCTGTGCGACGGCGTGGACAACGACTGCGACGGCGCCGTGGTCGACGAGACCGACGACGATCAGGACGGGTACTGGACCTGCGACGAGGAGCCGGACTGCGACGACCTCGACCCCGACGTGTACCCCTGGGCGCCGGAGATCCCCGGTGACTACGTGGACCAGGACTGTGACGGGACCGAGGGCAACCCCGTGACGATGTTCGATTTCGACCAGGACGCCGTGGACGACGTGCCCGAGGGATGGGCGATCGCGGATGCCGGGGTGGGGCTCGAGTTCCAGGGCGTGAGTGGCCTGGAGTTCGCGACCGCCCCCCACTCGTTCAGGCTCCACGGTGACCGGGACAGCCTGGCCGTCGCCTTCCACGCGCCCCCCTACACACCGGATCAGGTGTGGTTCGAGGCTGACGTCTACGTCTCCGAGTTCTCCCCGTGCTCGGGGCCTCCCCCGGCCGCGGAGATCGGCCTGATCCTGAACGGGTCGTTGCCCGCCGCGTCGTTGCTGTTCCTGGGCACCCACGAGGGGATGGGGGTCGAGGTGCCCGAGATGCAGCTCGTCGGCTCGTACACGCAGGACCAGTGGATGCACGTCGAGGTCGAGGTGGACATGATCGCCCAGACCATGAGCGCGGCCCTCGACGGCGTGCCCCTAGTCGAGGACCACGCCCTGGCCCCCGACTTCGACGAGTACGACACGCTGAGGATCTCCGCCGGGCACTGCGGGGAGGTGGTGGCTCACTTCGACAACGTGAACATCTACACCGAGTGGACCACGGATCTGGACGGGGACGGGTACAGCCCCGACCAGGCGGACTGCCACGACCACGATCCCTCGGTCTACCCCGGCGCCCCCGACACCCCCGGGGATGGAGTAGACTCGGACTGCGATGGGAACGACTGATCTCGCCTGCTGCGTCGTCGACCTGGGCACCGACCGGCGCGTCACCTTCGACCGCTCCCTGAGCTTCGGCCGCGAGGTCACCAACGACGTGGTCATCGACGACGACGCCATCAGCCGGCGCCATGCGGTGTTCGAGTGGGATGGCCGGCGCTGGCGCGTGCGCGACCTCAATTCCAAGAACGGCACCTCGGTCAACGGCAAGCGCGTGCGGCCCGACGGGCCCCTCAAACCCGGCGATGTGGTCCGCTTCGGCGGCGCGGCGAAGTGGCGGGTGGAACTCCTGTCCGAGCCGTCGCCGGCGAGCGCGCTCGAGAAGACGCGGACCGCGGGGCCAGCCCGTGAAGGCCTGTCCGACTTCCACCTGTTCCTGCGCTTCGACGGTCCGGGCGAGGGCACCATCCTGGTCAACGAGGGCGGGCGTGTGTGGTCCGAACGCTCCGAGCAGCGTTTCTTGCTGCTGTACATGCTGGCCCGCACCAGCGGCGAATGGGTGGACGATCACGACATCAAGGTGGGCCTGTGGGGCGCCGGTGGCGCCCACGAGGTGGACGTGTCGGCCCTGCACAAGCTCATCCACGACGCCCGCAAGCGCCTGCAGACCCACGGCTTCGACGGCTGGGTCATCGAGAAGAGCCGGGGCCGCACCCGGTTGAACCTGCCCGCGGATCGCGTGCACATCCAGGGTGAGGCGGGCTGAACCGATCCGTGTAAGTGACGGGTAAGGACGGTCCGGGCCGCGGTCTGCCTACACTGGCAGCGTGAAAATACTGCAGGTCCTGCTCGCCCTCGCCACCCTCGCCGTCGCGCCCTGTGCGACTGCCGGCGACGAAGACCCCGTCGTCGTCGTGGTCCGGGGCGAGTCCGTCAACCTCGTGGTTGTGGACGATGCCGTGACCCCGGAGAACCTCGCGCAGATCCACGAGGCCGTCGATTCGGTCCTCGGCGAGGCCTCTCCGGGGCGCGCGCGGGGAAGCTACGTGGTCACGCTGACGGATCCGCCGGAGCTGCGACTCGTCTCCCCCTCCGCTGCTGTGACCGCGACCGCCTCTGCCGAACTCGAGATCCAGCGACCGCACGCCTCGCGCGTGGGCCTCGCGGTCATGCTCATTGCCGGCTCTGCGTTGACGACGACCGGGGCGATCCTCGCCGCTGCGGGCCACACCTCGGCCCGGGGCATCGAAGAGGGGGTCGCCAGCGGCGAGCTGTACCCGTTCCCGGGTTCCGACCACCCGGCTCCCCACGAGTACGACCTGTATCGAAGCTGGCAGAGGCACACCCGGACCGGCGACGTGGGGGCGGGCTTGCTGGTCGGCGGGGGCGCCCTGCTGGGACTGTCCATCCCCGTCGGCCTGCTCTTCGACCGTCGCCACCGTCTCGGCCTTACAGCGGCCTTCCGCACGAGGCCGTGCGCCGAACCCGGCGGCGGCGAGATCCTGGAATCGGTGATCCTGACCGTATCCGTGCGTTGAGCGGGGCCGCCGCCGAGCCTCTCCCAAGTGGCCGATCCACCCCCCACGGTGCCATACTTGCCTCCGGAGTTCCTTCAGGAGGAAGCATGCTCGTTCGAATCCGTCCTTCGATCCTGATCGTGGCCACGGTGGTTCTCGCCTTCGCCGGCTCGGCCTCGGCCGCCAGCCTGACGACCATGTACGCCCAGAACAACAACCACAACGGCAACATCTTCGACGTCGTGGCGCTGAACCCGCTGACCATCAACACGTTCGACGCGAACCCGTCGGCCAGCGGTTCGTACACCATCGCGGTCTACTACAAGGAGGGCACGGGATACGGCTACCAGGCCAACCAGGGGGCCTGGACCCTGATCGGCACGGCGTCCACGTCGGGTACGCCGGACACCCCCATGTCCGTGCCCCTGGACATCGACATCTTCATGAACGCGGGGGAGACCTACAGCTTCTACGTCACCACCACGGGCGGCGCGTCGTACCTCGGGTACACCAACGGAGCGGGCGTGTGGGGCGCGGTCGTGGCCTCGGACAGCAACATGCAGATCCTCGATGGGTAC
Organism: uncultured Rickettsiales bacterium; assembly: GCA_964425605.1. Taxonomy (GTDB): domain Bacteria; phylum Myxococcota_A; class UBA796; order UBA9615; family CAYRNR01; genus CAYRNR01. The sequence goes on along the minus strand of CAYRNR010000190.1, from coordinate 1,720 downwards.
GGCATGGCCTACCCGTTCGCCGGATCGTTCTCCACCAGGACCTGGAACGGCACCATCCACTACACGCTGGGCAACTGCGACGACCTCGACGGCGACGGCTACTACGACCAGGCCTGCGGCGGCAACGACTGCGACGACACCGACGAGGAGATCAACCCCGACGCCAACGAGATCGCCTGCGACTACGTGGACAACGACTGCGACGGCGACCAGCACGAGGAGGAGGTGGACGACGACGGGGACGGCCAGACCGAGTGCGACGGCGACTGCGACGACACCGTGGCCACGACCTACCTCGGCGCGCCCGAGCAGGAGTGCAACCGCGTGGACGACGACTGCGATGGGGTGCTGCACCCCAACGAGGAGGACAACGACGGCGACGCCATCGACGAGTGCGCCGGGGACTGCGACGACACCAACCCCGACATCAGCCCGATCAACCCGGAGGTGGCCTGCGACTACCTCGACAACAACTGCAACGGCGTACTGCACCCCGAGGAGGTGGACGACGACGGGGACGGGTACGACGAGTGCCTCGGCGACTGCGACGACGCGGACGCGGGCGTGCACCCGGCGGTGGCCGAGGTCTGCGACGGGGACGACAACGACTGCGATGGGCTGGTGGACGACGACGATCCCGACCTCGGCGACGGGGACGGGGACGGCGTGGGCTTCTGCGACGACTGCGACGATGGTGATCCGGGGAACTACCCGGGCAACGCCGAGTCCTGCGACGGTGTGGACAACGACTGCGACGGGCTGGTGGACGACGACGACGACGACGTCCCCGACGCGGACGGCGACGGCGTGCATGCCTGCGCCGACTGCGACGACACCGACGCGGACAACTACCCGGGCAACCTCGAGGTCTGCGACGGATCGGACAACGACTGCGACGGCGTGGCCGACGAGGACGACGCGTACGACGTGATCACCTGGTATCGGGACCTCGACGGCGACAACTACGGGGACGCGTCCGTCACGGAGCTGGATTGCGCTCCTCCTCCGAACTTCGTGCCCATCGCCGGCGACTGTGACGATGGCGATCCTGCGGTCAACCCTGCCGAGCCCGAGCAGGAGTGCGACGGCGTGGACAACGACTGTGACCCGTACACCCTCGACGAGCCCGACGAGGACGTGGACGGCTGGAGCGTCTGCGACGACTGCGACGACGCCGACGCCGCCGTCTACCCCGGCGCCGCCGAGGTGGTCTGCGACCAGGTGGACAACGACTGTGATCCGTTCACCACGGACGATCCGGACGACGACGGGGACGGGTACACCGTCTGCGAGGACTGCGACGACGCCGATCCCGCAGTGAACCCGGGCGCGGTCGAGCTGTGCAACTCCGGCCTGGACGACGACTGCGATCCCAGCACGGACGAGTACACCGACGGCGACGGCGACGGCTACTCGGTCTGCACCGGGGACTGCGACGATCTGGACGCGGACGTGAACGCCGACGCCCAGGAGGTCTGCGACGGCATCGACAACGACTGCGACCCGGGCACCGACGAGGAGGTGGACGGCGACGGCGACACCTACTCCATCTGCGACGCGGACTGCGACGACCTCGACGCCACGGTCCACCCCGGCGCGGTCGAACTGTGCGACGGCCTCGACACCGACTGCGTCAACGGCCTGGGTGTGGACGAGGTGGACGAGGACGGCGACGGCGTGCTGCTGTGCGCCGATGACTGCGACGACCTGGACGCCACCA
>CAYRNR010000189.1:0-14054 GCA_964425605.1 uncultured Rickettsiales bacterium | reverse complement strand
ACTACATCGAGAACTGGTCGCTGTGGCTGGACATCCAGATCCTGCTCAAGACCCTGCCCGTGGTCATCAGCGGCCGCGGGGCACGGTAGGCGCCACCGCGGCCCGGACCAGGGCCCACAGCATCAGGACGGACCACGCTGCGGGGAGCGATGCTCCCCGAGCCACCTCGCACGCACAGCCGTCGCGTCCGGACTCGTCCCCGGGATCGCTGTCGGCCTGGGAGTCGTCCGGCGCGTCCGAGAGGCTGACCTCGAACCCCTCGACCTCGCCGCAGGCCGCGATCACCAGCAGCAGGCCATCCGCGCCCTCTTCCAGATCGTAGGTCAGCTCCGCGCTGCCCGCCGAGGCCGGTTCGACCGTGATCCCGCCGAGCCCGGTGTCCTCGGCCAGCGCCACGGCGCGGACCGTCCAGGCCGTCGCTCCGGGACTCTGCACGTTCACGAACAGCGAGGACATGTCCGCCGGGACCTCGGCCGTGGAGAGGGCGAATCCGTAGGGCTCGGGTGGGGGCAGCGACCAGGACCCCGGCACCCCCATCCCGTCCGCGGCCAGGCCCGCCTCGATGTCCAGCAGGCAGTCCAGGTCGCCGGCCAGCCAGTGGCCTCCGTCATCGCGGGCGCACGCGAAGTACAGCCACTCGCCGTACTCGGCGAAGAGGGCGCAGGCGTCGTCGCCGCCGAGCTCCTCGGCCAGCGTCGCGATGGAGCGCTCCCAGTCGGGGTCCTCGGCGAGGATCTCCCACCAGAGGCGGAAGACCGACAGATCACCACCGGCGCGGTCCACCAGGAACTTGACCCAGACCAGGCCGGCGTACTCCTGCCGGTCGGCGGTGGTGTCGAGGCCCACGCCGGGGTCCTCGATGCGCAGGCCCCACAGCAGCTGCAGCGCCGCCACCACGCCCACCGTGTCCGCGTAGATGAGGTACTGCGCGTAGGTGGCCGAGGCCTCATGGACCCAGGTGTGCGGGTCCACGGTGTAGCTGTACTGGATGGCGTGGTGGAGCTCGTGGGCGGCCACCGAGGCCATCAGGTCGCCCCCCATCTCCGCCAGATCAGGTTCGATCTGGAGGTAGGAGGCCCAGTGATCCGTGTGCCACTCGTAGCTGGCCAGGCCGTTGTTGTCGATGTGGCGCAGGTAGACGTCCAGCCGGCTGTCTCCCCCCTCGCCCTCGTCGTCGCCCGGCGGAAGCCAGCCCTCGTCGTCGACGAACAGCGCCCAGCACTGGCTCAGGCCCTCCTCCACCACGTCCACGGCGTCCGGCACGCCGTTGGCCGGATCTTGATCCTCCGAGAGCTCGGTGATCGCGTCTCCGCCGTCGAGGGTGTACCAGATGCGGAAGTGGCCGTCGGCCGAGGCGTGGGACTGGACGGTGCCGTCGATGATGGGGCGGTCGCGGTCGTCGGCGGCCAGCGCGGGCTGGACGGCCAGCGCGAACGCCAGCGCCGCGACGAGCCTCACTTCGGCTTGAGCTCGTGGAGCCGCCCGTGGATCGCGGCGTGGGTGTTGGCGGCGTCCACGGTCATGGCGCAGTTCACCTCGAGCATGCCCCAGACCTCGGGGGTCTCGGTGTAGACGGGCAGCTTCTGCCCGGGCCAGACGTCCATCTCCCGCTCCAGGGGCTGGTAGGGCCCGGCCGCGAGGGCCGAGACGCTGGACAGGGCTCCGTCCGTGCCGGGCTTGAAGAGGTTGCCGAAGTCGGCGATGCCAAAGCAGCGGTCGCCGCCCACGTGGTGGAACAGCCAGCGCTCACCCTTGGCGGCGGTCACCTCCACGGTCTCCACCGGGGAGCCGTCCTCGTCGGTGACCGAGACGGTGAACGGGGACCCCCGCCACCGGAAGACACGCGTCTCCCCGGGGCCCACGCCCTCCTGCAGCGAGCCCACCGTCACCATGAGCACGTCGTCGGTGGGGTTGTGGCTCGCAACTTTCCCCGAGGGACCGCACCCGGTCGCCGTCAGCACCAGCAGAAACAGCAGTGTCCGTCGCATGCGGCGAGGATACCAGACGTTGCCGGGCCCCGTGATCCGGGGCTATAACTGCCGCGCCCCCAACGCGCGCTCCCCTGCACGCGTTATGGTGAGGGTGGAGTTCCATGTACAAACCACGCGCGGTCCTGCTCAACGGCGCCACCGGCGGCCTCCTCGGAGGTGCGACCGTGGGCGTCGTGGAGGCGGTCTACCTGATCGCCTCGACGCAGGAGTCCGCGGACTACCAGCCGCTGGCCTACGCCGCGGTGTTCTACGGGCTGTGTGGGCTCGTCGTGGGGTTGTCCTCGGTGGCCCTGTCCCAGGGCCTGGCGCGCCTGTTCAAGCGCGCGTTCGGTCCGGCCCGGCTGATGACGCTGGCGTACCTGGCCGCGGCGTGTGGCCTGGGCCTCGCCACGGTGGCTGCCGTGCTGCGGCGCGACGTGTACGACGCCATGGGACCGCCCACGCAGACCTGGGCGATCCTCCTGGGGATCTTCGCGGTGGGTGGCGTCGCCGCCTTCTTCGTCGGCTCGGGGTTGCTCGAGCGCACCATGTTCAGCGCCCTGCAGACCCCCCTCGGAGGTTTTGGCCTGTACGGCGGCGGGGTCCTGTTCCTGATCCTGATGCACGTGGGCTCCGGTCAGCTCGATCCACCGCCGGCGGGCATGGGGGTCGTCCCGCCGTCGCTCTCGCGCAGGCCCAACGTGATCCTGATCGTCGTGGACTCCCTCCGGGTGGATCACCTGGGGGCCTACGGCAGCACCCGCGGGCTCACGCCCGCCCTCGACGAGCTCGCCGCCGACGCCGTCGTGTACGAGCAGGCCATCGCCCAGTCGCCGTGGACGCGCTCCTCGGTCGCGTCGCTGCTGAGCTCCCTGTACCCGTCCAGCCACGGCGTCCAGGGCCCCTCGGACACCCTCGTCGAGGCCATCGACACCCTCGCCGAGGTCCTGAACAAGGGCGGATACGTGACCGGCGCGCGGCTCAACAGCCCGGATCTGACGACCCGCCTGGGATTCCACCAGGGCTTCGACGACTTCGAGTACATGGCGCCGCTGAAGTCCCTGGGGGCCACCCACGCCAGCAGCCTGCTGGTGCTGTACTCCGCGGCCCGGTCCCACGTGGGCGCCCTGCTCCCGAAGGACGGGCGTACGGTGACGAGCTACTACCAGGACGCGGGCACCGTCACCGCCGAGGGCCAGGAGTTCGTGCTGACCCAGCGCAACGGGCGGTGGTTCCTGATGCTGCACTACATGGAGCCGCACCAGCCATACTTCCGCCACCCTCGCGACGGCCGCTCCGTGGCCCGCGCCGACGGCGTGTCCCCCGATCTGGAGACCATCCGCGAGATGGAGGCGTTGTACAGCGGCGAGGTCCGCCACGCGGACGCCCAGGTGGGGCGGTTCCTGGACTTCCTCGTCGAGCAGGAGCTGTACGAGGATGCGCTGATCATCGTCACGTCGGACCACGGCGAGGAGCTCGGCGATCACGGCGGCTGGTGGCACGGATCGACGCTGTACGACGAGCAGATCCGCGTCCCGCTGATCGTCAAGTACCCCATGGGCTACAGGTACGTGGCGCGCCAGCGCCGCGTGGAGGTGCCCGGACTGGAGTTCGACCCCACCGTGGAGCTGGAGGAGGTGGGCAACGGTGACCACGTGGTGGAGCTGGTACGCTCCATCGACATCGCCCCGACCATCACCCAGTTGGCTGGTCTGGGCCTGCCGGGCGGCTGGCAGGGGGTCCCCCTCGACCTGACCTGGGACCTGCGCGAGCCGCGCGACCGCGCCGCGTTCAGCGAGCTGGAGCTGCGCGGCAACGTCTCGGCCTCGGTGCGCACCTCCACCCACAAGCTCATCGAGTCGGAGCCCGGCGGCCCGCGGGGCAACCCCGCCTGCGCGCTGTTCCATGTGGGCGACGATCCGCTGGAGCGCCTGGACCTGTGCCTGAGCGAGCCGGATCGGGCGCTGCGCCTCCAGCTGGCGTCGCTGCGCGCGCTCGCCCACGGGAACCGGGAGCTGGCCGACGAGGACCCGGCCGAGGCCTGCGAGGAGCTGGCGGCCCTGGGCTACCTGCACGAGTCCGTGGACTGCGAACCATGAGCCGCGCCGGTCGCCGCGCCCTGTACCTGTTGCGACCGAACCTCTCCGACGTCCTGGCCCTGGGCACGCTGCTGTTCCTGCTGCTGATCCGCCCGGATGTCACCGGCTACGACGTCTGGTGGCACCTGCGCACGGGGCTGCTGCTGCTCGACGGGGAGTTCCCGCGGCTGGACCCGTTCTCCTACACCGCCGCTGGAGCGCCCTGGGTGCTGCACGAGTGGCTCGCCCAGGTGATCATGGCCTGGCTCCACCAGCGCGGTGGCGAGATTGGACTGGCCCTACTGCGGGCCGGGACTGCGGCGGTCACCGTGGGTGTGATCTTCACGGCGTCCGTGCGGCGGGGTGCGGACACGCTGCTGTCGGCAGTCCTCGCGGGCGTGGCGCTGATGCTGACCCTCCACGCGTGGGTGCTGCGCCCCCTGGTGTTCACCACGATGGCCCTCGCCGTGCTGTTGCTGCTGCTGGACGAGCTGAGGCTGCGCCGGCGTCTGTGGCCGGCGGTGGCCATCCCCGCGGTGATGCTGCCCTGGGTCAACCTCCACGGTGGCTTCGTGCTGGGATTGGCGGTGCTCGGCCTCGTCACGGGAGTGGAGGTGGCGCGGTACGTGGCGCGACCCGGACGACGTACCGCCGCGACCCGGACCACCCTGATAGCCCTCGTGGGGGCCACCGTGGCCTCGGCGGCGGTGTCCCTCGTCAACCCCCACGGGCTCGACGCGGCGCTGTACCCCCTGTCCTACCTGGGCGCGGACAAGGCCCAGCATCAGAGCTTCATCGCCGAGTGGCTCCCGCCGACGTGGTCCAACTCGGCGGGGTTCTACGTCTTCGCGGCGTGCACCGTCGTGGCGCTCGCAGCGACCTGGAGGCGTTCGGACGCGGTGGACATCGCGCTACTCGCCGTCGTGGCCGTTCTGGCCGTGTCCAGCCGCAGGCACGTCGCGCTGTTCGTCGTCGCCTCCGTGCCGGCCCTGGCCGGGGCGCTGCAGGCGCTGGCGTCGTGGGCGCGCGCGGCCCTGGGGGAGCGCGCCCACGCCCCGGCGGAGCGTTCGCGGCGTATGCGGGAGATCGAAGCGTCGCCATCGGCGCACCTGCTAGGGCTCTGCGCGTGCGGGGTCGTGGCCGTGGTGCTGCTCGGGGGGGGCCTCCCCGTCGACCCGTTGCGTGGGGGTAGAGGGTTCCCCGACGAGACCCTCGCCACGCTCCAGCGTGCGCCGGCCGGAGCCCGCGTGTTCGCCCAGTACCGCTGGGGAGGCTATCTGCTCTGGCACCTTCCCGAGCGCCCCGTGTTCATCGACGGTCGCCTCGACGTGTACCCGAGGGACGTGTACGAACAGTACCTCGACGTGGCCGAGCTGAGACCCCGATGGCGAGACGTGCTGGACCGCCACGACGTGCGCTACGTCCTCGTCCGGCCCGACCTCCCCGCGGCCACCTTGCCCGACCTGGATCCCGCCTGGACCGAGGTTTCGCGCGACGCCTACAGCGTCCTGCTGGCCCGGTGAGCTGGCACGCTCTTCGCACCTCCCCTGGATCAGCAATCATTTCCGGAGGTGAACGATGCGATTTTTCTTCAGTCTTTTCCTGACGTTGAGCTTCTCCACGATGATGGGCTGTCCCGACACCGTACAGGAGGGCGAGGTCAGCGATTGTGGCGGATTTGCGGGGACCGCCGAGTTCGCCATCAGCGACCCCGGCCACGACGGGATGCGCGACTACTGCGACGCCCAGGTGCTCTACTGGGAGTTCGCCGACGGGACGCTGACGATCCTCGACTCCCGCGTCATGCTCAACTGCTGCGGCCAGCACTCGGTGAGCATCATCGGCGGCGACACCATCACCATCTACGAGCAGGACGATCCCGAGCCCGGGGACATGCGCTGCGACTGCCGCTGCGCCTACGACTTCCGCGCCGAGCTCGACGGCCTCATGGCCGGGCCCGTGGAGATCGAGCTGCTGCTCCACGTCACCGACGTGACCGACGATCCCACCCAGCTGTGGTCGGGCACCGTGGACCTCACCGAGGGCTCCGGCGAGATCGTCATCGACGCCAACCCAGAGCCCGACTTCTGCGAGTGATCGAGGGCTCAACTCACAGCACCGAAGTGTGAGTTCATTACTCGGTGCTTACTCCCTCAGAACGCACCTCGATTGCAGAGCCGCTGGCCTTTTCTTCCTGTTTGAATACAATGCGTCTACTTTCCGTGGAACCATCGACGAAGGCGGAGAGACGGCGGGATGAGCGGCGGCCAGCAGACCAAGCCCGACACCGGCTCGACCCAGGACCTTCCCGTGGGGGACGTCTCGGCCCCCGTGCAGCACCAGGACGCCCTGGCCGACCCCCTGCTCCAGCACTCCCTCACCGATCCCCTCGCTGGCCCGCCGATGGTGCAGTTCTCCGGCGAACCGCCCCCCGACGATTCGCCGATCCAGATGAAGCAGGGCGGCACCCCTGTCGATGGGATGCGCGCCGTCCGTGGCGACTACTTCGCCACGGAGAAGACCGGGCTGTTCGACCTGGCCCACCGCAGCGGCCGCTTCCGGGGCGCGAAGGACCGCATCGACAAGAAGCAGTCGGTGGACCAGGGGGACATCCTCAAGTTCTACAGGGCAGGGCAGTACGAGCACGCGGGAAAGACGTTCTACAGGCCGGTGAGCCGGCGGCTGGGCGGCCACGGCGCCATCGAGATGGACAAGGTCGCGCAGCTCCCGCCCCACAAGATGGACCACGCGTTCCAGAACGACGCGTGGTTCATCGCGACGCGGGACACGGACCTCTTCGCGCCCGTGCCCAAGTCCGTCAAGCCTGGCTCCAAGGACGGCAGCGTCGCGCGCAACACCAAGGTCAAGGTGGACACCGGACACCAGGCCAAGGACGGCGGCACCCTGTACTACGGCATGCGTCACCCCGATCCGGACGGTGACAGGCGGCTGATCGCGGCCGCCGACCTCGCCCCCCTGGCCGACGGCCAGCTCGACGGCGAGGAACAACGGGAACGCGAACAGACCGTCAACATCAACGCCCACTACGAGGACGAGGAGAGGCAGGCCCTGCAGGGGCGGTTCACCCCCGCAGTGATCCGCGAGAAGGGTGAGTTCTTCAAGACCCACCGCAACGGCCGGGGCAAGAACGGCAAGAAGGCCGCGGGCAAGGTCTCCCCCGGCGAGCTGATCGAGGTCAACTACAACGCCCTGGGCACCGTGGACGGCCAGCGCTGCGTGGCCATCAAGCGGATGAACTCCGACGGCAACTTCATGCGGCGCGCGGTCTACGTCCACGAGTGCCTGGTCGGGCCCATGGGCGAGGGCATGGGGGACGTGGGCGAGGACCCGGAGGAGACCCAGCGCAAGGGGTGGCAGAAGTTCCTCGACCGCGGCGAGGAGGGCTTCGGGCTGCTCGGGCTGGGCACCGGAGGGACGAGTGCCCTCAAGGCCGGGGTCAGGCGAGAGCACCTCCAGAGCGAGGACGAGCACGGGAACGTCGAGACCGCCACCCCGAGCAAGACCAGCACCCTGGGCAAGTACATGAAGTCCACCGGGGTCACCGACTCGATCGGCGGCTCGGTGGGCATGGCCAAGGGGATCTTCGGCTTCGCCCAGTCGGTGCGCAAGATGCGCGAAGGCGGCAAGCTCGACAAGTTCGAGAACGCCCTGGACCTGCTGGAGTCGGGCTCCTCCACGGTGTCGTCGTTCGCGTGGGCGGTCCGGCGCGGCGTCGAGCACCAGGACGAGAACGGCGAGAGCGGCAAGTGGAAGCACGTGTCGCTGGTCACCGGCGCGATCACGTCGGCGATCTCGTCGGTGAAGAACACGCTGCTGTCGGTGATCTCCCTGTACAAGCTGTACAAGGACCGCGACCAGAGCACCCAGAAGGGCCGTCGGGGCGCCGAGATCGGCGCGAAGCTGACCAGCGCCGTCCAGTCGAGCCTGAGCACGGCGCGGTCGTTCCTGTGGGCGCTGGAGAAGGGCGTCCCCATGTCGCTGGCCACCTCCATCCCGGTGGTGGGGGTCTTCGTCAACGCGGCCACCGCCGCCATCGCCTTCGGCACGGCCTGGCTGGCCCGGGGGCGCAAGAAGGAGATGACCACGGCCGAGGGCGACGACAAGGGCGAGGTCGCCCGTCTGCTCGGAGTCGACGAGCCCACCCTCGAGAGCGACTTCATGGTGGACGACAAGCGCGGGGTGTTCGGCAAGCGCAAGAAGTACAAGCGCTTCAACCCCCTGCTGCTGGCGCGGCTGGCGCAGCACGACTGGAACGACGGCGACTACCAGGCCAAGGTCGCGGGCGAACGGACTCGGCCCATCACCCAGGAGGCCTACACCGCCATCAAGCGCTACGAGTTCTCCTCGAAGATGCGCGAGATCAACCAGAAGCGGCAGGTCAAGGGCAACGTCAAGAGCGGCACGGCCCTGCTCAGCATGGCCGGCGACATCGCCAGCGCCACCGGCGTGGGCGCCGTGGTCGGCGGCGCCATCAAGGCGGCCCTGCTGGCCGGGACGCTGGTCTACAAGGCTGGCCGGCTCGAGCAGCAGCGCCGGCGCAACAAGCGGGGCAAGAGAGTCCAGGAGGCCATCAACGGTCAGATCGGCGAGGAGTCGACCACGACCCTGGAGGACTTCAAGAACGCCAACAACCGGACCGACAAGTCCACCGAGACCAAGAAGAAGCAGTACCGCAAGCACGCGCGGTTCGTCTTCGAGATGGTCGCGGACCTACCCGACGCCCAGGCGATGCGCGACGCCCCCAACGGCAAGGCACGCCTCGGCATCAAGAAGAAGTACGACAGCGCCGAGACGTACATCAAGTCCACCGGCGTGGACGTCGGCCTGCTCTACGGCAAGAACGGCGACCCCAAGGGCCAGTACGAGCTGGTGGTCAAGGCCCTCGAATCGCGGTAGATCTCAGCTGTCCCCCCCGGCACGGAGAGACCCATGACCGAGCTCGATACCCACGCCCGCAACTACCTCCAGCTGGGTCAGCTGGAGCCGGTGCTCAACGATCTGGGCATCGACACCCGGCTGGTGGAGCGCTCCGAGGAGTTCGAGCTGAGCACGCTGGTGGGGCTGATGGCGCCGGACGAGGAGGGGCGCGATCGCTTCTTCAACCTGACCTTCATGCCGGTGCCCGAGGACGAGGTCGAGTACGTGGACCTGCTCCAGCTGTACACGAGCTACCCGTTCGAGCCAGCGGCCGAGGCCCGCGGCGATCTGCTGGAGTTGATCGCCGCGATCAACCCGCGCCTGCCCTTCGGCCACGTCGGCGTCAACTCCGACGATCAGATCTACTACCGGTACGTGGTGCCCCAGCGACGCTTCGAGTCCCCCGACACCGACGCCGTCGGCGAGACCGTGCAGCTGTTCCTGTTCGCCGCGACGATGTTCGCGCTCCCCCTCGAGACCGTCGCCACGGGGCAGCTGCCCACCCAGGACGTCCTCGCGCGAATGGGGTAGGGCCGCTGGTCAGGCCGGCTTGATCTCGTACAGGTTGTCGTCCGCGTCGCACACGAACACCACCTCCTTGGTGCCCGTGTGGAACCGGCGAACCTCCAGCCCCATGTCCGCGGCGCGAGCCAGGAAGGGCTCGAACCCGGACACCGAGAAGCACAGGTGATCGAAGCGGCCCCGCTGCGCGGGGCGATCGGGATCGATGAAGACCTCGATGGCCGCGTCGCCCGCGTCGAACTGGATCAGCCGCGCGCCGCGGTCGAAGGCGAACAGGGCCTGGCACAGCTCGGTGCCCACGTCGAAGGCCTTGATGACACCGAAGCCGAAGAGCTCGCCCATGATGCGGTGGGCGTACTCCTCGGTGGAGAACGTGATGGCGGCGTGCAGCGTGTTGGTCGTGGACATGCTCGGTCGAAGCTCCTGGTTCACTGTCCGATTTGCAGCAGTCGATAGGATCCGTCGCCGTTGGAGCCCCAGGTCATCTCCAGGTCGGCCAGCACGCTGTTGACCACCAGGGTGATCTCGCCGGGCTGGTTGCCGGCGCCCTTGGGGATGCCGTTGAACTCCAGGACGATCTTGTCGCCGTCGATGAGGTTGGTCTCCGGGGCGATGATCTCCTCCTCCACCTCGAGGCGGAAGACGGGCGACAGGATGCTGAACTGGCGAGGAAGCTCCAGCGTGACCTTGTCACCCAGCAGCTTGGACTCGAACGACAGGTCGGACTGGAACTCCAGCTCGTCGAGCACCTGGTCCACCAGCGGGCTGGACTGGAGCCGCTCGGTGGTGTCCTCGATGATGCCGGCGTCTCGCTGTCGCCGCAGCTCGCGGAACTCGGCGGCCTCGGCGATCTTGTACTCGTCGGTGTCCACCCAGGAGACAGCCTCGTTGGAGATGAGGATGGCGCGCTGGAGCACGATGTCGTCGACGGTCTTGAGCTCCCCGAACCACTCGAACTCGATCTCGAGATCGCCGAAGTCGGTGCGGTCGTGGGCCATCACCGCCGGCTGGGTCGGGGACGTGTAGGGCTGATAGTCCTCGGGGTGCATGTCGGTGAACTGGATGCAGTGCACCAGGGTGGCGTTGTGCAGGGTCTGGGGGCTGCGGTTGTCGATGGCGACCTTGATCTTGTTGCCGAACACCGTGGGTTTGACCACCAGGTCGAGGTACCCCTCCTCGGGGAAGATGGCGCGGAAGTCGTCGCCCAGGGTCTCCTCGCAGAACTGGATGTCGGACAGCACCAGCTCCCACTGCTCCTGGGTCCGGCGGCGGGCGAAGTGGTCGGCGACCTTCTTGCGGCCGTCCTCGACCTCGCCCGCGGCGAAGTGCACCTGGGCCATCTGCAGGTCGGGACTGAAGAACCCGGCGCCGAGCATGGTGGACTGGTACTGGCCGAGGATGAAGTTGCCCTCGCGGGTCTTTCGCAGGAACGCGCGGTGCTTGTACGGATCGAGCAGGTCGGCGAGCTGGCCGGCCTGGCGCGGGTAGTAGGCGGCGGCCTGCTGGAGCTGGAGCGTGGCCTCATCCCGGTCACCGCTGCGGGCGTAGTGCACCCCGAGCAGGAGCTGGGCCGGCGCGGTGCTGTCGGGGTGCTCGCGGATGTAGCCGTGCAGCAGTTCCTCCACCTGGGCGCCCTCGGTCTCGGACTCGATGAGCGCCAGGGCCAGCAGCAGGTGCGCCTCTTTTTCGTGGGGGGCGGCCTCGATGGCAGCGGTGGACGCCTCGATGACCGCGTCCCAGTTGCCCTCGTTGGCGGCGAGGTAGGCGCGGTCGCGCATGATGCATAGCCGGTCCCACTCCTCCACGTAGCGGTAGTACGCGTTGGCGTAGTCGAGCATGGCCCCGAACAGCTCGGTCTCCAGCTTGGAGCGGTCCCGGACCAGGTCGAGCTGGGCGTCGTGCCGCGCTCGCAGCTCGCGCAGCTCCTCCTGGGCCTGGGCCTGGTCGACGGACAGACCGCCGATGGGGCCCGTGGGCGCCATGGCGCCGTCCACGTCCACCACCGACAGCATGGTCAGCAGCATCTCACCGCTGTAGTTCCACAGCTCCTCCTGGGCCTCCTGCTCCACCTGGACCGCGTAGAGCTGGAACAGGATGTCGAGCATCTCCCGCCTCGCCTCGAGCACCTCCGGCGCGACCCCGCGGTAGTCCTCCGAGGCGATCTCCACCAGGTACTCCCGCAGGGGCTGTTCGTCCTCCAGCGCGCCGCGGGCGCCCGCGTCCATGCCGTGCAGCACGCGGATGGTCTTGTCCAGGTCGTAGGTGGGGCCGACGTCCGCCGCCTCGTCCATCTTGTCGAAGACCGGGCCGAACTCGGTGCGCGCGCGCTGCTCCTGTTGCTCTAGCGCCTTCTGCTGACGGATGTCGCGGACGACCATGATCCCCGCGACCGCGGCCACGAGCAGCACCATGGCGGTGAGGCAGCCGGTCTTGAACTTGCTGCCGCCCTTTTTCTCCTCGGGCGGGGTCTCCTCGCTGGTCATCGGGTCCTCCATGGCGGAGCCAAGAGTACCACGATTGCCGCCCCGCACCCCAGATCGAGCCCCGGGCAACCGGGGTATCGGCACCCGGCGGCATCCGTGCTACTCTTCGGGCCGAAACCATGCTGTGCGGAGAACGTATGAAGCTCGAGACGCTGAGCATCCTGATTGCAGCCGTGATCGCGCTGACCCTGGGCCTGCCCGGGGCCGCCCAGGACGAGGAACCCGCCGCCGAGGAGGCTCCTGCGGAGGAGGCGCCCGCCGAGGAAGCTCCCGCCGAGGAGGCTCCGGCCGAGGAGGCTCCCGCCGAGGAAGCTCCCGCCGAGGAAGCTCCCGCCGAGGAAGCTCCCGCCGAGGAAGCTCCCGCCGAGGAGGCTCCGGCCGAGGAGGCTCCCGCAGAGGAAGCCGCGGCCGAGACCGTCACCGAGGAAGTCGTCGAGACCGTCACCGAGGAGGTCGTCGAGACCACCACCGAGGAGGTCGCCGAGACCGTCGAGGTCGAGGTGGAGGTCGAACAGGCCGTCCCCGAGGACGACGGGCTTCCCGAGGGCTGGCAGGAGGCCGAGGGCGCCGTGGTCATCGACGACTACGCCCAGGCGTCCAAACGCGGCAAGAAGGGCGCGCCCAACACCCTCAACGTGTCCTTCACCTTCCGCAACACCACCGAGCACAAGCTCCACGGCTTCCAGTCGGAGATCACCTGGTCCGGCTACGGCGGCGTGAAGCTGCTGGTCAAACCCTACTTCTGCTCAGACATCATCGAGCCCGGCGCCACCATCGTGGTGGACGGCGTCTACCCGGAGACGTCGTCGGCCTCCAGCGTCTACAAGATCCTCGCGCCGATGAGGTCCAGCGAGTACTCCGTGAGCATGCAGGCCGTACAGGTCATGTACCGCGAGCCCACCATCGTCGAGGAGGAGGAGCCCAAGTATCCGCCGGTCGAGGAGGTCATCACCGCCGCCGTCCTGGATCAGAAGCTCGCCCGCAACGGCTCCCTGGTCTCGTGCTTCTACATGGCCATTCAGGCGGGCACCGCCCTGCCCGCCGTCTTCCACGTCGGCTTCACCGTCAAGCCCGACGGCACCACCATCAACGGCCACATCGTCGAGGAGGAGCTCCAGGGCAGCGACGTCGAGGCCTGCGCCGCCCCGGTGCTCGACGAGATGGTCTTCGGCCCCTTCGCCGGCGACGAGCCCCGCAACCTCAAGTACCCCTTCCGCACCCAGTAGGGTGGCCCGCTCCCTCCTCCTCCTCGCGCTCCTCGCGCTCGCCGGCTGCGAGACCGGCCTGCCGCCGTGTGAACCCCACGACGCCATCGTCACCGACATCGACGAGACCCTCACCACCTCCGACGCCGAGTGGCTCGCCCAGCTCATGGACCCCACCCACGACCCCGAGATGCGCCCCGACGCCTCCGAGCTCATGCGCGGCTACGACGACCTCGGCTACACCGTCTACTACATCACCGCCCGCGGCGAGTCCCTCGACCTCTCCGACGGCACCACCGCCCGCGACGCCACCCGCGCCTGGCTCGAGGCTCACGGCTTCCCCGTCCGCGACGGCACCCTCTTCCTCGCCCCCGGCAACGGCGCCCTCGGCGACACCGCCATCGAGTACAAGCGCGAGACCATCGAAGAACTCGAGCTCGCCGGCTGGCCCGTCTCCTGGGCCTACGGCAACTCCGACACCGACATCGAGGCCTTCCAGCTGGCAGGGATTCCCGACGACCGGATCTTCGCGGTGGGGGAGGACTGGGACGAGCTCGACGGCTTGGACATCCCGGACGAGGACGCGTTCGTGGTTCACGCGCAGGAGCATCTACCTACGGTGGTCGAAGCGCAGTGTGAGTGAGGCTGTCGCCCGGTTGTAGGCGACCTTGCCCCTCCCACGTTCACGTTCCCCTCCACCTCCACCTCCACCTCCGAACTCGTTCCAACGGTCCCCGTTGGAACGCACTTCCTCGGCGCTCTGCGCCGGTCTTCAAGTGGAAGTGGAAGTGGAAGTGGAAGTGGAAGTGAGAAGTGAGAAGTGAGAAGTGAGAAGTGAGAAGTGAGAAGTGAGAAGTG
>CAYRNR010000188.1:0-14088 GCA_964425605.1 uncultured Rickettsiales bacterium | reverse complement strand
CCACCCCTCCTCGCCGCCGCGGAACATCGCCAGACAGGGGGGCTCGTCGCACTCGAAGCCGGCGACCTCGACGCCCGAAGCGCAGGCCTCCAGGGCCGATCCGACGTTCGCCTCGAAGGCCGCGGTCCGGTACAGCTCGGGGATGGCCTCCGGCCAGGGGATCGGATCGCCGAAGAGTGCGCGCCCGAGGGTCGCCCTGCGCTGCTGTTGCAGGGCCAGCTCGTCTTCGAGGGAGTTCACGCGTTGTTGCATGAAAGAGGGGGCGGTCCCGCTCTCGCCCTTCGAGGAATCCTCCTTGCCTGCCGGTCCTTCCACGGCCTCCCGATCGGGCGCCGCGAGGCGGCCGGCCAGGAAGCCGACGCCGAGGATGATGGAGAGAAGGACGATGCCAAAGGCCACGTTCGAGGAACCCATCGCTACTCCTCCTTCCCGGCGCAGGCCCAGCGCAGTTGCGGCTCCAGCTTGCGGGCCTCGAGACGCCTGGCCATCGCCCCCTCCTGCTCGTCGTCGGCCTCACCGAGCACCTTGTGCAGCGGGACGCCGAGCATCTCGGCCTGCTCCTCGCTGCCGTCGGCACAGGTGACGGCAAACGAGATCCCGCTGGTCTGCGTGCCGAACGGCTCGGCCCAGGGCGCGCATCGATCGATCAGCTCGGCGCGCCAGTCCTCGCCGCGGATACGAAGCACGGCCAGGCAGGGGGGCTCGTCGCAGTCGAAACCGATCAGATCGACGTCCGGATCGCACTCGCCGAGTGCAAGCTCCACCTGGTCGCGGAATCCCGCTTCGGACAGCTCCCGGGGAACCTGGCCAGGCCACGCCAGGGGCGGGCCGAACAGCTGCTCCTCGTAGGCCCGGGCCAGCTCGTCGATCGTATCGATCTCCCCTTGCAGCTCGGCCGAGCGACTCAGCAGGGACGCGTCCAGCGCGTCCTTGGCCGCCTCGGCAGCAGCGGCATCCTCCTGGCTCGACCGCTCCGCCTCCTCGGCCTCGTCGAACGATTTCCGCGTCTCGTGTTGCACGGGGTTGCCGCTGTAGCCGAAGAAGAAGGCGATGCCGAAACCCACCACGGCTACCACGATAAATCCGGCCCAGCTCCGTTCGCCCAGCGTCTCCATCGTCACCTCCCGGGGGGACTAGCCTGCATATCTCACCACCCACGCCTACTGCGGCACCACACACTGCCCATCGTCATTCTCCCCCCAGCACTCGAGCGTCCCGTCGTCCCGGATCGCCACCGTGTGGAACCAGCCTGCCGCCACGTCGGTGTAGCTCCCGGCCGGTGCGTCGCACTGGCCCCGGTCCACAGCCTGCTTCCAGATATCCCCGAGGCACCCCCAGCACTCGACCGAGCCGTCCGTGCGCAATCCGCACGAATGGACATATCCAGCGTGGACCTTCGTGAACGTGCCCGCAGGCTCGACGCACTGTCCCCAGTCCTTGGGATGCCCGCAGCCCCAGCATTCGACGGTGCCGTCGGTGGCCACCGCGCAGTTGTGGTATTCGCCGGAGCTGATCTGGACATAGGTTCCCGGCGGCTCCAGGGCCTGGCTGTGGTCGTTGGTGCCGACACAGTGGATCGTACCATCGGTCACCAGGCCGCACGTGTGTGACATCCCCGTCGTGACCTGTGTGTAGGTCCCCACCGGCAGGTCGAACTGGCCGTTGTAGTTGCTCCCCCAGCACACGGGATCACCGCCGGAGTCGAGCGCGCAGCTGTGGGCATACCCCGACGAGACCTCGACGAGCCCGGTGACAGCAGGCGAACTGGACTCCCCGTAGTCGTCGGTCCCCCAGCATTCGACCGTGCCTTCGGGGCGGATCGCGCAGGCGTGGGAGCTACCCACCCCGAGGTGCGTCCACGTCCCGCCCGGTGAGCTGCATTGCCCGAAGGTGTTCTGCCCCCAGCAGTCGACGGTCCCGTCCTCGCGCAGCCAGCAGCTGAACCAGTAGCCTGCGTCGACCATCGCGGCCGGTACCTCCTCCGTGTCGTCGTCCCCGGTGTCGTCGTCGTCGGCCACGTCGTCGTCGGCCACGTCGTCGTCGGCCACGTCGTCGTCGGCCGCGTCGTCGTCGGTGGGGGCCGTGTCGTCATCATCATCGGAGGTGGCGTCGTCGTCGTCCGTCCCGGGATCGTCACCCGTGCAGGACAAGACCACGCCCAGACCGGCCAGCAACAAGACCGTCAACCACCACGCGCGCAACGTACCCACGGTCTCCTCCCCGTCTGAATCCATGGATGGAGTCCATTATCCACGATAGGAGAGGGGAAGCCCCAGGAATCAAGCCCCACGGTCCGCATCGCGCCCGCCCTCTCCCTGCCCCTAGGATCCGAACAGGCGACGAGAGAGGGACTGCAGCCACGAGGTGGCGCCGGCGGTGCGGCCCGGATCGAGTGAGGCGGCCGGGAGACGCAGGATCCGGTGGGGCTGGATCTCGCGTCTGGGCGCTCTGTCGCCCTGCGAGTCTGCCCTGGCGATCCGGACGAACCACTGCTCGATCTGGGGGATCGGGTGGAGCTCCTGCCACAGCGAGTCGGGCAGGTAGATGTCGCCGCTGCAGTACTCGCAGATGACGACGCGCGGCGACGTGGCGCCTGCGCGTACCGACCCCCCGCAGGCGGGGCACTCGACGAGGACCTCATCCGGCCCATCGGAGTCCTCGGGGGGTCCGTTCACGGCTGATGCGGGATCGGGGCCGCCGTAAAGCAGCAGCACCTGGGGACATCGGGCGGTGAGCCACTCGGGCGGGGCGCTGGCCGTTGGCGGCCTGTCAGGGTCGGGTGAAACGGGCGTGGCCAGCTGCCACTTGCCCTTCAGCATCCCGGTGAGCAGGGCCCAGCCCCCGCCGCCGCCGTAGCTCTCGATGTGCTCCTCCCAGTTCTCCTGGGCTGTGCGGAACACCACGGTCCACAGGTGGTCGTCGATCGCCAGGTGGGCGGTGCAGCGGGGGCAGTCGATCTCCTGCGTGGGGCCGTTGAGTGGGATGCGCGCAGAGCAGTGCGGGCACTGCGTGGTGATCTCCAGCCGCACGTCGATCCACTCGTCCGCGATCGCGGCGCGCGCCAGCTCCAGCCGGGCGGCCTTGTCCTTCTCGGTGACCGACGTCGGCAGCAGGGGAGCACCCTTGAAGCGCACCTGCCAGCGACGGGACAGCCACGCGGGGTGCAGCGAGAGCCACAGCGCATCGGGCAAGAACACCCTGGCGCGGCAGTAGCCGCAGTCGACGATCCGCGGCGAGGTGACGTCCACGCGCAACGAGCCCGAGCACTTCGGGCAGGCGAGGACCACGATCGCGCGGCCCAGGTCGCTCGTGGCGAGGGCCGCGTCCGCGTCCTCCCTGGCGGGTTCGGCCATCCGGACCCTCTTCGCCCTGGGGTAGACCCGCTGCAGCCAGTCGGGCGGGCGAGATGTCTCGAGCGTCGCCCCGCATTCGGGGCAGCACCACCGCGGGTTGGCGTCGACCTTGTCGCGAGGGGCCGGGGCGTTGCAGCGAAGGCAGTGCGGCTGGCACACGTGCCACTCTGCGAAGATCGTGTCGTTCAGCAACGTGAGCTCGCCGTACCCGTCGTATTCTTCGAACGCGTCCTCGCATTCCTCGTGGGGGTCGCTGAGCAGGAAATGCCAGAACGCGTCGTCGAGTTCTTGCTCGGAACCGCAGGCCGGGCAGTGCACGCTTCGGCAAGGCCCGTTCACCGGGATACCGCTGCTGCACCGTTTGCAGGTCGTGCGTGCGACCAACAGGATGTCCACCGACCTTCCGTCCACCGTCGCCGGCAACGGCACGCCCTCGAACAGGCCCCAGGCCGCGCGCGCCGCGCCGTCTCGCTGCACGGGCTGCGGGCGGTCCGGCGCTGTGACCTCTGCGCCGAGGTCCGTGCAGAACGACCAAGACCGCCGCGGCTCGACCGGGTGAAGGTCGCGCCACAGCGGCTCGGGCAGATAGATGTTCTCGCCGCAGCGCTGGCAGGCAACGGTCCGCTGAGAGGATGCGGTGACCTCGATCGCCCCGTGACAGGCCGGGCAATCACAGGTACACGCCCCTGCGCGCGGTTCCTCGACGCCGGACGGGGCTCCGCCGCCATCTCCGGGCGCGGCCTGCAGGACCTGTACGAGCGCCGGGCAGTTCTCGACGAACCCGCGCTCCGGCGGGCGGGTCTGCAGCGCCAGCCCGCAGGAGCGGCACCGCCAGTCTCGCTTGCGGCCTGGCTTGACCTGCCTGGCGCGGATCTCCGACCCGCACCCCGGGCACCGCGGATCGCCGACCTTCCAGTGCCCGTGCAAGGTGCCGTCCAGGAGCATCCAGCTGCCGTTGCTGCGCTTTTCGCTGACGCCGGTCCGCGGCGAGTCGAACACGTGGAACCAGAACGACGGATCGAGCGGCAGCTCGGCTTCACAGATGGGACACGACACGTTGAAGCTGGGCCCGTTCAGCGGGATCGGCGCGCGGCACTGCCGGCAAGTGGTGCGGATGGTGAGCGAGAACCAGGTGAGGCAGGGTGTCTCTCGGGAGGCCATGTCGCCAGCCTATCAGACCCCCCGACGGCCCCCTGCGCTATCCTGGTCGGAGATACTGGGGACCATGGGAGCTCTGACGGCAACACTGGCGATCGTCATCGCGGCCACGGCGGCGTCCGTGCCCGCGCCCCCCGCTGTCCTCGGCCCGGGTGGACTCCGCGTGGAGCTCGCCGAGGGGGCGAGCGAACCTGTGCTCGCGCTGGTCGACGGCCACGGCGCGCTCGTGGGCGTCGTCCACGGCATGGCCGACCGGTCGGGATGGCGGATCGCGGCGCTGGACGCCCAGCGCCGGACGCGGATCGTCTTCGGCACCGGCTGGCAGGGGGACCACGAGGAGCCGGGAGGGACCTCCCGCCGGTGGCCCGCCCTGTTCCTGGACGAGCACGGAGAGCCCGTCGCCGAGACCGCCCCTGGATGGACCTTCGACCAGGCGGAGGGACCCGGAGAGTTCGACCTGAGGACGTCCCTGCGGGATCCGTCGGGCGCGCTCCGCGCCCGCACCGAGACCGGGAACGAGGGGCGGACCTTCGAGCTGCTCACCTCTGCGGGCCGACCCGCGGCGATGGTCGTCTTCGTCGAGGCCTCCCACACCCTCAGGCTTCCCCTCACCCGACCCGGGTGCGGCGCCTCGGACGACACCGCCGCGCCCTGCGAGCCCGATCCCGAACCCACGCAGGTCGTCCTCGGCATTCCCCTCACCTGGTCCTTGCTGCCGTGCCGGATGCCCACCCACGCCCCCACGGGCTACGACTCTCCCGACGACTACGTCCACTGCCTCCCCGACGCCGGCAGCCCCCACCGTCCCCCGTCCGAGTTCTTCTTCGACGACGGCGCCGGCCATCGCGTGTGGATTCCCGCGTTGCTGTGGGACCACGCGGTGTTCACGGCTGACGAGTAGGTTCCCCTGTGAAGTCCTGTGAGGTCCCTGGCACCTTCTGGGCCGTCATCCGGTCGCGCGGTCTCGTTGCCGTCTCCACACCACGTAGGCGCCCAGGCCCAGCACGGGATCCAGGATGGAAAACGCCGCGGCGAGCGACATCGGGATCTGTCCCATGATCCCGAGGGGGAGCAAGAAGATGGGGACGAGCAGTCGATCCCCCACCGTGGCCAGTCCGAACGAGTCGGCGTTGGTCCGCCCGCCGAAGACGTAGAACCATCCGATGATCGCGATGGTGAAGCCGATCGCCCGGAAGAGCCCCTCCTCCTGGCCCTGGAACGAGCCGACGTCCGGCAACAGCAGCAACACCCCAGGAGCAGCGAAGAACACCAGCCCGACGACCACGTAGAACGCGCCGTTGGCCACCGTGTACCGGGACAGCGGCGTCGCGGGTTGGTCGGGTCGAGACAGCATGGTGCGGATCCAGGCGGGCATGGGTTCTCCTCCCCTGTACCGTGGCGACCGCGGCGTGCGGCCTACGAGAACTCTGCCACGTCCTGGGCCGTCCATCCGGCCTTTCTGACGCCCTGCAGGCCCTGTGAGGTGGCTGGGCTGCAACCCGAACCATCAGCCGCTCGACCTACTCCAGCGCGCGCACGTACAGATCTCCCAGCCCCGCCGTGATCTCCAGGAGTGCCGAAGCCTCCGTGTCGTCTTCGAATTCGATCACCCTCTCTCCAAGGCCGTGAGAGACCTCCAGAACGACGGCTGCTTCAGCTGGCAACCACACCGCGACATCCCCGAGCCCCCCCTCGATCTCGACGTGCCCCTGCGGGGCTCGCTCGAACCACACGGCGATGTCCCCCGGACCGGCCTCGATGGCGACGTCTTCCGGAGCTTGGAAGAACCGCAGGGACACGTCGCCGGGGCCGGAGTCCACCTCGATCCTCCCCACGAGCCCGACCAACTCGACGTCCCCGGGGCCTGCATGAACGACAAGACGAGGGCTGTGCGCTGTCCCCCGAACGCCCCCGGGGCCAGTGGACAGGTTGGCGATCGAACCGAGGTGCTCGAGGGTGATGGTGCCAGGGCCGACATCCACATCGATCTCCACCGAGGCGGGCACCTCGACCTCGACTTTGGCCTCGCAGTATCCGCGGAGGTTGGTCCTCGACGCGCGAACGCGGACGTCCAGCACATCACCGACGTCGCCGACGCGGACATCGCAGGAGCCTTCTCCACTGACCATTTCGATGCGGACTCGAATCTCTGCTGCCGATGCCGGTAGGCCGACGAGCTTCAGCTCAGCGGCGGCGAGGTCGATGTCGAGCAGATCGATCCCCTCGGAGGGGAGCTTCCAGGTCTTCTGCTCAGCGGATGCCAGCGGGGACCAGATGAGAGTCAGGACGACGGCAGCAGCGGCGAGGATGGACTGGTCGAGCAGGTGGTCGAGGCGGATCACGGCGGCACCCTCCACGACGCCAGTGTACGGGATGGCGAGTGCCACGGGGACGGGATCGTGGTCGCGATGGTGCTCGGTCCCTCGCGGAAGGCGATCCCCCGCATGAGTGCTATCCTCTCCCGAAGATCAGCAAGGGGGTTCGTCATGCGGTTCAACATCCTCGTCCTTCTCCTCGGCCTGGCTCTGACCTTCCACGTCGGTTGCCCGTCAGACGATGACGACACGTCCGGAGACGATGACACCACCGTCACCGACGACGATGACGCGACGTCGGACGACGACGACACGAGCCCCACGGAGATCGAGGGCGACGAAGCCGGGGAGTGCGACGATGGTGTGGACAACGACCAGGACGGCCTCACCGACTGCGATGACGACGGATGTGCTGCCGCCACGGGCTGCGAAGATGACGATGGGGACGGCTGGACGGTCCAAGATGGCGACTGCGACGACAGCGACGAGACCGTCCATCCTGGGGCCGAAGAAGGCTGCGATGGAATCGACACGGACTGCGACGGCGACCTCTCTGACGAGGAGGTAGACGACGACGGGGATGGGGCTGCCGAGTGCGAGGGGGATTGCGACGACACCGATGCAGACCTGAATATCGCCGACGCAGACGGTGATGGCCTGGACACCTGCTCCGACGACTGCGACGACGAGGACGAGACCTCGTATCCCGGGGCCACGGAGGTTTGCGACGACATCGACAACGACTGCGACGGCACTCCAGACAACGGATTGACGTTCGACACCTACTATCCGGACCTCGACAGCGACCTTCACGGCGATGTGGACTCCGCCGGGGAGTACACCTGCGATCCGCAGGCGGGCTGGGTGGCGGACAACACCGACTGCGATGACTCCGACGACACGGTCTACGAGGGAGCCCCCGAGTTGTGCGATGCCATCGACAACGACTGCGACGGCTCTCCTGACGCCACCGAGGTGGACGGCGATCTCGACGGGTACATGGTCTGCGAGAACGACTGTGACGATGCCGACGGCGCCATCTATCCGGGAGCCACCGAGGACTGCAACGGTGTGGACGACGATTGCGACGGGGCGGTGCCTGCGGACGAGGACGACGCGGATGCGGATGGGGTGAGGGTCTGCGGGGGTGACTGCGACGACTCCGACGCCTACAACTTCCCGGGGAACACCGAGGTCTGTGACGGGGAGGACAACGACTGCGACGGAGCCACGAACGCGAACGAGGTGGACCACGACGGCGACGGGTACATGGTCTGCGAAGGTGACTGCGACGATGCGGACGCGAGCAGGAATCCTGGGGAGACCGAGGTCTGTGAAGGGCTCGATACGGACTGCGATGGCGTCCTTCCGGTGGACGAGAACGACTACGACGGGGACGGCTGGATGGGTTGTGAGGAGTGCGACGACGACGACGCTGCGATGCACCCAGACGACAACGATGGGGATGGGTACTCCCCCTGTGATGGGGACTGCGACGACGGCGACGACGCGGCGTTCCCAGGGGGGTTGGAGATCTGCGACGGCCTGGACAATGACTGTGACGGGTCTCTCCCGGCCACCGAAGTAGACGACGACGGTGACGGATCCATGGTCTGTGAGGGGGACTGTGATGACGGGGACACCACGGTGTTCCCGGGGGCGGCAGAGGTCTGCGACGGCATCGACAACAACTGCAACGGGACCGTCCCTGCCGACGAGGACGACGTGGATGGCGACGGCTGGATGGTCTGCGAGGACGACTGCGACGACGGGGAGGCTGACGCCAATCCTGGCGAGACCGAGGTCTGCGGGGACGGCATCGACAACGACTGCGACGGAGCCGACCAGCCGTGTGCCTTCGAAGGGACCATCGACCTGGCCACCGCGGACGCCAAGCTGCTGGGGGAGGGTGCGACCGACTATATCTCGGCCTATCGAACGTTGTGGAGAGGAGGCGATCTCGACGGCGACGGATTCGACGACATCGTCGTGGGAGCACCCTACAACGATAACGCTGGAACCAACACTGGAACCTCTTACGTCGTGTACGGCCCTGTGTACGGCACACTTGATCTTGGATCTGCGGACGCCAAGCTGATGGGTGAGGCACTCGATGATGCGGCGGGCTCTGCCATCGCCAGCGGTGGGGATGCGGATGGAGACGGTTTCGACGACCTGCTGATCGGTTCCCTCGGACACGATGCAGGGGGGACCGGAGCGGGTGCCACATACCTGTTCAATGGCCCGGTGTATGGCTCGCTCTCGGTGAGCGCGGCAGATGCCAAGCTCGTGGGAGAAGCCGCCGGTGACAACTCCGGATTCGCGACCCGTATCGACGGCGACGTCGATGACGACGGGTACGCCGACATCATCGTCGGAGCAGTCTTCCACGAGACCGGAGACGGTGACGTGGGCGCGGCCTATCTTCTATACGGCCCGGTTGCGGGTACGCTGGGCCTTTCGGCGGCCGACGCCAAGTTCGTGGGTGAGGGTGACGGCGACTGGGCCGGACGTTCCGTGAGCATCGCGGGAGATGCCGATGGCGACGGTGCCGATGACATCCTGATCGGCGCGAGCCTGAACGACGATGGGGGGACGGACGCTGGAAAGGTGTATCTGATCCACGGGCCTGCGAACGGCACGCTGGACCTCGGTGCGGCTGACGCAACTCTCGTGGGTGAGTACGCTGGTGACAACGCCGGGATCTCGGTGGACTTCGGCGGTGACGTCAACGGTGACGGCTTCGATGATGTCCTGGTCGGAGCCTATGGGAGCGACCAAGGCGGGAACGAAGCAGGAGCCGTCTACCTGGTCCACGGTCCAATCAGTGGGACGATTGACCTCTCAGCAGCAGATGCAGAGATGATCGGCGTGGCCGCCGGCGACTATGTAGGACAGTCAGTGTCCGCCGCAGGGGATCTCGACCAGGACGGTTACGACGACGTCCTGGTGAGTGCTCACCGGAACGATCAGGGAGGAACGGACACTGGCGCTGCGTATCTCCTCTATGGCCCTGTGTCCGGGCAGGTCGATCTCGCGACGGCCGACGCGGTCTTCATCGGCGAGGCTGCTGGTGACGCAGCTGGCCGTGCCGTGGTCGGCGACATCGACATCGATGGAGACGGCTGGCTCGACGTGTTGATAGGTGCTTGCTACGACGATGAGAACGCGACGGATGCAGGAGCGCTGTACGTACTGTACGGGGCAGATTGACGAGATCGCCGGCGTAGCGCCAGTCCACATTGGACGAACAGCCGGGGCGATATTCGGGTTCCGGGCCGTGCCGCCGCGGTGATAGCATCGGGTACGCAAGGGGGAGTCCAATGTCGAGGCAGATCCCGTCCTTGCTCGTTCTCGTGACCGCCGGTTTCCACCTCCTCGCGGCTGGCTGTGCTTCGAGAGGGTCCGTGGCCGCCGCCGACGACACATCGGGCGACGATGACACGACCGCGCCTGCGGACGACGATGCGACCGATCCGGCGGACGACGACTCCGACAACCTCTGGGGTGCGGGCGGCGGCGGTGGCGGGAGCTCGGACATCGACGGCTCCGGCGGCGGCTTGCGACGATGGCCTGGACAACGACTGTGACGGCATCATCATCCATCCGGGTGACGACATGGGGGGCGTGCGATCAGCCCGGCGACATCGTCGGATTCGAGGTCCAGATACTCGACGATACCCTCGACGTGAGTTCGGTGGAGTGGGGGACGGGAGACGCCGAGTTGGAGCTGACCTGCGACCCCACCGATGAACCCCTATGCAGCCAGATCACCATCCCCTGCCCGGAATGCGCGGTCGCCGACCGACCGGAGAACTCCAGCGTCTTTGCCAGTGTCGTGGCTCCCGACGACTCCATCCACTACTGGGTGTTCTTCGACTTCGCGCCCTGTTCGGGTGACGAGAACGACCGTGTCCGGACACAGGCGACGCTTTGTCACATCCTCGAAGACGACACGGCCACGAGCATTCCGCTCACAGCCTCCCTGTGCCTCGCCATCGGGGTGGTCGCGCACCGGAGGCGTCGATCCCGAAAGGGGGGAGCTGCATGAGAGACGGGTTCGTCGTACTCGCTGCCGCCTCTCTATTCGTCTTCGTCGGCTGTCCGGATGCCGGGGTCCAGGCCGACGATGATACTGCAGCGGATGACGACGACGATGTCCTCCACGATCAAGTCGATCCGTCCTCCGTCGAGAACCATGACTACCTCTGGGATCTCTACACCGCCAGCTTCGATGAGCCCTTCGATGGAGGCATCGTGAAGCAGTGGATGGGGGGCAACCCGAACGTTGCGTTCCACGTCAGCGGTATCGACGAGGGGAGCAACCAGATCCAGGCGTATGCGGCCCTGGTGACGAGGTCGGGTGACGACTACATCCAGTACCTGTGCCAGCCCACCATCCAGCTGAGCGATCCTCGACCAGGGCTCTGGGAGAACCCGTCCTTCGAGTTTGGCCCGGTCGAGGTCGAGCCAGGAGACTTCCACGAGTCCCATGTCGCACACGTCGCTCTGTTGTTCGACGACAAGACGATGACCGGAAGGTTCACGCAGCCAGGGGACGTCATCTCGGACGGGACCATCGACGGCGCCATGGACACCCGATACCTCGACGAATCGATAGATCCCGGTGCGGAAGAGGGGATCGCCTGTGAGGTCCTCGCCGAGATCGACATCGACTGCATCGAATGCCCGGACGGCTCCGGTCCGTATTGCCTCGTCGTGTCTGCGGAGGGCATCGATGGGGAAGTCGTCTCCGTGATTGCCGAACATCCAGAGACGGGTGCGGCGTTGACGGGGCTCATGGAGGTCACGCCGGTGATGGTGGAGGCGTGGGAGGCCAGCGGGTTCTGTCCTTGAGGTTGGAGGACGAAACCGGCTTCGCGCGCGTTCCTCATAGATTTGCGGGGGCTCCTCACGGCTCCCGGTCCCGATTACCTCAATCGCCACACAGACTGTCGGCTTTCCCAATCGTCCCCGTCGTCCGCCTTCGGTTCGAGTCGTATCACGCCGAGGTCCGTGACCTGTCCCTGGGAGACGTGGGCGCGCCCCAGCCACTGCTCGTGGCCCTTGATTCGGATTCTCACCCGCACGTCACCCACGGGGACGGGATCGGCTCGAAGGGCACCATCTCGGATCTCGCAGTGAATAGAGGAGTAGCTACTGGATCCCTTCGCGACCTTTGCCCCGACCGAACAGTCGCTGGCGTCAAGAGGCACCGAGTCGATGACGGCAGCCACACCTCCAGCAGGATCGAGCGTGACCTCGGCGTATTCTTCACCTTCGTAATTCTTCATGGAGTTGCAGGTGAAGCCCGTGGCACATGCCTCGAAGCTCGAACCACGGGCAGGAACATCACAGACCTGTGCCCTGCCGTCACGCCCCGTGATCACTGTCTCCCCCGTCCATCCAACCCTGCTCCGGACGATGGAGATGGCCCACACACGAGCGTTTGGGATCGGACTCCCTTCTGGATCAAGAACACCAGCCGTCCAGCACGACATGGGTTCGAGGGAGAAGGACACCGGCTCTGGGCAGTCGCCCTCTTCGAACGAAAGCTCAACCAGCCCTGGCTCGTACCCGTCCACCTCGGCCATCAGCGTCCAGTCGCTGTCGGGCAAGGTGTCAAAGGCGAAGAACCCCTCGTCATCCGTGGTTGCAGAGTAGGCCCAGAACCGTCCGTTCCACTCCTTCCCCCGGCTCTCCATGTGCTTGAATCCGTGGAGACGACCGACAAGCCAGTGGTTCGGATTGGCTGCGACCCGCCCATCCAGTGGTTCTCCGCTGGCGTCGAGGATCTCGCCGTCAATGACGCAGACAGGTTCGATGATGAGGTCTCTGCGGATTCGGTGCGGGATTTCGCCTTCGCCGGGCGGGCCGTATTCCTCTCCCCTACCCGGCGGTGGGCTGGTCGTCGAGGCAGCGAGCCGAAGAGGGCAGATATCCTGGACCGGAAGTTCGTAGTTGCCCGCCTTGTCCGTCCGGACTCCCGTGTCTTCCCAGGATGTCCCTGACGCCCCGTGCCTCCTCGTGATGAGGGTTTCGATGCGAGCATCGGCGACAGGAGACCCATCGGCCCAGCGAACCGTTCCGAACGACACGCAAGCGGGGGGTAGCTGAGAACGATCCGCGACCTCTTCCAGGTGCTCCTTGATGAGGTCGTCTCTCCTCCAAAGGTCGAGAAGCTCCAGCGGTTCACCTGTTGGTTCAGTGGGAAGGGGCACATCCAGGTCTGACGTGATGACAGTCAGGGGCAGGTCCGAGGACGGGGCTCCGGATTGACGGGGGGCACCGCCTGTACGGAGAACGGCCCAGAGCAACAGAAGGCCGAACAGGATGATGCCTGTTCCAACGAGGACTTGTTGCCGGCGGACCTTCATGCGGTCGCCCCCTCGATCTCCGCCTCTGGATGCCCTGACAACCACATCCTATCACTGGTGTGAAGGGGGTCCTGTTATCCTGTCTGCAGAGGCCATCCACCTCGTTCTGGGAGGGAACCATGATCCGCCACATCCTCGGCACCACCCTCGTCATCGCCGTCCTGATCGTCGCCTTCGTCTGGATTCTCGGAGGCGGGTGGGAAGCGGTGAGCCTCTTCGTCCACCTGCGGGCGCTCGCGTTCATCCTGGTTGGTTGGGTGGCCTTGCTGATGATCAACCACGGGCTTGCGGGCACGATGGCGTTCTTCAAGTCCCTTGCCGGGAAGGACTCCGGAGCCCTCGCTCAGCCCGCGGCTCGATACTCGGAGAGGGTCGTCATCGCACTGGTTGTCACGGCCTGGATCGTGGCGGCGGTCACCTTCCTCGTGACCGCCGATGATGTCAGCCAGTTCGGAGTCCCCCTTCGCTTTGCCCT
The DNA here is from genome assembly GCA_964425605.1 of uncultured Rickettsiales bacterium. Lineage (GTDB taxonomy): Bacteria > Myxococcota_A > UBA796 > UBA9615 > CAYRNR01 > CAYRNR01. The sequence goes on along the minus strand of CAYRNR010000188.1, from coordinate 410 downwards.
GATGAGTACCCTGTACGCTGCGGTGCTCTTCCTCGTCTCTGCCGCGGTGGTCGGTCGAGTGCAGCTGGCGAAGTAGGCCCGCGCCGGGCTCAGGCTCAGTCCCTCGCCCACCTTCTCTTCGTGAACGTCAATCCCAACGGCACTTCTCCCGTCTCGACGATGGCGACCTCTTGCATCGAGTCCAGGTCCACGAAAGACACCGTGCCGTCCGTCCAGCTGGAGACGAACAGGGTGCGCTGGTGGTGGCCGGCGACAACTACCCCGGCGCGAAAGGACGCAACCGTCTCACCCGTCCCGGCCACCAACAGAAAGGGTGGCCCGGACCCCGGGGCCCGCCCCGCGTTGTGGGGGGACTCGCTAGAGACCTGAGCACGTAAACGTCACGCCGCCCGTTTCATCCTCGAGATCGT
>CAYRNR010000187.1:0-14101 GCA_964425605.1 uncultured Rickettsiales bacterium | reverse complement strand
ACGTGGTCTTCAACTTCACCTACGCCTACGTGTTCATGGCCATCAAGAGCATGCTGGAGCCGGACATCCCCAACAACGACGGGTGCGCGGCGCCGATCCACATGGAGGCCCCCGAGGGTACGGTGGTGAACTGCCGCTTCCCCGCGGCCGTGGCCGCGCGCATGCAGATCGGCCACTTCCTCACCGAGGTGGTCTACCGCGCCCTGGCCCCGGCCCTGCCGGATCGAGTCCTCGCCAGCAGCGGCGGCACCCCCGCGACCATGAACGTGTTCTACGGCCGCGGCGCCGATGGCAAGCCGTGGCATTCGGTGCTCATCCGCGGCGGCGGCATGGGCGCCAGCCGGGACCACGACGGCGAGCATTGCTACATCTTCCCGGCCAACGGGGCGAACACGCCGGTGGAGATCCTCGAGAACGACACGCCGCTGATCGTGCGCAGCCGGGAGCTGCTCACGGATTCCGGCGGGGCCGGCGCCACCCGCGGCGGACTGGGACGGCGCGTGGTCTTCAGCGTGCCCGATGACGAGACCGCACCGCAGCCGCCGGTGAACCTCGGCATCCAGTCCGGCCGGTTCCGGCGGCCCCCCGAGGGCCTGTTCGGCGGGGCGGACGGCGCGCTCGCGCGCTTCGAGGTCAACGGCGAGCCGGGCAACCCCTACGGCCTGAGCCAGCTCCAGCCGGGCGACGAGATCGTCATGGACGCGGCAGGTGGCGGTGGGTGCGGCGATCCGGCGGACCGGGATCCCGACCTCGTCGCGGCGGACGTCCGCGCCGGATACGTCAGCCCTGCGCGGGCGCGGTCGGACTACGGGGTCGTGCTGGCCGCGGATGGGGTTTCGGTCGACAGGGCGGCGACCGACCGGGAACGGAGATCTCGCGGGACCGGCTGATCCCCTCGTGCTAAGGTCCGTCCCATGAGAACCCACCCTTCGAGTTCGCTCGCCATGCCCGCGGTCGCAGCGCTGCTCCTGGCCGCGGTCGCGATGACCGCGTGCCGCGGCACGCCCACTGCGTCCGCTGCGGACGACACCACGGCCGCGGCGGACGACACCACACCCGCCGATCCCGCGGACGAGATACAGCCCCGACCCCCGCCCAGGGAGGCCCCCATGACCGCCCCACCGTTCGACAAGATCCGCTGGCCCGACGACGGCGTGACGGACGACAAGTTCATCGAGTGGCTCGGCACGTTTCCGAACAAGAAGCGGCAGCTGCTGATCAACATGGACGGCAACCAGCTCACGACGAAGTCCGTTCAGGCCATCGCGGACTCCGGGCTCGAGCACCTGGTGTCCCTGTCCCTGGCGGGCAACACCATCGGCGACGAGGGACTCCAGATCATCGCCACGACCCAGTACTTCCAGGCGTTGTACCACCTCGGGCTGGCCAGCACGGGGATCACGGCCAAGGGCGCGGCGGTGGTCATCGGTCCCGACTCCGTGTACGGCCTCAACAGCCTCGATCTGAGCCACAACGAGCTGGGTGACGAGGGGGTGATCGCCCTGTTCGAGAGCCCCTACACCAGCTACATGGAGGCCATCACGCTCAACGACGTGGGCGCCACGGACAAGGCCGCTGCGGCCATCGCCGCGCACGTCCACGCCAAGGACATGACCTACATGGAGCTCATGGGGAACAGCTTCAGCGACGAGGCCAAGGCTGCGATGCGCGCCAACCCCCACCTGGCGCAATGTCAGATCGAGTTCGGGGACTGACCGCGTATCCCGCGAAGGGTCACCAGCTCCGTGTCATTCTGTAGTGCTGCCGGTTGCTCTCCACGACCTCGCGCTGCTCCATCACCGACTTGAGCTTGTCGAGGAAACGCTCGGCATAATGGTTGGCCACGTCCAGCTTGATGCCCTTGCACAGGGCGTCGATGGCCTCGTCCACCTCCCAGCGGGCCGAGTGACTCCAGCCGAGGCTGAGGAGTGAGCGGGGCTCTTCGGGGTTGATCTCGTGGGCGCGCAGGAACGCGCGGTGGGCCTCATCGTACCGTTCCAGGGCGTACAGGGCATCTCCGTACTCGTTCCACAACGATCCCGAGGCCGAGGGACAGACTCGCAAGCCCTTCATGGCGATCTCGAGCCCTCGCTTGGGGTTCTTGGCGAAGAAGGTCGTGGTCCCGGCCCACTGGCCGAGGATCCGCCAGTTGTAGGGACTCGCGGCGTGGGCCAGCTCGAAGCGCTCCATGACCACTTCGGGATCCGTCTCGTCTTCGTAGTTGCCCAGCTCGTTGAGGGACTCCCAGTACTTCCTGTAGGCCTCGCCCTCGAACAGCGTCGTGAACACCTCCTCGGTCCGTGGCAGTTCCTTGCGCGAGATGAATCGCGTCTGGATGGGTGACTTCGCGTCGTTGGGCGCGGCCACCGCACGGCCCGGCACCTCGCGCGAGCACTCCACGAAGTGCTCGACCAGCGGGAAGTTGAGCCCGATGGCCGTGGAACCGCCGAAGTACTGGAAGTGGCTGATGTCCGAGGACATTCGCAGGTTCGACCAGCCGTAATCGCTGTGTATCATGAAACCGTCGTCGAGGAGGATCTCCATGCCGCGATCGACGGACCACAGTGCACCGAGAGAGACCAGCGTCCGGCGAATTCCCGACGCACCCAGGTTGCGCGCCAGGGCGTCCTCGAAATAGGCGCGCACAGCCGACGCGAACGGGAGAGCCTCCTCCACGAAGGGCACGTAGATCCGCTCCGTGGAGAACAAGTGCTCGTCCCGGGACAGCTTCTCGATGGCCACGTCGTCACCCTGCTTCGCCAGCGACAGGATCTCGTCGAGCCGGTCTCCGTACACGGTGCGCAGGTTCGTGGTGTCGGCAACGCGCGTTCGCACGTACATCTCCGACCACACGTCGTCCTTGAGCATCAACAGGTGGAAGGGCAGCACACACAGCAGATAGTTGCTACGCAGGAGCCGCACGCCGGACAGGAGTTCCTCCTCCCCGGTCTCGAGGTCGGTGAACGTCGTGGGATCGGTGGCGTCCACGAATCCCAGGCGGACCTTCACCCCGGGCACCTTCAGCGTGTCCGAGTCACGCAGACTCTCCAGCGTCGTCCGGCTGATATCGGTAGCATAAAAAGTAAACCTGTCGAGCAGGGAGACCTCATTCTCCTCGCACAGTTCGGCGAAGCGGTACATGAAGATGCGGGCATGCATGCCGATGCCCACGGCCATCTCGACCGCCTTGATCTCGTCTTCCAGCCGCCCCTCTTCCAGCGCCTCGATGCAGCTGGCGAACAGGGTCTCGGCCGTTCGAACGGCCAGGTAACCGTCGTTGGTGACGATGTTGGGCACGGCGTTGGTGGTGAACGCCTGTAGACCCTTGAGGTGCCAGTAGGCCTGTCCCATGCGCCAGGCCAGGGACTGCTGGGCGGGGACGAAGTCCTCCACCACCACCAGCGACTCGTCGAGCTCGGCGAGCCAGCGGTTGAGGTGGCGGGGCTCCCGGGGTGCGCTCGTATCACTCATGTCTCACCCTGCTCTTTCATGCTGAATCCACGTCCCGCGCGGGTCGACGGCGGGGGACACCTGGGATATCATCCCGGCGAGGAGTTGCCAAGCCATGCCACCCAGCGACGACACGATGGACGACGTCACCGCCGAGGGAGTCCCCCCGCTGAAGTGGGTCAGCTTCGAGGCGATCTCCCTCCCCGTTCCTGAAACATGGAACTCGGTGGTCCGCACGTCCCGAACGGGCAGCAAGCTCCTGGAGATCCAGATCGAGGAGGGCGTGGTCCTGCTGGGCCTGCCCGCGATGACGTCGCTGGGCGAGGACTGGACCCTGCCGCGGTTTCTCGCCGAGCTCATCGACGGCCACAACGTCGGCCGCGAGATCCTGCAGCGGGAGCCCGCCGATCCCATCCTCGGGATCACCGAGAGCGGCTACTACTTCGCGACCCAGCAATGTGTCTCCTCGAGTCCGTTCGGAGATACGTGGTTCTGTACCTACTGGACGTTGGGTCTCGAGGAGAACCGCGTGCAGCAGCTGATCGGCCTCACGGGCCACCCCGATTCCCTCAAGCAGTTGCTCGACCTCATCGGCCCCCTCATCGACGCCGTGGTTCCGTCGGAGTGAATTCGGATCGGATCTAGCCCCCATGTCTCACCACGCGCGGCGTAGCGAGGAGTCGCAGGCGCCGGCGAGGTGCGCTGGCGGTGACCGACGGCGTACTTCGAGTACGCCGAGGACGCCGACAGTGTGCATCGGCGGTGAAGGCTGCAAAGCAGCCGACTGCGGCCCGCAGTAGGCGTGGGTGGTGAGACATGGGGGCTATGCAGGCTTGGCGTCGCCGCCCTTCTTGGCCGCGGGTGCCGGGACTTCCTTCTTCTCCTTGAGCTTGCCCAGGTCGGTGAAGTTCTTGTTCCACTTCCGCACGTCCTGCATGACCTTCCACTGCTCCGAGCCCTTCTTGACGTTGTGCTCGAACTTCACCCCCGGGTCGTACTTGCCCGCCACCAGGGTGTTGACCACCTCGAGCACCGGCTCGAAGTGATACGCCTCCACCTTGTTGCCGCCGATCATGATGCGCGGCCGGTCCTTCTTGCTGGTCTCGTTGACCCGCTGGTTGCGTGCGAAGCGCCGGCCCGGAGCGTAGTGGTCCCCGGCATGTCCGTACTCCGCGAATGCCTCCTTGGGTGGCGGTGGCGGTGCGTTCCCCGCGGTGCGGGCCGGATTGTTGGGATCGAGCCGGTAGATGTCCGGATCCTTGTCCGCCCACTTGCCCTTGCCGAAGCTCCTCGAGCGCGGACTGTTCAGGACCTTGCGATCGTGCTCGTACCACTTGAGCTTGTTCTCCCACTCGGCCTTGGTCTTCTTGTCCGCGTCGGTCTTGTTGGGATTGGCCGCGATCTGCTTCTTGGCGTCGGCGATCTTGGTGTCGTATTCCGTCATGACCTTGGCGAACCGCTTGCGCAGGACCTTCTGCCAGGGCGTCCGCTTCTTCTCGGGGGTGGTACTGGCGACGTTGGACGTCTCGAGGTACTCGTCCGGCAACGCCATGCCGAAGTGCCCGAACTCGTGGGCCTGGGTCAGCTGGTCCGTGTTCATCGTCTTGGGCGAGAAAGAGCCGTCGGCATTCGCCTTCTTCTTGTAGTTCGTGGTCCCGCTGTCGGCCTCGTACAGATTGCCCGCGTCGGCGCGCTTGTTCTCGCCGGTTCCTTCGCGCCAGAAGTTGATGGTGTGGGTGAACTTCTTGTCGTCGTTGACGACCTTGGGATGGAACGTCGCCGTGATCGCCGACCACTTCTGGGCTTCCTTCTCGAGCAGGTGGTCCTCGGGCTCGATCACCTTGAACGGCTTGAGCTGGTTACCCGGGCCCCAGACCGCGTCGATCTGCTTCTGCACCTTGGCGATCATCCCGTCCTTCTCGGCCTTCTTCCACTTCGACTTGCCCTCCGTGGTCGCCTTGTCGGTGAGCTTGAAGTTCATCTTGACGCGGCTGGTCAGGCCGACCTTGGAGGCCATCCCGGTGGTCAGCGTCACGTCGGCCCGGCGGTGCTTGAGCTTGTTGAGCACCGCGCCCTTGGCCTCGTGAGTCTTCGGAGCGGTATAGGCGGCAAGCCACTTCTTCTCGACGTCGCGGTACTCCTTGATCTTGCCCTCGACCTGCTTCTTGAGCGTCACGCCGCGCTTGGATCGCCAGACGTCCACGGCCTTGTCCAGGGCCTGGACCTCCTTGAGGGTGTCGCACCCGGCGATGCTCGCCGCCTTGGCCCAGGCCTCGGCCCGGCACTTGAGCATGACGAGATCCACCGACAGCTTCACCATCCCGCGGTGCTTGGGGTGGGGATTGGATTTGATGCCCGAGGTGGCCTTGGTGACCCACCCCGTGTCCATGATCTTGCCCAGCAGGCGGGTCTTGGCGCCCATGAGGTCGATCCAGCGGAACACGGCGTTGACCGCGTTGCTCACCATCTCGGCGCCAGCGTTGATGGCCCGCCCGGCGAGGTTGGCCGCGCCATCGGCGAGGTCGCCCAGCCACGACATCTGCACATCGCGCTGCACCGCAGCGGCGCCCTTGGCGTTGCCGCCGGTGAACTGGTCCAGCATCGGCGCGGCGGACTTGCCCTGCACCACGGCGTCGGCCACGGTATCGGCGTGACGTTCGTACGAGTCGCCTGCCTTGCCCACGCCCGACGGCAGGTTCACGCCGGCGCGCTGCTGCACCACGTGGGCCGCCTCGTGGGCGGCGGTGTGCAGGTCGGGGGCGCCCTTGAACGCCACGTGGTTGCCCGTGGCGAACGCGTTGGAGCCCATGGCCTGGTTGGCGGCCGAGGCAGTGGAACCGGTGTGGGCCTGGACGCTCGACACGTCGTGACCACCAAACGAGGACTGGATCTGGGAGGCGAACGGCAGCGATCCGCCCAACCCGGAGATCCCCTTGGCGGCGGCGGCCTTCACCGCCGACGCGCCACCGCCGGAGAACTGCATCGGGGAGCTCGGATCACCCGGTGGAGGAGCCGCGGGATCGTCCCCGGGGGCCTGCTGTACGGTCAGGGGATCGGCGAGCGAGTCCCCGAGGTTGTCGGACAGCGTCTCCTGGAGGTTGTCCTCGGCGAACTGAACCTCGTGGTGCTGTTGCGCAGCAGGATCGGCGGCCTGCTTGATCCCGCCTCCGCCGCTGCCGTTGTCGGCCATGGCCCGCTCCTCCCCTGAAACCTAGCTCGCCTTGGTGTCTCCACCCTTGCTCGGCGCAGCCTTCTTCTCTTTCTTCGCACCCAGGTTGAACTTCTTGTCCCAGGCCTTGTTGAACTTGCGGATTTCCTCGATGACCTTCATGTCGGCCGACTTCGCCTTGACGTTGTGCTCGAACTTCACCGCCGGGTCGAACTTGCCCGCCACGAGGGTGTTGGTCAGCTCGAGCACGGGCTCGTACGCGTAGGGCTCGACCTGATTCCCCCCATTCATGATCCGCCAGCTATCCTCGGTCCTGTACGCGTTGGCGCGCTGGCCGCGGCTCTTGCCGCCGGGACGGTACACGTCGTGGTCCCCACCATATTGGGCGAAGGCCTCGTCCGCCGGTGCCGCCGGTGCATTCCCCGCGATACGGTCCTTGTGCTGCGGCGCGAGCCGGTACATGTCCCACTCCTTGTCCTTCCACTTGCCCTTGCCGTGGGTCTTCTGCCAGGGATCGAGCAGGATCTTGCGGTCGTGGTCCCACCACTTGAGCTTGCGCTCCCAGTCCGCCTTGGCCGTCTTGTCCGCGTCGGTCTTGTTGGGGTTGGCCGCGATCTGCTTCTTGGCGTCGGCGATCTTCTTCTCGTAATCCTTGATGACCTTGAAGAAGCCCTCGCGCGTGTCCTTCTGCCATTGCGAGCGGTCCTTCTCCGCGACCCCCTCCGCTATCTTCGCGGTCTCGTTGTACTCGTCGGGCAGCCCCATGCCGAAGTGCCCGAACTCGTGCGCCATGACCATCTGCTTCTCTTTCATTTTTTGAGGAGCGTGGGTCCCGTCCTTGTTCGCCTTGTAGTCGGCGGCCTTGCGCATGTCGCCTTCGTAGAGGTTGCCACTGTCGGCTCGAGTCCCCTCCTTGGGGGCCGAACGCCACGCGTTGATCTCGGTCGTGCCGTTCTTGTCGTCCCTCTGGACGATCGGATGGAACGTCCCCTGGACGGCCGACCACTTCTGCGCGGACTTGTCGAGCAGGTGGTCCTCGGGCTGGATGATCTTGAAGGGCTTCATCTGGTTGCCCGCGCCCCATACGGCGTCGAGCTGCTTCTGGATCTCGGTCAGGAACGCGGTCTTCTCGGCGGCCTTCCACGGCTTGGTCTTGTGCAGGTTCTTGGCTTTGGCCTCCTTCGTGTGCTTCCACGTCACCTTGACCCGGCTGGTCAGCGAGACCTTCGACGTCATGCCCGGTTGGAGCTTGATATCCGCCACCGCCCCAGTGCTCTGGTTGGGTTTGACGCTCTTTTGCTCCATGGCGGCGGTGGACGTGTACTTGGTCATCCACTTCTTCTCGACGTCGGCGTACTCCTTGATCTTGCCCTCGAACTCCTTCTTGAGGGTGACGCCGCGCTTGGACCGCCAGACGTCCACCTTCTTCTCGAGCGCCTGGACGTCCTTCATGGTGTCGCAACCGGCGATCTGGCCCGCGTGGGACCATGCATCCGCCCGGGCCTTGAGCAGCACCAGCTGCAGGGACAGGTTGAACATGCCCGCGTGCTTGGGGTGCGGGTTGGACTTGATGCCGCTGGTGGCAGCGTCCACCCACGCCGTGTCCATGATCTTGCCCAGCAGGCGGGTCTTGGCGCCCATCAGGTCGATCCACTGGACCACGGCCTGAATCGCGTTGCTGACCATCTCGGCGCCGGCGTTGACGGCTCGCCCGGCCAGGTCGGCCGCGCCCGAGGCCAGGTCGCCCAGGAAGGACATCTGGACGTCGCGCTGGACCGCAGCGGCGCCCGCGGCGTTGCCCCCGGTGAACTGATCGAGCAGGGGCGCCGCGGACTTGCCCTGCACCACCGCGTCGGCCACCGTGTCCGCGTGCTGTTCGTAGGAGTCGCCGGCCTTGCCCACGCCGCCGGGCAGGTTCACGCCGGCGCGCTGCTGCACCACGTGGGCCGCCTCGTGGGCCGCCGTGTGCAGATCGGGGGCGCCCTTGAACGCCACGTGGTTGCCCGTGGCAAAGGCGTTGGAGCCCATGGCCTTGTTGGCCGCCGACGCCGCGCCGCCCGTGTGGGCCTGCACGCTCGACACGTCGTGGCCGCCAAACGAGGACTGGATCTGTGACGCGAACGGCAGCGAACCGCCGCTCCCGGAGATCCCCTTGGCCGCGGCCGAGCGGACGGCCGACGCGCCTGAACCCGAGAACTGCGTCGGGGACGAGGGATCCCCGCCAGGTGTGCCTGGATCGCCCGAAGGCGTCTGCTGCACGGTCAGGGGATCGGCGAGCGAGTCCCCCAGCGTGTCCTTGAGGGGTTCGTCGACGGAACCCTCGGAGAACTGCAGCTCACTGTGCTGCACCGCGGCAGGATCAACGGCCTGCTTGACTCCCCCGTCACTACCCTTGTCTGCCATCTCCCACTCCCTCTCGTCGTACCTGTCAGACCGAACCGCCCGCGGCCTTTCCAGCCGCAGCGCCCGCTGCCTTGCCCGGCGTCGCCTTCTTTTCCTTCTTGGCGCCCAGGTTGAACTTCTTGTCCCACGCCTTGTTGAACTTGCGGATTTCCTCGATGACCTTCATCTCCGCAGACTTCGCCTTGACGTTGTGCTCGAACTTCACCGCCGGGTCGAACTTGCCAGCCACCAGGGCGTTGGTCACCTCGAGCACCGGCTCGTAGGCGTAGGGCTCGACCTGGTTGCCCGAGTTCATGATGCGGTAGGTGTCCTCGGTCTTGTAGGCGTTGGCGCGCTGGCCGCGGGACTGGAAACCCGGCCGGTACACGTCGTTGTCCCCACCCCAGCGGGCGAAGGCCTCGTCCGGCGGTCCGGCAGGCGCGTCCTTCGGACGGTTCTGCGGGGCGAGGCGGTAGATGTCCGGCTGCTTGTCCTTCCACTTGCCCTTGCCGTAGCTGCGCGCCCAGGGGTCGAGCAGGATCTTGCGATCGTGCGTCCACCACTTGAGCTTGGTCTCCAGGCCGGCCTTGCACGACTTCTCCGCGTCGGTCTTGACCGGGTGCTTGGCGATCTCCGCCTTGATGTCGGTGATCTTCTTGTCGTAGTCCTTGATGACCTGCTTGAACTCGGCTTCCCACGAGGCGATACCACAGTTCTGGCTCGTCTCGTTGTACTCGTCGGGCAGGCCCATGGCGAAGTGACCGAACTCATGGGCCTGGGTCAGCTGGCCCTTCTTCATGTGCTTGGGCGCGTGGGTGCCGTCCTTGTTCTTCTTGTAGTCACCCCCGAGGTCGTTCTCGTAGAGGTTGCCGGAGTCCGCGCGCTTGGCCTCGCCGGCGGCTTCGCGCCAGGCGTTGATCGGGGTGGTCCCGTTCTTCTGGTCGTCCTGGATGATCGGATGGAAGCTCCCCAGGATGGCCGACCACTTCTGCGCGTCCTTGTCGAGCAGGTGATCTTCGGGCGCGATGACCTTGAAGGGCTTCATCTGGTTGCCCGGGCCCCACACCGCGTCCAGCTGCTTCTGGATCTTGCCGACGAACTCGGTCTTCTCGGCAGCCTTCCAGGGCTTGGTCTTGTCCAGCCCCGCCTTGATGGCCTTGGGCGTGTGCTTCCACGACACCTTGAGCCGGCTGGTCAGCGAGACCTTGGACGTCATGCCGGGCTCGAGCTTGATGTCGGCCAGGACGCCGGAGCTCTTGTTGGGGTTGACGTTCTTCTGTTCCATCGCGGCGGTGGACGTGTACTTGGTCAGCCACTTCTTCTCGACGTCCCGGTACTCCTTGATCTTGCCCTCGAACTCCTTCTTGAGCGTCGTGCCGCGCTTGGTCCGCCAGACGTCCACCTTCTTCTCCAGCGCCTGGACCTCCTTGAGGGTGTCGCAGCCCGCGATCTGACCGGCGTGGGACCAGGCATCCGCCCGCGCCTTGAGCAGCACCAGCTGCAGCGACAGGTTGAACATGCCCGCGTGCTTGGGGTTGGGGTTGGACTTGATGCCGCTGGTGGCCGCATCCACCCAGGCGGTGTCGAGGATCTTGCCCAGCAGGCGGGTCTTGGCGCCCATGAGGTCGATCCACTGGACCACGGCCTGGATCGCGTTGCTGACCATCTCGGCGCCGGCGTCGATGGCCCGGCCAGCGAGGTTGGCCGCGCCCGAGGCCAGGTCGCCCAAGAACGACATCTGCACGTCACGCTGCACCGCAGCGGCGCCGGCAGCGTTGCCACCTGTGAACTGATCGAGCAGCGGCGCGGCCGACTTGCCCTGCACCACCGCGTCGGCCACCGAGTCGGCGTGCTGTTCGTACGAGTCCCCGGCCTTGCCCACGCCGCCAGACAGGTTGACACCGGCCCGCTGCTGCACCACGTGGGCGGCCTCGTGGGCCGCCGTGTGCAGGTCGGGAGCGCCCTTGAACGCCACGTGGTTGCCCGTGGCGTAGGCGTTGGAGCCCATGGCCTTGTTGGCCGCCGAGGCGGTGCCGCCCGTGTGCGCCTGGACGCTCGAGACGTCGTGGCCGCCGAACGAGGACTGGATCTGCGACGCGAACGGCAATGAACCGCCGCCACCGGAGATACCCTTGGCCGCCGCGGAGCGGACAGCCGAGGCGCCGGCGCCGGAGAACATCAGCGGGTTCTTGGGGGCACCGGGCGAGGGAACGCCGGGATCGCCGGCAGACGACTGCTGCACGGCCAGGGGATCGGCGAGGGAATCACTCAACGCGTCGTTCAACGGCTCCTCGACGGTCCCTTCGGCGAACTGCACGTCGGGAGTCTGGACGTCGGGGGTCGATTGGGCTGTCTTGAGCCCGCCCTGGCTCTTGTCGTTGGCCATCGTCAATCTCCGGCTATGGATCGTTGGAGCCCCGCTATGGGCTTCATGGCCCTCAGTGTTCTTGGTACGCACGCGCAGGGCAACAGGCATTCGCCCTCCAGGGCGTTCCGAGGCCTGTTTTGTTGCGCCGCAACACGTCGAAACGGGCTTTTCGTCGACCCCACCCACGCATTCTGTAGCATTTAATTCAGCCTCACCCGCGATTCCTTGACAGTCCGCCAAGGGGCTATCTATCCTCGGACGGGGCTGGCTCCCAACACGGATGAGGCGGGCACATGGCCGATGGCAAGATCAGAGTCCTGTACTACGGTGATTCGCCCACGGCGTGCACGGGTTTCGGCACGATCGCCCGGGAGTTGATCACGCGGTTGGCTGAGACAGGAAAATTCGAGTTCACCATCCTGGGCCTCAACTACTACGGCGAACCCCACGAATTCGAGGGGCAGCTCAAGATCTTCCCGACCTCGGCCGACGATCCCCAGGGGACCCTGCGCATCCCCGCCCTGCTCGCCAACAGCCAGTCGTCGGTCCTGTGGACGGTCAACGACCACGACGTGCTCGACTGGTTCCCGGACGTCTACATGGACGCCTGCCGGCAGGTGGGGTACTCCATCCCCTGGCTCTGGTACACGGCCATCGACGGCGAACCGCTCCACGCCAGCAACGCGATGATCTTCCGGGATCTCGTCTCCCGCACGGTGGTGCCGTGTGAGTACGCCGAGAAGATCCTCCGCAAGGCGATCCCCATCCTCGACATCCCCCAGATCCCCCACGGTGTGGACACGAACACCTTCTATCGCCTGGAGGCGTCCGTGCGCGAGGAGCTGCGCGCCAGGCTGGGCCTCCAGGACAAGTTCGTGGTGTTCAGCGCCGGCAGCAACCAGCTGTGCAAGCAGTACGGCATCCTGCTCGAGGCGTTCGCCGCGTTCCGCCAGGGCAAGGAGGACAAGGTCCGGCTGTGCCTACACACGGAGCCCGCGTCCAACTACGGCCACGACATCCGCCGCATCGCCGAGCGCTACGGGTTCGCCGACGACATCGTCTTCACGAACCCCCTGGGCTACCCCAGCGGCATCTACCGCAGCCAGATGCCGTTCGTGTACAACGCCGCGGACATCGCGGTGTTCCCCCACAGCGGCGAGGGCTTCGGCCTGTGCCACCTCGAAGCCATGGCGTGCGGCATCCCGGTGATCGCCCACGCCGTGGGCCCCACGCCGGAGATCGTGTCCGAGGAATGCGGCATCCTGGTGCCCACCGAGCAGGTCCCGGCCCCAGGCGGCGGCGGCAGCGTGGATCTCAACCTCTACTACCCCAACCTCGACCGCGGAAAGCACCGCCCGGTGGTCAGCCTGAGCAAGCTCGTCGAGGCCATGGAGACGCTGTACGCGGACGAGGAGTTGCGGGCGCGGATGGGCGCAGCAGGTCAGGAGATCGCGGCCCAGGAGCGCTTCTCGTGGGATGCGGCCGCGGGGAAGTTCGCCGAGATGCTGTCGGTGCTCGCCGCGGTCTCGGGCGCCCGCTGACGCGGCTCAAGGCGGCGAAGCCTGCCCCAGTGCGTCGCCCCCCCAGCACACGATGTACCCGTTCAGTGCGACCCCGCAGACGTGGGCCGGGCCCGCGTCCAGCTCGGTGTAGGAGGCCAGCGGCGGATCGCACTGCCCCTCGTCCGAGGCCGGATCACAACCCCAGCAGGTCACCGTGTCGTCCGTGCGCATCCCGCAGGTGAAGTCCAGGCCGGCCGCCACGGACACGAAGGTGTCCTCGGGAGGGCTGGCTTGCCCGAACGCGTCCGAGCCCCAGCACTGCACCAGGTCGTCGCCGCGCACGCCACAGGAGTGATCACCGCCCGCGCTGACCTGCTTGAAGGTCTCCGGCGGCGCGCTCGACTGCAGCGAGGTGTCCGAGCCCCAGCACAGGACCGCGCCCTCGGTGGTCACCCCGCACGCGTGCTCGCCAGGGCCCGCGCTGATCTGCACGAAGGTCCCGGACGGCGGCGAGGCCTGCCCGGCCCCGTCGCCCCCCCAGCAATGCGCGGTCTCGTCCTCGCGCACGCCGCAGTTGAAGCCGTTGCCCGCGCTCACCTGCACGAAGGTCGACCCCGGCGGTGAGAATGCCTGGCCCGCGTCGTCCGCGCCCCAGCACTTCACGTAGCCGTCGCTCTTGAGGCCGCACGTGTGGTCGGCGCCTGCGGCGAGGCCCTCGAAGGGGATGCCCGGCCCCGACGCCTGGCCGTGGGTGTCGTCCCCCCAGCAGCTGACGAACTGTCCGTCGCGCAGCCCGCAGCCGTGGTCACCGCCGGCGGCCACCGCGGACCAGTGATCGCGACTGCTCACGTGCGGATTGCAGTCCGAGTCCCACTGATCCTCTGCGTCGTCGCAGTCGTTGTCGATGCCGTCGTCGCACAGCTCGATGGCGTCGGGGTGGATGTCGTCCCGCTCCGGCGCGCAGTCGTGGTCGTCGGCCCAGCCGTCGCCGTCGGTGTCCGGGGCGGTGGGGACCGCGCCGTCGCATCCCAGCAGGGCGAGCACGGCGATGAAGAGGGAGGCGCGCATGGCCGGCAGGATGGCATACCCGCGCTGTGGAGGGAAGCACGCGCTCACACGTGCGCGCGCTTCTTGACCCCGGCCCTGCCGGAGCCGAGAATCGGTGTCCATCGCAGCCAGAAGGGACGTCATGGAACCGATCCGCATCATCATCGCCAAGCCCGGCCTCGA
>CAYRNR010000186.1:0-14130 GCA_964425605.1 uncultured Rickettsiales bacterium | reverse complement strand
ATCTCCGAGGCCACGTCCGGCAGGGTCGGTGGCTGGTAGTCGGGCGAGCAGAATGCCTCGCGCAACCGATCCACGAGCTCGCTGCCCCCCGCGCGGCGATGTCGGTCAACCATCAATCAGTCGCTTTCCCATGTGGGCCGCGCCCATCCGGGCGAGGTCCCAGGCCACCCAGGGATTTTGTAGAGCGCGCGCACGCCGACTCACACCCTGGGTACGAAAATAGAACCGCGAGTACGCCAAGTCCACCTGTTCCATCACCCTGGCCGTGGGTACCCGATAGTGCGGCGACGCGCCGCGGAAGGCGGGTTCTCGCGGATCCCAACGCAGGTCGAACTGCTCGCAGATCTCGGCGCCCTCGTACGGGCAGAAGGGGAAGAACACGGCGTAGTCGGGATCCAGCTCCAGGGCCAGGTCGAGGGTCTGCTCCATCTCGGCCTCCGTCTCGGTGGGGAAGCCCAGGATGAAGTTGCCGATGCTCTCCAGGCCCGCGCGACGGGTGGCCGCGACGGCGCGGCGGATGGTCGACGTGGTCACCCCCTTGCCCACCATCTCCAGCACCCGGTCGCTGCCGCTCTCGAGCCCGTACTCGATGCGGTAGCAGCCGGCGCGCTTCATCTTGCGCAGGGTCTCGTCGTCCACGAGATCCACGCGCCCCGTGGTGAGCCACCTCATTCGCATGCCCCGGTCGAGGATGGCGTCGAGGAACTCGTGGAACCAGTCGCGGCGCGCCATGAGGACGTCGTCGATGAAGCGGATGTCGTGGATGCCGTGGTCGCGCTGGATGTGGGCGATCTCCTCCAGCACGCCCTCGACGGATCGGAACCGCACCGGCCCATCGTGGACTGCCTTCTCGCAGAAGCTGCACGAGAACGGGCAACCGCGGTGGGTGAAGATGCTGGTGGAGAACCGGCTGCGCTTGTACGCGGGCCCCCCTCGATAGAGCCGCGGTGGCAGCAGCTGCCGCGCGGGGAACGGTGCCGTATCCGGATCCACCGGCGCGGCCCTCGATCCCGGCCGTTCGCCCGCCCGGACCACGCCGTGGAGGGAGGGCACGCCGGGCCAGGACCTCAACAACCGCGGCAGGGTCTCCTCGGCCTCCCCGAGGAGGACGGCGTCGAAGATCCCCGCGTCCACGTAGCGCCCCGGCCGGATGGTCGCGTCCGCGCCACCGGCCAGCAGCATGCTCTCGGCGCGCATCAACTCCCGCAGCCGGCTCCCGAGGCGCAAGGTGACCTGCTCGGCGGGCGCGAGGGTGCCCAGCCCCACGACGTGTGGGCGGGATCGAAGAATCCGGGACACCACGTCTCCCCGGCCGTCGTGGAGGCCGAGGTCGAGCACCTCCACCCGGTGGCCGTCGCGCAGCAAGGCCGCGGCCAGATAGAGAATCCCCAGGGGCGGGAGGTCGGACCTCCCCAGCCGCTCGAAGGTGTCGGCCGCGGGTATGCCCGGATGGACGAGGACGATGGAGAGGCCGGGGTTCAACGGTCCCCTCCGCGGCGGAAATCCCACCACCTGAACAGGCCACCGACAGGGCCCGTGTCGCGCATGCGCCAGCCGGCGCGTTCGCACAGGTTCACCAGGGGCATGCGCCGGTAGGGTCCGAGCTTGCCCCACTCCAGTACGGACTCCCGCAGCAGCAGCCAGCCCCGCAACGCAGGATCGAAGTCGACGACCAGCAGGCGTGGCCACGCCGGATCGAGGACCTCCTCCAGGAGCCGGCTCGGGCGCTCGGCCTCGTGCAGCGTCAGGCACAGCAGCGCCGCATCGAACCGTCCGGGCGGCGGGCCGTGCTCCAGCAGGTCCCACACCCGGAACTCGCCCGCCGGGTGGCGCCTGCGGGCCACGTCGACGGCCGTCGCGTCCACGTCGATGCCCAGGTATCCCCGTGGGCACAGGGGGAAGTTGGCGCCGAACCCGCAGCCCACCTCGAGCACCGCCGAATCCCGCGCCAGCTCGGCGATTCGCTGGCGCAGCGCTCGCGTCCGGGGGCCGGCCTCGAAGGCGCTGTCTGCGGCCAGACGGAGGCTGAGGCGGAGTCGGCTCACGGTGGGTGGGGTCCTGCTGCTATCCCGGTCGTCCGTGTTGACGCACTGCGGGGGAGCAGCCATCTTAGCATGCAGGAACCGCCGCACATGAAGCGTCCGACCGACATCCTCCGGCGTATCCCCAAGTTCGCCGGCTTCCTGGTCAAGAAACCCCGGTTCGCCCGCCGCGTGGCCGAGCACCACGCCCGCGAGCGGCTCCTGGGCGGCCACTGGATCCGCGCCATCGAGTACGCCGCGACCTATCGCTGCCAGGCCACGTGCGACAAGTGCTCGGCGGTCAAGATGCACGACCCCGCGCGGCCCAGGCTCGATCACGACCAGATCCGCGCCCTCGCCGACGACTGCCACGGGCTCGGCACCTACGAGGTGAACCTCACGGGCGGAGAACCCCTGCTGGCCGATGACCTCGAGGAGCTCGTCCGGCTGTTCCACCCCGAGGACACCTTCATCGGCATCAACACCAACGGAGCGTTGCTGGACCGGAGCCGCATCGTCTCACTGCGCGACGCTGGCGTCGATCTGCTGAAGATCTCCATCGATTCGCCCGACACCGGCGAGCACGACGAGAGCCGCGGCATCCCCGGGCTGTACGAGCACATCCTCGACGTGATGCGTATGACCCGTGAGGTGCGCGGCATCCGCGCGCACGCGTGCATCGTGGCCACGCGCGACGCCGTGCGCACGGGCAAGGTGGCCAGGACCCTGGAGCAGGTCAAGGCGCTGGACGCGACGCTTGGGATCGTCTTCCCCTCGGCCACCGGGGGCTGGACGCGCAAGCACGAGGTGCTGCTGGACGAACCGGGGCGACGGTCCCTCGACGCCTTCGCCCACGACCCGAACGTCTTCTTGCAGGGCAACCTCGGCGACGAGGACTTCCACTGTCCGTGCGGGACCCGTGAGATCTACATCAGCTGCTACGGCGACGTGATCCCGTGCCCGTTCATCCAGATCGCCTTCGGCAACGTGCTCGAGGAGCGCTTCGACGCCATCTACCGGCGCATGGCCCAGTGGAAGTCGTGCGAGCGCCAGGACGTCTGCAGCAGCGCCGAGGACCCGGCATTCGTGGATCGCTACGTGGACCCGATGGCCGACAGGACCCACATGCCGGTGGACTACCGGTCTCATCCGGCGTGGAAGGGCCCTGGCGAGGGAGAGTGAGGGAAGGGTCGGAGGGGGTTCGACGATCGAGGGGGGTCTACCAGCGGTCGCGCCGGCCGCCGCCGCCGCCGCCGCCGTAGCCGCCGCCACCACCGCCACCGCCACGCTGGGCGCGGGGGCGAGCCTCGTTGATGGTCAGGGTGCGGCCCTCGAGCTGCAGGTTCTCCAGCGCGGACAGCGCCGCACGCGCCTCGTTGTCGTCGCTCATCTCCACGAAACCGAAGCCCCGGGACCGGCCGGTCTCACGGTCGGTGATCACGTTGGCCGAGGTCACGTCGCCGTGCTCCTCGAACATGTTGTGCAGTGCATCGTCGTCGATGCTCCAGGGAAGGTTGCCTACGTAGATC
Source organism: uncultured Rickettsiales bacterium (assembly GCA_964425605.1). Taxonomy (GTDB): domain Bacteria; phylum Myxococcota_A; class UBA796; order UBA9615; family CAYRNR01; genus CAYRNR01. Next base: position 10,580 of record CAYRNR010000186.1, on the reverse strand, counting down.
CTCATTACGCGTTCCTCGTGCCCGAAACATATGAAGTGAACCTGAGCCGATCTCGGGCGAAAGAGCGGGTCCGGTGAACTCGGTCCAATCCGAGTGCTTCCCCCAGGGAAACGGCGGCACGATAACACCAACCGCGAGACGGGGAAAGGGATCGTCTGACAGAGGCGACCAGATCGGATCAGGGCATGGCCATGATCAGCGTGACCGTCACGCCCTTGGACGGGACCGGGATCAGGGCGGCGGAGAAGCCGACGATGTCCCCGGAGGTGGCGCCGTCGCCGCCGGAGCCGTCCTCGTCCACGAACGCGGCGATCCACACCTCTTCGCCGGTGACGTAGGGCACCGAGAATGCCAGCGGGAATCCAGCCACGTCGTCCATGGAGATCCCGGTCACCGCGTCTCCGGTGGGACCCATGGCGCTCCAGTCCTCGTCGAGGAACAGGCCGATGCCGACGGTGTGGGGAGGTGTGCTGGTCAAGGTGATGCCGGCGTCGAGCTCGAGGGTGCCGGTGATGACGCCGTCGAAGGCCGCCGAGTCATCATCGTCGCCCACGGCGTCGTCGTCGTCACCCACGGCGTCGTCGTCGTCGCCCACGGTGTCGTCGTCGTCGCCCACGGTGTCGTCGTCATCACCCACCGCGTCGTCGTCGTCCGCAGCGGAGTCGTCGTCACCTTCCTCGCCACACTCGCAGGCACAGGTGATCAACCAGATGGGTAGCGCCAGCGAGAGCAGCACGATCAGCAGGAGCCGGGTCAGTTTCAGCATGGGTCTTCACCCTCCTTCTGGGGCCCATTATGGGGAAACGCGCGCGTGTTGACCAGGGGTCCCGCCAACGGTCCCGCCAACGGCCTCGCCATCGCGGATTCCGGTGTTATCCTTCAACCATGGTCGACGCCGCCCCCGACGCTGTTTCCGACGAAGTCCCCGACGCGGAACTGGCCCGCCCGTCGAAGGTCACGTTCATCGCCACCGAACTGTGCAACATGCGTTGCCGCCACTGCTATTCGTGGAAGGTGCGCGACCGGCGCACGCTGTCGTCCGAGGTGATCCTCGACGCGGTGGCCGAGCTCGCGGACTGGGTGGGCCCCTACAAGCTCTTCCTGGCCGGCGGCGAACCCACCATCCGCCGCGACCTGCCCGACATCGTCCGCACCGCCTCGTCGGGGGGGTGCATGGTCTCGCTGGCCACCAACGGCTACCTGCTCAACGAGGCGCGGGCCGAGGCGCTGGTCACCGCGGGCCTCGACCACGTGGACCTGGCCCTGGACTCCCTCAACCCCGAGATCCACGACGCATTCCGCGGCCGGCGGGGCACGCACCAGCGCGCGCTGCGCGCCCTCGAGCTGCTCGCCGACTACCGGCGGATTCACGAGACCTCCCTGTCCATCAACGTCGCGGCCGTGGTCTCCGCCTTCAACTACGCCGAGCTGTGCGCCATGGCCCACTGGGTCCGCGCCAGCGGGTACGGCAACCTCCTGCTCCAGCCCATCGTCCCGCCGTTCTGGTCGACCCACGATCGCGGCTGGTTGATGCGGTCGGACCTGTGGCCGCGCGACGTGGAGGCGGTCCACCGCGCCGTGGACGGTCTGATCCGGATCAAGGAGGCCGGCGGAGCCCTCGACAACTCGGTGGAGCAGCTGCGGGGGATGAAGGACTACTTCTCCTGGGCGCCGCCGCCCGGGGAGGAGGTCGTCCACGACGAGGCATTCTCCAGCGGCCGCGATCTCCTCGACGACACGTCCGAGGAGCCACCCCGGCTGGAGATGATCCCGAGCGAGCGAACCGCCGATCAGGATTTCGACGAGGAGGATTGGGGGGACCTCGAGGACGACCCCGACGGGGTCCGGCCGGAGCGTATCGACCGCTGCCACATCGGCTGGAAGGTGCTCAACATCAATCACCTCGGCGACGTGCGCCTGTGCCACGACATGCCGCCCATCGGCAACCTCAACCGCGCCTCGTTGAAGGAGCTCTGGACCTCTCCCCGCGCCATGCAGATGCGGGAGCGGATCGCCCACTGCCACGAGGGTTGCTACCTGCTCAACTGCAACTTCTGCGATTGATGTGTTTCAATAGAACGTCGTGAGAGGGGATTCATGGGTGACTCGGGGCACGTGCGGTGGGGCAAGGGGGTCCAGCTCAACGATCGGCCGGAGGAGATCACCACCGTCGACGAGGGCCCGGCGCCCCCGTCCGGCGGCGCTCCCATCGGCGCGGTACTGGAGATCCTGACCGGATCCGAAGAGGGCAGCATCCTGCTCGTCGAGAAGACCCGCTGCGTGCTCGGGCGCGGCGGCGACGCCGACATCCGCCTCCCGGATCCCACCGTGTCGCGGCGGCACATGGAGCTGACGCTGCGCGACGGCGTCTTCCACCTCGAGGAGCTGTCCAGCAGCAACGGCACACGGGTGGACGGCCGCAACGTGCACGGCACGGTCAAGCTCCGCCAGCGCTGCAAGCTGCGGGTGGGCAAGCGCACCGAGCTCGAGTTCACCGCCGTGGACGAGGCCGGGCTCTCCCGCGCACGCCAGCGGATGCACCTCACCGCCCGCCTCGAGCTGGAGCGCAAGTACTCGCGCACCCTGGCGGAGCAGGCGACCATGCTGCGCGCCGCGCACAACGATCTGGTGGAGTTCGCCCGCGCCACCTCCCACGATCTGCGCGCCCCCCTGCACAACATCGGCGCCCTCGCCGAGCTGCTCGCGCTGCAGTACCGGGGCCAGCTGGACGACAAGGCAGACGCACACCTGACCAACATCGTCGAGACCGTCCACCGCATGGACGTGCTGCTCGAAGAGCTCCGCGAGTACTCCCAGTCCCGCGAGGATAAGCCGCGCCAGCTCGTGGACCTCCACGACGTGGTCGACGACGCCCGCGACAACCTCCGCTCCGTGCTCGAGAGCGCCGGCGCGGTGGTGGAGGCCGATCACCTCCCCACCGTCAGCGGCTATCCCACGGAGCTGGCCCGCCTGCTGCAGAACCTGTTCGAGAACGCCGTGAAGTTCCGCAGCCAGGCGCCACCGTTCATCACCGTGCGCGCCGCGGCCGCCGACGACGAGTGGGTCATCTCCGTCAGCGACAACGGCATCGGCGTGGACAGCCGCGATCCCCAGGCCATCTTCCGGGTGTTCAAGCGCCTCCACCGGGAGGACGAGTACCCCGGGACCGGCATCGGGCTCGCCGTGGCCCAGCGTGTCGCCCACATGCACGGTGGCCGCATCTGGGTGGAGTCCGCGCCGGGCCGCGGCTCCACCTTCCACTTCACCATCGAACGCGACCCCGACGAGCTCAGCTCCCGCGACACGCTGGATCCCGACGGGGACGAGGCGACGATCGTCTGAGGCCGCTCAGGATTATCGAAGCAGCGAATCAGGGTAAACCTGACTGGTGGGGCTGGCCTCCACGAGTACACTAGGCGCCAATGCGCATCACCATCCTGCTGGCCGACGACCACCGCATCATCCGCTCCGGGTTGCGCGCGCTCCTGGCACGCCAGGACGACATGGAGGTGGTCGGAGAGGCCTCGGACGGGCGCGCCGCCGTGCAGCTGGCCAGGAAGCTGAACCCAGCGGTGGTGCTCATGGACGTCGGGATGCCCCACCTCGGCGGGGTGGAGGCCACGCGGCAGGTGGTCGCCGACTGCCCGGACACCCGCGTCATCGCGCTGACCATGTACCAGGACCGCCGGTTCGTCACCTCCATGCTGGACGCTGGCGCGTCGGGATACCTGCTCAAGGACTGCGACTTCGACGAACTGATCCGCGCCATCCGCGAGGTCGCCGACGGCGGCAGCTACCTCTCCCCGATGCTCTCGCCGATGATCGTGCGCGAGCTCAGGGGCGCGACGACCGAGGGCCCCGAGGCCGAGAGGGGCACGCCCCTGTCACCGCGCGAGACCGAGGTGCTCCAGCTCCTCGCCGAGGGCAAGGCCACCCGGGAGATCGCGGCAGCCCTCCACGTGAGCGTCAAGACCGTGGAGTCCCATCGCCGCAACATCATGGTCAAGCTGGGCATCGACTCGGTCCCCGGCCTGACCAAGTACGCCATCCGCGAGGGCATCACGTCCCTCGACCTGTAGCCCGCCGGCCCGGGGCCCATCAGGGATTGCGAGGCCCAAATTCAGGGGTAGCCCTATGTGGGTTTGGTCGCTCTCCGGCTACGCTATGAGTGGGGGTTGAGCACAGGGACGCACGGAGCGGGTTCTGAGGGGAACCCCGATCCAAGGGGAGTGTCAACATGTCCGACGAACTACGGCCGACGTGCGCCGGTACGTCCACCGAGTCGTTCGCCCTGAACGAGGAGATGTGGCGTGCGCTGGTCGACTCGACCTCCGACGCGGTGGTGGTGTCCGACCACCACGGCTGCATCGTGGACTGGAATCCTGCGGCATCCAGGATCTTCGGTATCCCGAGACCGGCCGCCATCGGCGCCCCCCTCACCGACCTGATGCCCGCCGAGTACGCCGACCTCCACCCCCGGGCGTTGGCGCGGTTCGTCGAGACGCGTCAGGCGAGCGTCATGGGGACCTCCAGCGAACAGCGCGCGTTGCGCGCCGACGGTACCGAGTTCCCCGTCGAGCTCTCCCTGTCCTCCTACGAGGTGGACGGCGAGCTCTTCATCGCCGCGATCATCCGCGACATCTCGACGCGCAAGCAGGCCGAGCGAGATCTCCACTTCACCCAGCACGTCGTGGACGAGGCCCCCGAGGCCGTCTTCTGGATCGGGCGGGGCGGGCGATTCGCCTATGTCAACGAGGAGGCCTGCTCGCTCCTCGACCGTTCCCGCGACGAGCTGCTGGGCATGGCGGTGTACGACGTGGATCCCTCGGTGCAGCCGCAGGAGTGGGACGAGCGATGGCGCACGATCCGCGGCACGGGTTCCCGCGTCATCGAGAGTCGTCTGCGAACCCGGGAGGGCCAGCTCATCCCGGTGGAGATCGTCTCGCGGTACGTGGAGCACGGGCGGGAGGCCTTCGTCTGCTCGTTCGTCCGCGACATCACGCGGCGGGTCGAGGCCGACGAACGCGAGCGCGAGCTGATGCAGACCCTGGAGCAGCGGGTCGAGCAGCGCACGCAGGAGCTGGGCGTCCTGTACGAGCTGTCCAGGCGGCTGGCCTTCGCGCGGGACTTCCAGGAGCTGTTCCGCGCGATCCTCCAGGAGCTGCGCAGCGCGGTCCCCCACGACATGGCCGCGGCCGTGCTGCGCAACGGTCAAGCCCTCGATGTATACGTCCAGCACGCGCGACCCATCTCCCGCTCCGCTCGCGAGCACGTCCAGCAGCGGCTGGTCGACACGTGGAACCGGATGGCCCCGTCGGTACCCGAGAGCGGAATGCAGGTCCACACCCACTCCTTCGGCCTCGACCGCGTGGATCCGTCCGCCGATCCCGTGACAGCCATCGACGCCGCGTTCCAGGTGCCCATCGTCGAGCCCGGGTCCGGTGATCTCGTCGGGCTGCTCTTCGTCGGCGCCGAGGCCAAGGAGGCGTTCAGCGAGGGACACGTGAGGCTCCTGTACACCCTGGCCGGGCAGGCGACGTCGTCGATCCAGTGTCTCCGGACGCGCCTGGTCGCCGAGCAGGAGCGGATGGAAGGCCTGGTGGACAGCCTCCCCGACGGCGTGCTGCTCCTCGACGCCGAGGGCCGTATCGTCCTGGCCAATCCTGCGGCGCGCCGCATCCTGCTGACCCTGAGCGACGCGGGCGTGGGGGACATCTTCGATCAGCTCGGCGACCAGCCGGTCATCTCCATGCTGCGCAACACCCAGGGTCCGGTCCGCACCGAGCTGGTGGTCGGAGGCCCGCCGCGGCGCATCTTCGAGCTGGAGTCCCGATCGCCCGTGGGCGCCGGGGACGGCGAGGGCTGGATCGTCCTGCTCCGGGACGTGACCGCCCAGCACGAGCTGCTCGAGGCCGAGCAGGCGCGCCGCCAGGAGCTCGACGCGCTGTACAGCCTCGCGCGGCAGCTCGCTGCCAAGGACACGTCGGAGTCGGTCCTGACGAGCATCGCCCGCCACGTGGTGGAGACGGTCCGGGTGACTTTCTGCCGCGTGGTGGGGGTGGACGAGGACGACATCTTCCGTTGTCTGGCCGGCTACTCGGTTCGCATGCTCGGCCGCGACCTCGGCGAGCGCCGTCGCGAGGGGGAGTCGGCCTGGACGCTCTACCAGGAAGCGCTGGATGGCGGTCTGCCCCTCGTGCTGCACCGGGACGATCCGACCGTGGACGACGCCATCCGGCGCGATCTCTACCTGGATCTGGCCAAGGTCGTCTGCCTCACGCCCCTGCGCGTGGGCACCCAGCAGCTCGGTGTCCTGGTCCTGGGCGAGGCTCGGGGCGCCGCGCGGGAGCCCTTCGACGAGCACAAGCTGCGGCTGACCGTCGCCCTGGCCGACCAGGCCTCCAGCGCCCTGCGGCGCACCGAGCTCCACGCCAACCTGGAGCAGGCCTACCTGCAGGCCGTCCTCGCCCTGGCGCGCGCCATGGACGCTCGCGACGAGTACACCGGCGACCACGCCGACCGCCTCGCAGCCTCGGCCGAGGCCGTGGCCCAGCAGATGGGCTGCGACGCCCCGGTCATCGAGCACCTGCGGCTGGGCGCCCTGCTCCACGACATCGGCAAGATCGGCGTCCCGGACCACATCCTCCTCAAGCCCGGCAAGCTGGACGCCGAGGAGTGGGCCGTGATGAAGCGGCACCCCGAGATCGGCGCCAACATCCTCGCCCCCCTGCGCCAGCTCGCCGAGGTGGCCCCCATCGTCCGCGGCCACCACGAGCGGTACGACGGCAAGGGCTATCCGGACGGCCTGATGGGCGAGGCGATCCCCCTGGGAGCCCGCATCATCTGCGTGGTCGATTCCTTCGGCGCCATGACCGACGACCGCAGCTACCGCAGGGCCATGGCCGAGGAGGAGGCCGTGGCCGAGCTCCGGCGCTGCGCAGGGGAGCAGTTCGATCCAGCGGTGGTCGAGGCATTCCTCGAGGTCCTGCACGGCATTCCGGGCGGGCTCCACGGCGCTGACGCCACCGTCGAATCCCGCAAGATGGACATCAGCGGCGCGTTCTCGCTGGCAGATATCGGGAGTCTCGATGGATGAGTGAGGGGGAGCGCATTCTCCGCCAGATCTGCGAGAACACACCCCTGGCGATGGGGCTGCTGGGCCGCGATCTGTTCGTGCGCGCGATGAGCCCTGCGGCCGAGGCGCTGTTCGGTCGCGACGGGTGCGACAGCATGCCCTGGCCCATGGATCGCCTCGTCGACGCGCGTTCGTCCAGCGACCTCGCGAAAGAGGTGCGCAGCCTGCTGGCGCCCGGGGGCGACGACCGCCCCGGGACGACCCTGGAGCTGACCGCCACCCGGCGCGACGGCAGGGACTTCCAGTTCGAGGCAGCCCTGTGCCCTGTGTTCGATGAGGACGCGCGCTGGATCCTCGCCACGTTCGAGGATCTCTCCGAGTCGCGCCGCCTGATGGCCCAGGCGTCCCTGGCCCACCGGCTGGACTCGGTGGGCCACCTCGCCGCAGGTATCGCCCACGAGATCAACACGCCGATCCAGTACGTGGGGGACAACACGCACTTCCTCTCCCACGCATTCGACGAGCTGACACGCGCCCTCGACGCGCTGCCAGGGGGAGACCACCTGGACTCGAAGCAGCAGCAGGATCTGGCGTTCTTCCGGACCGAGGTCCCCCAGGCCGTCCAGCAGTCCCTCGAGGGTATTCGCCGGGTGCGTGGGATCGTGTCGGCGATGCGCGAGTTCTCGCACCCGGACTCCCACGAGATCGGCGAGGTGGACCTCGCGCAGACCGTGCGCAGCGCCATCACCGTCGCGCGCAACGAGTGGAAGTACGTGGCCGACGTCCAGCTCGACCTCGATTCACGCCTGCCCCCGGTCGCCGGCAACCAGGCCGAACTCAGCCAGGTGTTGCTCAATCTGGTCGTCAACGCGGCCCAGGCCATCCAGGACGTCACCAATGACGACGACGCCAAGGGCACGATCACCATCCAGACCCGGCAGCGAGGACGATGGGCCCAGATCCGCGTGGCCGACACGGGCTGCGGGATACCCCAGTGGGCGCAGGTCCGCGTGTTCGATCCGTTCTTCACGACCAAGCCCGTGGGCCGCGGCACCGGCCAGGGGCTCGCCATCTCCCACGCAGTGGTGGCCCGGCTGGGTGGCTCGATCCACTTCGACAGCGAGGCAGGGCGCGGCACGACCTTCACGGTCCGGCTGCCCCTTCGGACCACCGCCGGGAAGCTGACGCGGACGGTACAATGATGCACACACGGGTGGGGGGGACACGGCTTCAGGGAGGGGAGGATCGCGTGACAGACGAGCTACTGGAGTTCCTCGCGAACGCCGGGGACGATCTGTTCGGGCTGGGATTCGCCGGCGTGGACCACACGCTGCCGACCCTCGCTGCGTTGCCCGAGCCCGTGCTGCGGCAAGCCTGGAGTCGCTTCCACGCCATGTTGATCGAGTTCCTCACGACGAGGGACGAGGGGTCGGTCCGGCGATGGGCGGCGACCCAATCCAGCGCGACCGCGGGGCGGGGATACACCATCGAGGAGATGGAGAGGGCCTTCGAGGTGTTCGGCCGGATCACCCGGACGGCCCTGTTCTCGCGTCCAGTGGATCGAGCCGCGCTGCTCGACGACCTCCAGCGCGTGGAATGCGCCATCGCGGTGCTGCGTCGAGCCCGGATCTCGGCCGAGTGGTCCCAGCAACAGCAGCTCCTCGAACGCCTGGTACGTCGTGCGAGCGCCTCCGAATCCAGATTCGAGCGCCTGGTGGAGTGTGCACCGGCGGCCATCGCCACCACCGATCTGCAGGGCACGATCACCTACGTCTCCGGTCGTTGCAGGCAGCTGTGGGGCTCCGAGAGCCCGGACGAGCTCCTGGGCCGGAGTGCGCTGGAGCTGATCGCCGAGCCCGACCGTGCGAGGGCCGCCGCGAACCTCGAGCACACGATGGCGCACGGGACCCTCGACAACGAACCCTACGAGCTCGTGCGAGCCGACGGGTCCACCTACCCGGGCGAGCTGAGCGCCGCGGTGCTCCAGGACAGCGACGGTACGCCCGCGGGCTTCGTGGCCGCCGTGGCCGACGTCACCGAGCGGCGGCGGACCGAGGCCGCCATCGGCGACTACCAGCATCGTCTACGACGACTCACCACCGAGCGTGTCCTCGTGGAGGAGCGCGAGCGGCGGCGTATCGCGTCCGAGCTGCACGACGAGATCGGCCAGGCGCTGGCCGTGGCGAAGATGACCGTGGATACGCAGCGCGCCGAGCTCCCCCCGGACTCGGCGGTGGCGGCCGCCCTGGGCGATCTCTCTCCGCTGCTGGCCGACGCCATCCGCGGGACGCGCTCCCTCACCTGGGCGCTGGCGTCTCCGTTGCTGCATGAGATGGGCCTCAGCGCCGCCCTGGAGGCCCTCTCGGAACAGATGGGGGAGAAGCACCACATCGAGATCGAGTACGTGGATCTCGGGCTGAGCGGCGTCCGCCCCGACGCGGACGTCGCGACGGTGGTGTTCCAGGCCGTCCGGGAGCTCCTGCTCAACGTGGTCAAGCACTCCGGGGCGCACAGCGTCGTGGTCACGGCCTCGGCCGGGGAGGAGACCGCCGAGGTCCAGGTGGAGGACGACGGCAACGGCTTCGATCCGGCCGCGGTGGATCTGTTCTCGATCGGCGAACAACGGTTCGGCCTGTTCGCCATCAACGAGAGGATCGAGCTGATGGGGGGGAAGCTGTCGATCCGGTCCTACGAGGGGCGGGGGACGAGCGTGTCTGTGGGATTTCCCCGGGAACCCGTCAACGCCGTCGAGGAGTGACGCCGTCGGCTACTTCCGGCCCGCCACCTCACCCGCCGCCCGGATGCGCGCCACCTGCAGCGCCATGTCCACCTCGGCGTCCAGGTACTCGTGCTGGGTGGGATCCGAGTCCACGAGGGTCTTCTCGGCGGCCTCGAGGCGGGCCTCGGCGTCGGAACGCTCCACACCGGAGGCGTCCTCGCACAGATCGGTGAGCAGCAGGACCTTGTCGGGGCCGACCTCGGCGAAGCCGGCGCCAGCCACGTAGATGTGGTGGGTGCCGCCGTGGTCGAACATCAGCACACCGGGGCGCATGGCGGCGATGTAGGGCACGTGGCCCGGCAGCACTCCGAAGTCGCCGAGGAAGCCGGGCGCGACCACGGTCTCCACCTCGCCGGAGAAGACCTTGGCCTGGGGGGTGACGACCTCCAGGGTGAACGTGCCTTCGGACATGGACTCAGCCCTCCAGGTCGGCGATGAGCTTCTCGGCCTTGGCCTGGGCGTCCTCGATGGTGCCGACCATCAAGAAGGCCTGCTCGGGCAGATCGTCGTGCTTGCCGTCGGCGATCTCCTCGAAGCCCTTGATGGTGTCGTCCAGCGACACGTACACGCCGGGCATGCTGGTGAACGCCTCGGCCACGTGGAACGGCTGGGATAGGAAACGCTGGATCTTGCGCGCCCGGGACACGGTCAGCTTGTCCTCCTCGGAGAGTTCGTCCATGCCGAGGATGTTGATGATGTCCTGCAGGTCCTTGTAGCGCTGGAGCA
>CAYRNR010000185.1:0-14153 GCA_964425605.1 uncultured Rickettsiales bacterium | reverse complement strand
CGAAGCTCATCTCGCCGCGCAGCACGTTGATCATCTGGGGCAGCTCGTCGATGCGCGTACGGCGCAGGAACTTGCCCACCGGGGTGACGCGGGCGTCGTTCTTCTGGGACCACACGGGGCCGGACTTGGACTCGGCGTCGTTGCGCATGGTGCGCAGCTTGATCAGGGTGAACTCGCGGCCGAACTCGCCGACGCGGTCCTGGGTGAAGAACACGGGCCCGGGCGACGTGATCTTGATGACGATGGCGGCGACCAGGAGGATCGGCGCGGCCAGGGTCAGGCCGACCACGGCCAGCGACAGGTCGAGGATGCGGATGGCGTTGGCGAGCATCCAGCGGGCGTCCAGATCGAAGCCGTGTCCGAGGATGAACCACTGGTCGGTGACGTGCTTGATCGGGACCTTGTGGGCGATGGCCTTGTAGAGGTCGGCCATCTCCACGACCCGCGCGCCGGACGTCTTGCAGCGCAACAGGTTGCGCAAGAACGTGTCGGTGCGGCCATGGGAGACGGCCACGACGACGTGATCCGCGTCGTTCTCCAGCAGCAGCTGGCAGGCGTCGTCCGAGGTCGACAGGACGGGGTACCCCTCGACCTCGGTGCCCATCAGCTCGGGATCGTCGTCGATCAGCCCGACCACCTCGTAGTCGTTCTCGCCGTCCTGCTCGATCTCGCGGATCATCTCTGCGCCCGCCCAGCCCGCGCCGGCGATGAGGGTGCGCTGGGCGCGGGTGCGCGCGGTGAAGTAGCTGGCAAACACGACGCGGTAGAGGATCAGCAGCGAGGTGGCCAGCGAGAAGGTGATCGCGAAGTGCCCGCGCCCGATCCCCCGAGACCAGAGGTACATCAGCCCGGTGGTGACGACGAAGGCGAGGGCTTGGGCCGCGAGGATGCGGAACATCAGCCGGCCGCGGTGCCGGAAGGCGTCCGAGGAGTACACGCCGAACAGGAACAGGGAGACCACGCAGGAGACCAGCAGGAACGCCGTGCCGCCCGTGAACCTGTCCAGCACGGCGTACACGGCGGTGAGGGAGAACCCGTAGACGAAGCCGCTTCGGATCGAGAACCCAGCGATGATCGAGAAGATCAGCAGGACCACGTCGAGGGTGAATGCCAGGGCCGCGTTGCGTCCCACGGCGTGGCCGAACACGTCCACGTGCCCCCGGTCGAACAAGCGACCTCTGTGGCCGATGCGAACGACATCTTCCTTGCGGTCGGCGGTGCCGGCCATCAATGCGCTCTCCATGTCACGCTCCCCGGTACGGACGAGCTCATCCGCCCGCTCCCCCTGAGCTCCGCTTGTTCTCCCCTGCCGGCCCTGTGCCGTCAAGGCTTTCGTCGCCCTGCAGCGCCCCGGACGCGCCACCCACGCCCAACTGCTGCTCGAGCTGCCGGATACGGGCGTCCAGCCGCGAGTACGCGCCGCTGCGTTCCTGTACCCGCCGGTACTCCTTCAGCGCGCCGTCGATCTGGCCCATCTCCGCGAGGGTCTCGGCCAGCTTGATCCGGACGGAATGCCGGTCGGGATCCATACGAAGCGCCTGGTGGAACGAGTCGCGTGCGTCTCCAGGGCGGTCGCTGGCCAGGTGGAGCTCGCCCTCGATACCGAACGCGATCGCGAGGGTGGCCCGCTGGTTCCGGGGCGTGGCCGCCACGGCCTCCCGCAGGTAGCGGCGGGCCGCGCCGAGGTCGCCAGCGGCCAGCTCGACGCGCGCGGCCTCCATCAGGAACCACGGGTCGTCGGGGTGCGCAGCGAGCCCCTCCTCGATGATGGTCCGAGCCTCGTCCAGGTGACCCTGCACGGCGAGACAGCGGGCGAGCAACCTCCCGCTGCGTCCGTCGCCGGGCTGGAGATCCAGGGCGAGCTGCAGCCACGTCACGGCCCGGGCGAGGTCCCCATCGACCATCGCCGCCTGGGCCTGGGCGCGGGCCAGCCCAGGCAGCACGAGCCCGTCTTCGTCCAGGTCCGCCACGAGCGAGCGCCCCAGCGGCGAGTGGCCGTCGCGCGCGATCAGGAACTCGGCGAAATCCGCGGCGATCGCCGGATCGTTGCCCAGGGCGGCGCGCGCCTCGCCTGGGGTGTGCGCCAGGTCGACGAGCAGGACATAGATGTACCGCCGTTGCGGGCCGGAGCGCGCCACCGCCGCCTCCACCTCCAGCAGTGCCTGCTCCCGGGCCCCCAAGGAGGCCAGGGTGCGCGCAGCCATCAGGTGGGGCCGCGCCTCGTGCGGCGCCAGGATCATCGTGCGGTTGAGCCAGACCAGCGTGTTCCCGGGATCGCCACGACGGTGGAAATAGCCGGCCAGCGCCAGCGAGACGTCGGGCGACACCGGCCGCCACCGGACGTGGGGGATGACCTCCGCCTCGACGTCCGCATCCACGGGCGCGCGGCCGATCTCCGACGTGGCGCGGAAGTGGTTGCCGTGCTGCACGGCCAGGGGAACGAACGGCACCCCTGCGACGGCGACCAGCGCCACGGCCACGCCCACCCAGCGTCCTAGCCCCAGCAGGCCCGCGTGGGCCGAACAAACCCCCATCAGCACCACGAACGGCAGCCCCACCCCGGCGAACTCCAGTCCGAACCCCACGAACGCGTGGGCGCCGACCGCCAGGGTGCCGGTCAGCGCCGCGGCCAACCGCGGCTCGTCCGCGTACCTCGCCAGGGCGACGCTCCAGGTGACGACGAATCCCAGGATCAGCAACAGGGCCACGGGCAGACCCAGCTCCGCGGGAAGCTGCAGGTACTCGTTCTCCGCGTAGCTGCGAGTCACGTTGCTCCCCGGCTCCTGCACGCGGGGCACCGCGTCCCGCAGGGCGCCACGGCCCACGCCGGTCCACGCGTGCGCCCGCGCGAGCCGCACGACGCCGGGCCAGACCTCCGTCTTCGACTCGGCGCGCTCGTCCTCCACCCACGCGCGCGGCAGGTCGCCGTCGCCGAGCCCGGCCCGCACGGTCACACCCAACCCGATCAGCCCGGCCAGCAGCAGGATCCCGGGGACCGTGAAACGGACGAGCCGCCAACGGGGTCGTTCCGCCGCGAGCCACAGCGTCAGCACGAACACCAGGGCCGCACCGGTGCAGACGAGGCCGCCTGCGGAGCCCGTCGCGAACACGCCGGCCACGCACAGCAAGCCCACGACGAACCACACACCGCGCTGCGGCGTCTTGTCGAGGGCCGCAAAGGCCAGCGACCCCACCCCCGCCAGTTCGAGGAACTGGGCGGCGTGGTTCGGGTTGACGAACGGCGTGCGGAAATCCACGGGGGAGTAGGCGCCGAGGGCGGACGTGGAGATCGGCTTGTACAGCCACAGAACCTGATCGGTGCGCGTCAGTGTCTGCAGGACGCTGACCAGCAGCACCACGACGGCGACCGCGGCCACGGCCACGCCCAGGCGCCGGCCGCCGTCCTCGGTCGAGGCGATCTGGCTCGCGAGCCACAGGGCCGCCAGGGCCCCGGACAGCTTGACGATCTCCCAGGCCGTCCCGCCCGGGGTGTAGGTCAGCCGCGGCGCGGTCATTCCCTCCACAGCGCGGTGGTCCATCAGATCGCCGAGGATCGGCGACGCCCAGTGCAGCGCGGCCAACGGCATGGGCAGGAAGGACGCGACCACCCACCCGAACACGAGCACGAGTACCAGCGCCAGCGGGGGCAACCGCCAGCGCGCCTCGCGGTCCGTGCCCGCGGTGCGCAGGGCCAGGGCGATCAGACACAGACCGTAGACCGCCGCCGTGGTGCCGGTGTGCACCGTACCCGCCGCCAGGGGCGCCAGCCCCAGGGCGACGAACAGCAACAGCTCACCGGCTGTCGTCAGCGACTGCGCCCTGTCTGCATCAGTGCCCATGGATCGTCCAATGTTCGTCGATCAAACCAGGATCCGCGTGCGAGGTTGAAAAGGAACTCCCCGTCGGATCCCACCCCTCACCAAGAATAGCCCGCGAGGTCCATGGCGCGGGCCGACAGCTCCTCGAACCGCGCCTGGATCTCGGGCGTGAACAGGTCGCGCCAGGTCCCTGCCTCGCCCCCGCGGTAGAACGAGGCGTCGGGCCGCAGACTCTGTTTACCCGGCTCTTGCTGCTCGATGCGCCGCATGCGCTCCAGCCGCGCCCCCTCCAGCGCGCGCTGCAGGCTGTCCGCGTCGTGATCGATGTCCAGGAACGTGCACACGCGACCGAGCACGTCGGCCGGATCGGCCTTCATCTGCTCGAAGTGCACCAGCAACAGGCGCTCCCCCATCGCCCGGCGTCCCTCGCCGAGCCAGTCCTCCACGTTGCCGTGCCAGGGCTGTCCGTACGCCCCGCGGCAATAGCGGTCGAAGAACTCCTCGAACGACAGCGGGCGGCCCAGGCGCGTGGTCGCGAAGTGGTAGCGGGACACGAGCGAGTCGCGCCCATCGCGCACCAGGTACACGGCCCGCGGCATGCTTGGATACCACGTCGAGTGGGTCTTGATCAGCCGCGGCGCTTGAAGCCGGTTGATGATGCGGGACTGGCGGATGCTAATCCCTGGGATCACCGCGTTGAACGCGTCGGGGTGGATCTCCAGATCGGGCCGCATCACTGCCGTGACCATGGTGCGCAGCCAGGTGCTCCCCGACCTGGGGGACGAGGCGATGAATCGATCGGTCGGCTGGACCCGGATAAGCCGGTAGCCCACACCGAGGCTTAGACGATTGCGGGTTCGGCCCCACCAGACGTGCATGTGCCTCTCCTTGCCGCGCGCCTACGTCGCGGGCGTCTTCTGTCCCGGTCCGGCACCGATCCCGGTTTGGAAGGGTGCGGGGCAGGACCGGGAGTTCCATCTATGTTCAATCTGATTCGCCGCACCAAGGACGAATTCAAACACAACTGGTGCATAGCGTTCGAGGTGGCGCAGCGGCTGGGGCCTTCGGTGTGAGTCCAGTTCCACGATATCTACTTCCCCCACGACTTCTCGCCCGAGATCCTCGGCGACCTCCTCTTCTTCCGCCACGAGAGCATCTTGCTGCATGCGGTCCTGGTGGCCAATCCTTACTTCACCACCGCCGGATCAACGTCCCTGCTCCAGGTGGAATGCTCCGAGAGGTTGGTCGAGCAGATTCTCTACTTCCGGCCCTGCGCGCTGCATCGCGGTGTGCACGCCGGCGAGGGTCAATGCGCCTCGTCTATCTACCTCCGCTCCAGCCGCTAATCCAGCCGGTTTCGCCTTCCTGGTCAGGTTCGCCTGCGGGTCACGGGTCACCGCGATGTCGGTGATGTCACTCACGTCCGCGCCGGCGATCCGCAGCACCTCGCCGATGGCCAACGCAGGAAATCGGCGCAGTGTTTCTTCCGGTTGATTCGCTCCTCCGCGATCGCTGCGATGATGCCGTTCTCACCCACCAGTGTGGCAGAGGAGTCGGCGTGATCAGTGTTGATGCCGAGGATCAGTCTGGACATGGAACGCTCCCAGAGGGTTGACGGGATCGATCCCAAGGTTCCTCAACATGCCGATTACAGATCACTGTTTCAACCCAGCAAAGCTCGGTCGGTGAACAAAGAGATCCCTGCATGCGTATGCGAGCTCGTCAGCGCCGGTGGCTGCGCACTGAACTCGGTGCGCAACGGCTGCAAGTTCAAGCGCCTAGTGGGCCGCAAGCTGTAGTGGGAGGCGAAACCGGCCGGTTCAGCTCCCGGAGCGGAGGTAGATAGACGAGGCGTGTTGACCCTCGCCGGCACGCACACCGCGATCCAGCGCACAGGGCCGGAAGTGGGGAAGCTGCTCGGCAAACCTCTCGCTGCATTCCACCTGGAGCATGGACAGCGACGCGGCGATGGTGAAGTGGGGATTACCCAAAAGGAACGCGTGCAGCAAGATGCTCTCGTGGCGGAAGAAGAGGAGGTCGCCGAGGATCTCGGGCGAGAAGTCGTGGGGGAAGTAGATATCGTGGAAGTGGACCCACACAGACGGGCCAAGCCGGGGCAGCACCTCCAGGATGAGGCGGTTGACGTCACTGCCTGGCGTGAGCGTGTGAGTGGAATCCACGAACAGGAAGTCCCCCTTCGAGAGGCCGGTGAACAGCCCCCGATCCACGTGCTGGGCGAGATCGTCGACGAGTCGGATGCGACCCAGGCGGTGCTCCCGGCGCAGGAAAGCGCTAGGGAAGGGCTCGACGCAGGTGATCACCGGCTCGTAGCCCGCCTCCTCGGCCGCCACCTGCATCACCGCGGTGGACACGCCGCATCCCACCTGCACGATCCTCCTCGGCCTGTAGTGTCGGATGAACGCCAGCAACATGGTCGACTCGGCCGCTCCGAAGCCCTGCTCGCCGGCGCGACGCACGGCGTCGTCGTGGATGCCGCCGCGCTCGAGACGTTCCCGGATCGTCCCACAGCACTCAGCGACGAATGCCAGCTGCGGCTCTATCTCTGTTCCACAAACGTTGTCCATCGAGTAGGGCTGTCGCCATCGCCCGTCCGCGCGAAGCTGCGCGATGTCCGGGATCTCCGAGTAATAGTGGTTTGGCGTCACGTTGATTCCCAGCCGCTGCACCACCTCGAACGCTTTGCGCCAGTGGTGTTTCAATTCGTCCTTGACGCGGCGATTCAGAATGGACATGGAACACTCCTAGGGGGTTGGCGGGATCGGTCCCAAGGTTCCTCACCATGCCGACTACAGATCACTGTTTCAACCCAGAAAAGCACGGTCGGTGAACAAGGAGATCCCCCACGCGCATCATCTCCCGACGGGTGCGGTGCGGTTCCGTAGCAGCATGTCCACGATGCGCAACACCACCATCCAGAACAGGGCGAACAGGAACGTCTTCCACGCCGTGTTGAACAAGGCGGCGATTCCCTCGGTCGCCCGCAGGTTGAACACGATGAAGTAGATCCCCACGTAGAACAGCCGCTGCGTGGGATCGAACGCCCACGCGAGGAGGCCGTACAGCAGGCCGCAGAACAGACCGACCCCGACGATGCCGGCCCAGCCCGCGTTGAAGTACGATTCGGCGACCAGGGGCATGGACGACGTGGTGGTCCAGGTCTCGTCGGGCTCCTGGAATCCCAGCTTGATGTTGAAGTAGTCGTTGGTCTGGACCTTGTTCACGGGTTTGTTCTTCCAGAACACCCGCGGCACGAAGCCGTGGAGGACCGGAGCCCAGGTCGTGCCGCCGTCGAAGTCGACGATGCGCGGGACCGTATAGAACACCGCCCCGATCTTCGTCAGCTCGTTGAGGCGTTCCGCCAAGCCTTGCAGATTATCCGAGTACACATTGGATCCACCACCACCCCAACTCTGTCCGACGCTATCGCCGAACATACGCAGTCCCTCGCCGAGACTCAGCTGCTCGAAGTACCGCGTGCGAAAGCCCGTGCTGTCTCGATAGAGGAGCTTGGCAGGCTGCGCCACGACGAGCAGCGCCAAGAACGGCAATATCCACACCAGCCGGATGCGCTTGACCTGGCTCACGCTCGTGAGAATCACCACGGCGATTGGCAACAGCGCGAACTCCAGACGGCTCGAGAGCAGGCCGACGAGCACTGCAGCGCCGATGTACATGTAGAAGTACAGGTTGAACCAGCGCGAAACCCGGAAGTGCGTCCGCTCGAAGATCAGCAGGAGCAGGAACAGCTGCGGCGCGAACAGCACCGACAGGATGTAGACATAGGCCGCGACCTCTTGTTCCTTCCACATCACCTGGTATCGAACGACGAGCGCGGCGACACCGAGCAACGCCAGGACGACCTCGTATCCCTGCGTGGGTTCCCGCTTGGCCACGCGCGCTGGAGCAAGACGGACCACGAGCGCCGATCCGGCGAGCACCGTGATCATGAAGACGAGAATCGACACCAGGGCCCAATCCAGCGAGCCGGTACGCTGGAGGAGCGAGTACGAGACCACGTCCGTGGCCTCGCCCTCCATGAAGATGGGTACGACCCAGAAGACATAGAACTGCGCGAACACCCAGGCCATCACGGGCAGCATCTCGTGTCTGGACCGAAACAGGTGGAGGAACACCGCCAACGTCACCACGGCACAGGCGCCCGCGATGGCTCCTTGCACCAGGGTGTAGTCCGAGTGCCGTCCGAGCGCGTGAACGGCGAACACCACCAGCGACAGCCACAGCCAGTTGGCCCTGGCGCGAGCGAGCCGCTGCAGCCACCCCCGATCGATGTCCTGCCGAGTCGTTGTCGTATTCGAGCGGCTCAAGCCGTCGGCCCTCCCTTCGCCCAATCACCCCGGCGGCGGGCAGCCCAGAATCGAGCCAGGGTCACCAGGCCCGTGGACAGGATGGTGGCCCATGCCAGGCCCACGAGGCCACGGTCGAGCCAGGAGACGAATACCACGTTGAACAGGACTTTCAAGGCGATGGTGGACACGGACAGCACGGCCAGGATCACCAGCCGCCGCTGGGCCAGCAGGAGACGGTCCAGCAGCGTGCAGATGCTGGTGATCAGGATCATCGCCGGCAGGACCGACAGCACCGAGGCGGTCATGGTCACGGCCTGCTCGTCGAACTCGCCCCGCTGGAACAGCAGCTCGACCACGGGCACGCGCAGCAGGATCAGGCCGACCACCGGGATCAGTCCCAGCCCGGTGACGACGCCGATCCAGCGGTATACCGTGTGCAGCGCCTCGCGCCACTCGCCCCGCGCGGTCATCGTCGCCAGCAGCGGGAACAGGGCCGTGGCCAGGGCCGCGGACACCACCGTGGCCGGGATGATGTTGACGGACTTGGCGTAGTTCAGCGCCGCGATGCTCCCCTCGGCCAGGCCCGAGGCGAACCCGCGGTCGATGATGATGTGGAACTGGTTGGCGGCCACGTTCACCGCCATGATCCCGGCGCCGGCCAGGGGCAAGGTGACCACCTCGGCGCGCCGCCGCAGCCCTGGCAGAGCCGGCTCCACCGGCTTCGACCGCGCCCAGAGCAGTGCGAAGGTCAGCGCCGCCCCCGCGGCGAAGCCGGGCACGGCGCCCACGACCCCCACGCTCGCCGCGAACAGCACCGAGGTGACCACGACCGACACGTTGGCGATCGAGGTCCCGAGGGCCGGGCCGGCGAACCGGCGGTGGGTGTCGAGCACCACCTTGAAGCACGGCGCCACGGTCATCAGCCAGACGAACGGCAGCATGCCACGCAGGCACAGGGCGGCCAGCGCCTTGTGCTCGGGCGTGAGGCCGGGCGCCATCATCGTCACGAGGGGAGAGGCCGCGACGAGCAGCACGACGCAGATGGCGGTCCCCACAGCGGCGAGCATCCAGAACCAGCGTCGGACCAGCTCGCTGGCGTGCCCGTGCTGGTCCACCTCGCGGTACCCCACGTACACCGGCAGCACCACCGCGACGGTGATGTTCGCGGACAGCAGCGCCAGCAGCCGCGGGATGGTCAGCGCCACCAGCAGCGCGTCGAGCTCACCCGAGGCGCCGAAGAGGTAGGCGAAGGCGGCCTCGCGCAGGTACGCCGTGACGATGCTCAGCCCGGACAGGACCATCAGCAGCCACGTCCCCCGAGGGACGCCCGAACGCAGCCGATCCACGAGCTTGCCGATCAAGTCTGTGCGCTCCTCGGGGCGGATCGTGAGGTGGGGTTCAGGGATCTCGGCGCTGGCGGCGGCGCGACACCATCCAGACCCCTGCGGCCAGGATCAGGGCCAGCGGCGCCGGATTGCCTCGCTGGTCTGCCAAGCGGCAGTCGCATCCGTCGGCCTCCGGGGTGATGTCGTCGTCGTCGTCGCCCGGAGAATAGCAAATGGCGTCCCCGCCGTCGCAGTCCTCGTCGATGCCGTTCTCGCAGATATCCTCCGCGCCGGGGAAGATCTCCGCGTCCCCGTCGTCGCAGTCCCCCTCGCAGCCGCTGAACCCGTCAGCGTCCATGTCGATCTCGTCCTCGGGCACGACCGTGTCACAGTCGTTGTCCAGGCCGTCGCAGAGCTCCTCCGCGCCGGGGTAGGTCTCGGCGTCATCGTCGTCGCAGTCCCCGCCGCAGATCGTGATCCCGTCCCCATCGTCGTCGCCGTCGAAGACCACGAGGACCTGCGCCTGGGCGACGATCGCGCCGTCCGCGTTCTTGCCCGTCGCGAGGATCTGCCAGGTGCCGAGGCCGGCGACGGCGAACCCCGTCTCCCCCCACGCGCCGCCCGAGACGGGCACGTCCGAGGCAGCGAGGACACCGCTGATCCACACGTCCACGGTCTCGATCCCCTCGGCCGTCCCCGACACCTCGAACGGCATCGTGGCGAGGCAGGCGCCGTTGGACGGCTCCTCGATGGAGAGGAACGCGCCGAGGCCGTCGATCACGTGGACCGCGCTCTCGGGCCCGACGACCACCACCTCGTCCAGGCCGTCGCCGTCCGTGTCGGCGACGGCGATCCGCTCCACCGGGACGCCGATGAAGATGCTCCACTCGAGCGTCGGCGCTCCGGCCTCCCCCGCGTCCACGTTGACGGCGTAGAGGTATCCGTCCATGCCGCCGACGACCACCTCCTCGAAGCCGTCGCCGTCCACGTCCACCACGGCCACCGCGGCGAGCATCGCGGCGCCGTCGTCGTGGCCGACCATCGCCCCATCGGAGAGCATCACCGGGAATCCGTCGACGAGGGCCCCGTCCTGTCCCGAGTACAACTCCAGCGTGCCCGAGCCGCCGCCGAACACCAGGTCGAGCCCGGCCGCGTCGTCGGCGTCGATCAGCGCCAGGTTCTCGATGCCGTAGGTGGGCAGGCCGGTGATGGCCTGCTCGCCACCCCACACGTCGGCGAAGCCCGCCTCCATGGCGCGGGCGGTCATCGGTAGATCGGTCTGGGAGTTGCGCACGATGACCATCTCCAGCGCGCCGTCGCCGGTGAGATCGCCGACCAGGCCCGAGCGGTGGTAGACCCCGGTCTCGACCGAGGAGATCGGGGCCATGCCGCCGGCGACCAGGTGCAATCCCAGGAAGTCGGCGAGCACCAGGTCGTCGAAGCCGTCGGGGGAGCCGCTACCCTGGGCGTCGTCGAGGTCCTCGACCCAGATCGGGACGAGCTTGGACAGGCCGTTGGACAGCATGAAGTCCACGGGCAGCAGCAGGTCCACCGAGCCGGTGACGCCGTCGAGCGCCACGAGCATGAACTCGTAGGTGGCGGGCGAGACGCACGCCAGGACGATCTCGGAGACGCCGCCGCCGTCGAGGTCGGCTGGCCGGACCGCGAGGCCCTCGGTGCCGATGACCTCGTACCCCGCCAGCTCGGGGACGTCCGCGGCGCTGAAATGCCACAGCTGGCCGAAGGGGGTCCCGTCGCCGTCCGGATCCGTCGGATCGTAGGACATCATCTCCACCGCGAGGCGGCCGTCCTCGGTGTCGTCGGGCTGGGACCACGACACCAGCTCGGCGTACCCGTCGCCTGTGAGGTCCGCGCCGAAGGCGAAGTGGTCGAGCAGCAGCACGTCCGCGTCGGCGAGATCCGTCGGTGAGGGAGTGCTCCAGAACACCGCCCCGTCGACGATCAGCGCCGCCTTGTCGTCCGCTGGATCCAGCTGGACCGCAGCCACCTGGGACACCTTCTGCCCGGGCAGGTCCATGGGCGCGACGATGTCGGCGAGCTCGGCGTCGAGCAGCCGCGCCTCCGTCTCGGTGGCCAGCAGCACGGCGCTGCCGTCCGCGGCCACGGCCATCACCTCCTCCTCGTCGTCCAGCAGTGCCGTGGCGACCACGTCCACGTTGCCGCCGTCGAGGTCCAGCAGGTCGAGGTGCGCCCCGTCGAACGCCAGCAGCTGATGCTCGCCGCTGCCGTCGGTGTCCAGGGTGCTCAACGTGGCCTCGGGGAAGCCGGCGTCGTCGAACTGTGTCAGGTTGCGCACCAGGGAGTGGCCCGCCGACATCCACTGGGTGTCGAAGCTGCAGTCGGGATCGCACACGATCTCGGCGCCGCGTAGCCCGGCCTCGTAGGTCCAGCCGGTGGTGGCGGAGAGCACGATCTCGTCCACGCCGTCGTCATCCAGGTCCACCAGGCCCCAGGCGAAGGCGTCGGCCTCCCAGGCCACCAGCTCCCCGGAGAGCGCGTCGAAGACCCCCACGGCCAGCGCGCTGGGGTGGTCGATACCGTCCTCGGCCGGCTGTCCCCAGTGGTCCGTCTCCGCTGTGGTGTTGTCGTAGAACGTGGCCACGAGGTCGAGGTCGCCGTCGCCGTCCAGGTCGGCCGGCTCGCCCTCGGGGAACACGACATGGGTGCTCGGGTCGGGTAGACCGTAGCTGCGTTTCCACAGGATCAGGTCGTCGGTCACCGGGCTCCCGGACGCCATCCCCTGGCCCACGTCGTAGACCCCCATCTCGTAGCCGAACCTCGAATCGGTCAGCACGTCGATCACCTCGTCGACGCCGTCGCCGTCCACGTCTCGAGCCAGGAAGGGTCCGGCCGAGTAGGTGGGGTGGACCATCTCGAACATCGCGGGCTCGCAGACGCACAGCGACTCGCTGGGGGTGCAGGTCGCGCCGGCGTCCCCCGCCGCGCAGACCTCGAACCAGGCCAGGTTCTGGCCCTGGTGGGCCATGAATCCCACGCCGTTGTCGACCAGCGGGCCGGAGATCAACGGGTTGAGGTTGATATAGGCCCCCGGCAGCGACAGCTGGAACACCTCCTCGCTGGAGAACCCGGTGGGAAAATCGACCACGTACACGTACTCGCTGCCGAAGGACCACTCGCCGAACACGAGCTCGTCCGCGCCGTCGCCGTCCAGGTCGACGATCTCGACCTCCACGGCCCCGACCCCGGATCGGTTGGTCAGCGGGCCATGGCTCCACTGCAACCCGCCCGTCACGCTGTTCACCGCGTAGATCCCGCCGCCCATGTCCGGCGCTGCGACCACGAGCTCCTCGTCGAACCCGTCGCCGTCGAGGTCCGCGAGGCCGACGATCTCCGTGGCGCCGAGCACGGGGGTGGACCACAGCAAGGAGCCGTCCACGCCGGAGTAGGCCGTCACCTTGCCGCGGAGCGGCACCACGAGGTCCGCGGTCCCGTCGGTGTCCACGTCGAACAGCGCTCGATCCCCCAGGTCCAGCTCGTCCAGCTGGATGGTCTGAACCAGGGTGGGCAGCTGGCCGGACAGGGCGCTGATGGCGCCTTGACCCGCCGACCGGGCCGTGCCGCCCATGTCGTGCTTGGCATAGGGCCAGTCGCCTGCGGCCGCACCGCCCGGGAGCGTTGCGATGAAGCCCACGAGGGCCAGCGTCGTCCAAGGGAGACGTGAGTACATTGGTTCGTTCATGATCGCTTCGCTCCTTGCCCCGGGTTCTGCGATGGCTTGCCCGCGACCGGGTCCCGTGCTATCCCAAGTCTCGGTCCGGGGTTCTTTGTTGCCCATCCCATCAAACGTTGGTTCAGCTCATATGATGAAAACTCCACACAGACTTGGCATCCCCCCCGTGTGCGCCGTGTTGGCCATCGCACTTCTCCTCGCAATCCTCGGCTGCCGCGACGGCGTGGTCCGGCCGGACATCCCGGTCTCCCTGGACACCCTGAACAACCAGGGTGCGCTGGGTCCGCTGGACGTCATCGACGTGCGCGTGTTCGACGAGCCCGAGCTGTCGGGCGAGTACCGCATCGACGCCGACGGCACCCTGACGTTCCCGTTCCTCGGGGCGGTGACCGTGTCCGGGCTGACCCCCAACGAGACGGCGGGGGCGCTGACCGACGGCCTGGCCGAGGGGTACCTCGTGCAGCCGGTGGTCTCGGTGTTCGTCAAGGAGGTCAACAGCCGGCGCATCTTCGTGCTGGGCAAGGTCGAGAAGCCCGGCGCCTTCCCGTTCACCGACGGCATGACCATCGTCGAGGCCATCGCGCTGGCCGGTGGCGAGGACGACGGCGCGCTCAAGCGCACCAAGGTCGCGCGCACGGTCAACGGCCAGGAGGTGAAGTTCACCGTGGACGTGAATCGCATCACCAACGGAGACGCTCCGGACGTCGAGCTGATGCCGTCGGACATCATCTTCGTCCCGTCCTCGGCGCTCTGACCCCTCGACGCTCTCCCCCCCCGCGCTGGTCTCAGCCGACCGTCTTCTCTTCCTCACCCTCACCCTCGGTGAACTTACTGGGGTAGCGGTACGTGTAGTAGTAGTAGGGGTAGCGGTACTTGTAGCGGTAGGAGTAGTACCCCTTGCTGGCCCGCTCCAGGTCCACGTCGTTGAGCACGAAGCCCAGGATGCGGGCGTTGACCGTCTGCAGCGCCT
>CAYRNR010000184.1:0-14176 GCA_964425605.1 uncultured Rickettsiales bacterium | reverse complement strand
GACGATCTCGAGGATGAAACGGGCGGCGTGACGTTTACGTGCTCAGGTCTCTAGTGCAACACATGATTACAACAGAAACAGGTTCTGGACAGTGTTTGGTTGTGAGGTGGCATAGATATTGCCTTCCATGTTGGCTACTTGGGAAAGGGAGGGGAACATGTCAGGAAGAGGGGATCTGGAGAGTCTGGTCGTCACTGTCGAACGGATTCGCAGCCAGCGAAACGGCTTTCATCCAGTCGTCTGCCATGCCTTGCGCGCGATCTTCGCCGGACCGGAAGCCTGTCGCTCAAACGCGACACTCGCCAGGGAAGCGGCTTGTGGGAGCCGTACGTTGTACAGGTGGTTCCTGAGGCAGGTGGGCGTGCCGCCAGTGACGTTCGTGCGGGAGGTCGCCATCTACCAGTCGCTTCGTCTCCTCGTGGAGCAGCCCTACGGCAGCCTGGAGGAGATAGCGACTCGGTCTGGCTATCGGCACGCGAGGTCACTGGCGCGGGCCTGGAAGCGCTCCACGGGCACCACACCAGCTTTCGCAGCCCGTGTACTGCACGTGCGAGCCCGCGATCAGAGTGTCGGCGGATGCGAGCGAGCCGACCTGGTCGAGATCGCGAGGGAGATCGACGAGGCTCACCTGAGGACGTGAACCGGGACAGCGCGCCCCTGAGAGGGTGGAACTGTCGCGCATACGCACCAGCTTGCAGGCGTGGAAACGCCATGGTCGCGCTGGTCAAGGCGCTGGAGCGGACCCGGGCGCGGGCGAATCGGGAACGCTCACGGCATCGCGAACCAGTTCAGCACCCGCGCCATGAGCATGTTGCGGCTGTCCTCGTCGGCGATGGCCTCGAACCCGAAGGCGAAGTAGACGACCTTGCCGTCGCCGTGCAGGGCGCGGACGCCACCGCAGTCGCCGTTGTCGTACAGGAAGATGCGCTCGGCGTCGGGGCCCAGCGGCTCCACCCAGGAGGGGTACTGCTGGTTGTCGGCGCCGGAGCCGCCGGAGATGTCGAAGGTCAGGCCGCCGCCGATGACGTCCATCTCCACGCCCTCGAGCGTCCACGAGTCGGCCAGGTCGGCCATGTACTCGGCGTGCAGGGTGTCCTCGTACCAGGTCTGGTCGATCCACTGGCTCGCCGCATCGCTGAGGTCCCAGCCGATGTCCTGGCCCGAGAAGAACACGCGCCCGCCCGCGTCGAGGTAGCCGGTCAGGGCGGTCTTCTCTTCGTCGAGGAAGTGGGGGAAGTACCAGCCGGCGTTCCAGACCACGGTGTCGAAGCGGCTCAGATCGAGGGTCTCGAAGTCGGTGTCGGCGGACCAGGTGGCGTGGGTGATCCCCGCGTCGTCGAGGGCCGCCTGGAAGTAGGTCTCGTAGTCGTCGCCACCGTCGGCGTCCACCAGCAGCACCTCGGCGCCGTAGGTCATCACGCCGATGTCCACCTGCAGGTCGGGCCACTCCTCGCAGTGGGGCGTCACGCGCAGGGCCAGGGCCATGGACCCGACGTTCCCGGCGGGGTCCACGTCCACGGTGATGGTGGCTGTCTCGCCGGTCTCCAGCATGACGGTGGTGTCCTCGTTCACCTCCACGTCGGCGGTCCACGAGACCGACCACCCCGCCGGGACCTCTCCCTCGAGGATCACGTCGAAGGCGTCGACGAGGGGGCCCACGTTCTGCAGGGCCACGGTGAACGACCGCGCCTCGTCCACCTCGAGGATCACACCCTCGGGCTCGGTCTCGACGAGCCGGAACGTGTGCAGCGCTGGGGTCTCGGTGGTGGTGGCCTGGAGCACCTCGAACGTGGCGTCGTCCTGCAAGAAGGCCACGAAGTGGACCTCGTCGCCGTCCCAGTCGCCGGCGCGCGCGTGGCTCAGCGACACGGTCTGCGCGTCCCCGGGGGCCAGGGTGATGGCCGTGCCCGCGCCGTCGGGCATGAAGCCGATCACCGCGTCGTGGAACTCGGTCTCGCCGTTGGATCCCGGCGCAGTGGCGTACTCCAGGTAGCGCTTGACCACCATCACCCGAAGCTGCAGCTCGCGCGTCTCGTCCAGGGCGTCGGTGGCGGTGACGTGCACGTCCAGGTCGTAGGTGCCGTCCAGGTTGTCGTACATCGTCATCCCCAGGTCGGCGAGCAGGTCGTCGGCGAAGTACGCGGAGATGTCCGAGAAGTAGTTGCCGCCGTGCCACGACAGGTCGTACAGGCCGTCGACGATGGTCGTGGGGACGGCGTCCACGCCGTAGTAGTCGATGCGGGTGTCACAACTGGCGGAATCGGTCACGTAGAACAGATCGTCGCTTGCCGGCCAGTCGGTGTGGACCTTCACCGGCACCACGTTGCCCACGCCCACCTCTTCGAGGAAAGCATCGATGGTGGGGTTCGACTCGGCGCAGGGGGCGCACCCCGTGTTGGTGAACTCCTCCAGCAACAGCCGCTTGAGGCCGGTCGCGGCCACCTCGTAGCCCTGGGCGCCGTGGTCGTCGTCATCGTCGTCGTCGTCGGCCGCCGTGGCGTCGTCGTCGTCGTCCGTCGTGGAGCTGTCGTCGTCGCCCTCGTCGCCGGGGCAGGCAACGATCAGCGCGGGCAGGGCCAGCAGGGCCAGCAGAAGCCAGAGATTGCGGGTCATGGTGCGTCCTCCTCCTCGTTCGATGGAGGACCACTCATACCAGACTGTCGGGTATCCGTCAGTCTTCCCGGACCACAGGCAGCGGCTCCACCGCCCCCTCGGCCTCTTCGTCCCCCATCAGGTAGTGGCGGAACCACTGCACCTCGCGGGTCTCGTAATCCACCATGTGCACGGGCCGGTTGATGCCGTGGCCCTCGCCCGCGTAGAGCACCAGCCGGCTCGGGACGCCGTTGAGCTGCAGGTAGGTGAACATCTCGATGGACTGGCGCGGGTCCACGGGCGTGTCCTCGGTGCCGTGCATGATCAGCGTCGGGGTGGTGATGGCCGCGGCGCGACTCGCTGGTGAGTCCTCCCACAGGCGGGCCAGATCGCCGTCCCACGGGGCGTCGTAGGAGTCGATGAGCAGCTGGGGGTTGGACTGGCCCATGGCCGAGACGTAGTTGAACAGCCCGGCGATGGATACGGCAGCCTTGAACCGCGACGTGCGGCTGACCACCACGTTGGTCATCAGGCCGCCGTAGCTGTAGCCGGTGAACCCGAGGCGGTCCTCGTCGGCGATGCCCCGCGCGACCAGCGTGTCCACGGCCGCCATCAGATCCCGGTAGTCGTCGCGGCCGAAGCCCCGGTAGATGGCCTGCTGGAACGCCTCGCCATACCCGGTGCCGCCGCGCGGGTTGGCGATGAAGACCGCGAACCCCTCGTGGGCGAGCACGTGCCACGGGTAGCGTGTGGTCCAGCTGTTGGAGTATCGGGCGTAGGGCCCGCCGTGCATCTCGACGATGGTGGGGTGAGCGCCGGCCACCTCCGCGCCTGGCGGCAGGAACAGGAACCCCTCCACGGTGACGCCCTCGTCGGCGCCGGGCAAGGCGAGCTTCATGGGCGCCATCAGCTCCATGTCCGCCACCGCGTCGTCGGTGCTGTGGATCATCGTCTCGGCGCCGCCGCGGAGCTTGCGGGTCCACAGGCTGCCCGGGCGGTGCAGCTCGCTCTCCACGTAGGCCAGGGTCTTGCCCCCCACCGAGTAGCGCCGCAGGTTGCCGCTCAACTCGGTGACCGCGTCCACGCGCCCGCTGGGGTGGGCGATGCGATAGAGGTCGTTGGCCGTCCCGAGGGCGCCGGTGACCAGCACCGCGCGCCCGTCGCCGGTCCACCTCGGCGCCACCGAGGGGACCGGGCCGGTGCCGCCCAGGGCCAGGCCGGTGCCCTGGCTCAGCACGAACTCCTTGCCCGTGGCCACCTCGCGCACCACCAGGTCCTTGACGTTGAGATAGGCGCGGCCGTCCACGCCGCGGTCGGTGAAGTAGACCAGCTGGCGGCCGTCCGGGGAGAACGCGGCCAGGGAGCTGTGGCGCTTCGGATCGGTGAACGCGGTGAGCTCGCCGCTGGCCACGTCCACCAGCCCGATGAGCTGCTCCTCGTCCACCAGCGACGAGAAGCGTGGGTTGTACGTCAGGGCGATCTGGCCGCCGTCGGGGGACCACGCAACGTGGTTCGCGTGCAGGGGAGGGGCGGTGAGCTGGCGCGGATCACCCACGGGCCCCTCGTCGTCCGCCTCGAAGATCCACAGCTGGGGGAACGCCTCGGGGTCCTCGAGCCGGTCGAACACCGTGAAGTCGCCCTCGACGGCGTCCTCCTCCTCCACTTCCCCCTCCACTTCCCCCTCCTCTTCCCCGCGCGTCAGCACCGCGATGTGCTGTCCATCCGGCGCCCACCAGAACCCGTGGATCCCCTGCTCCACCTCGGTCAGCGGCCGCGGCTCGGACCCGTCGAGGGGGTTGAGCCAGATCTGGGTGCCATCTCCGCGGTTCGCCAGGTAGGTCAGCCCGCCGCCGGGGCGCCAGGCCGGGGATCGCGCGCCCTTGTCGTGGTACGTGAGCTGGCCCGTGGTGCCCGCGGCCACGTCGGCGAGCCAGATCTGGGAGGTGCGGTTGTCCTCGTCGAGGCTGCGCTGGGTGCGCACGTAGGCCAGCCGCTCGCCGTCGGGGGACACGGCGGGGTGGTCGAGGACCGGGATCTCGAGGAACGACTCGATGGTCAGCGCAGTCTCGGCGTCCGCGGGGCAGATCGCGGCGAGCGCGGCGAGGGACATCGCCGCTGCGAGGATAGAGGGTCTCATGGCTACTCCGTTCGAGCCTTGGATTCGACGGTGGAGACGCGGCGGTCCTGGGACATGGACGCCAGGGACCGGCAGTCGGAGGTGCCCAGGACCAGGGTCTTGCCGGTGTCGAGGTTGGTCAGGCGGAAGTCGCGGGAGCGGAAGTCGCTGGAGCGGGTGTAGGCGCCCACCTGGGCCGCCCACCCGGCGAACCACTCGGGCACGCTGAGCTGGACCTTCTGGCCGGCCACGGTGACCACGGTGGCGGCGTGGCTGTAGCGCACGACGATGTCGTACTTGCCGTCGTCCGTGGACACGACGTTCACGTCCCGCAGCGCGCGCGTCTCGGTCTCGCCGGTGCACAGGGCGTCCTTGACCTCGGCGGCCCACACCGTGGCCGGATCCGAGCTGCCAGCGCTGCTCCCCCCGGCGGCGCCCTCGTCGCCCCAGAAGGTGGGGATCACGGCTGGCTCGTCCTCTCCATCGGCCTGCGGCGTCTCCAGGGCGGCCTGTGCCGTGGGCGGGGCCTCGCGCTCCACGGGCGGCGGCGCACCAGCGCCCACCAGCAGGCGGCTGCGCAGGGCCCCCCACATGTTCATCATGCCGGCCTGCTGGGCGCCGCCCTGCAGCGGGAACTGGAAGCCCAGCAGCAGGTTGGACGCCTGCCACAGCGGGCAGGCGAACACGTGCTCGCCGTCGGTGATCACCACCGCGGCCATGCCGCTGAGCGGCGTGGCCTGGAACGTGAACACGGTGCGGCCGAAGGCATCCGTGGGCGCGTCGCCGGTGACCGAGCCGACGTTGTCCAGGGTCGTGGCGCTGAGGTTCACGCCGGACACGGGCAGGCCGTAGCGATCCAGGGCCATGGCCACCACGGGCATCTGGCCGTTGACCGGCACCTGGTCCATCACGGGCCAGGCCACCAGGGCGCTGACCGGCCGCTCGCTGGCGGGGAGGGTCACCTCGGCGGACAGGGGGATCGGCTGGTCGAAGTTGGCGCTGAAACCGGCCTCGAAGGTGCCGTCACCCGTGGCCGCCTCCATGGGGATGACGCCGTCCATGCTGGCGAACGCCACACCCACGCCGGGGGCCATCTCGCCCACCGGCACCATCACCTCGCCGCGCAGCGTCACGGTCTGGTCGCCACCGGAGACCTTCGCAGGCGCCGTCGAGAACCACATCGCGCCCGGAGGTCCGGGCACCACCTGGACCGTGATCCGGTCGCCGAAGTTCTGCGTCTCCCCCAGCAGCACGGCGCTGATGTTCACGTCGGTCGGGGCGGTCACCGAGGGGGGCACGTAGGTCGCGCGATAGGTGCCGGGCCCCATCATCTGGACCGCCACGAAGTCCCCGAGGGAGGCCTCGAGCTGCAGCGGCGCGCTGGACATGGGCATCGCATCCTGGCCCACCACGAACACGTACACGGGGAAGCCCGCGACGCCGTTGCCGGGGATGTAGGGCGCCATGGGCGCCACCTCGATCCCCTTGAACGGCGGCAGCCGCAGGTCCACCGGGATCGGCTGGACCGGGTTCTGCTCGGCGTCCACCTCGTAGGCCAGGGCCGTGTGCACGCCCGGGGGGACGATGATGGGCACCATGGCCACGCCGGTCTCGTCGGTGACCACCGGACCGAAGCGCTGGCCGGCGAGCTCCATGCCCACGGGGACCAGCTGTTCGCCCACCTCCACCTTCCACTCGGTCTTGCCCACCAGCGGCAGCGACAGGAACTGGGTGGACGTCTCGGGGCTCTCCCTCTCCACCAGCGACAGGATCACCAGGGCCGGGCCCTTCTGGTCCTCGGGCGGCCGGTACTCCGCGCGGTACGTGCCCCCGCCGAGGGCCGTGGGCTCGGTCACGGTGCCGATGCTCGCGCCCAGCTGCAGATCGAGGCCGTCCAGCGGCGCACCCGCGGGGCCGGTGGCCATGAACGTCAGCACCGACATCTCGTCCTGGCCGAGCATGATCACCTCGGGCGTCGCCGACATGGCGAACCGCGGCGCCGCCGCCGGCTGGACCAGCACGGGGAACTGCTTCTGGGCCTTGTACTTGCCCACCTTGGCCTGCACGTCGAGCATCGCCTGGTGGGTCTCCGAGACCGGCGACACGGTGTACGTCGCGGTCCAGACCCCGGGCCCCAGCTGCATCCAGTTGCCCAGCACGCCCATGTCGGCGCGGCTGCCGCGGAAGCTGACCTCGTTCGCCAGGCCGCCGGTCTCGTCGGTGACCACGAACAGCAGGGACTGGGGCGCGCCGTTGGCGGTGATGATGCCCGGCGGTACCAGCGTGACGATGACCGGCCGGCGCAGGGTGATCCGGCCCTGTCCGGCCGCTGGATCCGCGAAGATCAGCAGGGTCAGGACCGTCAACAGGGAAGCCAGCGCCAGGGCAGCAGGACGTCTCATCGTCTCCTCCGGGATGCAGCAGCCGTGGAGAAGGTTACGGGGGTCCGCGTGCCCAGGCAACGTCTCGCGTGCGTGCGAGTCACTATCCTTGACACCGCGCAGGCCCCCCGCCTATTATGCGTTGCTTTTCGCGGCGGAACAGGTGAACTGCGCCGTCGTGAAGGAAGCTAACATAGCGAGATTGTTGAGGAATGAAATGGCTGTCGTGATCAGGCTGACGAGGCACGGTGCCAAGAAGCGGCCCTTCTATCGGATCGTGGCGACGGACTCCCGCATGCCCCGCGACGGGCGATTCCTGGAGATCCTGGGTACCTACGACCCCAACAGCGAGCCCGCTGGGATCAACTTCAAGGGCGAGCGGCTGAAGTACTGGCTGGGCAACGGCGCCCTCCCGTCCAAGACCGTGTCGGAGCTCATCGCCAAGACGGGCGTGCTGGCCGAGAACGCGGAAGGCGCTGCGTCGTGAAGGAGCTGGTCCGGT
Source organism: uncultured Rickettsiales bacterium (assembly GCA_964425605.1). GTDB lineage: Bacteria > Myxococcota_A > UBA796 > UBA9615 > CAYRNR01 > CAYRNR01. The sequence goes on along the minus strand of CAYRNR010000184.1, from coordinate 6,585 downwards.
TTCTCGTGGAGGCGCTGGTCGATCACCCCGAAGCTGTCGAACTCTACGAGGTGGAAGGCGACCGGACGACGATTCTGGAGCTGAAGGTGGACCCCACCGACGTGGGGAAGGTCATCGGGCGCCAGGGCAAGACGGCCAACGCGTTGCGGACCCTGCTCAAGGCCCACGCGTCGCGGGAACGCAAGCGGGTGGTGCTGGAGATCATCGAGGCGAAGAACGATGAGTCGGAGCGTGCCAGCAGCGGAGGTGAAGACGCCGAGTAGGGCCGAGGCCCTGCTGCCGCGGTACGTTCGAGAAGAGTTCATCCCCGTAGCCGAGCGGGTCATCCTGGGCGTCCTGGTCAAGCCCTGGGGCACGCGCGGCGAGCAGACGGTCCACCTGTACAACAAGGCGTCCGACCTGCTGGAGCGGGTGGACGCTGTTTTTGTCTCTGGCGAGAAGATCGAGGCGCGGATCGTCGAGTTGCGGTCGGCGCGCTGGGTGGGCAAGCGGTACGTGATCCACCTGGAGGGCATCGACTCCATGGACGACGCCGAGGCCCTGCGCGGGCTGGAGCTGAGCGTCCCGTCGGAGTTGCTGCCGGAGCTGGACGAGGAGGACGAGTACTACGTGCGCGACCTCCTGGGCATGGCCGTGGTGAACGAGGCCGGGGAGCCCCTGGGCACCCTGGACGACGTGTTCTCCACCGCCGCCAACGACGTGTACGTGATTCGTGGCGAGGCGGGTGAGAACCTGATTCCGGCCACGGACGAGTTCGTACTGGATGTGGACATGCAAACGCGTACCATGCGTGTCCACACGATGGAGCTTTGACATTCGATTCGACGTCCTGACCCTGTTTCCCGGGGTGTTCACCTCCTACCTGGAGGCGAGCATCCTGGGGCGAGCGAGGGAGGCGGGACTGCTGGAGGTGGCGCTGCACGACATCCGCGACTGGGCGGAGGGGCGGCACCGACAGGTGGACGACTACCCCTTCGGGGGCGGGCAGGGCATGGTGCTCAAGCCCGAGCCGCTGGCGGCGTCCATCGAGGCGGTCAAGGCGCTGGTGGACGACGCGGCTCCGGTGGTGTTGATGACACCCCAGGGCCAGCCGTTCCGTCAGGCCACCGCGCGGCGTTACGCCGACTGCTCGCGGATCGTGCTGGTCTGTGGCCGGTACGAGGGTTTCGACGAGCGGGTGCGAGAGGGCTGGGTGGACGAGGAGATCTCCATGGGAGACTTCGTCCTCACCGGCGGCGAGCTCCCGGCCCTGGCGGTCATCGACGCCACGGCGCGCCTGTTGTCGGGCGTGCTGGGCAACGAGGCCAGCCACGCGGACGAGAGCTTCGAGGCGGGACTCCTTGAGTACCCGCAGTACACGCGGCCCCGGGAGTTCCGGGGTCGGGCGGTCCCCGATGTATTGCTCAGCGGGGACCACGGCCGCATCGCGCGATGGCGCGCGGAGCAGGCCAGAACGAGGACTCAGCGGCGGCGCCCCGATCTGCTGGAGGATCGGGACGACCGCGATGTTTGAACGGGCCGCGAGGCCCGCTGGAGCCGTGACCATGGATATCATCGAGGAAATCGAACGCAAGCAGCTCGAGAGTCGCGACTTCCGCCTGGTGGTGGACGACCAGCCCGAGTTCCACCCCGAGCGGCAGATCTATCTCTCCGAGGCGCGCAAGCTCCGCGCGAGCGCCAAGATCGGCCAGAAGGTCAAGGTGGACGGCAAGAACAAGCGGGTCGTGGAAGAGGCCAAGGAGTTCGACGCCGCCCTGGAGATGCGCCTGACCGACGCCCAGGAGATCGATCCTGAGGTCAAGGTCGGCGGCCGGGTCCGCGTCGATCACACCCACATCGGCGTCCACGACGCCCCCGAGCGCCGCTTCCGCTCCGGCGACGTGGTCAAGGTCCACGTGCGCATCAAGGAGGGCGAGAAGGAGCGCGTCCAGATCTTCGAGGGCGTGGTCATCGGCATCAAGAACGCCGGCATCCGCTCCACGATGACCGTGCGCAAGGTCAGCTACGGCATCGGGGTCGAGCGCATCTTCCCCCTGTACGGGCCGGTCATCGACCGCGTCGATTTCGTCCGCCGCGGCAAGGTCCGGCGGTCCCGCCTGTACTACCTGCGCAAGCTGTCCGGCAAGGCCGCCCGTATCCCCGAGATCCGGGACATCCCGGCCAACCGCGCCCCCAAGTCCGGCTGAGGGCGGTGGGCTCCGACGCGCCCCACGCGGTGCGCGGCCAGGCCGGCGAACGGGCCGTGGCGGCCTTCCTCGAGGCCCGCGGTCACCGCGTGATCGAACGCAACTGGCGCGGCCAGGGCGGGGAGATCGATCTGATCACCCGCTGTGAAGGCATCCTCCACTTCGTCGAGGTCAAGACACGCTCCAGCGACGACTTCGGCGGCGGCTGGGACTCCCTCGGTGCGGGGAAACGGCGGCGCATCGCGCGCACGGCCGAGGCCTTCTTGCTCGGCGCCCCCGAGCACGACGGCTGCGTGTTCTCCGTGGCCCTGGTCAACCACGAGTCCGGCGAGTACGCCGTGGAGTTCGTCGAGGACGCCTTCGACGCCACCCGATGACCGGCACCCTCTACCTCGTCGCCACGCCCATCGGCAACCTCGACGACCTGTCGGCCCGCGCCGCGCAGGTGCTGTGCGAGGTGGACCTGATCGCCTCGGAGGACACCCGTCGCACCGGCGTGCTGCTCAAGCGCGTCGGCTCCCGGGTCCCGCAGATCAGCTACTACGACCACAACGCCGCGCGCCGCGTCCCCGTGCTCCTTCAGAAACTGCGAGACGGCGAGTCCATCGCCGTGGTCAGCGACGCGGGCACGCCCACGGTCTCGGACCCGGGATTCCGCATCGTTCGGGCCGCCCGCGAGGCCGGCCTGCCCGTCGTGCCGATCCCCGGGCCGAGCGCCGTGCTCGCGGCGCTGAGCGGTTCCGGGCTGCCCACGGATCGGTTCGTGTTCCTGGGCTTCTTGCCGCCGCGTCCAGGCAAGGCGCGTAAGCTCCTCGACAGCGTGGCCCAGCTGCCCATGACCCTGATCCTGTTCGTCTCGCCCTACAAGGTGCCGGCCAACCTGGCCATGCTCGTCGATCGGCTGGGCGACCGGGATGCCTGCCTGTGCCGCGAGCTCACCAAGCTGCACGAGACCTTCGACCGCGGTACCCTGAGCGAGCTGGCCGAACGGTACTCGACGGGCAAGGTGCGCGGGGAGATCACGCTGGTCGTGGCTGGCACCAGTCGATAAGGTCTCCACAGGAGGCCCGGTGGTGCAGGACGAGCGGACCCGCGAGGAACTGAGACAGGCCCTCGCCCGGCTGACCGGCCACTTCGAGGACGTCGTCCGCAGCGAGCGGGCGTACCGCAACCTGTTCGAGAACGCCCAGGTGGGCATCTACCGCACCACCCCCGACGGCGAGATCGTCCTGGCCAACCCCGCCATCGTGCGGCTGCTGGGTTACGACGACCTCGATGGTCTGCGACAGCGCGACCTCGAACGCGACGGGTACCACCCGCGCCACGCCCGCCGCGAATACAAGAAGTTGCTCCAGCGGGACGGCAAGGTCAGCGGGTACGAGGCCATCTGGCGCAAGCGCGACGGCAGCCTCATCCACGTGCGAGAGAGCGCCAGCGCCGTGCTCGACGACGACGGCAACGTGGTCGCGTACGAGGGCACGGTGGAGGACATCACCCGGCGCAAGCAGTACGAACAGGATCTGTCCGCGGAGAAGGAGCGCCTCGACATCACCCTGCGCAGCATCGCCGAGGCGGTCATCGCCACGGACACCGAGGGGCTGGTGTCGCTGATGAACGATCGCGCCCAGACCCTGACGGGCTGGCCGCGCGACGAGGCGCTGGGGCGCAACATGGGCGAGGTGCTGCGCCTGTCCCGGGAGGAGACCCGGGAGTGGTACGGCAACCTGGCGCGCATGGTGCTCGACACCGGCGAGGTGTGGGACCTGGCCGACTCCGCCATCCTCACCTCTCGCGATGGCCAGGAGAAGGTCGTCACCTGGTCCATGGCGCCGATCCAGGACGCCGGCGGCGGGGTCAGCGGCGTGGTGCTCGTGCTGCGCGACATCTCCGAGCGGCGGCGGCTGGAGCGGGAGCTGGCGCGGATCGAGAAGCTCGAGGCGGTGGGGCTGCTCGCCGGCGGCATCGCCCACGACTTCAACAACCTCCTGACCTCGGTGCTGGGCAACCTCACCCTGGCGAAGCTGCGCAGCGAGCCGGGCTCAGAGGCCTCCACCCGGCTGGCGGCCGCCGAGGAGGCGCTCACGTCGGCCCGCGGCCTGACCCAGCAGCTGCTCACGTTCGCTCGCGGCGGCAGCCCGGTGCGGGCGGAGGCCGACGTCACCGACCGCGTCCGGGAGACCGTGGCCATGGCCCTGCGCGGCTCCCGTTGCACCTCGTCGGTGCAGATCGACGGGGCGTTGCACACCGTCGAGGTCGATCTGGATCAGCTGGGCCGCGCCCTGGCGAACCTCGTGCTCAACGCCGACGAGGCCATGGACGGCCCGGGTGTCATCCGCGTCCGCGTGGAGAACGTCCAGCTGACGACGGCGTCCGTCCTCCCCCTCGATCCCGGCGCCTACGTGCGCATCAGCGTGGCGGACAGCGGCCCCGGCATCCCCTCGGACGACCTGACGCGCATCTTCGATCCGTTCTACTCCACCAAGCCCGGGCGGACCGGCCTGGGGCTGGCCATCTCCCACTCCATCGTCAAGGGCCACGACGGCCACGTCGAGGTCCTGTCCGGTGCCGACGGCGGCGCCGAGTTCCGCATCTACCTGCCCGCGTCGGAGGTCGAGGTCCCGGTGGAGCCCCCGGCGGAGACCGTTTCCGGCGGCCGGGTGCTGGTCATGGACGACGAGCCGATGATCTGCGAGATCCTCGGCGAGGCGCTGCCCATGTTCGGCTTCGAGGTGGAGTTCGCCCGCGACGGCCGCACGGCCATCGACCGCTACAAGGAGGCCATGGGGACCCCTGGGGCCTTCGACGTGGTGATCATGGACCTGCGCATCCAGGGGGGCATGGGCGGCGACGAGGCCATCGAGCGCCTGCGCCAGATCGATCCCGACGTGCTGGCCATCGTCTCCAGCGGCTACTCCGACGATCCCATCATGGCCAACCACGCCGACTACGGATTCAGGGCCGTGCTGCGCAAGCCGTACAAGATCATGGAGCTGCGCGACGTGTTGAACGGGGTCCTCGCGAGGTAGCGAGCGAGGTCAGGGCGGGTCGCACTGACCGTGGCAGATCCACCCCCAGCAATCGATCAGACCGTTGGGCAAGATGGCGCAGCTGTGGTGGCCGCCCGCGTTGACCAGGGCGAACTCCCCCGGTGGGGCGGGCCACTCGCCATGGGTGCTCATGCCCCAGCAGGCCAGGGTGCCGTCGTCACGGCGGGCGCAGGTGTGGCCACCGCCGGAGGAGACGTGGACGAAGGGTTCGTCCGGGGCGTCGGTCTGCTCGCTGTCGCTGCGGCCCCAGCACTCCACCTCGCCGCTGGCGCGCAGGGCGCAGCTGTGGAAGACGCCCACGGACAGCTGCACGAACTCACCGGTCGGCGCCGTGGTCTGGCCGTAGGCGTCGCTGCCCCAGCACATCACCTCGCCGTCCATGGTCAGACCGCACGAGTGGTCCTCTCCTGCGCCGATGTCGCTGAACTGGACGCCGGGCGGCGGCGAGGCCTGCTGAGATCCGTTGTAACCCCAGCACACGGCCGTGCCAGCCTGCAGCAGGCCGCAGTTGTGGCGGCGGCCGCTCGACACGGTGGTGAACAGGCCCCCCGGAGCCTCTGCCTGACCGTCGGTGTTCTGCCCCCAGCACTGCAGCGCGCCGGTGTCGGCGATGGCGCAGTTGTGGAAGTGCCCCGCGGCCACGAGGTCGAAGGTGCCCGCCGGTGCGTCGGTCTGATCGTCCAGGTCGGCGCCCCAGCAGACCACGGTGCCGTCCAGCTGCAGACCGCACGAGTGGTGGGAGCCGCAGCTCACGTCGCGCCAGTCGCCCTGGACCGAGGAGTCGTCGTCGCCGGTGTCGTCGTCGTCCGGCGTGGCGTCGTCGTCGTCGTCGTCGTCCGCTGGGGTGGTGTCGTCGTCGTCGTCGGCAGTGACGTCGTCGTCTGGTGTGGTGTCGTCGTCGTCGTCCGACGGGCATCCCAGCGCCAGCAGGGACACCAGCAGCGCCGGACCCAGCAACCATCGCAGACGTGACATGGGACAGGCGGCCTAGGGAATGGGATTGGAGGCGGCCGCGGCCTTGTTGTCGGGCCGCGCGAACGATCCGACCACCGTGATGCCGAAGTTGACCCGCAGGGTGTCCATGCCCGTGCCGATCTCGTAGTTGCGGGTGTCCACGCGTTCGACGATGTGGCTGGTCTCGTAGTCCAGGCCCGTGTTGAGCCGGATCTGCACCATGGGCGTGGGGCGGATGTACAGCCCCAGGCCGAAGTGCGGCACCAGGTACTCGCTGGTGGTGGCGATGTGTCCCTGGGTGGTGTTGTGGGTCACCGGCAGGATGGTGCCCGCCTCGATGTCGGCCCAGGTGTGGTAGCTGAAGCCCCCGTACAGGTCCACGTTGATGGCCGTGGCGC
>CAYRNR010000183.1:0-14197 GCA_964425605.1 uncultured Rickettsiales bacterium | reverse complement strand
TTTACGAGGTGGGCTAGGTTTGGCCGCATCAGGCTCCCCTGGTCAGAAGGGGAGCACAACAGCAACCAGGGACGAATCCCGAACTAACAGTAGGGATCGAGCACCTCACCCAATTCACGAACCGTCCAGGGAAGTTCCTGTTGAGATCGATCATAGGGTCCTCCGGGGTCCTCAGGCAAGAACGAGCCTTCCACGAGACCGTTGCGCGCGGCAGCGTGCCGGCGACTCGACGCCGCGGCGAATAGAAAGCACCGTCCGGGTGTCCGATGAAACGTGGAACGCGAGTCGGATCTGAGGGTTGACACCCTTGGATCCCCCTGATAGCTTGGGCCCGAATTTTAACTGAACACCTTGAATTCACGCGGTTTTTCTGACTCCGAGCGTTCCTGGAAGTCGGGTTGTCGAGGGGGCAGTCGAGACCGCGGGACGAGCGTGTCGAGTCGCGAGGAACCCCCATGTCGTCACATCACCCCTTGCACCTGCTCTCCGTTGCGCTGTTCGTGACCACCATGCTGGTGGGGCTCGTGGGTTGCCCCAAGCCCCCGCCGCCCCCCCCCGAGGTCGTGGACCAGGGACCCCAGTACGATGGTCCGGCGCCCATCATCAGCTCCGTGCGCCCCAACACGGGTAAGGAGGGTGAGATCACCGATATCACGGTCGAGGGGCAGTACTTCCGCTCCGGCGCCGTGGTCTACGTGGGCCGCAAGCGCGGCAGCAACGTGTCGGTGGTGGACGGCGGCACGATCCGCTGCACCGCCCCCGGTGGCATCTCCGCCGGCGTGTACGACATCCGCGTGGTCAACACCGACACCACCGAGGACACCCTGGCCAGGGCGTTCACCGTGGAGCAGGCCTACGACTGCGCCCTCACGCGGGTCAACTTCGACTACGACCGCTCCGAGCTGACGCGGTCCGCCCAGAAGGACCTCGAGAACAACGCCGAGTGCATCCAGCAGAAGGGGTACTCGAGCGTGCGGGTCGAGGGCCACGCGGACGAGCGCGGCTCCACCGAGTACAACCTGGCCCTGGGTCAGCGCCGCGCCGACTCGGTCAAGAAGTACCTCGTCAACCTGGGCGTCTCGTCCAGCGTGCTGCGCACCATCACCTACGGCGAGGAGAAGCCGATCCGCGGCGGCGGCGGCGAGGCCAACTGGGCCGAGAATCGGCGGGCCGAGCTGGTCGCCGAGTAGTCCCGTGAAGAGGCTGACACTGCTCCTGGGGCTCCTGCCCCTCGTGTTGGGGGCCTGCGTCTACGACCGGACCGGCCGCAGCGGGAGCTCCATGCTCGTGCGCGACGTGCAGGCCAATCAGGTGGCCGTGGATCGCGTCCGCGGCGAGGTCGAGGGGGAGCGCTCGCGCATCGACGTCATCGAGGAGCGGGCGTCCCTGGCTCGCCGCAACATGGCCAAGTCCACGGCCACGGCCGAGAACCTCGTGGAGTCGCTGCAGGCCCTGGCCGGGGAGCTGCAGAACATCCGCCACCTGCTGGAGAAGGGCCAGGCCATCGACGCCGATCTCGACTACCGGCTGGCCGACATCGCCTTCAGGCTGATGGCCGTCGAGGAGAAGCTCGGCATCGAGCCCGAGGTCTACATGCCCGTGGAGGAGGAGCCGGCCGCCGAGGCCGACGCCGGCGAGGCAGGGGAGGGCGCCGAGGACGGCGGCGACGGCGAGGAGCCGGCCGAGGACGCCGGCGCTGCGGACGCCTCGCCCGAGGACGGCATGGCAGAGGCGGTCTCCATCCCCGTGACCGACGAGCTGGACATCGACCTCTCCGAGGGCCTCCCGGACGAGACCACGGATCCGGACCTGAACCTGCTAGCCCGCGCGCTGCAGGCCATGCAGGTGGAGAACTTCGCCCAGGCCGGCCGCGCCCTGACCGAGTTCCTCGACAACCACCCGGACTCCGAGCGCGCCCCCGACGCGCGCATCCTGCTGGGCGACTGCCTGTTCGAGCTCGGCCGTTTCAACGAGGCCATCTCCGAGTACGAGGCCTTCATCCAGCTCGCCCCGCAGCACACGCGGGTCCCCTCGGCCATGCTCAGCCAGGGGCTGGCGTTCATCGAGCTCGGCAGCGAGTCGGACCTGCAGGCCGCCCGCGTCTTCCTCGACGATCTCATCGAGCTCTACCCCGATTCGGCCGAGGCCGAGCGAGCCCGTCGCAAGATCCAGATCCTCGAGTAGCGTTCGCCGCCCTTGCCCCGCGTCCCAGAACCGTCTATGACCTTCGGTCATGCGAAATACATCCAAGGGACTCCTGATCGTTCCGGCGCTGGCCCTGCTCGGCGTCGTCGCCGGATGCAACAAGGGCGGTGAGGGCGGCGGCGTTGGCGTGGCCCCGGGCGCCGAGATGACCATCCTGTACGCGAGCAACAACAACGGCGAGATAGAACCCTGCGGGTGAAAGGCCAATCAGCAGGGCGGTCTTGCCCGGCGTGCCACGGCCATTCAGCAGGAGAGAGACAAGGGGGCGCCGCTGCTGGTGCTCGACTCGGGGGACCTCCTCGCTCGCGACGGCAAGGTCGCGGAGCGGGCCCGCGAGGCTACCCAGATCAAGGGTGAGCTGATCCTCGCAGCGGTCGCCCACTCGGGCATCGACGCCATGACCCCGGGGGACGGGGACGTGGTCCTCGGGTTGGACTGGCTGACCGCCCAGGCCGAGACCCACGGCCTGCCCTACGTCTGCGCGAACCTCGAACGCGAGGGCGCGGCCGTCTTCCCCGGCTGGAAGATGCTGGAGGTGGGCGAGGTGAAGGTGGGGGTGTTCGGCATCACCGGCAACCTCGAGGACTGCGAGGAGTGCGAGGTCACGGACGCCACCGCTGCGGCGACCGCGGCCGTCGCGGCGCTCCAGAAGGACGGTGCCCACCAGATCGTCGCCCTGTCCCACCAGGGCGTGGACGACGACGTGGCGCTCGCGAACGCGGTCCCCGGGATCGACTTCGTGATCGCGGCCCACTCGCGCGGCAGGATGCGGTTCCCCCGGATCGCCGCCGAGGGCGCCACCACGATCCTCCAGGCGGGCTCCCGCGGCCGGAACGTCGGACGCATGCACATCACCTTCGTGGACGGCGCAAAGGGCTTCTGCGACGCCGCCCTGGCCGAGGACGCCGCGTCCCAGCGCGAGCGCACCGCCGCGCGCGTGGCCGATCTCGAGCAGAAGGTCGCCGACGCGGACGCGAGCGGGGACACCCGCTCCAAGGAGCGCCACGAGAAGTCCCTGACCCGGACGCAGGCCCAGTACGAGCAGTACGCCATCGCCGACGTCACCGCAGAGGGACGGCACTCCCTGACCATCGACTCCGTCGGCCTGGGCAAGTCACTGGCCGACGACGCCGAGGTGGCCGCCATGGTCGCGGAGGCCAAGGCGCGCCTGCCCGAGGAGGTGCGCGCGCACCGGGGCGAGATGAAGAAGGTCGGGGACTTCGCGGGCTCGAGCGAGTGCCGCGGGTGCCACCAGGGGGCGTACCGCCAGTGGCGTCAGACGCCGCACGCGCGCGCCTACACGGCCCTGGTCCGCGCAGACAAGGGCAACGACGCCGACTGCTTCGGCTGCCACGTCACCGGCTACCACCTCGAGGGCGGCCCCCGCTCCACCGCCGAGGTCTCCTACCTGCGCAACGTGCAGTGCGAGGCCTGCCACGGGCCCTCGGCCAAGCACGTGGCCGATCCCAAGGTCGCGACCCCGTTCAAGGGACGGGTCAGCGAGACCTGCGACGACTGTCACAACGACAAGACCCACGGCGGCAAGCCCGTGCCCTTCACCCTGGCCGAGCGGCTGGAGGCGATCGCCTGCGACGACTCGGCGCCGCCAGTACCGACCTCTCCCATCCAGCCCCTGCGCGTCGCCCCCCTGCCCCGGGAGGCCACGGGCGTCCAGGGCCAGCACTGACCGCCCCCACCCACGGCCCCATGCACATCCTCGGCATCGAGTCCAGCTGCGACGAGACCGCGGCCGCCGTGCTCGGCCCCGACGGGAGCCTGCTGTCCGACACCCTGTACAGCCAGGTGCCCATCCACGCGCCGTTCGGGGGGATCGTGCCGGAGCTGGCGTCGCGAGCCCACCTGGGCAAGATCGGCCCGGTGGTGGATTCGGCGCTGGAGCAGGCGGGGATCGGCCTGGGGGACCTGGACGGCATCGCCGTGACCCGGGGCCCCGGGCTGGTCGGCTCCCTGCTGGTGGGGGTCTCCTACGCCAAGGCGCTGGGGTACGCGCTGAACAAGCCGGTGATCGGCATCCACCACCTGGAGGGCCACCTGCTCGCGCCGTTCATCGGCCAGTCCAACCCCGGGTTCCCCTTCGTCGGCCTGGTGGTCTCCGGCGGGCACACGTCGCTGTACGACGTCCAGGGCATGGGGCAGTACGAGCTGCTCGGGCGCACCCGCGACGACGCGGCGGGCGAGGCGTTCGACAAGGGCGCCAAGCTGCTGGGCCTGGGCTACCCCGGCGGACCGGCCATCGAGGCGACCGCGTCCGGTGGCGATCCCAAGGCGGTGGCCCTGCCGCGCGGGATGTGGGCCAAGGGGGGCTTCGACACCAGCTTCAGCGGGCTCAAGACCGCGCTGTACAACCACGTGCGCAAGACCGGCGTGCCCGGCGGTGCGGACCTCGCCGACCTGTGTGCCTCGCTCCAGGAGGCCGTGGTGGACGTGCTCGTGCGCAAGACCCAGCTGGCCGTCGCGGCGCGGGGGGCGCGCAGGGTCGTGGTCAGCGGCGGCGTGGCGGCCAACACCCGCCTGCGCCACAAGATGCGGCAGATGTGCGAGCGGCGTGACCTGGAGCTGTGCATCGCGCCGAGGGAGCACTGCACCGACAACGGCGCCATGATCGCCCTCGCCGGGCAGCTCAGGCTGGCCGTGGGGCTCGCGTCCGAGGTGGCCGCCCTCGACCTCACCGCCGACGCGGGGTGGGAGCTCGGAGGAATCCCATGACCCGTCCGAAGCGGTCGCTGGGGCAGAACTTCCTGGTCGATCCCGTGATCTCCAGGCGCATCGTCGAGGCCTCCCAGGCTGCCATGGGGGACTCCCTGCTGGAGATCGGGCCGGGCCGCGGCGCCCTGTCGGAGCTCCTGGCCCCCGTGGGGCGCCCGCTGCTCCTGCTGGAGAAGGACGACGGCCTCGTCGAGGGGCTGCGGCGCCGGTTCGGCGGCGAGCCGCACGTCGAGATCGTCCACGGCGACGCCATGACCGTGGATCTGGACACCCTCCCGTGGCCCGATCGAGGGGAGGGCGCCCGCCGTCGGATCGTGGCCAACCTGCCCTACAACGTGGCCTCCCGGATCGCGTTGCGGTTCCTCGAGTGGGGTGGATTCGACGACGCGACGTTCATGTTCCAGCGGGAGGTGGCCCTGCGCTTCGCCGCCCCCCACGGCAGCCGCACCTACGGCGCCCTGTCGGTGATGGGGCGCGTGTACGCGGACGCGTACCCTCTGTTCCCGGTACCGCCGCAGTCCTTCAGGCCGGTCCCCAAGGTGGACAGCCACGTGGTGCGGTTCAAGATACGGGAGTGCCCGCGCATCCCACTGGAACGTCAGCCGGGGTTCGAGGCCGTGGTCCGCGGTCTGTTCCAGCACCGCCGCAAGACCACGCTGAACTCCCTGCAGCGCGTGCCCGGACTCGAACTCGACGCCGCTGGCGCGCGGGCGCTCCTCGAGGGGATCGGCGTGGAGCCCTCCCGCCGCCCCGAGAGCCTCTCCTTCGAGGAGTTCGACGCCCTGGCTTCCGCCGCGGAACACCTCGCCGCCTCTCGAAATCCGAAATCTGAAATCTGAAATCCAGGAATCTGGAATTCCAATCTTCCTCCCCCTGTGGTAGTCCAGCGCCCGCCATGAACCGTATCGGGATCGTCGCCAAGCAAGGAGAACCCCGCGCCGTCGAGGCGGCCCGCGACCTCGTCGCGTGGCTGGAATCGCGCGGGCTGACCGCCGTGGTCCAGCCGAGCCTCGCCCAGGAGCTGGGCGGGCGCCGGGGCGCCACGGAGCGGGAATTCCCCGAGGCCTGTGACCTGGTGGTGGTGCTCGGCGGGGACGGAACCCTGCTGTACGCGGCGCGACTCGTGGGCCCGCACGGCGTCCCGATCTTCCCGGTGAACCTGGGCCACCTGGGCTTCCTGTGCAACGCGGCCGTCGAGGCCCTCGTGCCGAGCCTCGAGCTGATCCTGCAGGGGCACGGCCGCATCGTCGAGCGGCTGCAGCTGTGCGGGGAGATCCGCCGCGACGGCGAGCGGATCGACGGCCCGTTCTGGGCCCTGAACGACCTGGTGGTCCACCTGGCCAGCATCGCCCGCACCATGACCCTGCGCATCGCCATCGACGGGTTCATGGCCGTCCCGTCCCTGGTGGCCGACGGGTTGATCATCTCATCGCCCACCGGCTCGACGGCGTACAACCTCTCCGCGGGCGGGCCCATCCTCACACCCACCCTGCAGGCGATGATCCTCGCGCCGATGCTGCCCATCTCCCTGTCCCAGCGCCCGCTGGTGGTGGACGGCAGCAGCACCGTGGACGTGGCGCTGCTGGGGGGCCTCGAGCGCGCGTTCGTCACCCTCGACGGCCAGGTCCGTCGCCGCCTACAGCCCGACGACCACCTCGTGGTCGCGCGGTCCGAGTACCCGGTGAAGATCGTCCACGTGGACGGATTCAACTTCTACCAGGTCCTCCGGCAGAAGATGGGCTGGGCGCGCAAGCCGGGCGAGGGCAGCAGCTGATGCTGGTGGACCTGAGTGTTCGCGATCTGGCCATCATCGAGACGGTCCGCGTGTCCTTCCAGCCCGGATTCAACGTCATCAGCGGCGAGACCGGCGCCGGCAAGTCCATCCTGCTCCATGCCCTCGGCCTCGTGCTGGGGGTCCGCGCGAGCTCCGATGCGGTACGCGCGGGCGCCAAGCAGGCCCGCGTGGACGCCTCCTTCGAGGTGGACGACGCGGCGCTGCAGTGGCTCCACGAGCAGGACCTCCCGGTGGAGCCGGGAGAGCCAGTGCTCCTCAGACGCGTGGTGAGCGCGGCGGGCCGCAGCCGCAGCTACGTCAACGGCGCGCCAGCGCCCGCGAGCAGCCTGCGGGCCCTGGGGACCTTCCTCGTGGACTTCGCCAGCCAGCACGAATCGGCCGTGCTGCTGGACGAGGCGCACCACCGCGACATCCTCGACCGGTACGCAGAGGTCGGGGAGCTGGCCGCCGAGGTCGCTGGCCTCGTGGGAGATCTCCGGGAGGCCCGCGACGACCTGGCCGCCCTCGAGCAGTCGGCGCGGGATCGGGGCGCGAAGATGGAGCTGCTGCAGTACCAGCTTCGCGAGCTCGAGACCCTCGAACCCACCCGCGGGGAGGAGGAGGCCCTCGAGCGCGAGGCCGAGGTGTTGCGGCGGGCCGAGCAACTCCGGCAGTCGGTGACCGGGGCCGAGGCCGCCCTGTACTCGGGGGAGGGCGCGGCCGTGGACACGGCGAACGTGGCGCTGTCCACCCTGCGCCCGCTCGACGGCCTGGACGACGAGATCGACGCGGCCACGCAGCAGCTCGAGGGGGCGCTGTACGAGCTGGAGGACGTGTCCCGCACCCTGGCCGGGCTGAGCGGTCGGTTCAGCGCGAACCCCGCGCGGCTCGAGGAGATGGACGACCGCCTGCAGACCCTGCGCGCGTGCATGCGCAAGCACGGTACGGACGAGGATGGGCTGGTGCGGCTCGCCGACGAGCTCGCCGGGGAGTACTCGACGCTGGGCAACGCAGAGGACCGCCTCGGTTCACTGCGCGAGGAGGTCCAGCGGCGGCTCGAGCAGGCCACCGCGGCCGCGCGCAGGCTCTCGGACGCGCGGCGGGCCGCGGCCCGGCGGCTGGAAGCGGCCATCGCCGCCGCCCTCGAGGAGCTGGCCATGGCCGGGGCGCGGTTCGCGGTGGTGGTCGAGGACGACCCGGCCGGCCTCGGGGAGGCGGGCCTCGATCGAGTGGCCTTCAGGCTCTCGGCCAACGCCGGTGAACCGCTGCGCCCGCTGGCCAAGGTCGCGTCGGGCGGCGAGCTCAGCCGCGTGCTGCTCTCGGTCAAGCAGGTCCTGGGCGATGCGTCGCCGGTCGGCTCCTTCGTGCTCGACGAGATCGACGCCGGCATCGGCGGCCGGACCGCCGACGTGGTCGGGCGCAAGCTGGCGGGGCTGGCCGCCGGGAGACAGCTGATCGCCATCACCCACCTGCCGCAGATCGCGGCGCTGGCCGACGCCCACTACGTGGTGGGCAAGGCCGAGAACGACGGTCGGACCACGGCCTGGGTGAGGTGTCTGGACGAAGCCGAGCGGCTCGACGAGGTGGCCCGCATGGTCGCCGGTGAACGACACACGGAGCACTCCCGGGCCCTGGCCGGCGAGATGCTCGACAAGGGTCCGCGCCTTTCGGGTGGCGGTGAGGTGATAAAATAGGTATGTTCCCTGCGCCTCGTGACGAGACAGAGGGTTCGGATAGGGGAGACGTGGTGAGGATAACGTCCTGCGGCATCACCGATGTGGGGATGAAGCGCCAGCGGAATGAGGACAACTACCTCATCAACGACGAGCTCCGGCTGTTCGTCGTCGCCGATGGGATGGGCGGTCACGCGGGCGGCGAGTACGCCAGCCAGATCGCCGTGACCACCGTCGAAGAGGTCCTCAGCAACATCCGCGACGAGCGCCATTTCGAGGACAACGGTCGCGCGACCCGCGACATGTTGCTCCAGGAGAAGCTCAAGTACGCCATCCGCCTGGCAGGCAAGCGCATCTACGAGCGCGCCCAGGAGGACACCGAGTTCCGCGGCATGGGCACCACCGCCCTGGTGCTGTACGTCACCGACGACGCCGGGTACGTGGCCCACGTCGGGGACAGCCGTTGTTACCGCGCCCGCGCCGACACGGTGGAGCAGTTGACCGAGGACCACTCCCTGGTCAACGAGCAGATCAAGGCCGGCCTGATCAACCGCGACGCGGCCAAGAGCCACAAGCTGCGCAACATCATCACCCGCTCCCTGGGCTACCAGGAGGAGGTGGAGATCGACACGCAGGTGCTGACCCTGGAGCGCGGTGACCTGTACATGCTGTGCTCGGACGGCCTGAGCAACCTCGTGGAGGACAACGAGCTGCTGGACATGGTCCACCAGAACTCCTTCCAGGAGGCCGCGCGCAAGCTCGTGGATCTGGCCAACCGCCGCGGCGGCGACGACAACATCACCTGCGTCATCGCGCGCGTGGACTCCGTGGACTGAATCCCGCGCTCGCGCTGCCCGCTCGCGGGCGCGCACTCCCGCACCTTGGCCCCCCGAAAATCTTGACAGCGACCGATGTGTGCCGTAGTCCTTGCAGGATCACCCGGAATTCCATGAGAGACCCGAACCGATACAGGATACTCATCGTCCCCGAGGGGAGCCGCCGGCCGCTGCGCCAGTTCGCCATGACCGGCGGGCGCGCGCGCGCCCTGGCCTGGGCAGGGGCGATCCTGGGCGGAGCCACGGTGGGCCTGTGCGTCGTGGGACTCCTCGGACTGCGGTCCTCCGGTGTCCAGCGCGAGCACAACCGGGCGCTCGAGGCCCAGCTGGACGATCTGCAGCAGCAGGTCGAGCTGGCCGAGGGCGGCCTGGAGCGCGTCCAGTCCTACGACGCCAAGATCCGCGCCCTGACCCGGGCCGACGAGGGGGTGCGCCCCTTTGGCATCGGCCCCCTCGAGGATCTCGAGGTGCTGGCCCTGCAGCAGCAGCAGCAGGCCACGCTCCCGGACGGCTCCGCGCTGCGCGTGGGCGACGATCTGGGGCTACGGGTCGAGGAACTCTCCGCGGCCATCGCCGCCGAGGAGGTCAGCCTGCAGGAGGTGCGCGGCTACCTGGTGGATCGGGAGGCGCTGCTGGGCGCGTACCCGACGATCTGGCCCTCGGACGGCTGGGTGACGAGCCACTACGGTTTCCGCCGCTCCCCGTTGCCCGGGGCGCAGACGTTCCACACCGGCATCGACATCGCCGCGCCCTACGGGACGCCGATCCGCGCCGCGGCCGACGGCGTCGTCATCTCGTCGGCCCACCGGGAGGCCTACGGCTACACCGTGGAGATCGACCACGGGTTTGGCATGGGCACCCTGTACGCCCACTGCTCCCGTCTGATGGTCGCCGAGGGGGACCTCGTCCAGCGGGGCGACGTCATCGCCAGCATCGGCAGCACGGGCCGCGCCACGGGCCCCCACCTGCACTACGAGGTGCAGCGCGACGGCGTGCCGGTGAACCCCGGCCACTACATGCTCGGCACGCCCGAGCCCGCCGAATTCGAGTGACCCGGCCCCCCAGGGTTTGACAATCTCACTGCAGTGACCATGATCAGTCCGGTTCCCGCGAGGGGATCCCAGGTCGTTTGAGCCCCCAGCCGGGAGGGACGATGGGCGCACTGGACGCAGTGAGCAAGGTCGCTCAGAAATTCTTCGGCACCAAGCACGAGCGCACCGTCAAGGGGCTGCAGCCGTTGGTGGCCCACATCGCCACCCTCGAGCCGCGGTTCAAGGCCATGTCAGACGCCGAGCTCCAGGCCATGACCTGGGACTTCCGCGCCCGGCTGGCCCGGGGTGCGAACCTCGAGGAGATCCTCCCCGAGGCCTTCGCCACCGTGCGTGAGGCGAGCTGGCGCAGCCTCAACATGCGCCACTACGACGTGCAGATGGTGGGCGGCATCGTGCTGCACCAGGGCCGCATCGCCGAGATGAAGACCGGCGAGGGCAAGACGCTGGTGGCCACCCTGCCGGTCTACCTCAACGGCTTGACGGGCAAGGGCGTCCACCTGGTCACCGTGAACGACTACCTGGCGCTGCGCGACGCCGAGTGGATGGGCCGCCTGTACAACTTCCTGGGCCTCAGCGTCGGCACCATCCAGCACGGCCAGAAGCGCCGCGAGAAGCAGATCGCCTACGGCTGCGACATCACCTACGGCACCAACAACGAGTTCGGCTTCGACTACCTGCGCGACAACATGAAGACCGACGTGGGCATGATCGTCCAGCGCGGCAACAACTTCGCCATCGTCGACGAGGTGGACTCCATCCTGGTGGACGAGGCGCGCACGCCGCTGATCATCAGCGGGCCCTCCAACGACCGCGAGTCGCGCTACGACGACATCAACGCCTGCATCCCGCGGATGCAGCGGGAGATCGACTACACCCTGGACGAGGAGTCCCGCGCCGCGTCGCTGACCGAGGACGGCATCGACAAGGTCGAGCGGATGATCGGCTGCGACAACCTCTACGATCCCACGAACATCGAGCTGCTGCACCTGATCGACCAGGCCCTCAAGGCCCACACCCTGTACAAGCGCGACAAGGACTACGTGGTCAAGGAGAACCAGGTGGTCATCGTCGACCCCTTCACCGGCCGGCTCATGCCCGGGCGGCGGTGGAGCGACGGACTGCACCAGGCGGTGGAGGCCAAGGAGGGGGTCAAGGTCGAGGACCCCAACCAGACCCTGGCGACCATCACCTTCCAGAAGTACTTCCTCAAGTACGACAAGCTCGCCGGCATGACCGGGACGGCGGACACCGAGGCCGCCGAGTTCGAGAAGATCTACAAGCTCGAGGTGGTGGTCATCCCCACCAACAAGGACAACGTCCGCGACGACTGGCACGACCAGATCTACAAGACCGAGGAGCAGAAGTTCCGAGCCGCCATCCGCGAGATCGAGGAGCTGCACCAGCAGGGCCGGCCGGTGCTGGTGGGTACGGTCAGCGTCGAGAAGTCCGAGCTGGCGTCCAAGCTGCTCAAGCGCAAGGGACTCCCCCACAACGTCCTCAACGCCAAGCACCACCTCAGCGAGGCGGACATCGTCGCTCAGGCCGGCGCGGAGGGCAGCATCACCCTGTCGACCAACATGGCCGGTCGCGGGACGGACATCCTCCTTGGCGGCAACCCCGAGGGGCGCGCCCGTGCGAACCTCGGTCCCCCCGACGAGGGGGAGAGCGAGGAGGCCTACGCGGCGCGGTTCGCCAAGGCCCTCGAGGTGGCGCAGGTGGAGTGCGCCGAGGCCAAGCAGCGGGTGCTCGACGCAGGCGGTCTGCACATCGTGGGCACCGAGCGGCACGAGTCACGCCGGATCGACAACCAGCTCCGCGGCCGCGCGGGTCGCCAGGGTGATCCCGGATCGTCGAGGTTCTACCTGTCCCTCGAGGACGACCTGCTGCGCATCTTCGGCTCCGAGAAGATCTCGGGGATGATGGAGCGGCTCGGCATGGAGGACGACGTCCCCATCGAGCACAAGTGGCTCAGCAAGTCGGTGGAGAACGCTCAGAAGAAGGTCGAGGGCCACAACTTCGGCATCCGCAAGAACCTGCTCGAGTACGACGACGTGATGAGCCAGCAGCGCGACGCCGTGTACGGCATCCGCCAGCGCATCATCGACGGCGAGCAAGTGCGCGAGATGATCATCGACATGGCAGGCAACGTGGTCGACACGGTCTGTGACCAGATGATCGATCCCAAGGCCGCGGCCGCGGACGTGGACTTCGACGCGCTGGGTGACGAGCTGACGCGCATCTTCGGGGCGACCTTCGAGGTCAGCCCGGACCGTTACGCCGACCTGAGCCGCCCGGGCTTCGTCGACGACCTCGTACAGCAGACCGAGGACGCCTACGACAAGCACGCGCGGATCTTCGTGGAGTCGGTGGTCCGCCACCACGCGGAGCAAGGGCGCACCGACGAAGAGGACACCCGCATCGAGGCTGAACGCCAGCTCGCCGCCTTCGAGTGCACCATGCTGCTCGAGGGCATCGACTACCTGTGGCGCGATCACCTCAAGGCCATGGATCATCTTCGCGGTGGCATCGGGCTGCGAGGGTACGGTCAGCGCAATCCCCTCCTCGAGTACAAGAAGGAGGGGTTCGAGATGTTCGGCATGATGATGGAGCTGTGGGACGAACGCGCCGTCAGCCGCATCTTCCAGCCGATGATGCGAGACACGTTGACCGAGGGGACCATCGCCCGGCTGGAGGAGCGTCGCCGGCTCGCCGAGGCCCGCAGGAAGATGACGGCGTCGGGATCGGGCGGCGGCGCGACGCCCAAGCAGGGCACGGTGCGGCGGGAGCACCGCAAGATCGGGCGCAACGATCCCTGCCACTGCGGATCGGGCAAGAAGTACAAGAAATGCTGCCTGCGCAAGGACGCCGCCGCGAACGCCTGACGCGACCCTGGCGCGCGCCGCCCGCGAAGGGCCGGTCCATGAGGTAGGATGGGGGAAGGACCATGAGCGACATCATCTGCCCCAACTGCAAGGCCACGGTGAACGTGGACCTCGGACGCAAGGCAGGCCGCGGCCAGCTCAGGCTGGCCTGTGAGGGATGCGGCCACCGTTTCGTCGTGCGTGTCCAGAAGAAGGACCTCCGGCTCGAGGGCGACGCCGCGGGCCGGACCTCCAAGCGCGGACGCTGACCGGCTTCGCGGCGATTTCACCGCCGGCATAGGCCTCCGATCGATCACGCTGAGCCTCCTGTGCTGCTAGAATGGTTCGTCGAGCAACTGGATCGGACGAACCGTGATCAGGGTCAACTGTCCCAAGTGTGGTGAAACCGTAGAGGTGGACGAGAGCCGGGGTGCCGGACGCAAGAAGTTCCGCCTCGTCTGCGGTACCTGCAACAGCCGCTTCTCCATCAAGGCCGCGCCCGCGCCAGCGGCGTCGCAGGCCGACGGTGAGGTCCAGGAGGACTCCACGCTGGTCTCGATGCCCCCGGGGATCGAGGAGCTGGTGCAATCGACGGTCCCGGATCCTCCCCGCCACATCGCCTCGCAGGACGATCCGAGCATCGAGCCCGACACCAGCGGGCTCGAGAAACAGCTGGAAGCGCGCCGATCCGTCTGGGCAAGCGACAACACCGCCAGCGCGCCGACCACCCTGTCGTTCCACGAGGACGAGGAGGGCGGGCTGGATCAGG
The DNA here is from genome assembly GCA_964425605.1 of uncultured Rickettsiales bacterium. Lineage (GTDB taxonomy): Bacteria > Myxococcota_A > UBA796 > UBA9615 > CAYRNR01 > CAYRNR01. The sequence continues at coordinate 300 of CAYRNR010000183.1, read as the reverse complement.
TCGGGCCCGCCGCCCCTGCCCCACCCGACCGTCTGGAGGGCCCCTCCTCCATGTCCTCGGGCGGATTCGAGTCCGTGTCCTCGGGGGGATTCGAGGACCTCGCCGACGCCGAGATCGCGTTGCCCGGTGATCCGGACGAGGAATCGGTGGATCCGAGGTCCATCGACGTGGAGTCGTCCGGGGACGGCGAGCTGTCCCTGGAGGTCGACAACGAACCGGCCGCGGAGCCCGAGCCGGAGCCCGAGCCGGAGCCCGAGCCGGAGCCCGAGCCGGAGCCCGAACCGGAGCCCGAACCGGAGC
>CAYRNR010000182.1:0-14297 GCA_964425605.1 uncultured Rickettsiales bacterium | reverse complement strand
CCCCCGGGGGCATGATCAGTGAAAACCCTGGGGGCATGATCCTGAAAAGTCACATGTGGCACGTGCATCCAGTGCAGGTCAGGAGCCCGAGAATCGAAACCAGACCGATGGCGAACAGCGCTCGATGGATCATGGTCGTCCTCCCCACCGCACGACCGACAGCGTACCGAGCGGACTGGGACGAGGGACAGGGCAAGGATGGGCCCGCAGGGTCACGGCACACCCTCGTCGCTACCGTAGAAAAAGTCATGAAGTAATGAACGTCCCCTTTTTCTCCAACTCCAGCCCCCCAAGTGGGGACATACATGAGCTGGTCACACTCGAAGTTTCGATCCGCCCCCTTCTCACCGGACCAGGTTATGTGTGCCGGTGCGCCGGACCGCCCCGTCTCGCCCCCAAGGAGCTCCGATCCACCCACCAAGCCTGCCTTCCACCCCCCCGGGCATCGCCGATGCCGTGAGAGGACCGGAGTGGAAGTCGAGGTGGAAGTGGACGTGGAAGAAGGGCGCAGAGCGACCTGGGGAGACGTTCCCACGCTGGGGCGTGGGAACGAGTTCGGGTGCGGGAGCGGGTGCGGGCTACGCCCTTACCAGAGGTACTCCGCGCAATACACGACCTCGGTGTAGTCGTCCTGGCAGCAGAACTCGGTGGTGAAGTTGTTGCCGGCGTTCTCGCAGATGAAGATGGACTCGCCCGAGGCGTCGGCCTCGCCGAGGTCCATGATGTAGTCGATGGTCGTGGTCCAGTAGTCCCAGAAACCGTAGACCTCGTCCCAGCCGTAGTCGTCGTTGATCATCTGCCAGCCGCCGCGGACGTAGCCGTAGGGCTCGCAGGGGTCGCCGGTGATGGGATCCCAGGCCTCGCAGTAGTCGGAGACGTCGTCCCAGAGGTTGATGTAGCAGTCCATGGCCCAGCCGGTGAGCTCGATCTCGAACGCGAACCAGCCCTCGGGGATCTGGTCGGGGTTCGCAGGATCGCTCTCGACAGTGGGGGTGCACTCGCCGTAGAGCAGGGCGAGGCCCATGTCGATCTCCCCCTCGTAATCGGGTTGTTCGGGGCCGGCGGAGTCGTCGTCGTCGTCGCCGGTGGGGGTGGAGTCGTCGTCGTCGACGGGATCGCACCCGAAGGCGACGAGCCCGAATCCGAGCAGCACTGTGAGCAGCAAGTAGGCGTAGTTCTTCATCTGTTTCTCCTGGATTCCGGTGTGGGTGTGCCCCATGCGGTCGCCGGCCCCTGTGGCTTCCGCGCCTTCAGACATATCACACCGGGCCCAGACTCCCAAACGCGACGAGGCCGCCGACCCCGATCGGGGGTCGACGACCTCGCTAGCTTCGCGAAGCTATCTGGGCGCGATTACCAGAGGTACTCGGCGCAGTAGACGGCCTCGGTGTAGTCGTCCTGGCAGCAGAACTCGGTGGTGAAGTTGTTGCCAGCGTTCTCACAGATGAAGATGGACTCGCCGGAGGCGTCGGCCTGGCCGAGGTCCATGATGTACTCGATGTAGGCGGTCCAGTAGTCCCAGAAGCCGTACCCGGGATCCCAACCGTAGGAGTCGTTGTCCATCTGCCAGCCACCGCGGGTGTAGCCGTAGGGCTCGCAGGGGTCGCCGGTGATGGGATCCCAGGCCTCGCAGTAGTCGGAGACGTCATCCCAGAAGTTGATGTAGCAGTCCATGGCCCAACCGGTGAGCTCGATCTCGAACTCGAACCAGCCCTCGGGGATCTGGTCGGGCTGCGCGGGGTCACTCTCGACCGTCGGGGTGCACTCGCCGTAGAGCAGCGCCAGGCCCATGTCGATCTCGCCCTCGTAGGCGGGGGTGGCGTCGTCGTCGTCTCCGATGGAGGAGTCGTCGTCGCCGGTGGAGTCGTCATCGTCGACGCCGGGGCAACCAAAGGCGATCAGCCCGAAGCCCAGCAGCGCAGCCAGCAGCATGTAGGTGTACTTCATTTACTTTCATCTCCCACAGGTTTCAGTTTCTTCCCCTACGCCGATCCAGAGAGGTACCGGCACGCTTCTATCTTTTCAGCCGGCGAATCTACCACAGCGTCCCGAATCTGCACAGGGTACACTTGTGCCTCGCAGGCTGAAAAAGTTGAGTAACACCGTGGACGGCGGAGCACAAGTGAAAAGAACCTCGATCGGGGTGCTGCTGCTGATTCTGGGGGTGTTGGCGGGGTGCGCGCCGAAGTACACCGAGCAGGGGTTGGCGTCGTGGTACGGGCCCGGGTTCGTGGGGAAGCGAACGGCGAGCGGAGAGCGGTTCGTGCCGTGCAAGCGGACTGCGGCCCACCTGACCCTGCCGTTCGGCACGCGGGTGAAGGTGACGAACCTGACCAACGGAAGAACCGTGCGCGTGCGCGTGAACGACCGGGGTCCCTACGTGCAGGGGCGGATCATAGACCTGTCGCGTAGCGCGGCGGCCGCCCTGGGGATGGTCAGGGCGGGAGTGGTGGAGGTGCGGATCGAGGTGGTGCGGTACCCGTCGGGGGAGACGCCCTGATCGGCCGGCCGGCGGATCACTCGTCCGCGCCGTCCTCGGTCTCCTGCTCGTTGGCGAGCAGATCGGGGCGCTCGGGTTCGACGTAGGCGTCGCAGTGGGACGAGGCCGCGACCTCGAGGCTGGCCGCGGCGCACCAGTCGTAGATCACGTTACGGTCCTCCATCTTGACCACCTCGAGGGTGCGCTCGAACCGATCGAGGCACTTGGCGTGGTACTCGTTGGCGTCGTCCGATCCCAGCTTCTCCCAGGTGATGTCCTGATCGGCGGCGTCGGCGCCGTCGACCACGCACCCGTTGTAGAAGTCGGTGACGTTGTCGCAGTAGGTCTGGCAGGGCTGGTTGCAGCCCATCGCCCACAGCCCGATCAGGGCCATCCACACGTAGTGGCGGGTCATTTTCTCAGATCCTCCTTCCGGCGGACCGCCTCGGCCAGGGCGGCCATCTCCTTGGGTAAACCGAATCCGTGGAGTCTCAGGTCCTCGGAAAAACTGGGGACACCGTGGCACTCGAGCTTGCCGATGGGTCCCTCGTTGCCGCGGGCCACCACGCGATAGCGATACAGATCGTGGACCCGGTACTGCATGTCGTTGTCCAGGGCCATGACCTCGGTGACGTGGGTCACCTTGCGGCTGCCGTCGGGGAACCGCGCGATCTGGACGATCAGGTCGATGGACGAGGCAATCTGGGAGCGCAGGGCGTGCAGCGGCAGCTCCACGTCGCTCATCATGCACAGGGTCTCGAGGCGAGCGAGGCAGTCGAAGGGCGCGTTGGCGTGGGTGGTGCTCATGGAGCCGCGGTGCCCGGAGGTCATGGCCTGGACCAGATCCAGGGCCTCGGGCCCGCGCACCTCACCGATGACGATGCGGTCGGGCCGCATGCGCAGCGACGCGCGGAGCAGCTCGCGCATGGTCACCTCGCCCCGGTCGAACTTGTCGGGGGGGCGGGTCTCCAGGGAGATCACGTGGGGCTGCTGCAGCTGCAGCTCGCTGCTGTCCTCGAGCACGAGGATGCGCTGCTCCTGGGGGATCGCCGCGGAGATGACGTTGAGCAGCGAGGTCTTGCCGGACCCGGTGCCGCCGCAGACGATCATGTTGCGCGAGCTCATCACGCACGCGGTGAGGAACTGGGCGGACTCGTGGTTGAGGGTGCCCAGCTGGATCAACCGCTGGACGTGCATCACCTCGCGCTGGAACTTGCGGATGGCCAGGTAGATCCCCTGCCGGGCCACCGGGGGCAGGATCACGGTCACGCGCGATCCGTCGGGGAGGCGAGCGTCGAGCAGCGGCTCCTCGGCGGTCACGGTCTTACCCACGAACTGAGCGATGTTGCGCACCGCGGCGTCCAGGGCGGCCTCGTCCTCGAACCGCATCTCGGTGCGGTAGAGGCGCCCCTGCTTCTCGATGTAGACCTCGGCCGCGCCGTTGACGAGGATGTCGGACACCGCGGCGTCGGACAGGGCGGAGTGCAGCGGCGCGAGGTGTTCGCGCAGGGTCTGCGAGAAGATGTCCTCGAGGGTGACCTGCTTGCTCATAGCTCCGCCAGCCTCCCCGTGGCCTTGTCGTAGTACTGGTAGCCGTCCCCCTGGGGTGCGATGGCCACCACCCGCTCGTAGAGGCGGCGCGCCTCGTCCCGGCCTCGCTCCGTGCCCTCCTTCTCGGCCACGTACCCGTCGTTGTAGATGTCCTTGGCCACGGCCTCCAGATCGTCCCGGCCCGAGGAGATCTGCGCGTGGCTCGACCAGGCCTTGCGACCGGCTCGCCACTCGAAGTTGGCCTTGGCGTACTTGCCCCGATCGAACGCCTCCTTGCCGCGCAGGTAACGGCATTCGGCGAGGCCCTGGCGGATGGTGTTACGGCGCGCGCTGCTGCCGCCGCTGTCCATGCGGGTGACGTCCCGATAGGAGGTCTCGAAGCGATCCAGGGCCGTGTCGAGCTCGCCGGCGCCCATGGCCTTCTGGCCGGCGGAGTAGGCGCGCTCGATGCGGTCGATGCGGCCCAGGGTGTCCTGCAGCTCGAGCTTCTGCGCCGCGTCGCCGGAGGTGTCGATGGCCCGCTCGAGCATCGACCTCGCCCCGGAGACGTCGCCGCCGAGGTAGGTGTCCAGCGCCTTGTCCACGGTCTGGATGCTCCGCGGCGTGGTGGGCCTGGGGGTGTGCCCGCCGTCGGTCGCCGCGTCGACCGCCGCCGTGGGGTCGATCCCCTTGGCGCGGTCCTTCATCATCTTCTTGACCTTGCGGGGGTTGTCCACCGCCAGGATCTCCCGCAGCTCGGCCAGCACCTCGGAGTCCGGCGCGTACTCGGCGACGCGGTCCAGCATGGGCCCGGCCTCGTCGAGATCGCCCGCGGCCATCAGCGCCGCGGCCTCCTCGAGCATGCGGTTGGCCTCGGTCTCGGAGGCGGCGAGGACCAGCTGCTCGGCCTCCTCGTAGTAGCGGGAGTTGGCCGGGATCTCCTTGTAGATCTCGTACGCGCGCTCGAAGAAGCCCGCCTCCTCGGAGTAGTCGTACTCCTTCATCAGGATGGAGATGCGATCCACGCGGTCGGCATTCTCACCCTCGACGCGGATGCTCGCGAGGTATTGCGTGGCCTCCTCGTAGAAGTCGTCCCCCGACTGGATCTTCGAGAAGTAGGCCTCGGCGGTGTCCCAGTCCCCCGACTTGTAGGCGTCGAGGCCGGCCTGGTACAGCGTGTCGGTGGTGGTCTCCTCGGTCTTGCCGATGGGGCCGATCATGTAGATGGCCGCCTGGGCGAGCACGGCGAGCAGGATCATCGCGCCGGTCAACCCGAGGATCGCCAGCTGCCACTTCTTGAAGCGCAGGCCGCCGATGGCGACCGCCCCCTTGGAGCTGTCCTTGCGGGCCGTCTTGGTCTCGGGCGGCCCGATGTTCTGGATCGCCGACTCCGTCAGCGCCTCCATCTGCCGCACGGTCGACGTGGTGCGGCCGGGGCGCTGCAGGGCGCCGGGCACCGGGGCCCCCGGCGACGTGATCGTCTCCCCCGGAATGGGTCGCGCGCGCGCCGTGGGCAGGTCGGACACGGAGATCTCGGCGGCCTTGTCGGGCCAGCGGAACACCATCAACACGCCGCCGACCTGCAGCCTCGTGCCGTCCCCGAGGGGGGCCTCGTTCACGTCCTGGCCGTCCACGCGGATGCCGTTGGTGGAGCCCGTGTCGCGGACCTTGTACCCGTCGCGCTCCATGTCCACCCGGCAGTGGGACCGCGAGACGAAGGGATCGTCGAGGACCAGGTGGTTGCGGCTGCCCGCGCCGATGCTCACGCCGCGGTTGCCCACGGTGATCATGTGGCCCTTGCCGTCGCCGTCGATGATCTCGAGGTAGGCGCGGCTGGCCGCCGGCGTGACGCCGCTGTCGGCCACGGGCGGGGGGGCTCCGAGGTTGCGCGCGGGCGTGGGCGACGGCTCACCGAGCTGTACCGCCCGGGGCGCGCCCGGAGGCGGAGTCGAGCCCGCCCCGGCGCCACCGCCGAGGGGGTCTTCGAGTTCGAGCTCGGGCAGCTCGTCCCGCCCCCCACCCGCCGGGGGCGGCGCGGTGCCGTGCTGTGGCGTGGGGGGGCGCGGCTCCTCGTCGCCGCCGTGGGTCGCGAAGATCAGCTCATACGGGCCGAGCCGGAGGCGATCACCGGTGGAGATGATCACCTCGCCGCCCATCCGGATGCCGTTGATCAGCGTACCGTTGGACGATCCCAGGTCCTGCACCACGTACTGCCCGGATCGAGCCAGGATCTTGCAGTGGAACTTGCTGACCTGACGATCCCCCAGCACCAGGTGGTTGCGGCTGTCCCGGCCCACGGTGAACTCGTCCTTGTCCACCGGACGCACGAAGCTCCGGCCGTCGGACGTGGCCACCGTGATCTGTGCGTTCATCGCCGCCGGTCCTTCATGGAGTCGTCGATGGCCAGCAGCTCTCGCGCGGCGTCCTGGTAGCGCGGATCGCTCTCGTCGGCGATGAGGCGCATGATGAACTCGAGCTCCTCGCGCCCCTCGCGGAAGTCACCGGAGCGCTTGAGCTTCTGGTAGTGGAACAGGGCGTCGCGGTACTTCTCCTCCCGCAGCTCCTCGGCCTCCTTGAGCTTGGCCTCCACGTCGCCCAGCAACGACGGGGGTGATCCCATCAGCTCCAGCGTGGTCTGGGCCTCGGTGAGCTTGTGGATCGCCACCGTCAGGTTCTCGTCCTGCAGGTGGTGCTCCTCCATCTTCTTGCTGCCCACGTCGAAGGACTTCTTCGCGTCGGCCACCAGCTGGTTGTCGTCGCGGCCGCCGCGGTCGACCACCAGGTCGGGCTGATCGATACCCACGGCGCGGCGCGTCGTGGGCGCCTCCTCGGCGGCGCCGAAGATCGCGTCCTTCCACGCCACCAGGGCCAGCAGCAACATCACGGCCAGCGCAGCGGCGCGCACGCCGTTGTTCTGCAGCGGCCCCTTCTTCTTCTTCGGCTTCGGCGGCGCGGGCGTCTCCTGGATCGCCACCGACAACGCCTCTTGAGGCTGCGTCGGCGTGGGCTGGCGCTGCTGGGGGGGCGCGCCCTCCGAGGCGAGGATGACCGCCTGGCCTCCCTTCTTCGGCGCCTTCTTCGCGCCGCCGCGGGGCAGGATGCGGGTGTGCTCGTCGTCGGACCGGCCGGGGCCGGTGCGGGCCACGACCTCCGCCTTGCCCCCCGGAGGCATGGGCTTGGCCTGGGGCGGGCGGATCTGGTCGCGCGACATGACCCGCGTCTTCTCCTCGTCGGGGCGGCCGAGGTCCAGCTCGAGCACGTCCTCGGAGTCGTCGTCCCCGGTCTCCCCCACCAGCACCGCCTGGAGCGCGCCCTTGTCGCCCGCGGGGCGGGCCGAGGCCGGGGTCAGCGGCTCCAGGTCCGGCTCGCCCACGTCCAGCTCGAGCTCGGGCTTGGCCTTCGAGGGGCTCTCGATGTGCTCGACGGTCGCCGGATCGTCGCCCGGCTTGGCATCGGCGGGCGGGTCGAACCGGAACGTGTGATCGCAGATGGCCAGGGTGTCGCCCGGCCGCAGCTCCACGTTGGAGGCCTTCATGCCGTTGACGAAGGTGGGGTTGCGGCTGTGCCCCACCACCAGGATGGCGCGCTCCCCCTGACGGTGGATGGCGCAGTGCACCCGCGACACCGAGGGATCGTCGAGACAGATCTCGCATCCCGGGTCGCGTCCGATGCGGACCACGGGCAGACGGAAGGTCACCTTGGGACCGTCCCCGGCGCCGTCGAGGATCTGCACCTTCACGGGGTGGGTCGCACGAGCTTCGGTCACATCAGCTCCCCGTTCATGAACCGGATGATGATCGGCCCGAACATGGTCAGGAACACCGCCACCAGGATCAGCAGCAGCGGGAACAGGATCTTGATCGTCGCCTCGGCGGCGATCTTCTCGGCCCGCTGGGTGCGCTTGAGGCGGTTGGCCTGGGCCTGGACCTGGAGGATGCGCGACAGGGGCGTCCCCATGGCCTCGGCCTGCACCACCGCGCCCACCACCGAGGTGAGGTACTCGGACTGGACGCGGTCCTTGAGGTTGTTCAGGGCGTCCTTGCGGGTCACGCCCAGCTTGATCTCCTGTCGTACGTAGTGCAGCTCCTCGATCAGCGGGCCGCTCTGACTCTCCTTGTTGACCACCGACTCCAGGGCCGAGTTGAAGTCCAGCCCTGCGCCCAGGCTCAGCGACAGCAGGTCGAGCACGAACGGCAGGTGCCGGTTGATGGAGGTGAGCCGCCGCACGATCAGATCCTCGAGATAGAGGAACGGCATGTAGGCGCTGAGCATGCCCGGGATGATGGCCAGCAGCGGGTTGACCTCGTTGAGCCCCACGGTGGTGAAGGCCATGCCGAACATCAGCCCGAAGATGCCCGCCACCACGCAGCAGGCCATGAACTCGTCGTGGGTCAGGCCGCCGGGGTACCCGGCGCGGGCCAGGCGCACCGAGAGGTTGGCGCGCCATTTGGGCAGGTTCATCCCCTCGATGTAGTAGGTGGGGATGAAGATCAGCACCCGCAGCATCACGTAGGCCGGGCTCTCCTTGGCCAGCTTGTCGCGCTTGAAGGCCACGAACCCCTTGCGCGGCGCCGTGTCCTGGTACTCGTCCCCTGGAGCGAATGCCTTGACGAGGAAGTACACCGCCCAGAACAGCACGAATGCGGTGAACAGCCCGTAGAAGAACAGCATCAGATGTCCGCCGCCAGGATCCTGCGGATCATGAAGATCCCGACCGCCTCGAAGCCCAGGATCAAGAAGATGATCACGTACCCCTTCGGGTCCGCGAACAGCTCCATGATGTAGTCCTGGTCGATGAGGTAGACGGCGAAGGCGAACGCCATGGGCATGCCGCCGATGACCCAGCCCTGCATCTTGCCCTGGGCGGTCATGGTCTTGATCTTCTCCTCGAGGCGGAAGATCTCGCGGATCGCCTGGGAGGTGTCCTCGAACACCTGGGGCACGTTGCCGCCGTGGATCCGGGTGATGAGGATGCCCGTCATCACCATGTCGAAGAACCGGCTCTTGAGCCGGTCGCTCATCTTGACCAGCGCCTCCTCCAGGGTCAGCCCCAGCTTGTGCTCCTTGAGCATCAGCCGGAACTCCTGGTTGATGGGGGGCTCCATGGAGTCCGACACCACGCCCATGGCCTGGGTCAGCACCAGCCCCGCGCGCATGGAGTTGGCCATGGACTGCAGCGCGTCGATGAGCTGCAGATCGAACTTCTCCATCCGCTTGTTGCGGGCCCGCTGAAGCAGGAATGCCGGGACGAAGTACGACGCCGCAGCCGTGACCGCGCCGCCGATCCAGCCCACGAAGAACGACACGCTCAAGAAGACCAGCAGGACGCCGGTCATGTGCGCCCAGAAGATCTTGCGGGGCGAGTGGTCCATGTACAGGTCGTCCATCTGGATGGCGACCCAGGAGACGTAGCGGTCGTAGAACTGGTCGAGCTTCTCGGTGACCCAGGGGCCGTTGAGCAGCACCGCGCAGGTCATGGTGAACAGGAATCCCAGCACCACCAGGATCAGGAACGGCGTGGAGGTCAGCACTACAGGAACTCCCCGTCGGTGATGATGCCCCGGGACACCAGGTCCGGGATGAAGGTGGGGATGTAGCCCGTGGTGGCGGTCTCGCCCATCACCGTGCCGTCGGAGGCCAGCCCCTGGCGCCGGAAGTGGAAGATGTCCTCGACCACGTAGCGGCCGTGATCGTCGAGCCGGGAGATCTCGCTGACCTGGGTGATGCGGCGGCTGCCGTCGCTGAGCCGCTCCTGATGCACGACCAGGTCCAGCGCCGACACGATCTGGTGGCGGATGGCGGAGATGGGCAGCTCCATGCCGCTCATCAGCACCATGGTCTCGAGCCTCGCCAGCATGTCCACCGGGGAGTTGGCGTGGCCGGTGGTCAGCGAGCCGTCGTGGCCCGTGTTCATGGCCTGGAGCATGTCCAGGGCCTCGCCGCCGCGGCACTCCCCCACGATGATGCGGTCGGGGCGCATGCGCAGGGAGTTCTTGACCAGGTCGCGGATGGTGAACTCGCCGCGGCCCTCGATGTTGGGCGGGCGGGCCTCCAGGCTGACCACGTGCTCCTGGTCGAGCCGCAGCTCGGCGGAGTCCTCGATGGTGACGATGCGCTCCTTTTCCGGGATGAACGTGCTGAGCACGTTGAGCAGCGTGGTCTTGCCGCTGCCCGTACCGCCGCTGACCATGACGTTACGGCGGCCGCGCACGGCGCGCTGCAGGAACCGGGCGATCTGATCCGTCATGGTGTTGAGCTGGATCAGATCCGCCATCGTCAGCGGGTTCTTGCGGAACTTGCGGATCGTGATGCAGGGCCCGCGGATGGCCAGGGGCGGGATGATGGCGTTGACGCGGCTGCCGTCCTTGAGGCGCGCGTCCACCAGGGGCGAGGACTCGTCGATGCGCCGTCCCAGCGGCGTGACGATGCGCTCGATGACCGCGCGGATGGCGTCGTCGGTGGTGAACGTCTTGTCGCTGAGGACGATGGCGCCGTTCTTCTCGATGTAGATCAGGTCCTTGGTGACGACCATCACCTCGGTGATGTCGTCGTCGGCGAGGAAGTCCTCCAGCGGCCCGAGGCCCAGGGCCTCGTCGAGCACCTCCTTGACCACCAGGTCCCGGTCCATGTTGGCGGGGACGGGGACGTCGCCGGCGTGGATGATGTCCTCGAGGGCCTCCTTGGCCTGCCGGAACACCTCCCGCTCGCCCAGCGCCTCGATGTCCAGGCGCTTGAGGTCCAGGTGCTGCAGCAGGGTGTCGTGCAGCTCGCGCTTGGTCTGGATCACCGGATCGGCGGCGCGCGCCTCGGCGATGGACGGACCGCCCACCCGCGACTCGGCAGACACCAGGCTCACCGAGATGCGCACGTCACCGAGGACGATGTCGTCGCCCTCCTTGAGCATCACGTAGGAGTCGATGCCCTGGCCGTTGACCCAGGTGCCGTTGACGCTGGCGTCGATCAGCGACGCCTCCTCCTCGTTGAAGAAGATGCGGGCGTGCTGGCGCGACACCGCCGGCGAGGCCAGCACGACCTCGTTGGCGTCGGGATCGCGGCCGACGCGCACGGGCGAGACGTCGTAGACCCGTTCCTGGGGGTGACCGTCGGGTCCTGGGAAGCGAATTCTCAGCATCGCCGTATCTCGGTGGTTCCTCCAGCGCAGCCCATCACGGCCAGAGACGCATCTCGCGGTAGCGCTCGATGTTGCGGTCGATGAGGTCCTGGTTCTCCTGGCCGTCGGGCTCGATGAGGTACGGGGTGATGAAGATCACACCGTCGGTGTCGCCCTTGTCGAGTTCTCGAGTGCTGAAGAAGGCGCCCAGCAGTGGGATCTCCTGAAGCCACGGCAGCCCCTGCAGCTCGCGCTTGGTCTTGTGGCGGACCACCCCGGCCAGGGCGAGGCTCTGGCCCTCCTTGAGCAGCACGGTGGTGTCCTGAGCCTTCTCGGAGAAGTCGTAGAAGTTCGACCCGGTCTCGATGATGTCGGAGATCGTGTAGGAGACCTGCATCTCGACATTGTCCCGGCGGTCGACCCGCGGTGTGACGTCGAGGGTGATCCCGTACTCCTTCTCGACGACGCCGACGGAGTTCGCGGTGGCGATCGGGAGCAACAGCAGGCCGCCGTAGCGGTAGTGGCACTCCTCGCCGTTGACCACCGTGGCCTCGTGGCTCTCCCAGACCCGGGTGAAGGCCTCGGTGGCGTCGAAGTTGATCATGTTGTCGAGGTTGACCGTGGGGCCGTTGCGGATCACGTCCACCCAGTCGAAGACCATCGCGGCCATGTTCCCCGAGAGGTTCATGCCGTACTCCTTGGCCTTGATCCGGTCCACCTCCACCAGGTCGAACGCGATGCGGAACATGGGCTTGAGCTCGACGATCTTGGGATCGACCCGCACCAGCGAGGCCACCAGCTCGAAGGACTCGACGATGTCCTCGACCCGCTTGCGGTCCACGTCAGTGTAGACCTCGCCGTCGATGAGCACCCGTCCCGCCGCAAGCTGGACGTTGATGCCCTCCACGTCGATGAGCAGGTCCTCGACGAGATCCTTGAGCTCCTCGAGGCTGTCCTCGGTGTACACGGTGACCTTGTAGATGATGTCACCCACGGTCACCGTCGAGTACCCCGCGGCGATGGCCTTGAGCACGATGTTGTTGCCCTTGGACAGCACCTTGACGATCTTCTCGTTGCCCGGGATGACCGTGGTGTGTTCGGTCACGGTGATCACGTGGGTGTCACCGATCTTCATGCTCAGCCGCTCCTCCTCCTTCGCGTGCGCCAGGCTGGCGAGGAGCAGGACGACCAGGACGGACAGGAACAGTGCTCGGTGCTTCACGTCGACCTCAACGGATGATGGTGATCGTGTCGTTGCGCTTCTTCTGGATGACGTTGCGTTTCTTCTCGCCGAAGATGTCCTGGAAGTCCTTGGGCGGCAGGGCCACTTCGGTGGTGATGTCGTTCTCGTTGCGCAACGTCAGGGAGATCTTGCCCTTGTCGATGGAAAACGTCAGCAGCTCCGCCTCCTCCGGCGTGACCAGCACCGTCACGGTCTGGAACCCGCGGCTCTTGGTCTCGTCGTCGATGGACCGCATGTCGCTGCCGAGCTGGGCCCCCACCGCGAGCACGGTGACGTTCTGCAGCAGGGTCAAGGTGATCCACGAGCGGGTCTCGGGCTTCATGAAGGTGCCCAGGATGTCCACGTGGTCGTTGGGCGCGAGCAGCCCCCCCAGGGAGCTGGTCCGATCCACGGGGATGGCCAGGGCGCGCCACCCCTCCTTGACCACCTGATCCAGCTGCACGTCGGTGCGGGGATCGGCGAAGTCGGTCCACAGCAGGACCTGCCCCGCGCGGATGGTGTGGCCGGTCCGCTGGCCCGTGATCCGCTCCCACTCGTTGAGGTACACCGACTGGGGGTGCACGTAGCTCTCGGGGACCTCCAGCTGCATCAACATGTCGTGGGTGATGGGCTTGTCCTCGGGGATGTCGTACTTGGCCGCCACGAGGGAGACCTTCTCGCCGGCCACGCCGTACTTGGCCGCGAGCTGCTGGGTGTAGATGTACAACAGCAGCACCGCGAGGACGGCGAGCCCGAAGGACACGAACAGGATCTTGCGCCGGTTGGAGGGCATCCCCTTGGACTTGTCCGTACTGTCGGCCACGAGACCTCCATGGTTTCAGGCCTCACGCGCGGGCGCGAAGCTACAACGTTGGGAACCGCGGCCCTAGGGCGCGAGGGTGCCGGGTGGTCCGGTCACGACCACCGAGGCGACGGTGGTGGCGGAGCCGGGATCCTCGCTGACCGTGACGTGGCACTGTTGACGCCCGCGCACGAACAGTCGCGAGGGTGTCGATGACGCGTTCACGGCCTCGACCCTGGGGTCTTCCGCCCAATCGTACTGCGGGAGGTGGGTAGAATAGAAGTCCAGGACGGCGCCTTCGCTCTGTCTGGACTGGTACTGGGCCATGTAGACGGCCATCTCGGGCCGCTCCTGGACGAAGGAGAGCAGCCTCAGATCGCCGCCCATCCGGGGTACGTCGGGGGGATCGAGGCCGGCTGCGTCGTGCTCGCCGTCGGACTGCACCGCGCGCACGTCAAAATCGTGGGCCGGCCACCCCGCCATGACCGTGGTCGCCGTCGCCCCGGGGGGCCGCATGGCGTAGACGAACTTGGCCTCGCCCAGCTCGGAGATCTTGCCAGTCTTGCCGAAGTTCTCGGCCCGATGGTTCATCTCGTCCACGAACCCAGGATCCGTGGGATCCGGCAGCAGCACCGTGCCGAACACGCCCCAGAAGTCGTTGCCGTGGCGGATGGAGCGCTGGGTGGCCTCCAGGTTCAGCTGGTCCATCACCGCGTCCCAGTCCACCCCCTCGGTGCCCTCGCAGCCCGCCTCCTTTTCGTAGTCCACGCCGTCGCGGCGCAGGTCCACCGGCTTGCCGCCGTACAGGTCCTGGTAGTAATCGAGGATCTCGGGGACGGAGCGCCAGTCCTCCTCGACGGTGTAGTAGATCCGGTTGCCGTTGAGTTCGGCCGACTGCACGGCGCCGGGGTCCACCTGCAGCTCCCACACCGACGGGACACCGGCGAATCCACCCCCGAGGGTCTGGTAGACGGTGGCCTGCGCGGGCGGAGCCAGCGGCGAATTGCGGTGGCCGAACCAGAACACGGCCAGCGCGAAGCAGGCGATGGCGATCAGTCGCCACCCCTTGTCGAGGACCCGGCGCCAGGGCCGGGCCCTAGATGCACCAGCTGCAGAGTCCGTAGATCTCATCGTACGCCCAAGCGTCCAGGTA
>CAYRNR010000181.1:0-14310 GCA_964425605.1 uncultured Rickettsiales bacterium | reverse complement strand
CTCATCCGAACAGCAGAGGGTCACTATGTCCACTCCCGATCCTGTCGACGCCTATCGCAAGCACCGCATCGAGGCGTACCGGCACCACCCCGACGATATCCTCGAGCACTATGGAACCGAGGGAGGCATCGCCCAAGAGTATCGTGGCCGGCTGGTATACGAGCTGCTGCAAAACGCGGACGATGCCATGGACGATCCGTCGTCGTTCAGAGATCGAGTGCTATTCCAGCTACTCGACCACTCCCTGCTCGTGGCCAACTCGGGTCGGCCGATCGCCGAGCTTGACATGCGTGCCCTGTGCGGACTGGGTCTGTCGAGCCAGTTGAGCAAGCGGACCACGGGTAGACGCCGTGCGACCATCGGTCACAAAGGCATGGGCTTCAAGAGCGTGCTTGAGGTCACGCGCGCGCCCGCGGTCCACTCCAGAGGATTGTCTTTCCAGTTCGATCCCGATCTCGCCTACCGCGAACTAGCCGGAATCCCGGAGCTCGGCGATATCATCCAGGAGGGCATGGTCTCTATCATGCGGCTCCCGTTTTCGGTCGGGGAGGTGCCCGAGCCGGTACGACACGCCCTGACCGAGGGATACAACACTGTCTTCTGGCTCCCCCTCCGTGACGACAATGAGATCCACGCGGAGTTGGCAGAGACCCTTGGCTCGCTGGACGCGCGCACGATCCTGTTCCTGCGCAACATCGAGGAGGTCGTCATCGACGTCAATGGTGAGGCAGCGCGCCGGTGGCGCCTGTCACGTTACGAGCGTGATCGCGATGGGGGGTGGTCCGAGACCGGCTCGTGCCCAGCCCAGGGCACGGCGCGGGTGGTGCTGGACGAGTGGGTTGGTGACCTGGACGACGAACCGGACGCACGAGGGGCCTACCTGATCAGTATCGACCGCGATGTGTGGATTGGCGACCACCGTGGAGGGCTCGATCCACGGGCCTGGAGAGGCGTGGAGTTGACCGAGGTCTCGGCCGCGGTCGAACTCGACAAGAATGATCGATTAGTGCCGATCACCGCCGACCCGCGTATCCACGTGTTTCTGCCGACGGGGGAACGGTGCCCTTACCCGTTCCTGGTCAACGGCGCATTCTCGGTCGACATCAAGCGCCAGGGCCTGGCCGTTCGCACGGACGACGAGGACGACTACAACCGCTTTCTGTTACGTCAGGCCGCCAGTCTGGCGCGTGACCTCGTCCTGTCCGAGGCGTCCGCGCGAGGCCAGACTGCCAAAGAAGTCCTCGCCTTGATGGACCGAAGGGCAGTACACGACGACCGTGGCGAGGCCGCGGAGCCTGACTCGGAGGCGTCCCGCGCACTTATCGCCGCCCTATGCGATGCCCTTGCTGGACGTCGTTTCGTGCCGGTCGATGATTGCGGCACGACCGCAGCGGTGAACGACCTGTTTCTGCCTCCCACGTTTTCAGACGCTCCGGACCTCGGTCCCCGGCTTCGGCAGCTGGTCGGCCCGGGTCGGTGTATGCCCGTGCCGTGGTTGTGCGAACCAAGCGAAGCCCGCATCCTGGCCGACCTCGGTTCCCAGCGGATTTCGCTTGAGGAGCTAGTCCAGGCCCTAGAACTCGCTGCCGTGGACGTGAAGATCGAGCACGGTGTTTCTCTCGACCACGACCCCGTGACAGATTCTCTCGTGGACCTCTGGCACGCGCTCGGCAGCGAGCAGCGGGAGGTTCTCCAACAAGCGTGTAGCGTGCATCGCCTACTGCCGGTTGGGGAGGAGCGCCTGGACGGTACCGTGCAACGGATCGCAGTAGGGGAGGTCAACACGTGCTTCTTCCCGCGCCAGGACATGGAGGCCACCGTCCCACTTCCGGGCGTTGTGTTCATGACTCATGGTCTGTGCTGGGGTTCGCTGAACCGGAACGAACGCAAGGATACCCTGCGAAAACAGCTGACGGCCTGGCGTGCGTTGTGGGGTGTGGAGCGATTCCGCTTCGACGCGGTGTTTGCTCGGGCAATCCGCCGGCACCTCCGGCTCAACCGCGACGCGGCCGCCGCCGAAGTTCTGCGGAACGTGGGTGTGACTGCGGCGCTTTGCCACATCGCGTCCGAGCGGGTGAACCCGGGAGCTCCGCTGGTCCACGAGCGTCTAGGTAAAAACAGAACCCTGTTCCAGCTGTGCCGACTCTCAGTCCCATGTCGTGGCCCGGGAGGTGCTGTCCGCTGGGTCCCGGCGTATCGCGCCTACTTCGGCCGCGATTGGCTGGGGGACGCCTCTGTGGAGGCCCTGCTGGAAGACCTACCAGAATCGCACCGCGATCAGTTCGCTCCGGACTACGTGCTCGGCCCAGACAGACTGGTTCCCGAACTGGCGAAAATGCGCACAGTGCCCACGGAGGAGGAACCCAGGGATATCCGCGAGGTCATTGACGAGGCCGAGGACGACGTTGACGGCGACGCGCCACCTGATGCCCCCGAAGAGGAGAGCTGGAGGCACTTCCTGCAGTGGATCGGTGTGAACACCCACCTTCGACCGATCGGCCTACTTGACGCCGAGGATCGCGGGAGCTGGACCTGGACCAAGGATCTGCACAGGAGCGACGGGCTTGGTTGCCTGCAGTACCTGTCCGACGAGGGTTGGCAACGTTACCGGACGTTGGTCAACCATGGCATCCGCCACCACGAATTGACCACAGACTACCGCTTCTACCTGTACTACGTGTACGACCTGGAATACCTGGGAGCCCTGTGCGAGGTAATCCGCGAGAATCCCGCACGAACGGTCGCTGGGTCGCTGCTCAAGCACCTGGCCACGCACTGGTCCCGGTTGCAGCCTCTGATCGGGGCGAGCGTGGCCACGCCGCAGACCACGGCGCCGTACCAGCGAAACCACGGTCGAGCACTCGCATGGGACCACGAGATCCACGAGGTTGCCGAGTCTCCCTGGGTGGATAGGCTGCGGAGGCGCGCTTGGTGCCCGACCGGCCATGGCCCCAGGCATCCCACCAGCGTCTGGCTGCCCACGTCCGAGGTCCGCCGCCGTTTCGAGGTGGGGCGGGACGAGACCGACGTGCTACTTCCAGCCGTGAGCGGCGAGCAGGCTCACGCGCTCTACGAAGCTCGCGGGCTGGCACGGTTCCTTGGCATCCGGGGCGATCTGAACCCCTCGACCTTCGAACCTAGCGATTGCGTGGCCGTATTCGCGCGACTACAGAAGCGGTTCGAAGGTCTGGACACGATCTCCCGCCGGGACCAACGGGAGATCATCAACCCAGCATATAGGCATGCCATTGAGCTAATGCCGCCCACGCAGGAGGAGAGGCGCACTAGTGCGAGCAGGGCGTGGGTAGCGGCCACGGAAGAGCTGTCCAGGGCGCCGTTGCTTACGCACGACGGCAAGACCGGCTACCGTTTCGTTCCAGCGAGCGAGGCCCTGCACGCAGAACGGCGAGATACGCGGCTCCGGCTCGGTGACCGCTTGACAGTGTGGACGTTCGTACTTGAGGGCCACCCCGCGGCCAGGGCTCCGCTCAGGGAGTTCTTTCGCACGAGGATCCTGGAAGAGGAACTGGAGGCGTCCCCCGAGTGTGACGAGCACGAACTGGGCGAGGATGGGGAGCGGAGACTGCGCGAGGAAGTGGCTCGTGTTGCACCGTACCTAATATGCCGCGTGGAGGCGGATCGAGCGACGCAGCGACAGATTCGCAGGGACGCGACGCGGTTGCAGCGTGCGTTGTCCGGACTACTACCCGTGGGGAAGCTGAGGGTCCGGTACGAGCTAGGCGGCGAGATGACCGAGGCTTCCGAGCGAGGCTATCACTGGCAACGTGGCGAGGAAGGCCGACCGGCAAGGCTGATAGTGAGCTGGGGGGAGAGGGCTTGGCCTCCCACCGAGAGGGTGGCCGAGGCGTTGGCGGCAGGGCTGTGCGAGGCCATGCAGGTCAACGCGTTCGAGTCGTTCCTGGCACTCATCCGTGCACGCGGGGACGCTGCACGCAAAAGACTGCTGGTGAGAGCGTCTGCCCCCGTCGACGTGGATGGCAAGTTGGCCCTGCTGGCGAGTTCGCGAAGTGCAGGCGGAGTGAACGCGAAACCGGGCGAGATGGAAACACCGCCTGCGCCCGCGCCGGAGACGGTCGAGGACGAGGACGCGGGGGCCGGGGAGGCGGCGACGCAGCCGGGGGCGGGGGATGGACAGGACGAGGAAAAGCACGTCCTGTGGAACCCGGACGACCTAGTCTTCGACGGTGAGGAGGAGATTGTCCCCGGCAAGGGTGCTGGTGATGGGAGTCCTGGGGGCGGTGGGAACGACGAAGACGGCAAGCGCCGAGGCGGCGGACGGAAGTCGCGCCGGACCGATCTGAGCCAGCTGGACCGCGTGGGTACCGCGCTCGCCTTACGGTACGAACGGTTGAGGGTACGGCGCGAGTGGGCAGATGCCACGATCTTTGACTTGGAGGATGAACGGAGTTGGAAGAACGCGCGGGTGTTCGACGTGTCGAACAAGGAGAGGATTGCCGCTGCCCGGACGAAATCTGAGGTGTTCGACAGGGTGATGAGTGGGCTTACATCAATGGACGGATATGGGCTGGACGCGGAGTGGCCAGGGTTCGATATCTTGACGCTCCTGCCGATTCGGACCGCGGGCGTGCCGGTGAGCTGGGTCGACCGGATGATCGAGCTAAAATCCTCGACGGTGCAGGCACGCAAGCAGGAGATGACCTGGAATGAGTGGAAGACCGCGTCGGACAGTTCGATTGCGAAGGAGTTCTGGTTGTACCTGGTAGGGAATCTACGCGCGGATCTGCATGGGGTGCAGCCCTACCTGCAGATGGTGCGGGATCCGTTCAGGAGCATCCGGTCTCGGGCCGTGACCGAAGTGTCGGTGAGGAAGAAGGTTGACCTGTACACGTCGCACTTCGAGGAGGCTGTGCGGGTCAAGTTACGGGCTGGGGGCACCGAGGCCCAGTGAAATCGCAATCGCGGGAGCCACCACGATTCATGCACCAACCCCCAAATTGGGGCGATCCGCTCGACGAATCGGACATCCCTGGCGACCAAAGGTAGGCCGTTGACGAGATCGGCCTTCTCATCCCATCTCATCGCCCACCGCAACTCCTCCTTCGGCAACCGCATGTTCCGGGTTCTGTCAATCGGGAGGAGCCGACAGTGACTTCGAATCCCTGGGCCCGCAGCTAACCAATCATCCGCGGATCGTCGACACCGGGGTCGATCCTGCCTCGGCTGGCACTCGACCGCCACATCGAGGCCGCTGTCGAAATCCTGGTACCGCACAGGGCGTGGTAGCCGCTTGTCCCGCAACTTGGCCGGACGCACGCCTTGAATTCGGGCGCCGCACAACCTCCGAAGGGAAGAAAACCCGATATTCTTTCCATGCGCCCCACGGCGGGCCGTATGGGGGATGGTAGAAGGCCAATAGCGTAACTCCTGGCACCGCGAACACCGAGCTGATGTGGCCCTTCACGAGGATCTCCACCCTGCTGTCTCTCCTCACGCTGTTCCTCGCCCGTTGCTGGCTGAATGTGGAGCGCAGGCGCGAGCTGGACACCGTCTCCAGCTCCGGGTCGAGCGAGGTGAGGATCACCGGCGCGTGACGAGGGCTTTCAGCGCAGGCGCATCAGCACGGCGAGCGCGGGCACCAGCGCGATGGAAGCGATCAGGCACAGAGGCAGGCCGATCAGGATCACCAGCGCCATCGATTCCAGGCTCGGGTTGTTCGCCAGCAGCATCGCCAAGAATCCTGTGCAGGTCGTCGCGGTGGTCATGACCATCGCGCGTCCGACCGATGCGGCGCCAGCGTCGGCGGCGAGATCCGGCGCCTCCCGTAGGCGGTGGACCACGTGCAGGCCGTCATCGACGCCGAGGCCGACAAGGAGCGGGATGCTGATCACGTGTGCGATTCCCAGTCCGCAATCGAGCCAGCCCAGCAGCCCCAACGTGCTGACCATGCCCACCACCGAGGGGGTGATGGCGAGTAGCACCCAGCGCGGCGAACGAAGGGTCGTCGCCAGGACCACGAGGACGAAGCCCAGGATTCCCAGGCCGATCCGGGGAGCCCAGGGTCGCTCGGGCGCGATCACCGCCTCGACGAACGCCCCGTACCCGGTCGCGGAAGGGTCGATCGCCTCGGCCCGCTGGCGGTGCAGGGCCAGGTGTCGGGTGTCGAGCCCGGCATACCCGGTGTAGGCCCAGGTGAGCCAGCGACCGTCGGTCCCGCGGAGTTGGGCCGCCACCTCGGGCGGCGTGTCCGGTGGCAGGTCGTCGGCCGTTGGCGGGAGAAGACTCGCGGCACCCTCCACGCGGACGAACGTGGGATCGGCTTCGAACGCAGCGTGAACGCGATGCGCATCGGCCATCGTTTCGGTGGCGACCAGCCAGGGACTGGAGTTGGCGCCGAACGTCTCCTGGAGCCGCGCGTTCACCGATGCAGCTGGAACGTCGCGGTTGGCGATGTTGTTGAAGTCGGTCTCGTACCGCAGGTTGAGGATGCCCAGGCCTGCGCAGGTCGTCAGCGCGAGCGCCAGACCCGCGGTGAGGCCCGGATGTTGCGCCGCCGCCCGGGCCAAGATGCCGACACCTGGAACCGCGAACTTCGAGTCGGTCGAGGGGGCCGCACCCGTGCGTTCGAGCAGCACCCAGGCGGCTGGCAGCCAGGTCAGCATCAGCCCCAGGCAGATGACGAGGCCGGCTGCCCCGGTGACCCCCAGCCGTCGTGGCAGCGTCTCGGGCGCCATGGCCAGCACCGAGAAGGCCCCGGCGGTCGTCAGGGCCCCGACCAGGATCGCCGGCCCCACCCCGGCGAACGTGCGCTGAAGGGCCTGGTCGAAGGCGTGGCCGTCGGCGCGTTCCTCGCGTAGCCGAACCACCAGGTGCAGGGCGAAGTCCGCCCCGAGCCCGCACACGATCACGCCAAAGAAGCCCTCGTTGAAGGTGATATCGCCGAACACGATCGCGCTGATGCCCAGCGTCGAGACGACCGCCAGCACCAGAGGCACTCCGATCAGCATCAATCTCAGGGCGCGCCGTTCGACGGTCCGGACCAGCAACAGAACCAGCAACAGCCCCACAGGCGACAACCACAGGAATCGGCCCAGGGTCGCTTCGATGTCCTGGATCGTCTGGGGAGGCACGCCTGCCCATCCAAGGGTCACCGGCGCATCGGCCAGCGCCTCATCGACCGCGCGCTCGACCAAGCTGAACGACGTCCGACCCAGGGCGATGTCCCGCCCCGCGAGCTTCATCGGATCATCCTGCAGTGAGGCCACGATCACCCGCGCCCCCTCGATCCTGCGTGGCTCCACAGCGACCCAGTCCACCTCCGGGCGATCCGCGATCGCCTCGGCCGCAGCGGAAACCGCGCCATCGAGCGCCTCGTCGGGACCCTCGAGCAATAGCACCGCCCGATGGCTCAGTCGTGCGATCTCGTTCATCGAGAGGTAGCGCTGGACCATCGGATCGTCTTGCTGGAGCACGGACAAGAAGCTCATGTCCACCGGGACGGTCAGGGCGACCGCCGCCAGCACGAGACAGCCCAGGGTCGTGATACCCAGGTTCGATCGCGGATGGGCGAGCACGACGGCTGCGGTTCGGGACAGCAGGACGATCATCGCAGCAGTATCCCACACGCCTTCAGTCTTCCGGCCGTGTGAGGCTTTCGTGTCTCCGTCGAGGTTTCCGTCAAGGTTCCCGTAGAGGCCGTAGAGGCGCCGCCGTAGAGGCGCCCCGTAGAGGCGCCCGTAGAGGCGCCGTAGAGGCGCCAGGCGATTCACTCCGGTGAATCAGGTGGAACCACGAAGGGGCGAGAAGAGGCCTCAGGCCATCGCGAGCGAGGGGGTTAGAAACGCCCCGTGATCCGCGTGGAACCTTGTAGGGAACCTTATAGGGAGAACCTTGCCGGGAACCTTGCAGGGCCGAATGGTGCGGTCGGCTGTTGTTCGCGTCCTTCGGTCTGATAGGGTCCGGATGACTTGGAGGTCACCATGGTCGAGTCCATCTTCACCGACCGCGCGCAAGAGCCGACGCCTGCCGCGATCGAGCAGGCGCTCGACGCGCGCCATCTCCTGTGGACGGAGCTGTTGGGTACGTTGCTCGGCGTCACCGACGGGCTGGCTGCCAACTGGGCCTTCTACAAGACAGCCACGGGCTGGCTGCTGCGGATCCAGCAGAAGAAGTTCACCGTCTGTACGGTGCTGCCGACGCCCGATGCGCTGCTCGTCGTCTTCCTCCTGCCCGAGCGCGCCGTCGAGGCGGCCAGGGAGGCGGAGCTGCCCCAGGAGGTCGTGCTGGCAATGGACGATGCGTCCGTCAGCAAGTTCGGCCACGCCTTCAACCTCTTCATCACGAACGAGACCCAGCTCGACGCCGTGGCCACGCTGGCGCGCATCAAGCTCGAGAGCAAGTGAGGCCCACGGGGTTCTTCCCCGTCAAGGTTCCGTCAAGGTTCCGTCAAGGTTCCCGTCAAGGTTCCCGTCAAGGTTCCACGCGAATCACAGACCGGATTTCGGTCCCACCGTTCGATTTTCGGTCGGACCGACGCCGAGCCCCCCAGTCCGGACGCGGTGTCCGAGCTGAAAATGCACTGAATTCCCGAGGTTAGCGCCGGACCATTTCATGGCACGGCCTTTGCTCCTCCGATCGCGCATGAGCAGACCACTCCGACATCTTCCCCATAGCTCAGTCGTGGAGATCACCACCCGCGCAATCCAGGGTCGCTTCCTCCTACGGCCCTCTCCGAAGCTCACCGCCGTGCTCTTCGGCATCATCGGCCGAGCCCTCACTCGGTACGGCATCCTGCTGCACGCGTTCTTCTTCGCGTCCAACCACTACCACCTGATCGTCACCGTCCCCGACGTGCGCTCCCTCGCGCTGTTCATGTGCTACCTCAACAGCAACACTGCCCGCGAAATCGGACGCATGTTCGGTTGGAAGGAGAAGGTCTGGGGACGGCGATACCGCCACATCGAGATCCTGGACGAGGATGCGCAGGTCGAGCGGCTGGGCTACATCCTGGAGCAAGGCTGCAAAGAGGGGCTGATCGCCGATCCGCGCGACTGGCCTGGAGCCACTTGCGTCCATGCCCTGCTCGAGGACACCCCGCTGACCGGGATCTGGTACGACCGTACTGCCGAGTGGTACGCGAGGCGACGACGTGAGGACTTCGCCGAGGATGAGTACACGGAGAAGGTCGAGTTCGAACTGACGCCCCTGCCGTGCTGGGCAGACGTCGATTCCGAGGAGCGCCGTAGCCGAGTCCTAGCCATGGTCGAGGACATCGTTGAGAGAACCCGCGAGGCCAATCGCTCCAGAGGCCGCCGACCTCTCGGCGTGGACAAGATCCTCGCTCAGCATCCCTATGACCACCCGGAGTCGATCAAGAAGAGCCCAGCACCGCGCTGCCACACCACCGAGCGCGCGCGGTGGATTCGGTTCGTCCAGGAAGCTCGCGTATTCCGCGACGCGTACAACGCTGCTGCGCAGCGCTGGCTCGAAGGAGTCAGGGACGTGGTCTTCCCCCCGGACTGCTTCCCGCCCCCGCTGACATTCGTACGGGTGACCGAGGCCGCGCTCGTGCCCTCGTAACGTCCGGATGCCCATCCGCGTCCCTGTCTTCTGCTCCGCACGTCTGCTGAATCCCCATCGAAGTCAAGGCACGCGTACGCCCTAA
This sequence comes from uncultured Rickettsiales bacterium, assembly GCA_964425605.1. GTDB lineage: Bacteria > Myxococcota_A > UBA796 > UBA9615 > CAYRNR01 > CAYRNR01. The sequence continues at coordinate 4,667 of CAYRNR010000181.1, read as the reverse complement.
AACACCCGTTGAAATGAGCGGAGGACCGATTCGAGAGGAAGGCGGGTGAGCGCTCATGGCACGGTGTGATTCGCGGAACCTTGATGGGTGAATCGGGTGGAACCTTGATGGGAACCTTGATGGGGAACCTTATGGGAGTGAATCGGGTGGAACCTTGATGGGGAACCTTGATGGGGAACCTTGATGGGGAACCTTGATGGGGAATCGGGTGGAACCTTGATGGGAACCTTGATGGGGAACCTTGATGGGGAACCTTGATGGTGAATCGGGTGGAACCTTGATGGGTGAATCGGGTGGAACCTTGATGGGGGAACCTTGATGGGCCGTCGTAGCCGGATCTTTGCAACCACGCCGAGGTAGAATCGGCAGGGCAAGAAGGGAGCGATGGCGATGCGCGGAACGGCCCTGACCGTGGGGATCGTGGCTGCCCTGCTCGCAGCGGGCTGCGCCGACGACGATGCGATCTTCGACTTCGACGGCGACGGGTACCCCGACTCGGTGGACTGCGTGCCCGACGACGCCTCGATCCACCCCGACGCCGAGGAGAAGCCCTACGACGGCATCGACCAGGACTGCGATGGCGCCGACATGGCCGACCTCGACGGCGACGGCCACGACTGGAACGGCGTGGACGGCGGGACGGACTGCAACGACGACGACCCGGACATTCACCCGGACGCTGTGGAGGAGTGCGACGGCGAGGACAACGACTGCGACGGCCAGACCGACGAGGCCGATCCGATGGGTCTGCCCACCTGGTACGAGGACGCGGACGGCGACGGGTGGGGCAACGGCGCGGTCACCGCGGTGGCCTGCGACGAACCCCCGGGGTACGTGGGCGACGGATCGGACTGCGACGACACCGATCCCAACGTGCATCTGGGTGCGGATCAGATCTGCGACGGGGTACTCGACAACGACTGCGATGGCGAGGACGACCTCAACGAGGTCGACGACGACGGGGACGGCTACAGCGACTGCGACGGCGACTGCAACGACCACGATCCCAACCAGAGCCTCGACGACACGGACGGCGACGGCTGGTCCGCCTGCGACGGGGACTGCGACGACGAAGACCCGGCAGTGTATCCGGGCGCTACCGAACGATGTAACGGATGGGACGATGACTGCGACACGGTCGTTCCTACCGACGAACTCGACGACGACGGGGACGGCTACCGCATCTGCGACGGCGACTGCGACGACGCCGATGCCACCACCAGCCCGGGTGCCCTGGAGTCGTGCAACGGCCTGGACGACGACTGCGACGGGACGATCCCCGATCAGGAGCAGGACACTGACGGCGATGGCGTGTCTTCGTGTGCGGGGGACTGCGACGACAGCGATCCTGCCGCGAACCCCAACGACGGCGATGGTGACGGATACGACACCTGCTCCCAGCCGCTGGACTGCGACGATGCGGACGCGGCCGTGAATCCCGGCGCCACCGAGATCTTCGGCGACGGCACGGACCAGGACTGCGACGGCTCCGACTCCCCGGACATGGACGGCGACGGCTTCCTCGACGACCAGTACGGGGGCGACGACTGCGACGACACCGATCCCGACGTGTACCCCGGGGCACCCGAGATCTGCGACGGCGTCCTGGACAACGACTGCGACGGCAGCGACGACCCCCTCGAACTCGACGACGACCTGGACGGGTTCACCGGATGCGATGGTGACTGCGACGACGCCAGCAGCCAAACGTACCCGGGCGCGGCCGAGATCTGCGACGGCGACGACAACGACTGCGACGCGGCCACCGACGAGGACGCCGACCTCGACGGTGACGGGTTCTCAATCTGCGGCGGGGAGTGCGACGACACGGACGCGGCGACGAGCCCGGCGGCGATCGACGTGTGCGACGGGGTGGACAACGACTGCGACGGCGTCGCCGACGGGGGATGTGTCAACTGCAACCTGTGGGTCCCTGGCGACTACTCTGCCATCCAGGACGCCATCGACGTCGCGGTGCTCAACACGGTGATCTGCGTGGCCCCGGACGAGTACACGGAGAACCTCGACTTCGGTGGTGTGGACATGGTGGTGTTGGGGGTCGGGGGATCCGCGGTGACGACCATCGACGGGGGTCTGGCTGGCAGCACGGTGAAGCTGGTGTCGGGCGAGTCGTCCGCCACGGTGCTGCAGGGATTCACCATCACCGGTGGATACGCCTCCTTTGGCGGGGGCATCGAGATCGAACTGAGCTCGCCCGCCCTGGCGGATCTGGTGATCTCCGGCAACGAGGCCAACGACCACGGCGGCGGCGTGGCGATCATCCAGGGATCACCCACGCTCACCGGCGTCCTGATCGCGGACAACGCCGTCGGCAGCAACGGTGGCGGGCTGTACGTGTTCAACAGCCCGGTCGTGTTCGACAACGTGTCCGTGGTGAGCAACGAGGCCAACGTTGGCGGGGGCTTCTACATGAGCGCGTCGGACGCGACCCTGAACCACGTGTGGTTCGCCGACAACTTCGCGGGCACCTCCGGTGGGGGGCTGTACGTCCTCGGCGGTTCGCCGACGTTCACCAACTACGCGGTGACGGGCAACTACGCCGGCTCCACCGGCGGTGGCCTCTGCTTCACCGGGTCCGAACCGGACATGACCCAGGGGGTCGTGGTCGGCAACGAGGCCGGATACGGGGCGGGGTTCTTCCTGTCCAGCAGCGACACGCTGATACTGACCAACACCATCGTCCACGCCAACGTGGCCGCCACCGATGGCGGTGGGTTCTACGCCGCGTCGGGTGCGTCGGCGGTCCTGGAGTTCAACGACGTCGCCGAGAACCTGCCCGAGAACTACGAGTGGAGCCTGGGCGACCCCACTGCCTACAGCGGCAACATCGCCTCACCGCCGGAATTCCTCGACACCACGGGCGTCGAGTCCTGGTACTGGGACCTGCACCTGGATTACACCTCGCCCTGCCGCAGCGGCGGGGCCCCCTCCATCCAAACGCCCGACGGTTCCCGCAGCCACATGGGCATCTACGGAGGCCCGGCCTCGGACGCCTGGGACCTGGACGGGGACGGCGCGCCGACGTGGTGGCAGATCGGCGACTACGACCCCGTGCAGTACCCCATCGGCGGCTGGGACTGCGACGACCGCGACCGCAACCTGACCCCGGAGCACGGATGCTGAGACACCTCCTCCTCCTCGTGTTGGCCGCGGCGGGCTGTGCCGACCGGGACTTGCTGTACGACTACGACAACGACGACCACCCCGACGACGTGGACTGCGACGCCACCGATCCCGAGGTCCATCCCGGCGCCGTGTGATTCGCGCCGCGTGAATCGCTTGGTACCTTTGGGGGTGTCGTCGTCGCCTGGGTCGGGGCAGCCGAGCAGGGCGAGGCAGAGTAGCAGGTTCGGGATGGTTCGGAGCATGGGGGTGCTCCTCGATGGAGGATGCTAGCATGGGCCCGGTGTGGGGAGGATAACGAGCGACAGTCCTGGCACCTCCCCCCTTGGTACAGGAGCCCTCCCCATGGCCACAGCCGAATCGACGATGTTGCCGCTCGGAACGCCAGTTCCATGGTTCTCGCTGCCCGATCCGGACGGCGTGAGCTGGTCGCTGGAAGATGCCGCTGACGCACCGGCCTTGTTGGTGATGTTCATCTGCAACCATTGCCCGTTCGTGATCCACGTCCGCGAGCAGATCGTGGCCGTGGCGAACGAAGCGATGGACCGCGGGGTGGCCGTGGTGGCCATCAACGCCAACGATCCGGTGCAACAACCCCAGGACAGCCGCGATCAGATGCGACGCGATGCCGAGCAGCACGGGTATGCCTTCCCCTACCTGGTGGACGAGGACCAGATGACGGCCAAGGCCTTCCGCGCCGCGTGTACGCCGGAGTTCTACCTCTTCGACGGGGCGCGCGAGCTGGTCTATCGCGGCCGCCTCGACGGCGCCCAGCCGGGCAACGAAGTACCGGTTCGCGGCAACGAGCTGCGGGCTGCCCTGAATGCCTTGCTCGACGGTGAATCCATCGACGTACAGCAGCGGCCCGGCATCGGTTGCTCGATCAAGTGGCGCTGAGTCAAGCTTTTCCAGCCCCGGCCTGTTTTTGCCCGCCCCACGAGTTCGCTCCTTGCTCTATCCTCGTAGGACCACCAAGCGGGGAGAGACCATGACCGCGTTTCTGGCGCCCAATACCGTGCAGAAGGTGCAGCAGTTCCTCGGTTCGATGGACGTCCAGCCGCCGCCCTACGCCACTTCGCAAGAGGTGGTGGAGTTGCTGGTACAACGTGTCCGGGAGCGCCGCGATCAGATCGCGTTCAGACAGGATCTGCTGGCTCTGGCTCAAAGGCTGAACGACGCCAGCGGGACCCTGCCGACGCCCCAGTGCGAGACCCGGTCACCCGAGGCGCTGGCGAACGAGCTGGCGTCGCTGATGGCCGACGAGGGTGGGCCCGGCATTCGCAACGGCACCCTGTCGGCGCTCGCTGCGATGATGTTGTGGGCCGCGATCAGCACGGGTTCGGGCTGCACGCCCTCCGATCCGACAGAGGACCCGGATTGTGCTCAGGATGCGGGTATCTCCAATTTCGAGGCGCTGGTGGCCCACGGGGCAGAGATGGGCGACTGCGAGGTCGAGGAGTACGCCGACCAGTACGAGCCCCTGTCCGAAGAGACCAAGTCCGAGGTGGTCGCGGAACTCTGCG
>CAYRNR010000180.1:0-14575 GCA_964425605.1 uncultured Rickettsiales bacterium | reverse complement strand
GCCCAGGTGTGGTAGCTGAAGCCCCCGTACAGGTCCACGTTGATGGCCGTGGCGCTGGTGGGGTTGTTCATCGCGTAGATCTCGGTGCCCAGCATCACGTGGACCGAGTCCGCGGGGTTGAGGGTGGCCGGCCCGCCGTAGGTGGGCTCCTCGTGGGAGTTGAACAGGTCCGCGTCGTAGCGCCCGATCAGCTCGTACCGCGCCCAGAAGTACGGCTCGCCGCCGGGCACGCGCTTGGAGAACGCCGCCCCGACCCGGAGGCCCGGGGCGCCGTTGCCCGGCTTGGCCGTCCCGCCCGATCCCACGTCGTAGCGATCTCCGCCCGTGGGCGCGAGGAATGCGAACTCCAGCAGCATGGTCGCCGGCGCCGGGTGCTTCTCGTAGGACTCGTTGAAGGGGCTGAACTGCAGCCCGATCTCCATGTCGCCGAACCCACCCCGCTTGGAGTCCGCCAGCTCCTCCGACGGCAGCGGGTAACCCCCCAGCATGGTCGCCCGCTCCTCGCTGACGTTGTAGCTGAGGTCGTTGGCCGAGCGGTAATGCAGCCGGTCCTGGAAGATGATGGGGAAGCGCAGGTCCAGCTCGAGCATCGGGCAGACGCCGAACTCGATGTCGATGTTCATCTCGTGGCGATGGTGCGTGTACTTCGCCACGTCGTGGAACTTCTCGTCCGTGTCCTGTTCCCGCAGCCTCCCGAACTGGATACCCCCCGTGTACCCCACCTCCGCATCCATGTGCAGGAAGGGGATCAGCTCCGTCGGCTGGGCCGCCTCGGCCCGCGGTGCGATGGCCACGAGGGCCCCGAACAGCACGATGATCGACAGCTGTCGCATGGGCGCTTTCTCCACGACATCCCAGGGTAGCCTCACACGGGCATGCGCGTCCATAGGGGAGGGTTTCCGTGGGCGGGTTCGTCTGGTGAACTTTGGAATCGGTTGGAGTCCTGTGGGAACCTAGGCGGAACCGCGTAGGTGGGGGAGGCGCCCATGAACCGTATCCTTGCTTTCAGGCCGGATCTCCAGGTTCACCGGACCGGAGACACGGTGTTCATCATCTCCGAGCGGGGGCGGCGCATGCTCCGTGGCAAGGGCCTCGCGGAGGTCGTGAGCCTCCTCGACGGCGAGCGTTCGGTGGGAGACATCGCCCAGGTGGTCGCTGCCGCCACCCCCCTGCACGAGGTGTTCTACGTCGTCGACCGGCTCACCGAGGAAGGGTACTTGTTGCCTGCAACAGGAAACGAACCCGATCCGGCGGTGAATTTCTGGTCCGCGTGCGTCCCACGGGAGGCGTCACGCGGATACGATCCTGCGAGAGATAGCATTCGGATCGTCGCGCTGAATGGCAGGGACACGACAACGCTCGCCAGCGCGCTCGGCCTGGCGGGCCTCAATGCAGATCCCACCGGCGACCTCGCCATCGTCCCGGTGACCGACTACCTCGACCCGGCCATCGACGAGTTCGCCGCGCGCGCTGCGCGCGATGGCCTGGCCTGGATGCCCATCAAGGATTCTGGGATCACCGTCTGGTTCGGACCGTTGATCGGCGCCGGAGGGGTTCCCTGCTGGGAATGCCTGGCCCATCGTCTACGCTTCAACCATCCAATCGAGGCCCACCTCCGCGCGCGATGTGGTTTCGAGCCGACGCCCCGGTCCGGCCACCTTCCGGCCACGAAGGAGGTCGCCCACATTCTCGCAGCCCTCGAGATTGCCAAGGCGATTCGCTTCGCGGAGACGGGCTCGCTGGCCCGCACCCTGTTCACGTTGGACCTGGACCAACTGGCCCTCGTCCACCACGCCGTCGTGAGACGACCCCAGTGCCCCGCGTGCGGTGATCCCGACCTCTTCGCCCGTCAGCTGGCGCGCCCAGTTCGGCTCCAACCAAGCGAGAAGACGTTCACAGGAGACGGAGGACACCGCACCGCAGCGCCCGGGGAGACATTTGCGCGCCTGCGCCACCACGTAAGTCCAATCACGGGCGTGGTCTCCAGCCTCGGACCCGTCCCTGGCCGGGATCACCACCTACGCCCCGTGTTCGGCTCCAGCTGGTTCGCCCACCCCATCGAGGATCCACCGGAGCCTGACCAGTTCCACCGCACAGGGATGGGCAAGGGACGTTCCCCCGCCCAGGCGCGGACCAGCGCACTGTGCGAGGCCATCGAGCGCTGGAGCGCGGCCTTCCAGGGCGACGAGCCGAGCGAGAGGGCCGCGTTCGAGGACCTCGGCGAGGCCGCGGTCCACCCCTCGGACCTCCTGCTGTACAGCGAGTCCCAGCTGGATGGCCGGCCAGACGTGGCCGGTCGGGCACGGGACAGGGCCCTTCGTGTCCCGCCGCGCCTCGCGGCGGGGCGGGCCATCCACTGGACCCCCGTGTGGTCGCTCACCCGCGAGCGCAGGCGCCAGGTCCCCTCGTCGTACTGTTTCGCGGACATGCCCGCGCCCCCCGGAGAGCGCGTGTGTCCCTACGATTCCAACGGCGACGCGGCTGGCAACTGTCTCGAGGAGGCTGTCCTCCAGGGTTTCATGGAGCTGGTCGAACGAGACGCCGCAGCCCTGTGGTGGTACAGCCGCGCCCGCAGGCCAGGCGTGGACCTGCACAGCTTCGGCGATCCTTACTTCAGCCACCTCATCGAGCACTTCGCCTCGTTGGGATGGGATCTCTGGGTGCTGGACATCACCACGGATCTGGCCATCCCCTCGTTCGTCGCCTACGCGAGGTCGGAGGACGGCCGCCGGTTCAGCGCGGGGTTCGGCACGCACTTCGACGCGCGCCTGGCCGCGCAGCGCGCCCTGACGGAGCTCAACCAGATCTTCGATCCAGCGGGCCGCCACCCGCTCCCCTGGAACCCGGACGACATCGAGCATCCGGAGTTCCTGCTGCCGGACGACGCCACCGCGCCGGTCTCGGTGGAGGCATTCCCCCACACGCCGAGCGACGACCTCGCCGACGACGTGATGCGCTGCGTCCGCACCGCCGAACGGGCCGGCCTCGAGACCCTGGTGCTCGATCGAACCCGCCCCGACGTGGACCTGACGGTGGTCAAGGTGATCGTCCCGGGGCTGCGGCACTTCTGGCCCCGCCTCGGCCCGGGTCGCCTCTACGACGTGCCGCCGCGGCTGGGCTGGATCGAGGCGCGCCTCACCGAGGAACGGCTCAACCCCGTCCCGCTGGCCATGTGATCGACGGCCCCAGACATCTCAGGGGGTGTAGGCGCCCCCGGGGAACTCGTCGAAGCGCTCCGCCGGATGGACCCGCCGTCCGGCCTCGCAGACCACGGACACGGCGGCGTCGCCGTCCGTGACCACGAGCCCACGCGCCAGCAGGCCGCGAAAGACCGCATCCACGGCGAACGCGCCGTACTGCTGCGCGAGACGGCCCAGGGTGAGGCCGAGCACCCGCCGCTGCCGGAAGGCGTCGAGCACTCGCTTCTCCAGATCCTCCAGCTCGAAGACGTGATCCAGGGCCACTGGGCGGGTGTCTGTGACACGCCATCGCCCTCCTTCGTCGCGTACCTCGAGGATCGGCTGGTGCGCGAAGAACGCCCGCCGCCACGCGCGCACGGCATCCTCGAGCATTCCGACCAGTTCGCGAGGGGCCTCGGGAGCCGTCCCCTCGAAGAAGTAGGCCAGGTCCGCTCGCACGTCGGCATCCACGCCGAAGACGTGCTCGTAGGCGGCCACTGGCCGCACGTCCTCGATCCCGAACTCGGCCGCTCGCTCGAAGCAGGGGCTGAAGCGGTCCAGCCGCATTGGATAGCAGCGCTCTGGCGGGGGCAGGTGGTGCAGGTAGGGGGCCAGCGAGGCCATGTGTACGAATGCGTCTGCCGGCTCCCCGGGGATGCCATGGAGGAGGATCCACAGCGGCCTCACGCCGACCTCGCGGCAGTCGCGCAGGAACCGTATGTTGCCCAGCCCGTGGGTCCCCTTGTTCATCCGCTCCAGGCAGCGGTCGTCCAGGCTCTCGATCCCCGCCTGAACCCAGGTCACTCCCCCGCACGCCGCGCGCCGCAGCCCCTCCTGGCCGAGGTCCGGGCGGACCTCGAAGAACAGCTGGACCTCCTCGTCACGCTCGGCCAGCTCGTCGAAGACGGGGTTCATGACCCTGGGACTGAGCACGTTGTCCACGGCCTCGATCCGCGGCGTGGACCAGCGCCTCGACAGCGTCTCCATCTCCTCGAACACCCGGGCCGAGCCCTTGGCGCGGAATCCCAGGTGGGCCCCGTTGACGCCGCAGTAGACACACTGTTGGCGCTCGCCCCACCAGCACCCGCGTGATCCCTCCACGAGCAGCCCCGGGGTGACCTTGTCGGCGAAGCTCGTCCGCGCCAGGGCCGCGAAGTAGTCGGAGAACTGCGGGACCTCCAGGGTCTCCAGATCGGGAACGGGCTCTGCCTCGACGAGACGGCAGCCATGGTGCCCCCTGCGTTCCGTCGCCCCCGCCCGCGACTCCAGGAAGCGCGGGAACGCGACCTCTCCCTCCCCGGAGAACACCGCGTCCAGCTGGGGGAAGTTCTCGGCCAGCGCCGCCCCCATGGGCCCCTCGCAGTTGCCGCCGCCCAGGCACACCAGCGTCTCGGGCGACCGCCGCTTCACCTCTGCTGCGAGGGCCAGCGCCGCGCACGTCTGCTGGAACGACGTCGTCACCCCCACCACGGACGTCCGCTCGCTCAGTACTTCGTCCACGGCGAGGCGCACGAATTCGCCGGCCTGGTCCCGGGCGCGGCGCACCGCCGCTTCCAGCCCCGCCGGCACCTCCCCCACCACGTCGCGGAAGTAGCGGTCGTCGAGGGAGGCGGCGGGACGGGGACGCACGAGCCGCGCGAAGATCCACTCCCCGATCAGCCACTGGAAGTCGGCCTCGATGCACAGCCACTCGTTGAGGTCCGGGCCGACAGACTCGGCGAACGTCAGGTTGAGGTAGTGGGTCCGCGTCAGGTGTCCCGCGGCCACCAGCGACGCCTGCAGGCTGGACAGGCCGAGGCTCGGCCGAGCCACGGTGTGGACGGGTGGCACGATCAGGGCGATGGATGTGGGCACGTCGAGACTCGCCCCGTGGGCTGGGGGTGGGAAGGGAACCGTCGGTCCGGCGCGGCTAGAAGCAGGAGAAGGGGTAGGCGCGCCCCGTCTCCCCATAGTCTGCAATGGCCGTGGCCTGCAGGATGTCGTTCTGGGGTTTGGGTGGGATGAACAGCTTCAGCTCGGTCTTGTCGAGCTCATGCAACTTCCAGTAATTCTGTTCTTCCACGTGGAGACCCTTGGTGGATTCCACGACGACGAGTGACAGGGCCCTTGGGACACAGAACTGGAACTCGCATTCCAGCGCCCTCCTTGGGTCGTCCATCAGCGCCAGCTTGAATGCAGGGTCTCTCCAGGCCAACGCGATGGCCCGCGACCAGACGGCCTGCCATCGGAGGAAAGTCGCCCACTCATGTCCAATGCCCATGAGCTGCTTCTTGTGGTGGTCAAGTAGAACGAAGTCATCGTGCATCGGATCCACTGCCGGGCAGCCCCACTCCTCTTCGCAGGTCCATTTCTTCTCGTCGGTCACGGTTCCCTCCTCACGTGTGTTCCCCCGGCACGGATCGGTCGGGCTTCGCCACGCAGCGTATCACGTTCCCATGAGCGGATCCCAGCTCCGCTAGGTACGCCTACGACAACAGCTTCCGGGCCTCCTCCACGGCTGGAACGCCAGGCTCGTCACCCATCCGTTCCAGCACCTGCGCGAGCTGAGCGCTCCCGGCCTCGGCCTCACCCCGCTCGGCCAGTAACCCGGCCAGACCGAGCACCGCCTGGAGCTCCAGGAAGGTGGCTCCGTGCTCCCGGGCCAGATCGGCCGCCTCGACGAAGCACGCCTCGGCCGCCTCCACTGCTGCGGGATCCCGCTGCATCAGCGTCCGGCCCTTGCAGGTGAGCACCCCCGCCAGGTAGTAGACCTCGCCCGTCTCCCGCGCCTGGTCGACGGACCTCCCCAGCAGGGCCAGGGCAGCGTCGTGATCGCCGCGCGCCGACTGCATCGTCGCCAGCAAGGTGCGATACCAGGGCATGCCCATGGCGTAGTTCATCATCTCCAGCCCCTGGATGGCACCGCCGATCATCTCCTCGTTGTTCGTGGCCCAGCCCAGCAGGATCGCTCCATACGCCTGCTGGGCGGGAAGACCGTGCTTCGTCGCCAGCTCCAGCACGCTACCGGCGCAGGCCGCGACCTCTGCGCGCTGCTCGGCCAGGGCGTGCACCATGGCGCGGAAGTGGACGGACATGGCGATGCTCAGGGCGTGGTTCACCGCCCGGGCCGCCGACTCGGCGCGGTGGGTCAGCTCGATTCCCTCGGTGAATCGCCCCATGTGGGCGAAGACGTAGGCGTGCTGCATCAGCGCGTAGGCCAGCGAGTCCATGCCGAAGACGATTGCGTGGTGCCCGTGCTGCTGGATGTCGTACTTGCTCGACACCTCCTCGAAGCTGTCGCACGCAGCCGAGAACTCGCCGGTCTCGATCTGACATGTCCCCAGCATGGGCAGGGTCGCGACGCGCTGGCCCACGTCCCCCATCGCGTCGGCCAGACCCAGCAGGCGGTCGGCGAGGCTGCGCGCGGCCTTCGTGTTGGACACCATGGTCTGGTACAGGGTCAGTGCCCACAACGTGGGGATCAGCTGCGGGGCCTCGCCCACCTCCTCCAGGAGATCCTCGGACCGGCGAACCACCTCCAGGATCGACGGATCGCCCCAGCCGCGCGTGGCCATCATCGCCGGCGTGACGATGCCGTTGAGCTGCAGCTCCATCTCCGCCTGGGCGCGCGCGTCGGGCAGCGCGTCGAGCCACTCCTTGGCCGCGGTGGCCTGCTGGATCGCCTCGGCGTTGGCCGACCGCATCAACGCGCCCATGCCCGCCTGGAGGGCGTAGCCGAGGGCCTGCGGTTTCTGCTCGGCCGCCGCGTGGTGGTGGGCGAGCAGGTCCGGCCGCGTCTGGACGATTTGCGGGAACTGCTCCTCGAGCGCCGCTGCAATGCTGCCGTGCGCGCTCACGCGCCTCTCCGTGAGCATGGATCGGTAGGCCATGTCCCGGATCAGGGCGTGCTTGAAGCCGTAGGCGACCGCGGCGCCCCGGCGGCTCCGGCGGACCAGGTCCGCCTCGACGAGGCGGTCGACCGACCTGCGGATATCGTCCCCTTCGATCCCGGCGACCGCGCCGAGGAGGTCCAGCGCGAACTCACGGCCGATGGCCGACGCGAGCTGGGCCACGGTCTTGGCGTCCCCCACCGTGTCGAGCCGCGCGGCCAGCAGCCCCCGTAATGAGTCGGGAATCACGGACTCGGAAAGGGGTCCGGCCAACTCGTACCTTCCGGCTCTCGGCTCCAGCAGGCCCGAATCGAGCACGTGCCGCGTCAGCTCCTCCACGAACAGGGCGACGCCGTCGGTCCGTCGCTCCACGAGCTCCACGACCTCCCGGGGTAGGCTGCGCCCGTCGGTCATCGACTCCATCAGCTGGCGCACCGCCTCGTGATCCAGCCGCGGCAGCTGGATGCGCAGCGCATCGCCGCCCGACCACGTGGGTTCGAACTCTGGTCGTGCCGTGAGCACGGCGCACAGGGCGCTGCTGGCCGCGTCCTGGACGAGCAACGCGAGCAGCTCGAGTGTGGTCGGATCGGCCCAGTGGAGATCCTCGACCACCAGCAGCAGTGGCTGTTGGTGCGACATCTGGAACAGCAGGGAAAGCAACGCCTCGAGGGTCATCTCGCGAAGCTTCTGCGGGGAGACGTCTGGAGGCTGATAGTGCCCCCCATCGGGGGCGATCCCCAGCAGCGGCGCGAGCAGCGGGATCGTCTGCGCGGTGTCGAGGGAGACGCCCTCGCAGAGCTGGGTGAGGCACTCCAGCTTGGCCTCCTCCCCGTCCTCAGGGGAGACCCCGGCCAGACGGATCAACAGATCGATCACCGGGAACAGGGCGCTGTGGCGGCTCTCCTGCACGCACCGGCACTCAAGCCACGTCTGCGTGCCGTCCTCCACGGCGCGGACCAGTTCCCTGGCCAGCCGCGACTTGCCGATCCCCGCCTCGCCGGTGATGAGGATGCTGCTACCCGTCCCCCCCACCGCCTGCTGCCAGCGGTCCTGCAGCAGGTTCATCTCGTGGACGCGCCCGGCCATGGGCATGGCGTCCTCGCCGAACAGGGTGGTCAGGGACATGGACTGCTCGGCGTCTCCTCGCAAAACGTGCGCGGTGATGGGGCGGCCAAAGCCGCTCAACGGCTGTTCACCGCACGGCTCGAAAGCGTGGTCGGCCTTGAGGAGCTTGCGGGTCTCGCCGCTGACCACCACCTCACCGACCGCGGCCAGGCCGCTGAGGTGGAGAGCCACCTTGGGCGCCGTGCCGACTACGTCCTGGATCGTGTCGCCCACCGTGTCCTTGACGCTCCGCGTGATCACCATCCCGGTGTGGACGCCGATACGTACGCCAATACCCTGCTCCTGGGCCCGCGACGCGATGTCCCTGGCCGCTCGCGTGGCCCGCGTGACGTCGTCCTCCTGGGCCAGCGGGTAGCCGAAGTACAGAATGATCTGGTCGCCCAGCACGCTCCCCAAGAGCCCGGCGTGGTGCCCTGCAGCTACCCCGCAGAGGGTCCTGTTGGCCCGGTCGTGTCGTTCGAACCGCTCGAGATCCTCCTCGCCGCTGGGATCGTCCATGGAGAACGTACAGCCCACCACGGTGAGCTGGCGCAGTTCACCGGCTGTGTCGTCCCAGGAGTAGCCTGTCTCGCGGAACGCCTTGCCCTGCAACTCCTCGACCACCTTGGTCGTCGTGGGCGATCCGTAGGCGTCGGTGTCGGAGCGATTCGTCCTCGGTATGGCGCCCCGAAGGCTGGCGAACTCCATCGCTTCGAGGGCTTCCAGGAGAGATCGGGCATCCATGTCCCGTTCGTCCATGTCCTTGGCCGTGGCCTTGCGCAACACGGTCGCCACCTCGTGCCGGGTGATGGGCACAGGCACCGGTATGTTCACCGGGCCGAGCTGCTTGTACAGAATTTCGTTGATCGTCTTTCCGTACATCACCCGCCGCCCGGTGAGGCACTCGAGGAAGACCAGGCCCCAGGAGTACAGATCGGCGCGAGGTGTCGGGAGCCCGCCCCGGAGCTGCTCCGGCGATGCATACGCGGGTGTGCCCAACATCTCGCGGGCCCCGGTGATGTCCGAGATCTCCTCGTCGACGGTGGTGCCGATGAAGGCGCCGATCCCGAAGTCGAGCACCATGGCGTTGCGACGCGCGCCCATGGTGGAGAGCATGATGTTGCCAGGCTTCAGATCGCGGTGGACCACACCGTGATCGTGGGCCGCGGCCAGCGCGTCGAGGATCTGCCCCATGATGCGCGCCGCTTCGACCGGATCCAGGGCACCTTCCTCGGCCAAGACCTCCTTGAGCGACTTGCCGGGCACATAGGCGAACACCGTGTACAGCTGTCCGTCGTCGGTCTTCCCTGAGTCGATGAGGCGCACGATGTTGGGATGATGTAGGTGGGCGCAGAGCTTCATCTCCCGGATGAACCGGGCCTCGATCTGCTCCCGGCTGGGCCGCGACTCCCGTTCGGGCAGGATCACCTTGACGGCCACCAGCTGGCCCGTGGTCAGCTGGCGGGCTTTGTAGACCTCGCCGAAGCCGCCAGCCCCGAGCTGGGACAGGATTTCGTACGCACCTTGGAACGTTTCACCCACCTGGATGCTGGACTTCATGCCGTCCGCCATGAGGTTCTCCCCTTGTTCGAATCTCGGAGCCTCCCCCGAGGCTGGCTACGTGGATCGAATCGAGCGTGTCAGCTTGCCGAAACACGTGTCAAGGATGCGCTGGGGCGCGCGCGCCGCGGGTGCGGGCGATCAACTCCTCCAGGCACTCGGCGTCGGCACAGGCGAAGATCTCGTGGCTGATGTCGTAGATCTCACGGGGCCGGTGGCCGGCGGCCAGGCCGATCAGCACCGTGTCGTCCCCGAGGTTCACCATGATCCCGGCACCTCGCAACTCTGCCGTGAGAGACGCGGTCCGCGCGGTCACCTCGCGGTAATCACGGCCGTCCAGGCTGTACGGGAGCGGTTCGAACATGTTCATCGGCAGGAACATCCGAACCCGGCGCCGGCACAGCGCGTCGATGATGCGATCGCGGTCCCCCTCGAATCCGTAGGACTCCATGCGTTCCCACCACAGGGAGCCGGGCTCGGGTAGAGGCGGCAGCACGGGCACGGCTCCGGCGTCGCGGCCGGAGAAGAGGTCGAGCAGCAGCTGAAGGGTCTCGTGTCGGCTCTGCTGGGTCTCACCCGGTGCGGGGTGGATGATGCTGCCCGATACGAAGATCCCGGCATCCATGCACGCACCGACCACCTCCCGGATACGGCTGGCGGTGGTTTTTTTACCCAGCGATCCCGCCAGCAGTTCGTCCGAGCCCGATTCGATTCCGAGGAACAGCGCGCGCAGGCCGGCCTGCTGCAAACGGGGCAGGTCGTCCACGCGCACGTCGTTCACGTGGGAGAAGCCCGAGAAGCGCAGGTCGGCGTCCAGCTCGATCAGCCGATCAGCGACTCTCCTGAAGAGGCGCGCCGGCGTGAAAGATCCCGAGAATCGGAAGTGGCGAACGCCCCACCGCCGGTGGGCGTCCACCATGGTCTCGACGACCCGTTCGGCCGACGCCGTGCGCCACCGCCCACCGCTGAGGGACCGGTGGGCGCAGAACGGACAGCGCATCGGGCAACCCCGACTCTCGGACAGGCAGTGCACCGGGATCTGCTCGCCGTTGGTGGCGGTGGGATAGACCTCCTCGCGGTAGCAGGGGAGCGGTAGATCGTCCAGTTCGGCCAGATCGGTCTCCGTCCTGGTGGGGACGCCGCCGTCGAGGTAGACGAGGTTCGGGATCGTATCGAGCTTCCTCGTACCGTCGCAGTACTCGGCCAGCCCCACGATGGTCCTCTCGCCCTCACCCACGCAGATCGCCCGCACCACGGGGTGGCCCTGGAGGACCCGTCGCGGAGCCAGCGTGGCAAGCGGTCCTCCTGCGAAGACCTTCAGCTGCGGGTGGCGGCGCGACAGGTTCCACGCCATGCGCAGCCCCGCCTCGCTCCCCGCGCCGAACCAGAGCTTCAACCCCAGCAACGTCACGCCGGCCGCGCTGATGCGGGCGTCGAGATCGGCCTGGATCCGCTGATAGACTCGTTGGAGGCCCGCGCCGATCTCCTCGTCGAGCATCCTCATCTCGGCAACTGTGGCCGCGTCGACCTTCCCCTCCTGCAAGCGCCGTCGCAGGACCTGGATGTGCTGTCGCTGTCCGGGCGTGACATGGTCGCGCAAGGTGCGCGCGGTGCTCGCGTCCACGATCTGCACGTCGTGCCCGGCCTCGATGAGGCACGCGGCGAGCGAGGCCAGGCCGTTGTCGGGCAGGAGACAGGACGCGGTGAAGGGGACGTCCGTCGCGTTGACCAGGATCGCCTTGGCCATGGCCCTACGGCACCAACCGCACCAGCACGTGCATCCGCAGCCGCATCGACAGGAAGAACGTGATCACGGGCAGCATGTAGGTGGTGCGGAAGCGGTAGTGGACGGTGGAGCCGCCGTCGTCGGCCGGGTCCACCACGACCGCGGCGATCCAGCCCAGGTCGGTGGCCAGGGCCTTGATGAAGCGGATCTCGGCCACCACGCCGGTGTCGTCGCGGGTGAACAGCTGGCGCCCCCAGCCGGTGGAGAACTGGTCGGCGAGGTGGGCGACGACGTCGGCGGGAGGGGCGGCGCTGGACAGGTTGCCCTCGACGAGGAAGGAGCAGGGGCGGACCATGAAGACGCCGGTGGTGGCGCCGTCGCCGAGGAGCTCGTAGGCCTCGAGGGGGGTGGTGCCGCCGGTCCACGAGGCGAGCTTGCCGCGATAGAGCAGGGGCGCGGCGAGCATGGCGCCGAGGGCGCCGAAGATCACGGCGATGGGACAAAGGACGGCGGCCACGATGGACAGGATGACCAGGAGTTCGGCGGCCCCCACGTGGGTGTTCCTCCCGGGTCGCGCTCAGGGCTTGCGCAACCCGTAGTCCTTCATCTTGAGCTGCAGGCCCTTGCGGCTGATGCCGAGGCGGGCCGCGGTGTGGGTGACGTTCCAGCCCTCGGCGTCGAGGGCGCGCTGGATGAGGTCGCGCTCGAGCTCCTCGGTGTGGACGCGGACGATGTCCTTGAGGGACTCGCCGTCGGCGAGCAGCTCGTCGTCGTTGCGGATGCTGTCCTCGTCGCGGTGCTGGGGTGTGTACCGGCCGGAGTCGGCGAGGAGCTCGGGGGGCAGGTCCTCGCGCTCGACCACGTCGGAGTCCAGCAGCAGGATCACGCGCTCCATCTGGTTCTCGAGCTCGCGGATGTTGCCGGGCCAGTGGTAGCGGCAGAGCACGTCGCGGGCGCCGGTGGAGATGTGGCGCACCTGGCGGTCGAGCTTGCGGTTGAACTTGTCGACGAAGTGATCGAGGAGGTGGGGGATGTCGTCGAGGCGCTCGCGCAGCGGCGGCAGGGTCAGGGGGACCACGTTGAGCCGGTAGTACAGGTCGTCGCGGAAGTCGCCGGAGTGGACCAGGGACTCCAGATCCACGTTGGTCGCGGCGATCAGGCGCACGTCCACCTCGATGGACTTGATGCCGCCGACGCGCTCGAACGACCGCTCCTGCAGCACCCGCAGCAGCTTGACCTGCATCTCCTTGGGCAGCTCGCCCACCTCGTCGAGGAACAGGGTGCCGCCGCTGGCGAGCTCGAAGCGGCCGGGCTTGGAGGCCACGGCGCCGGTGAAGGAGCCCTTCTCGTGGCCGAACAGCTCGGTCTCGAACAGGTTCTCGGGGATGGCGGTGCAGTTGAGCTTGATCAGCGGGCCGTCGGCGCGATCGCTGAGCTCGTGGATGGCCGTGGCGATGAGCTCCTTGCCGGTGCCGGACTCGCCCCGGATGAGCAGGGTGGTGGGGGAGGGGGCCACCTTCTCGACGAGGCCGAACAGGGCCTTCATCGCCGGGGTCTCGCCGACGATGCCGGAGAAGGGGGCGGACCGCTCCTGCGCGACCGGCGCGGCCGGTGGCGCGCTGGCGCCCACCCGCGAGCGGTCCTTGGCGGCCTCGGTGCGCAACGCCTTGTCCATCACCTGGCGGATCTCGGTGTGGTCGAAGGGCTTGGTGAGGTAGTCGAAGGCCCCGCGCTTGAGGGCCTCGACGGCGGTGTCCACGGTGCCGTGGGCGGTGAGGATCACCACCGGGAGCCCGGGATAGTGCTGGGTCACGTGGCGCAGCAGGCCCATGCCGTTGGTCCCGGGCATGCGCAGGTCGGTCAGCACGGCGTTGAACTCGCCGTCCTCCAGCGCCAGCATCGCCTCGTTGCCGTTGGCGGCGGTGACCACGTCGAGGCCGTCGCGGGACAGCAGCGCACGCAACACCGTGCGGATGTTCTGCTCGTCGTCCACCACCAGGATGCGCTTGGCCACTGCCCTCACCGCCGTGATCGGGCCGCTCGGCCCGGGGGATTTGGTCGCAGGATCGAATCGAAGTATAGCGGATGCGTCAGTGGTACCCGACGCGCAGGCGTGTTGTGCCCGGTGGCTGGAACTTGGGGTACACTGCCGTGAACCCCGAAGGAGCGTTTCCGATGAACAGATCTCCCGCGACGCGCATCGGCCTGGCGATGGCCCTGATCCTCACGCTGGCCCTGGCGACCACGGCGGCGGCCGGCGGCAAGGCCGCCGACTTCACCCTCAAGGACATCGACGGGCGCAACGTCTCGCTGTCGGACTACGAGGGCAAGGTCGTCATCATCAGCTTCTGGGCCACCTGGTGCACGCCGTGCAAGGCCGAGATGCCCGAGCTGCACAAGCTGTACAAGGCCCTCAAGGACCAGGGGCTGGTGATCCTGTCCATCTCCACGGACGAGGCGCGCAACGAACCCCAGGTGAAGGGCACGGCCCGCGCGGGTGGGTACACCTTCCCGGTGCTGCTCGACCCCGAGCGCTCGGTGTTCGGTCAGTTCTCGGCCAACCCCAACCTGCCCGTGACGGTGATCATCGACCAGAAGGGCGAGATCCAGGACACCCACGCCGGGTACGAGCCCGGTGACGAGGTCAAGCTCAGGGCCCAGGTGGAGGCGCTGCTGGGAATCGGCGACGCCCCCGACAGCACTTCGGGCGAATAGACCCATCATGAACGGCCACGGCGTCTCTCCCGCTCTGGCTCGCCTGCTGCCCGTCCTCGGGTCGTTGTGCGCGCTGCTCGCGTTCCCGGGCTCTGTCCGGGCCGCCTCCCTGGACGGCTACGACGCAGCCAGCCCCCTCGAGGGGGGCTCGTGGATGCTCAGCGAGAGCTTCCACGTCAAGGTCCACAACTTCCCCGAGGACAGCACCAACGCGGACTTCCTCGAGCTGATCAATCGCTTCAACACGTCCATCCGCAAGGGCAAGTGGAGCGTGGGCGCCCAGATCGACCTGGTGGCCAACGCGCCGCCGGCAGATCCGGTGGAGGGGCCGATCAACGACCTGTTCGGCGACCCGGCGCCGACCCATCTGACCGAGGACGCCTACCTGGTGCCCGAGAAGATGTTCGTGCAGTACCGCAGCC
>CAYRNR010000179.1:0-14593 GCA_964425605.1 uncultured Rickettsiales bacterium | reverse complement strand
GGACCCAGGCCTTCGACCAGCCCAACCCCCACTTCGGCGACATGGCCAAGCTGCGCGAGATGGTGGACGCGGCCCACGACCGCGACATCGCCGTGATCTGCGACGTGGTGACCAACCACGTGGGCCAGCTGTTCTTCTACGACATCAACCTCAACGGCGTGCCCGACGAGAGCACCTACACCAACTTCGGCGACGGCCTCGAGCACATCACCGAGTGGGACCCGGACTACGACGAGCGGGGCATCCAGGCGTTCACCTCCCTGGGCGAGGCCGGCCCCGCGCCGATCATCTTCGTCAACTACCCCGAGGTGAACCGCGTCCCGCCGACGCCCGCCGAGTTCCAGAACCACGGCTGGTACAACCGCCGGGGCAAGGTCACCAGCTGGGAGGCCGACGACCAGGTGGTCCACGGCGACTTCCCCGGCGGCCTCAAGGACCTGCGCACCGATCTCCCCGAGGTCCAGGACGCGCTGCTGCGCGCGTTCCAGTTCTGGATCGACAACGTGGACTTCGACGGCTTCCGCGTGGACACCCTCAAGCACGTGGAGCACGAGTTCTGGCAGTACTGGACCCCGGGCATCCGCGAGCAGGCCGCCAGCCACGGCAAGGACAACTTCTTCGTCTTCGGCGAGGCCTTCGACGGCGACGACGAGCTCATCGGCTCGTTCACCTTCGACGACGAGATGGACTCGGCGTTCTACTTCAGCCAGAAGTTCCAGGCCTTCGATGCGGTGTTCAAGTTCGGCGGCGCCACCTCGGGCATCGAAGCGCTGTGGACCCAGCGGCTCGACAACTACGGCTCCGAGCCCGCCACCGGCGGCATCGGCGTGGCGCCCCAGGCCGCCCTGGTCAACTTCATGGACAACCACGACGTCTCGCGCTTTTTGTTCGAGCAGCCCGACGTCGCGCGGCTCCACCTGGCCCTGGCCTTCCTGATGACCATCGACGGCATCCCGTGCCTGTACTACGGCACCGAGCAGGCCTTCGACGGCGGCAACGATCCAGGCAACCGCGAGGTCCTGTGGGACACCGGCTACGACACCACCGGCGAGACCTTCGCCGTGACCCGGGACCTCATCGCCCTGCGCAAGGCCCTGCTGCCGCTGCGCCGCGGTGATCTGACGGTGCGCTGGTCCACCGATCACACCGAGGACGAGGAGGACGCCGGCGTCTTCGCCTTCGACCGCGCCGTGGACGGTGACCGGGTCCTGGTGGTCTTCAACACCAGCCTGGAGCACACCTCGGTCACCTCGCTGGACGGCGAGGACATGGAGACCGGGTTCGCCGGTGGGACCACCCTGGTGGACGTCTGGCAGGACGTGCAGGGCGCCCACGACGTGGCCGGGGATGGGACGCTGCGGCTGGAGCTGCCGCCGAGCTCGGCGATGATCCTCGTGGAGGAGTCTGTGGCGGAGGGGCTCGCGCGGTAGGATCGCTCCGAGGGAGCGTACCCATGACCCGCCTGTTCCTCCTCCTGGTCACCCTGCCCATCCTCCTGATGGCCTGTGACGACGATCCCGATGACGACGACACCGCCGGCGACGACGACACCGCCGCCGTCGATCCCGAGGTCGTCGACCCCGATCGCATGTACGACGATCTCAGCCTGCTGGCCTCGGACGAGTACGGCGGCCGCGCGCCAGCCACCGAGGGCAACGAGATGGCGTTGCAGTACGTCGAGGGGGTGTTCGAGGAGTACGGCCTGGTGCCGGTGGGGGAGGACGGGACCTACCGCCAGTACTTCCCCTTCGAGAAGTGGGAGCTGACCAGCGCTTCGTCCCTGAATCTGGGGGGCGAGGAGCTCGTGGAGGGCGACGACTTCCGACCGCTGACCCGCTCGGGCGGCGGCGAGGCCGCGGGCGAGCTTGTGTTCGCGGGCTACGGGATGACCGTGCCGGCGTACGATCCGGCCGAGTATCCGGACTGCCCCCTGCCGGAGACCGGGTACGACGACTACGAGGGCGTGGACGTGACCGGCGAGGTGGTCCTGGTGCTTCGGCACGGCCCCGGCGACGACATCGCCGTCGAGTCCGGCTGCCCTGCCAACGAGGCCGCCCACCAGGACGAGGACCTGTGGACGTTCGGGTACAAGGCCGCCAACGCGGCCCTGCACGGCGCGACCGCGATGATTTTGGTGCAGGACTACCGCCACGACGCGTCCCTGCTCGAGGGCGACGTGGGCATCTACTACTACGAGGCGGACCTCCCGGTGTTGACGGTGCGCCGCGACCGGGTCGAGGAGCCGCTGCCCGACCTGGCCGACTGGGCCGAGGCCATCGACGCCGCGCACGTGCCCCAGTCCCGCGCGACGGGCGTCGACGTGGCGCTGACGGTGAGCGCTGCGGTGGTCGAGCACCAGGTCCCCAACCTCCTGGGATCGGTGGAGGGCGCGGGCGACGAGGTGGTGGTCATCGGGGCCCACATCGACCACCTGGGGACCGACTCGATCACCGGCGAGATCTACAACGGCGGGGACGACAACGCCTCGGGCACGGTGGTGATGATGGAGCTGGCGCGCCTGCTGGCCACCTGCGGTGTGCAGCCCGAGCGCACCGTGCTGTTCGCGGCGTTCAACGCCGAGGAGTCGGGGTTGGTCGGCTCGTGCTTCTACGTGGGCGAGCCGTCGTACCCCCACGAGGACACGGTGGCGGCCATCAGCGTGGACATGGTCGGGGCCGGGGACGGCGGCGGGCTCAACCTCTACGGGGCGCTGGTGGAGGATTACCTGTGGCTGGCCCAGCTGATGGACGCGGCGGCGGCCGACCAGGGCCTCCCCTACGACACCTTCGCCAACATGCCGGTGCTGGCGTCGGACCACGTGTGCTTCATCACCCAGGAGATCACCTCGGTGATGGCCCAGACCACGGGGCCGCACGCTTACTACCACACCCCCGACGACACGCCCGCGAACAACTCTCCGGACAACCTCGCGGCTGCTGCCCACCTGATGTGGGCCGCGCTGGAGCCGCTGGCGATGGGCACCGAGGCGCCGTACCTGGAGGGGGAGTACGACCCCCTTGGCGCGGCCGCGGCCCCGGCCGGGCCGCCCGACCTGCGGCCTCAACTGCGATAGCTCCCTCTCCGGTCCTTCTCTCGCGATCTCGTCTGCCCGCCTTTACATGTGGTTAGGCGTGACTAAGTTAGTTGCTGTAACTTAACAGGCTTGAGGAGATCCGAGCGATGGAAACCCTGACGATTGCGAGCAAAGATCCGACCCTGGACTGGCCGCGGGCCAAGGCCATGGCCGACGTGGCCGCCGAGGATCTCATCGGCGAGAACACCTGCCTGTCCTGGTACGACAAGGCCCGGGACCGCGAGGCCCCGGCCCACGCGAGCGAGTGCCACGACGCCTGCGACATCCCGGGGTACGTGGAGTACGCGGAGTCCAGGGGCGCCGCGTTGAAGATCGTGTTCGGCGAGGGGGACTACGTCTTCTGCTACCGGCCGCTGGGCGAGTTCGCCGACCTGCCGGGGTACCGGAGGGAGTGAGCATGGAGAAGCTCCGACTGGCCGACGACCTCAGGACCGGGTTGGCCGGCGTGGACGACCAGCTGAGCCGATCCAAGGTGGCAGCCCGGTCCCGACGGTACAGGTGAGGCCGTGTACCGCGGCCTCTACATCGCCGTGATCGCCCTGACCGGCGTGGCTGTGGCCGCGTCCGCCATCCTGGAATACCAGACCATGCAAGCGCACCGAGATGACCGAACCGCCGTCCAGCGGCTGACCCCGCTGCAGTACCACGTGACCCAGGAGGATGGGACCGAGCCACCCTTCGACAACGCCTACTGGGACAACGAACGCGCCGGGATCTACGTGGACGTGGTCTCCGGCGAACCCCTGTTCTCGTCCCTGGACAAGTACGACTCGGGCAGCGGCTGGCTGGAGGAGATGGAGCAACAGGGGTACGGTGAATACCTGGCTGGATTCGCGGTGGCGACTGGAGACACCGCGCGCTCCCTGACCGGGGACCGGGCCGGCGACGAGGAGACGGGTATGGCGCACGAGGTCGCGATCCTGGCGGGCGGCTGCTTCTGGGGCATGGAGGCGATCATCCGCGACATCCCCGGGGTCATCGACACGGACGTGGGGTACACCGGCGGGGACGTGGACGATCCCGACTACGCGGAGGTCCGCACGGGCCGCAGCGGCCACGCCGAGGCCGTGCGCATCACCTTCGATCCCAACCAGTTGAGCTACGAGGCCCTGCTCGACTGGTTCTTCCGGATGCACGATCCCACCACACTGGACCGGCAGGGAAACGACATCGGCACCCAGTACCGCAGCGCCATCTTCGTGGCCGACGAGGCCCAGCGGAGTGTGGCCGAGCAGGTGCGCGAGCAGGTGGACGCGTCAGGCAAGTGGAGCCACCCCGTGGTCACGGAGATCGTGGACGCGCCGAGGTTCTACACCGCCGAGGAGTACCACCAGGACTACCTGGTCAAGAACCCGGGCGGGTACTCGTGTCACTACCTGAGAGACTGACCGGCCGGGGCGGGTCTTCGGTGGGACGCCAGTACCGCGAGGCGACCCACAGGCCGCAGAAGGCGGCGGCGCCGGTCGCCCAGTAGCACCACTCGGGGACCACCGCGATCACCACGAAGCCCAGCGCGAACGACGCGGCCGTGCCGAACATCCGCAGATCGATGGCGATGGCCGCGATGCAGGACACCATCGCATAGGTGCCCACGACCAGACCCAGGGCCGTGGTGAACGGCAGATCGTGGTACCGGCAGAAGACGAGGACCAGCAGCGGTCCCACAGCCGACACCCACAGGGTCTGCATGAACCGGCGGTTGACCTCGGTGCGCGGCAGGTTGCGGCGCACCCACATGTCCAGCGCGCCCAGGGTCGCCCCGTGGACCACGGAGATGGTGATGAAGGTGACGTACTCGGCGCGGAACACGTCGTGGCGGGCCAGCAAGCCCAGCACGAGGTAGACCAGCCCCCACAGGGTGCCCATGCCCAGCATCACGCGGCTACGCCCCCCCATCCCCAGGTCCAGGCTCCACATCCGCTGGAGCATTCGCAGGCGCTCGGCCTCGTCCTCGGCCTCGGCCCTGCGCTGGGCGATCCGCTCGTCGAGCCCGGGGTTGGCGCGGGGGAGATCGACGCGCAACAACTCGGCCGCCTCCACGGAACCGAGCCGCAGCTCGTAGTCGATCCGTGCCTCGAGCAGCCGTTGCTGGGCCTCCTGGGCCTCGACGTTGTGCTCCCACTGCCGCAGGGCCTGGCGCAGGCCAAAGTGGCACTCGCCGAACAGGGCGTGGATGTGAACCCCGGACTCCTGGGTCTCGTCGGCGACCTCGACGGCGCGGCAGAACGTTGCCACGAGGTCGGCCGCTTCGCGGGCCAGGGCGATGGAGGAGCGGTGATGGAGGAAGTCCGTGAGGGCATCGCGGAGGGCCTGGGCGCTCTGGTAGCGGTCCTCGCGTCGCTCGGCCATGGCCCGGTTGCAGATGCCGGCGAGCTCGGTGGGGACGTCGCGGTCGTAATCGAACGGCGGCGAGGCGTAGGCCCTGAGCAGCCGGTCCATGGCCGACGAGCCGCGGTGTCGCGGCGTACCCGTGAGGATGGTGTGCAGGCAGCCGCCGAGCAGGTACACGTCGGTGCGCTCGTCGATGTTCGCGCCGTCGGCTGCGGCCATCTCCGGCGCCATGTAGCCCGGCGTCCCGGCCACGTGGCGGATCTCGAGGGTCTCGGCCAGGCCGAAGGCTCGCTCTCCGGTCAGGCTCGCCGCGAGGCCCCAGTCCAGGAGGTAGACCTCGCCGAACGCCCCCACCATCACGTTGCCCGGCTTGATGTCCCGGTGCACCACGCCGCGGCTGTGGGCGTACTGCACGGCGTTGCAGACCTGCATCAACACCCGGAGGTTCCACTCCAGGGGGTCCTGGTCGGCGGGCGCGGACAGGTCGCTCCTCTCGCCCGGCATGTACTCGGTCCAGGCGTCCCCCTCGAGGCGCTTCATCACCAGCATGGGCTGGCTGAACGCGTCGGCGCCGAGCATGTGCACCGGCACGATGTTGGGGTGCTCCAATCCTCCCAGCACCTGGGACTCCTTGAACAGCATCAGCGCCGCGCCCGATTGCTGGTCCCGCACCGTCTTGATCGCGACCTCGCGGTTCAGGTGCGCCTGGTGGGCGGAGGAGACGATCCCCATGCCGCCCTCGCCCAGGACCTGATCCTGTGGGGTGATCGGGGCGCCGTCGCCGTCGTTGTCGAGTACCAGGGCGGGGAGGTGTTCGATGGCCTGCTTGGCCTCGGGATCGTCGGCGAGGGTGGGGGGCTCGAGTCCTTCGACGTCGCAGGTGACCAGCGTCTCCACCTCCACGCCCACGGCGAGCAGGGTCTCGACGAGGTCCTGGGGGGCCCGGCCGCGCGTCTCCGCCACGATCGACAACTCCTCACACCGCTCCCACCGGCGGGTAGAATACCCTCGATTCGTCCGATGACCAGTGAAACCGTATCCCGGCAGCCCCTCGTGGCCGGTCGAAACGACATTTTCTGCATGAACGCCACCGAAAACCATTTCTCCGGGACGCTGATCAAGGTCGTGGGCGCCCGGTACCTGCTCTACCTGCCCGCGCAGTACGAGGCCGGCGAGGACGAGACGTGGCCGCTGATCCTGTTCCTGCACGGCGCCGGGGAGCGTGGGGATGACCTGGACCTCGTCCGGCCCTACGGGCCGCCATCTCGCTTCGAACGGGGCGAGGACCTGCCGTTCGTGGTGGTCGCGCCCCAGTGTCCGGCCGAGCAGCAGTGGGCCCCGGACACGCTGCGTGCGTTGCTCGACCGCGTGTGCGTCACCCACCGCGTGGACCGCGACAGGATCTACCTCACGGGGTTCTCCATGGGCGGGCTCGGGACCTGGGCCACGGCCGCCGCCCATCCGGACCGCTTCGCGGCCATCGCCCCCATCTGTGGGCCGTCGCTGTGGTGTGATCTCCGGGGCCTGGCGCGCTTGCCCATCTGGTGCTTCCACGGCGCCGCGGATACCGCGGTGCCCCTGGCCGAGTCCCACGAGATGGTGCGGAGGATCGAGGAGGCTGGCGGATCGGTGCGGTTGACCGTGTACGAGGGCGTGGAGCACGACAGCTGGACTCGGACCTACGAGGATCCGCGGCTGTACGACTGGCTGCTGGAGCAC
Source organism: uncultured Rickettsiales bacterium (assembly GCA_964425605.1). Taxonomy (GTDB): domain Bacteria; phylum Myxococcota_A; class UBA796; order UBA9615; family CAYRNR01; genus CAYRNR01. Next base: position 7,449 of record CAYRNR010000179.1, on the reverse strand, counting down.
CGCCGTGGCTGAATCCCCGCCGGTCCTCGAGATCCCCGCGGATGCGACGACGTTGCCCCTGAGCGACGGTCAGCTGCTGGTCTCGCGGGGCCACGCGCTGTTCTGTCCGGTGTCGTCCGGCGACGTGGCCGCGGTCCGCGCGGTGATCGACGGAGACGCCGCACCCGCGGCTCTGCCGCGCGCCCTGCGCGACGAACTCCTCCGGCACGGGTTCGGCGGACCTCCCCGCCGGCCGGAGCCGGCGGCGCCGTCGGTGCAGATCCAGCTGACCAACGCCTGCAACCTCGAATGCACCTACTGCTGCACCAACTCGGGCCAGCCGCGACAGCGCGAGATCACCCTGCCGCAGCTGCGCGACGTGGTCGACGCGGTGCGCCAGCGCTACGGCGGCCAGGGCCGGATCGCCCTGCTGGGTGGCGAGCCGCTGATGGTGCCGTGGGCGCTGGACCTGGCCGAGTACGTGCTGGACCGGGACCTGGCCCTGACCCTGTTCACCAACGGCACCTTGCTGACCGAACCCGGCGCTGCCGAGCGGGTGGCCGCCCTGCACCGCCGCGGCGCCGAGATCCGCGTGAGCCTCGCCGGCGTCGAGGCGGTGCGCTGCGACGAGGTCTCTGGCGCGCCGCGGTTCGAGCTCGTGGCCGAGGGGATCCACGCGGTGGCCGGCCACGGGGCCGAGGTGATCGTGGATCTGATGCTGCTGCCCCAGGACGTGGACCGGGTGGCAGAGAAGATGTTCGCCCTGCGAAAGCGGTTGCCGACGGGCACGCGCGTCGCCCTGGGGGTGCTCTACCACAGCGGCCGCGAGCAGGGCCGGCACCTGTTCACCTCCCGTGCCCAGCTCGAGGATGCGCTGGATCGCATCGCCTTCGAGGGTGGCGAGGTGGTGTCGGCGGCCGAGCGCAGCCCGGTGGCGCCGCGCCGCGAGGGCTGCACCTGCGCCCTGGGCTACCACCTGCACCTGCGCAGCGACGGCGCCCTGTTCACCTGCTTCAAGATGGAGGAGCGGGTGGGGCACCTGACCGAGGAGCCGTTCGCAGACTCCCTTGCCGACCTGCAGTGTCGGTCCAGGCCCGTGTCCACGTTGCCCCTGTGCGCCGAGTGCGCGCTGGCGACCCTGTGCGGCGGTGGCTGCCGCTCGGAGAACCTGCAGTTCACCGGCGACGCCGACGAGCCCGTGTGTGGGCCCTGGCGCGTGCGCGTGCTGTGCGAACTGCTCGCCGAGGAGCAAGTGGCCGCGCTGAAGTGGCCGGCGACGCACCTGCTGGCCGAGGCCCACGCGCGTGGGATCGAGGCCCCCCCCGAGCTGAAACCCGTCGTGATCTCGCGACACCTGATCGACACCTGAGGAGAGCACCATGCCCGAGCCCCTGGCCATCTGCCTGGAGGACCTCGACCCAGCGAGCCCCGACGATCGGTATCTGCGCTGCACGGCCCTGGTGGGCCGCGGGCCCGGCCTGCGCATCGACGGGGCCGGGGCGGTGACCTGGGAGGAGGACGTCGGCGCGGCGTGCGAGCTGTGGGTCTCCCTGGACGATCGGCTGATCCTGTTGAGGCCGGCCGGCGCCGAGGCCGTGCGGGTGGTTCGCGCCGGCAGGAGCCTCGAGGTGCCACAGGACAAGCCGGTGGTGCTCGTCGATCAGGACGGCGTGGAGGTCGCAGGCAAGCGACTGCGGGTGCACGTGCACGGCGTCGCGCCCCAGGTGGCGCCCCCCACGCCCCTGCGGACCCAGGCCCGCAACGCCGCGGCCGGGGTGGCCGCGGCCGTGGCGCTGTCCGCGGCGTTGACCGGCTGCTGCGGCCCCGTGGAGGTCCGCGAGGTGCCCCCCTCCATCGCGATCCCGGAGGAGCCGGCCGACGACGACAGCGCCGAGACGACGCCGGAGGAGCCCCCCGAGGCGGTCACCCCCGAGGTCCCCCCCATCGAGGTCCGCGAGGAACCCCCGGCCGTGGCCATTCCCGAGGAGCCCCAGCCCGTCCCGGAGTCCGAGGAAGACTAGAACCCCCAGATCGCCGGCACCACGAACACCGTCAGCACCAGCAACGTCGCCGTCAGCGGCGCCCCCACCCGCGCGAAGTCCGAGAAGCGGTAGCCTCCCGGTCCGTAGATCAGCGTGTTGGTCTGATAGCCCACGGGGGTCAGGAACGAGAATGACGCGGTGAACATCACCCCCAGCACCAGCGGCTGGGGTGACACGCCGAGCCGCTCGGCCACGGCAAAGGCGATGGGCACGATCAGCACGGCCGTGGCGTTGTTGGACATGACCTCGGTCAGGGCGATGGTCAGCAGGGCCAGCGCCAGCAACATGATCCGCGGCGAGTCGAGCATCGGCAGCTCGACGAGCTTCGTGGCGACGAAGTCGTCGGCGCCGGTCTTGTCCACGGCCAGGCCGAGGGGGATCAGACAGCCCAGCAGCACGATCACCTTGAACGGGAACGACTCGTACACCTCGCGCAGGCTCACGCAGCGCGTCAGGATCATCGCCAGCGACCCCAGCACCACGCCGGTGACCATGGGCACGGCCCCGGTCCCCATCAGCGCCACCGTGATCGCCAGGATCCCCACGGCGATGGGGATCTTGGACCGGCGTGGCCGGGGCAGCGAGATCTGGTGGAGCAGCAGGAAGTCGGTGGAGTCCTCGAGCTGCTGCACAGCATCGGCCGTGCCCTGGAGCAGCAGTGAATCGCCAAAATCGAGGTGGACCTGATCGAGGCCGCCGCGAAGGTAGTGGCCGTGGCGGCGCAGCGCCAGGATCTCGATCCCGTAGCGTTGTGGGCATCGCGCCTCGGTCAGCGTGGAGCCCAGCAGCCTCGACGACGGCGCGAGCACCGCCTCCACCAGCAGCACCGCGCCGCCCTGTGGATCGTCGGCGGGCGGCACGTAGTCGCGCAGGTGGAAGCGCTCGGCGAGATCCTCTCCGGCGTGCCGGTCGGGCACCAGGCGCCGGCCGACCGTCAGCAGGTACGCCAAGCCCACCCCCAGGTAGATCAGCCCCATGGGTGTGATGTCGAACACGCCGATGTCCCACCCGTGGTCCGCGGCGATGGACCGCACCAGCAGGTTGGTGGAGGTGCCGATCATGGTGCACGTGCCGCCGAGGATCGCGGCGAACGAGATGGGCATCAACAGCTTGGACACGGCCACCTCGGCCTTGCGCGCCACGGACAGGGCGATGGGCAGCTGCACGGCCACCGCCGGGGTGTTGTTGAGGAACATGGACAGCACGCCCGTGGCGAACATGGACGACGTGGCGACCCGGTGAGGATCGCCCTTGGCCCAGCGCATGAACCGGTTCGCCGCCACCTGCAGCGCGCCCGTGCGCTCGATGGCCGAGCTCATGATCAGCAGGCCAGCCACGACCACCGTGGCCTCCGACGAGAACCCGGAGAGGGCCTCGGCCGGCTCGAGGATGCCGGTGACCAGCAGCGCCGCCATCACCAGGATCGCGGTGATCTCCACCTCGACCCATTCCGTGAAGAACAGGATCAGCGCGCCCAGGACGATCAGCAGCAGCGTGAGCATGGTCTCTATCTACTAAGCACTGGGGCGGCGGCGTCGAGCAGCTGCAACAGCTCGGGATCGTCGATGGCCCGGCGCGCCGTCTCGAGGAACTCGTCCAGCCCGTCGTAACCCTGCCGGTCGTAAACTGCGGCCTGCAGCGCCATCTCCAGCTTGTCCACCTGCTTCACGAAGCGAGCCTCGGGGGTCGCGCCGGCCTCGTACTCCTCCCAGATCGCCCGGTGCCGTTCTCCTCCGGAGAGGCCTTCGGCGATGTCCCGGACGGCCGCGGCTTCCAGCTGGTGCTTGTCATCGTCGCTGATCCCGTCCGACGGCGTGATGTCCCCCACCCGGGCCTCGCCCAGGTCGTGGATCAGCGCCATGTGCAGCACGCGCTCCCGGTCCAGGCCGCGGCCGTCCAGCAGCAGCAGGCACAGCATGGCCACACCCAGCGTGTGATCGGCCACGCTCTCGCAGTCGTCCGGACCCACCCCGCGCAGCAGCCAGCCGGCCCGCGGCAGGCCCTTGAGGCCGGTGACGTCGAGATAGGCGCGGACGACGGCGTCGGCGGTGCGCGATCCCATGGGTGTCTCCTCAGTCCGTCCCGTCGGCCGCGCACCGGAATCCGGAGTACACCGCCTCGTCCGCGGACCGCTTGTGGTGGCGCTCGGAGATGCGCAACTCCTCGCGAATGCAGTAGAAGTTCCCCCCCTTGAGGACGCGCCGTTCGCCGCGGTCGGGGCCGCCCGGATCCAGGGTGGGGCTGCCCTCGTAGTACGCGGGACCGAACCAGTCCGAGCACCACTCCCAGATGTTGCCCGACAGGTCGTGCACCCCCAGGGCGTTGGGGGGGAACGACGCCACCGGCGCGGTGAGGGCGAAGCCGTCGTCGTACCCGGAGAGGACCGGGCCCTCGGCGTGCGTGCGTGGCGCGGACTCGCCGGCGTAGTTGCCCACCTTCTCGGGCGGGACAGGGGCGTCGCCCCACGGATAGACGGCGTCGCGGTCCCCCGCCCGGAGGGCGAACTCGTGCTCGGCCTCGGTGGGAAGCCGCGCGCCCCGCCACCGGCAGTAGGCGTCCGCGTCGGCCCAGCTGACGCCGTTGACGGGGTGGTCGCGGCGGTCCTCGTGGCGGTAGTTGCACAGCTCGTCGCCCCACTCGTCGTGGGGCGTGCACCCCGGCTCGGAGACGACGCCAGCGGCCACGGCCTCGGCAAAGGCGGCCACGGTGACCTCGGTGCGATCGAGCTGGAACGGGGAGATCGTGACCTCGTGGCGGGGCCGCTCCCAGTCGCGGGCATCGGTGTCGTGGTCGAGGGCGCCCATGGAGAAGGTGCCGCCGGGGATCGAGACGAGGGTCGCCTCGGTGGCCGGCCTCGGGGGATCGGAGGCAGGGGCCTCGGTGAGGGCGAGGTGCTGGGAGAGGATGGCGTCGGCGATGTTGTCGGCCAGGATGCGGTTGCCCAGTCGGGTGCCGTGGCCGAAGTCGCCGTAGCAGCGGTCCCAGAACAGCTCGTCGAAGCGGTGCTGTTGCAGTGCTGCGCGGAACACCTCGGAGTTGTCCACGAGGATCACCGCGTCGTTGCCGCTGAAGAGCTTCTCCAGCGGCTCGGCGCTGCGCACGGGGTACTGGACGGCCACGAGCTGGATGCCGCGATCGCGCAGGATACGTTCCATGGCGTGGTAGTTGTCGCGGGTCATGTCCGGTGTGGAGCTGCGGCGGATGTCGTCGGCCATGGCCAGGTACTTCTCGGCTCGCGCGAGGTCTCCTCGCCGCCCGTGATAGCTGGCCATCCATCCGGCGATGTCGTCGTCCGGGTCCACGTCCAGGGCGTCGGCCCCCAGGGCGATCAGGGCGTCGTGTTCGTCGTGGCGCTCGTAGAAGTCCGCCAGGCGGATGAACGCGCGGCGGTCGCCCGGGCTCATGTCCCAGCCCCGGCGCAGGTGCTCCTCGGCGCTGGCCTCCTCGCCCATGGACTCCAGACACAGCCCCAGGCTGACGTGGGCCTGGGGATCGGCGGGGTCGAGCGCGATGGCCCGGCGGAATGCGGTCGCCGCGTCCTCGAAGCGGTGCTGCTTGCGCAGGACCCGCCCCAGTCCGAACCACGCCAGGACGCTGAGCTCGTTCTCGACCAGGGCCAGGCGGAACTGCTCCTCGGCCCCGGTGTGCTGCGACCGCCGCTCGAGGCAGCGGGCGAAGTCGACGAGGATGCGGTCGCACGGGGTCGCCCCGTGGGCCTCGCAGACCTCGATCCCGCGGACGAACTGGGCCTGCGCCTCCTCGGGCCGGGACATGTCCTCGTACAGCCGGCCCAACTCGACGAACGCCTCCACGCGGCGGGGATCGTGGGCCGTGGCCGCCACCAGGAACTCCTCGGCCTCGAGGTGTCGGTAGTCCCGCGCGAGGGCCGCCCCCCGATCCACGAGGTCGTCGTAGCTGGCCCCGGCGGTCCGGGCGGCGGTGGCTGCCGGCTCTTCTCGCGAGCGGCGGGCGCTGTGGCGCAGCTGCAGGGCGAACTCGACGATCTTCAGCGCGTGGGTCGGCCCCGATGGTTCGCCCTGGGCCGTGTCGATGTGGGGCACGGCCCCGTCGGGGATGTCGTTGGCGCCCATCATCGCCACGACCACCTCGGGCTGGTAGCGGTCGAGCTCGTGGGTGAGCCGGGACAGCAGCGCCGAGGAGTCGCCGCCGGGGATCCCCTCGTTGACCACAAAGAACGCCTCGCCCGTGCGTTCGCGGAGGATCTCCTGCAGCTGGCCGGGGTAGGCGTCGTCCCCTCCCATCGCCGTGGTGGACTCCCCCACGCACAGCACCACCCGCTGATCCCCCGTCCTCGCCGTGCGGTTGCGCCGGTCCTGGTCCTCCTCGAACAGCGCTCCCGAGGCGCGCAGCGCCAGCTCCAGCAGCACCAGGGCGAGCAGCAGCCCGGCGACGAACACCGCAAGACGCTGCGCCATGGCCCTGGGGTCCAGCGAGACGACCCGCGTGGTCCGGTCTCCCCCGCCCCTCGGAGCCAACCCTCGGAGACGAAGTCTCACGACCTGCTCCCCTCCTCCTCGTGGGGACATCTTGGCACCGACGCTCGAATCGGAACAAGCGTGCTCACCGGGGGACTGATACGCTTGGACCCGAGAGGAGCATCCCCATGGCCTGGCGAGCACTCCTGGTGGTCCTGACGGTGGCCCTGGCCGGCTGCGGTCTGAAGGAGGTGTCGGACGACGACGCCGCAGCGGACGATGACGACGTGACCGCAGATGACGACGACGCGACGGCGGACGACGACGACGCGACGGCGGATGACGACGACGCAACCGCGGACGACGATGACGACGCCACAGCGGACGACGACGACGCCACCGCGGGCGACGACGACAGCGCCGGCGACGACGACGACAGCGCGGGCGACGACGACGACAGCGCCGGCGACGACGACGACAGCGCGGGCGACGACGACGACACCACCCCCACCGGCCCCGACTGCATCACCGACTTCTGGACCTGCAACCATCCGTCCCAGTGCGTCGAGGTCTACGGCGATTGCTGCGGGTGCGCCAACGGCGGCTTCTCCATCGCCATCAACGCCGTGTGTACCGCCCAGTGGCAGGCGTTCGTGGAGACCACCTTCGGGCCGTGCGCCGGGGTGGGGTGCCTGGCGGTCTACCTGTGCGACGGTTCGGTGCCGCGGTGCGAGGGCGGCGTGTGCACGTATCACCCCTGAGCTAGTCGCGGTCGGGCATTGCCCGACCGCTCCCCGTGCCCGTGCCCGTGCCCGTGCCCGTGCCCGAGACATGACCAGGAAGATGTACTGCGCCATGACATGAGGTCGCTGAAGCGACTGAGGGCTCGCGGCGTCTGAGCACCGATCTGATGCTCCAGAGCTGACTCACAAGTCTATCGGGCACCGGCCTTCGGCCTGGGCACGGGCACGGGCACGGGCACGGGAGGAGTC
>CAYRNR010000178.1:0-14640 GCA_964425605.1 uncultured Rickettsiales bacterium | reverse complement strand
CAGAGCCGATCGCTCGTACCAACCGCTGCGGGTGGATAGATCAACGGGCTGTTAGACGGCGAGGACAGGAAGGAGCTCGAGGAGGCGCTGAACAAGATCGTCGCTGCGCGCGGCGTCCGGTTCGCGGGAGCGGACACGCTGAAGCAGATGGACACCATGAGGGACCTGCTCGAAGGGTGGGGGTACATCGTCGTCGATTCCGTTCCTCGCAACATCAACCAGAGCAGCTGGCTGAGGGTGAACACGTGGTACGACAGCGAGAACTGCATCTCGTACAGCGACAAGAGAAGGTTCATTCCAGTCGGTCAACCGCGGGGATCAAGCATCCATCTATGCGACGTCATCGTCGGCATGGACGCCACCCTGACGACGCACGACGGAGACGCCCTCTTCCGTGTGACCACGAGCACCGTGGTCCCCGTGGAGAAGCCCGATGAAATCGGTGCAGAGGAGGCGACGGCTCGAAAGGCCCGTGCTCGCCGCGAAGCCGAAGATCAGACGAAGACGGAATTCATCCGGAAGTTCCAGCAGGCGCTGGCCGCGAGAGGCTCTCTCTGAGCGATTCATGGGAAGGACATTCATCGTGCCGTACTCCGATTGTCCTGGTTGCTCGGGTGCAGGCGAGAAACCCTGTCCCTTCTGCAAAGGAAAGGGGAAGAAAGGCGGATTGCTCGGCCTGGGTGCCAAGCCTTGCTCGAAGTGTCTCGGAGAGGGAACCATCGCCTGCGCCTGCCCGAACAGTCCGACTCGGCAGGGCGAGGTCAAGGCCAGGGTGGAGGAGACCCGGAGACGGGAACGAGCTCGAGAGGACGCGGCTCGAGACGCGAAGCGACGTGAAGAGCAAGAAAGGCAGGAGGAGGAGAGGCGCAGAGAGGCGGAAACCGGCCGCATGCTGCAGCGAGAGCGCTCCAGGCTGGATGAAGTCGAAGCGGCGTCGGCTGAGTTGAGTGAACGGATCGATGCGATCCTGACAACCGCCGCCGAACGCGATCCCGTGTCAGCCGCCTTGCTGCGGACGTATGGCGCCTTCATTTCGAGTGACCTGAGCCAGGAGGTCGAGTTCTGCACTGGACGAGCACGTCGGTATCTGGACTCACCCACCCTCGCACAACCCAGCGACCGCGCCGAGAAGAGCCGATCTCACTGCGCGCGGTTGACGACTTCGACAGCCCAATCACGTGCTCTGCTGGAGGATCTTGAATCGGAGCTGGCCTCGCTCGAAGACGAACGCGGCGATCGTGCCGCCATCGTTCTGAATTACGTTCAGCGATCCGCGATCGAGGAAAGCGGAGTCTGGAGGAACTATGGCGGGGCCCGACTCGAGAGCACGATTCGGAAACTGGTGGAGTGCCTCGGTGGGAACGTCCGTGCCCACGAAATCCCTTCGTGCGTGACGCTGATTCGAACGCTGGCCGACAACGAGGCATTCGGCCGCTTCAGTCCGTACAAGTACGACGACAGCCGCCCGTGCGCAGTGGCCCTTGGGCGCGGGGAAGGCGCGGCCCCCGGTCTCCTCTACTCGTTGCTCACGTCGCTGGCTGACGTGGATCGACCGGCCCTCACGCGCGAACTGGAGACACAGCTCGACTCCGGCGATCGTCTTGGCAGCACGATGGTCGACATGGCCCTTTGTGGGCTGTTCGAGTTTCTGGGAGACCGATGTGCTCAATTCGTCCATCGCGCACTCGAGAATTGGACGCGGTCGGGACAAACATCCGGTCCCGGGTTGATGCTGGTGATCCTGGTCCGGGTGAAGTGCACCGAGGCGATCCCGACCATGATGGATGCACTGGAGTCGTACTACGAAAAGCACCACCGGAGTGGCAATCCGCTGGATGGGGGCTACCACCTGTGGCTGAGATGGCAAGGAGAGGTCGCGAAGATGGTGCCCTACGGATCGGCCATGCACGAGTCGCTTGCTGGACGTAGTGAGAGGGATCTCGAGCCCGTGAAGTCCATCCTGAAGAAAACCGAGGAGATCCGGAAGCAGCGCGAACGCCGAGCGAGCTCGGAAGGACAGATGAAATCCATGATCGAGCAGCGTGAGCTTCGAGAGTTCGAGGACGCGCTCGCGCAATCAGGACTCGCGAACCCCGCAGCGGTGCGACTCCTGGCGCAGACGGTCCGTGAGGAGTTCCACGAGGCGACCAGGATATTGTGCAACTACGGGCTCGAACTCCAGTGTCCCGCGTGTGGAAGGCCTGGAAAGCCCAGGTCATTCGAGACGGATTGTGCCTGTTGTCCTGAATGCGGTGAAAGCTACCCGCTCGGCGATGCGATCCTCCTGTTCGAGCTCCTCGAAATGGACCTAGTTTCGCCGAAGACTCCCGAGTCGGCGTGGATGACTCCCCTGAAAGCGCTCGAGTGGGTGAAAACGGGAGGAACCAGTTCCATCGGCGAAGCGCGCGTTTTCGTCGGGAGCTCGGAATCCGAACTAGCCATGGGAACTCGAATGCACAGGGCGAAGACTCTGGTGCGCGTTGGTTCGGATCGGTTCGAAGAGCGGGAGGAAATCGAGTTCGAATACCAATGATATCCATCCGAGCCGTGATCTCATCGTGGCCGAAACACCGTGGTCTTTGGCCGGATCTGTCATTCGGAAAAGGCCTTCGCAACCGTAGACTTCGGAGACATGTCATCCTCTGACGGCTCACCAGCGTTCGCCGCCATCACCTTGCTGGCCTACGTGTTCGTGTATCCGATCGGATTGGTCCTCAACCTGATCGGGCTGTTCACCGGGCCCCGACGCGGTTGCTTCGTGATGCTTTTGCTGTTCTACGTGGTCCTTCCCGTGCTCGTTGTCGTCGCCGTCGTGGGCGTGGGACTGGACCTTCCCTATGTGACCGAAGCCGTCGAGTGGGGAATTCGCTGGTTGAACGGATGGGAGTAGGTATCCCCTTCTTGCTCTGACATGACCGGAACTGCACTCGATCTGGCCGGTTCGGTCATTCCGAGCCACCCACGCCTGTAGTGCAATGGAAGGCGGGAGGGGCCTGCTGCCCGGAGAGACGGCGCAGCTCTCTCCGGGGAGCTGAGCCATGAGAACCGCCATCGTCTCCGTCCTGTGCCTCTCGCTCGTCTTCTCCTCGACGGGTTGCCTGCACTTCTCCTGGGCCGGCTCGACCAACCCCCAGCCAGCCTACTCGGATGCCCTGGGCGCCGACGGGGACGATGGCGAGGTCGATCCGGTGCGGGTGGCCGTCGCCCTCGGCGTCATCGCGATCATCGCGGCGATCGTCTGGGGGGCGGGATCGTCCTCGAGCAAGAAGCGCGATACCGGGTCGAGCAAGGCGACGTCGGGTTCGTCTGGGGGTAGCTCCTACACAGCTACACCCCCTGCGGTGACCGGCGACGCGTGCCCGCAGAAGCTCCCTCCACCCGAAGAGGGGAAGCATCTCCTCGCAGGCTTCATCTCGGTGGTCGACCTGGCTTCCGGCGGCTCGAGCCACCTGGCCGGTCTGGGGGTGACCGTGACCAACGAGAATGGCCGCAGCTACGACCTCAAGTCGGGCGAGAACGGCTTCTTCTGCCGCGCCAACGTGGACCCGGGCTTGTACGCGATCACCCGGTTCGTCGTCCCCCGAACCGGCGTTCAGCTCACCATGTCCTACGCCGTCGGTTTCGGATCGCTGGACGAGCGATTCATCGACATCGGCGCGGCCGGATATGCGGTGAACGTCGTGACCAAGCAGTACGACATCGAGTTCTTCCCATCCAAGAACGATGGTTCCATGGCAGGGGAGTGGTTGATGAATCACTTCATCGTGGGTGGGTGGAGCCGGCACATCCAGGCAGAATCAGCGCCCTCCGCGCCGTCGTACGAGTTTCACCCTCGCTGGAGGGAGTGTTTCGCGGAGCACGAAGTGGTCCAGTCGTCGCCCTCGGAACCGCCGGTCGTGCACGTTTACAATCTCACCACGATGGACACGAGGGTCGGATTCGCGCTCTGCGACCGAAATCCGTCGTGGGTCGAGTACGACATCGACGCGGGGCAGTCGGGAGCCCTGCACTTACCCTCCGGCGCTGATTTCTACATGTTCAGGATCGCCGACCGAGGCTACTCCGGCCCGGGCTACGAGTTCTTCGATGAGGGCGAGCTGGAGATCGGCGGGGGAACACACAGGCTCACCGTGGATTGCGAATGAGGCCTCCTCACCCGGCATGTCCCTCGACGTCAGACCTGCTGGTCGTGGTCAACGTGTTGACTGGATCGGGGTGCCTCTCCCTCGCGTCTAGCACCGCTCCGTGCAGCGCCATCTGGCCGAGCTGGATTCGCCAGGACAGCCGGTGCTGAATCTGAGCAACCACGGTCCGAAGGACATCCGGGTCGAGTTTTCGCGTTCCATGGCGCTCCCATCTTGGCTGGAGGTCGACATCGACGTTGGAGAATCGGTCCTGCCGCGCCTGACGTCCGGTGAGGGAGCGTATCGGTACAGAGTGGCCGATCGCGGCTATTCGGGCACGGGAAGCGCAGTCATCGACCAGGTCGAGGTGGGGGGTACATGCGTTCGAGGTGCGCTGTGATTGATGCGCCGTGGCGCGTCGAGGGCGGCATCGGAGGGGAGTCGAGATCATGACGCCGTTCGACCCGCCGTGGAATCCGACGAACACGTCCTACATCCCGGGCGACCTGCTGTTGCTGTTGAACGACGTGGACGAGGAGCGCGAGATCGAGGGGATCTCGGTGTTTCGCTACCAACATCGAGAAGCCGTGGCCATCGGCCGTGTGTGCTGCGTCCTCGGAGCCCTCCTCGCACTGGCCGGACTGTGCCTGACCGAAGTCGGCTACCCGGGTCTGACGAGCATCCCTTTCGCCGTGATCCTAGCCGCGATCGGAGGCGCGGTCTGGTTGCTGAAAGGTCGACCTCGGGAGTACTGGTTCCTCTTCGCTCCGGACTATCTCGCAGTGAGCCGTGAGCGCCGTGTGTTCTGGTTGAGTTCGGGCGAGGTCGGCTCCGTGGACACGCGCAGCCGGCGCCGTTGGGGACGACTCCTCGAGATCGGCTCTCGTTCGGGAGACGTGGCCCGGTTCGAATCGGAGTTCATGGAGGGCAATCCATCCCTGTGGACGACCGCATACCGCCAGATCATCCAGGTTCCGGAACGAATGCTGGTTGACGTCCGCACGGGCGATGTCGATGCTGTGCGCGACCACCTCGACGAATCCTTCGATCCCCTTCTGCGGACGCCTGGCGGGGCCAGTCCTCTCCACGTCGCCGCGGCTCACGGTCGCAGGGAATGGGTGTCGTTGCTTCTCGATGCCGGAGTCGATGTCCTGGCCGCCGACCGCCTGGGACGAGATGCCCTGATGGTTGCCGCCTGCCGCGGTGACGCCAGGATGGCCCAGGCGCTACTCCAAGCAGGAGCCAGCGCACGAACCACCGACCGCAACGGCCGCTCAGCGCTCTTCTTTGCGTGTCTGTTCGCTGTACCGGGTGAGACAGGATACAAGGAGCTCGTCACGCGTCTGCTCACGGCCGGAGCGGATCCCAGCGAGAAAGACTCTGACCACCTCACCGCTCTGAGTGTCGTTCGCGATCCCGAACTGAGGGAACGTCTGGAAAAGTACGGGCAGCCCAGGAAGCCGCCCTCGTTGGAAAACATGTCACCAGCTTTCCCACTCCTCGACGCCATTCCTCTCACCGCTGGTGGGCTCCGGTCCAAGCCCATGATTGAATTGCTCTCCACCCCGACACCCTCGGATACCCCGACCCTGGATGCCAACGGAAAGAGCTTCGGGGAGCTGGTGAACCTGATCGCTCACCTTTCGACGAAGGACCGGTGGCCCGTCCGATGTGACAACTGCGCAGGAACGGTCGTCTTCGATCGCGAAGAGGTGATCCGCGCCGGTGTGACCAACTTGGAGCCACAGACCTGCTCGTGCGGACGGCGCATCGACCTCTGCATTGTGAACGCGGGCATCGTTGCTGCAGCTGCCGGTATTCAGCTGGTGCGATCGGGCTGATCCTCGCTCCCGTACCTCGACTTCTGCGACCGCGAACCCGGCACTGCGGTTGTCTCGCCGACTGGCTCGCGAGAGCGCCTCGTTCGCCAGGATCGGGCCTGTAGCTAACTCAGCGCGTGGACGAGGAACGAGAGGCCGATGAGTACGCCACCCACGACCAGGACGCCGGCCAGGATCTTGAGCTTGAGCATCAGCTTGGGATCGGTCACCCCCAGTCGGTGGAGAAACTCTGCCTCGTACGCTTTGGTCTTGGCTTCGTACTCCGCGATGAGCGCTTCGTTCTCGCGAATTCTCTCCTCGTGGTCTGGCATCGTCGTCCCCTCGGTGGCACCCTGCCGAATCCGTCGTGGCTCCACTCCACCGGCGCATCGGAGACGGCTGCTGCTCGTTGCAGGAAGAATACGTGGAGCGTCCCAGGTGCTGTAGAGCACATCTGGCCAATTCCTGTGCATCACCGGCCTGCTCGTCTCATGTTCGAGTCGAACGCTCTGCCAACAAGCGTGCCAGCCCACGGGAACCCCAGATCCGGCCCAGTCTCATGGCGAAAGCCCCTCGTCGCGTCGCTTCAAGGACCGCCGAGGATCAGGTAGGCGGCGCCAGCCCCAACCCCACCGGCGTCGTTACTCTCGGCTCCCACCAGGAGGTCGGAATAACCGTCGCCGTTCACGTCACCGGCACCGGCGACGGATCGTCCCGCAAAATCCCCCAAGATTCCCTGGTAGGTCACATCGGTGTCCGTCATGTAGAGCGTGCCGGTGGCCGGCCCGTGGACGAGGTGGGCTTCGCCACCGCCGTGCTCGCTGTAGCCCCCATACATGGCTCCGACGAACACGTCGTCGACACCGTCACCGTCGACGTCGCCGACCGCGGAGACGGCGGTCCCCAGGAGGTCACTCTCATCCCCCAACAGCTTCATGTCGGCAACGGCCAGGTCCACGGTGCCGGAAACTGGCCCATGGACGAGATAGACGGCGCCGCCATCAGGTTCACCTTCGTCGTTGTACGGAGCGCCCACGAGGATATCGTCGTACCCGTCACCGTTGATGTCACCGGCGACGGAGACGGACTGCCCTGCGCAGTCTGCGGCCTCTTCTCCGACGAACGATGCGTCGGCTGTGGCCAGAGAAACAAGGCCCGCCACAGGACCCAGTACCAGGTAGGCTGCGCCAGCGGCGGTTCCACCGACACTGTTCAAATACGCACCCACGAGGATGTCGTCGTACCCGTCACCGTTCACGTCTCCGCCAGCGGAGACGGAGTTCCCGGCATTGTCGCCGTGGTCCAATCCGTACAGAGTTGCGTTGGCGTTCGCGAGGTTCATGGAACCTGATACCGGGCCGAGCACGAGGTAGGCGGCCCCGGTGCTGCCAAGGCCACCCACGTAATAGTTGACGGCACCGATGAGGATGTCGTCTTCCCCGTCACCGTTGACGTCGCCCGCGCCGGCAACGGACCAGCCCACCAGGTCAATGTCCTCTGCCGAGAGCACGACGTCGGCGTTGGCCAGGTCGTGGGTGCCCGTGATGGGGCCGTATTGCACGTAGGCCCGACCACAATACGTCCCACATCCAGCGGGGGACAGGTAGGGTGAGCCGATGAGGATGTCGTCGTACCCGTCATCGTTCACGTCGCCGGCGGTGGATACGGAGAAGCCCGCCTTGGCGTAGTAGCTCTCCCCGAGGAGCATCGCGTCGGCGTTGGCCAGGTCGAGGGGCCCGCTGGTGGGACCGAGGACCAGGTAGACCGCGCCCGACCACATCGCGACATCACTGTTGGCTGTCGCGCCCACGAGTATGTCGTCGTATCCATCGGCGTTCACATCACCAGCGGAAGCAACGGACCAGCCTGCGTAGTCAGAGAGCTGTCCCATGAGAATGGCGTCCGCATCCCCCAGGCTGATCGGGCAGCCCTCGTCGACGATCCCGTCGCAGCTGTTGTCCACGTCGTCACACAGCTCCTCGGCTCCGTCGTACGCCGTGGCGTCCGCGTCGTCGCAGTCACCCTCACACTCCCTCTGCCCGTCCCCGTCGTCGTCGAGCTCGTCCGCGGTCACCACACCGTTGCAGTTGTTGTCCAGCCCGTCGCACACCTCGGCCGCGCCGGGGTACGAGGTGTCGTCGGTGTCGTCGCAGTCGTCGTCCGCGGTGCCCGGGGCTCCGTCCGCGCCACATGTGGTGTGGGTGTCTCCGTCGTTGTCGAAACCTTCGTCCAGAGCGCCGTCGCAGTCGTCGTCGACCGCGTTGCAGGTCTCGGTGGCGCCGGGGTAGACGTCGAAATCCAGATCGTCGCAGTCGCCGTCGTTGCAGGTGTCGAAGCCGTCGGCGTCGACGTCCAGACCGTTGAGGTCGGGATCGGTGTCGTCGCAGTCACCTGCGCAGGTCGACTGGCCGTCCCCGTCCGCATCGACCTCGTTGAGGGTGTCGTCGGAGTCGTCGCAGTCCGCGTCGCATGTCGTGGTGTCGAGGTCGGCGTCGAAGAGGTCTGGTGTGCCGCCGTCGCAGTCGTCGTCGGTGCCGTTGGCGCAGATCTCGGTAGCCCCGGGGAACACGGCAGCGTCTGCATCATCGCAATCGACGCAGACCGACGCTCCGTCCCCATCCCCGTCCGGCGCGTCCTCCGAGGTCGCGTCGCAGTCGTCGTCCAGCCCGTTGCAGGTCGTCTCTGCGTTTCCGGGGAAGACCGTGGCATCCGCGTCGTCGCAGTCCCCGTCCTCCACGCAGACCCCATCTCCGTCCGAGTCGGTACACGCGGACGAGTCGTCGTCGTCCCCAGACGTATCGTCGTCCCCAGACGTGTCGTCATCGCCCGACGTGTCGTCGTCGCCCGACGTGTCGTCGTCGCCCGTGGTGTCGTCGTCCCCGGTGTCGTCGTCGGCGACGATGTCGTCGTCCCCGGTGTCGTCGTCACCCGCGTCGTCGGGCCCGCAACCTGCGAAACCCAGCAGCGCCGCTGCGAGTGCGGCCGAGAGATGGAGTCGAGCCGTTTTCATGATTCCTCCCTCCTACGGAGAGTACGCGGTCACTCTGGAACAACAAATTGCACTTCCGGCCAAACAACCGACACTTGCGGCCATGCGTAGTCCTTTCGGGTGATTCGGAGATTCGGACGTCGACCTGCCCGCTGTGTTCCGATGGCTCATCCGCACCAGTAACATCGAGTGCGCCTACCTCGAGCCATCGTCCAAGCCCAGGACCTCCGCCAGGAATTCCTCCCCCTCCTCGTGCTGACGACGAACCATGGACTCATAGTCGCAGCAGCCCGCGGCTCGCAGCTGATTGGAATACTCCGCTCGGTTGAGCAGCGAGGCTTCGAGTTCCATCCTGCAGACATTGCACAGATGCTCGGTCGTCGGCACGTCCCACGCCATGACACACCATTCCTCGCAGTTCCTGCCCACGCCGAGGGCATGGAGCGCCTCGTGCCACACCGCCCTGCGGTGTTGGAACCGGAGGTTGGCGGTATAGAGGCCGGCCGATCCGAACACGTACTCGTCGGGCTTGGTGTACGGGATCTGCCCCGTGTAGTGGAGGGTGACCATGGGTGCGGCGAGAGGGTGGGGCGCGAGGTTGGGATCATAGATGGCCGCAGAATCGGTGTATTCCTTCAGGGCGGCGTATTCGGCAGCGTAGGCGCTCTCTCCATGGTCGAGGACGGAGAGGGATGCCGCGGCCGCCACCCCGAGTTCGCCGACAAGGAAGGCCAGCAGCGCCTCGGCCTCCGCGACCAGTTGAGTGACCGGCTCGTGGGTAGCGTTCAGGACGACGAGTTCGTCGAGGAAACAGCTCACGCGCTCACCTCCGTCTGGGACACAGGGAAGCTCATCGGACACCTCCCGTGTCTTTCGAACCTACGCGTCGCTTCGCCTGGCTTGAATGACCAGGACGGCCATTTCGTTCGCCCATCCGGTCACGCCATCTGGACCCGGGGGGGCTGGCGTGATCGTCGTCGGATGCTCATCGTCAGCGATTTGGGGCGCTCATGCGGTCGCCGAGGCCCGTTCCCTGAACTCCCTTGGCGATCGCCCCATGTCCCGCCTGAACGCCCGTGAGAACGCCCCTGCGTCCGAGTACCCGGCCAGGAAGGCCACCTCCGCGATCGAGCTGTTCGAGTCATGGAGCAGAGCCTGGGCGAACTGGAGGCGGACCGACTGGACGAGCTCGCGGTAGCTCGCTCCCTCCCGCCTGAGGTGACGTCGCAGGCTGCGGTCGCTCATCCCGAGGCCACGAGCGACCTGCTCGGACGTGGGTACTCCATCGGTCAGGCCAGAGAGGAGCGCAGCGCGGACACGGTCCTTGAGGGAGCGCGGAGCGCCGGGATCGGCGGCGCGCTTTTTGAGGTAGCGATCGAGGAACTCGACCAGCGCGTCGTCGGCGCCCGGCAGCGGCGCGTCGAGGAAGGTCGGATCGAAGTGCAGGCTGTTGCGGTCCGCCCCGAAGATGACGCGACAGCCGAAGAACGCCTCGTGGACCGCGATCGACCTGGGCGCGGCGTGCCGGAAGGTGACCATGCGCGGGATCACCTCCATGCCGGACGCCATGCGGCAGAATTGGACGAACTGGGCGATGATGGCCTCGTTGCCGCTGCGGACGCCGAGCGTCAAGGGTAGGTCGCGCGTCCAGTCGACCACGACGAGGGAGGGGGTCTCGAGCAGCTGGAAGTGACCCAGTTGGACGACGGCTCGCAGGTAGCGCACGGACCGGACCATGCCCTCTCTGACGGTCCTGCTGGCCATGACGGCGAAGCCCAGGGCGGCGTAGTCGCCCGGGGCGCTGCTCTCCGCGAAGTGTATCGGTGCTCCCGGGTCACGGAGCTGGCGCAGGATGTACTCCCACAACGCCATCGTCTGATGATGAGGGATCCGGTCCTCGACGCCTGGCATGTAGTCTGCGGGCAGCCCCCCGGCGGCGAGCATGTCGCCCCGGTCCAGCCCGCGCCGAGCGCCGAACCGCAGCTGTGCTGTGATCTGCGTCGACAGAGTCATGGTGTCGGATGGCACCGGTCCTCCCCTCGCCCCCGACGCGACGGTCCGAAGGAAGACGGTCCGAAGTAATCCTGCGTTCCCCTCGAACCCAGAAACCGCGGATCTTCCCCTCCACGACAGCTCCACCGCATCGGGCTGTCGTGACATCGCGACTCGACTACCGAGTCTACCGCAGATACACCAGGCGGGGGATGACCGCTCCGGCCAGAGAATGTGCAAATTCGGCCAGGACACGAGCTCGGTTTCGCGCTCCCCCTCGCGGCGCCCCCTCGCGGCGCCAGCCACCTCCAATCCGGCGAGACGAACCGGGGCCAGATGGGCCTCACGGACAGGTCGCTCGAAACTCCTTGGGTGAAACACCCGTGCTCCGGCGAAACGCCCGCGAGAACGCTCCAGCATCCGAGTACCCCAGCAGGAACGCGACGTCGGAGATCGTGTTTTCGGGCCGCTGGAGCAGGGCTCGCGCGGCCTGGAGTCGCACTCCTCGGACGAGATTGCGGTAGCTGAGCCCCTCCCTGCGGAGGTGACGCCGCAGGCTACGGTTGCTCAACCCCAGCTGCCGCGCGACCTGCTCGGAGGTCGGGACGCCGTCCGACAGCTCGCCGAGGATCGACTCGCGGACCTTGTCGACCAGCGGTCTGGACGGCTTCGGACCGGCGTACCGGGAACGCAGGTATTGGCCGAAGAACGCGGCCCGCGCTTCGTCGGCGCCCTCGAGGGGCTGGTCCAGGACCTCCGGGTGGCAGCTGAGGCTGTCACTCTCCCCGCCGAAGACCACCCGGCAGCCGAAGAACGCTTCGTGCACGTCGGTGGACGGTGGCGCTGCGTGGCGAAACGTCACCAGGTTGGGCACGAGCCTCGTACCCGTGGCGATACGGCAGCACTGGAGGAACTGGGCGATGGCGCTCTCGTTGCCCGTCTCGATGCCTGGAACGTGCGGCAGATCGCGGTTCCAGATGAGAGCGGCGAGCGTCGGCGTCTCGAGAAGCTGGAAGCTGCCCGAGTTGGTGATCAGGTTGAAGTAGCGCGCGGCCCGCGCGATCCCCTCCCGCACGTTCCTGCACGCCATGACCGCGAATCCCAGGGCGTGGAAGTCCTCGGTGGTACAGGTCTCGGCGATGCGTATCCCCAGCGCCGGATCCTGCAGTGTGTGGAGCAGGTACGCCCAGATGGGGCCCGACTGCTCGAGCGTCACCATCTCGTCGGGATCGAAGACGTGGTCTGGTCCGTACCCGGCGACGGCCAGCAGTGTGGCCCTGTCCAACCCCTGCTGGACGCCGAAATCGACCATCATTCGCACGTGCGCCGCGGTGACGGTGTACTTCGCCAGCATGGTTCGATCTGCCCCCTCGGCACGCTCCCCGCGCGCCTGGCTTCTCACCAAGGATACCGCAGGGCATCGTCTTGTTCACCTTCGTCGCCATCCCCATCGACCTGTCCGCACGAGCACGCCACGGCCGGACCTGCATGCAGTTTGGCCGGCCGTGCCATGGGCCCCCGTGACGTGCCGGCCTACGATCGAAGAACGGAGTATCCGGGGTATTCGTGGATCCGAAACAGGGGGTCGTCATGGGCAACGGTGTCTTCATTCGCGCGTGCGTTTGCATCATGCTGGTCGGGACTCCGGGGCTGGCCTCGGGCTGGTCGATGGGCACGAGCCTTGCCGACTCGGACGCGTCGTTCTGGGGGGAGGCCGTGAACGACTACGCCGGGAGAGCGGTCTCCCCGGCCGGGGACGTCGACGGCGACGGCTTCGCGGACTTCCTGATCGGCGCTCTCATGAACGACGAAGGAGCGTCGAATGCCGGTCAGGTGTACCTGGTGTTCGGAGGCGCGGGCTCGTGGTCCATGGATACCTCGCTGTCGTCCGTGGATGCGTCGTTCCTCGGCGAAGGCCTCTCAGATCATGCAGGTGACTCGGTGTCCTGCGCCGGTGACGTGAACGGCGATGGCTACGACGACATCTTGATCGGCGCTCCTCTCAACAGCGAGATCGCGGGGTTCGCAGGTCAGGCCTATCTGGTGCTCGGCCGCGCGGCGGGCTGGTCCATGGACACCAGCCTCGCCTCGGCCGACGCATCGTTCCTCGGGGAAGCCGGTGGCGACTACGTGGGATACGCCGTCGCATCGGCAGGCGACGTGAACGCGGACGGCTACGACGATTTCATCGTCGGTGCGCACGGCAACGACGAGGCGGGGTCCAGCGCCGGGCAGGCCTACTTGATCCTGGGCGGCACCCACGCGTGGTCCATGGACACTCCCCTCTCGGCCTCGGACGCTTCGTTCCTGGGGGAGAGAGACAGCAGCGGAGCCGGGCTGGCGGCGGCCGGCGCGGGAGACGTGAACGGCGACGGGTACGACGACCTGCTCGTGGGGGCTTCGAGCGACTCCGAGGCGGGCCCCTCCGCGGGACAGGCCTATCTCGTCTTCGGCGCAGATAGTGGATGGGCCATGGACACGAGCCTCGGGTCGGCGGATGCCTCCTTCCACGGGGAGGCGTCCCAGGACTATGCAGGCTGGGCCGTGGCCGGTCCTGGCGACGTGAACGGCGACGGATACGCCGACATCCTGATCGCGTCGCTGTACAACGGCGAGAGCGCACCGAACGCCGGCCAGGTCTACCTGGTTCTCGGCGCGGCAGGGGGCTGGTCCATGGACACCAGCCTCGCGTCGTCGGACGCGTCCTTCCACGGTGAAGCAGAGGACGACTACGCCGGGATCTCCGTGGCTGGCGCGGGCGACGTCGACGGGGACGGTTACGACGACATCCTCGTCGGGGCGTACGGCAATGACGAGGCGTTTTCGGATGCCGGTCAGTCGTATCTGCTCTTCGGGAGGGCTGGCGGTTGGGCCATGGATACGACCCTCGCGGGCTCCAGCGCATCGTTCGTTGGGGAAGCCGACTCCGACCACACCGGGGGCGCTGTGGCCGGCGTCGGTGACGTGAACGGCGATGGCGGCGCGGACCTCGTCGTGGGCGGCTATCTGAGCGACGGTGGGGGCAGCAACCACGGCGAAGCCTACCTCGTCTTCGGAGACCCGGTGCCCGACCTCGACGGGGACGGTTACAGCGAAGACGAGGGGGACTGCGACGACGGGGATCCCGACGTCCACCCCGGTGCGGTCGAACAGTGCAACGGCGCGGACGACAACTGCGACGGGGTCGTGCCGGCGGACGAGGCGGACGCGGACGGCGACGGGTACCGTATCTGCGAGGACGACTGCGACGATGGAGATGCGGACGTCCACCCCGGTGCGCCCGAGGTGTGCAACGGCGCGGACGACGACTGCAACGGCGCGGTGCCCGCCGACGAGGTGGACGCGGACGGCGACGGTACCGTATCTGCGAGGACGACTGCGACGACGACGACGCGGGGGCCTTCCCCGGCGCCCCCGAGGCCTGCAACGGCGCGGACGACGACTGTGACGGCGCGGTCCCCGCGGACGAGGCGGATGCCGATGGCGACGGCTTCCGAATCTGCCAGGATGACTGCGACGACGCGGCCGCGGCCGTCCATCCAGGCGCAGCCGAACAGTGCAACGGGGCGGACGACGACTGCGACGGCGTGGTGCCCGCGGACGAGGTGGACGCGGACGGCGACGGGTACCGTATCTGCGAGGACGACTGCGACGACGCGGCCGCGGCCGTCCATCCAGGCGCAGCCGAACAGTGCAACGGGGCGGACGACGACTG
>CAYRNR010000177.1:0-14672 GCA_964425605.1 uncultured Rickettsiales bacterium | reverse complement strand
GCCGAGACCACCTCGAGCAGGGAGATCGCCGACGTGAGCGCGGCGAAGATCAGCAGCGCGAAGAACAGGATCGCCAGCAGCAGCCCCGCCTTCATCTGGGAGAAGAGGATCGGCATGGTCTGGAACACCAGCCCCGGACCCGCGCCGGGCTCCATGTCGAACGTGAACAGGATCGGGAAGATGGCCACGCACGCCACCATCGCGATCATCGTGTCCAGGCCCGTGATCCACACCGACGACGTCACGATGTTGCTCTTGCGGCTCAGGTAGGAGCCATACGTCAGCATCGCGCCCATGCCCACCGACAGCGTGAAGAACGCGTGCCCCAGGGCCTCGAGCACCGACGACGGCTTCAGCTTCGATGCGTGGGGCATGAACAGGAAGTCCAGCGCCTCGAACACGCCCGGGGTCGTGATCGCCCTCAGCGCCAGGATCACCAGCAGCGCCATCATCACGGGCATCAGCAGCCGGGCCCACTTCTCGATCCCGCCGGCGACGCCCCCCACGACGATGCCGAAGGTCATGGCCATGAACACGATGTGCCAGAAGATGTTCACGTCGGCGGCGGTGTAGAGCACGCCGAACAGCCCCTCGATCTCCGCGGGCGACTTGTCGTGGAAGAAGTCGCAGATGCTCATCAGCAGGTAGTTGCACGCCCAGCCGGCCACCACGCTGTAGTACGACAGGATCACGAACCCGCTCGCCACCCCCATCCAGCCCACGAGCTTCCAGTTGCTCTTGTCCCCCGCCAGCTTCGCGAACGCGCCCACCGGCGTGCTCTTCGACGCCCGGCCCATCAGGATCTCCGCGATCATGATCGGCAGGCCCACCAGCGCGATGCACGCCAGGTAGATCAGGACGAACAGCCCGCCGCCGTTCTCACCCGTGATGTACGGGAACTTCCAGATGTTCCCCAGGCCCACGGCGCTGCCCGCCGCCGCCAGGATGAACCCCAGCCGCGTCCCCCACTGCCCGCGGCTGCCGCCACCGTTCGTCGTCATGGTCGTTCTCCCAGCCTCACGTCACGTTCGGGGGCGATGGTAGATCTCCGTGCGGGCGGCCTGCAAGGCCGTCCTGCGCACCGTGCCCGTGCCCGTGCCCGTGCCCGCGCCCGATCTTCGCGCTCTGTCCTCCACCCCCTCAGCACTCGGGCCTACGCAGATACCTCACCCCCACACTCACCCCCGCCCCCGGCAGCCCCGTCTCGTCGAACTTCACCGCGTTGAGCGTCTCGTCGTAGCTCCACCCCTCCGTCACCACCACTCCCCCCACATCCACCTCGATCGTCTCGACCTGGGGCTCCTGACTGAGCTCGAACGTCCACTCCCAGCCCAGCTCCTCCCATGGCAGCCCGGACAGCTGCTCCACCCAGGTCTCGTCGCAGATGGAGAGCTGGATGCCCCCCGAACAGATGGAGGCGTCGGTGTAGTGGCTCTCTGGCGAGGCCTGCGCGACAGCACTCTCGCAACCGTATACACCACCCGTGACCGCGATCAGCCTGACCTTGTCCGGGTCCACCTTGAGGGACTGGAACAGACTGACGTAGGCAGTGACCGTGTCGGGGGATTCGTCCTCGCCGTCACTGACGAAGACCACCAGCAGCCCGGCGTCCGACCTGAGGAAGCCGTCGTTGAGCGCCCCGGGGGCCGCCAGCGGCGGCGTGATGGCCTGGGAACCCTTCTCGAGCCCCAGGTTCGTGTCCGATCCGTGCGTCCCCACCGCCACGACCCGCGCAAACGCCTCCACCACATCCAGCATGTCCGTGGTCAATACGTTCGGACTGCCCTGCAGCAAGTTGTCGTCCGTGGTCACCACACCGAGATGGAACAGGGCAGGGGAGGGGATGCCCGTCTCGACGAACGTCAGGATCGTACTCTTGAGGAAATCCTGCTCCTCGACCATGGACGAGGAGTTGTCCAGCACCCACAGCACGTCCACCGACGGAGTCGTCACCTGCACGAACGCATCCTCGACGAACGAGTCGGCGTCGGTCGTGGTCTCGACGTAGACGCTGGCCTCCACGTTCGTCGGATCGTTGTTGTCGATGACCACGAACGCGTGGTCGTCCACCTCGTCCGCGGGAGTGTACTCGACGGTGAAGTAGGCCGAGTCGCCCGGCGGCAACACGATCGGCGTCTGCTCGAGCAGCGTCACGGTGAGCTCGGATGAGGCGGTCTGGAGATCCACATCCACGATCTCCAGGGGCTGCTGGCCGACGCTGATCAGGGTCACGTCGTGGGTCACCGTACAGCCGATCCCCACCTCGGCGAACGTCAGGCCGTCCGGGCTCACCTCCATTCGAGGCCCGCTGTCGTACATCGTGTCGTCGTCGTCCCCCGGATCGTCGTCGTCCTCCGGCGCGTCGCAATCGCACAGGTGCCAGCCCGTGCCGTCCTCGTCGCAGGTCTGCATCCCCTGCTGGTCGGCCTCGCACCAGCAGTACTGGCTGTCCCCGGGGTTGCAGACGGTGGACTCGTCGGAGAGGCAGCCGGGGAAGGCGAGGAGTGTGACGAGCGCGAGCAGCGCGATGGGGTGCCTCATGATCCCTCCCACATCGGACAGTTTGTCGAAGATCGGGGGGGAGGTGAAGGTGGAAGTGGAGGTGAAGGTGGAGGTGGAGGGGGAGGGGGAGGGGGGGGGGGGGGGGGGGGGGGGGGGGGGGGGGTGGAGGGGGGGGGGGGGGGGGGGGGGGGGGGGGGGGGGGGAGGTGGGAGGTGGAGGTGGAGTCAGTGACGCTTGCCCCCGGAGCTCCGCCCCGAGCCCCCCGACTTCTTCCCTTCGCCCCGCCCGCTGGGGGTCTGGGCCAGCTGATACCCCAGGTGCAGTTCGAGCACACCGTCCTCGGTCTTCACCCGCTTGATCTTCAACGTGAGCGGCTCGCCGGCCACGTCGGGCTGGAGGACGCGGGAGACCTGCTGGACGAACTCGACGGGCTGGCCGACGACCTTCTCCTGGTGCCACAGGACGAGCTCGACGAGCTTGCCGGAGCCCTTGGCCTGGGCGACCTCGATGTCGCCGAGCTCGACGCCGAGATCGTCGCGGTCGTTGCCCTGCAGGGTCATGTCAGCCCAGAGCTCGGCCCAGCCGCAAGGGTCCTCGCAGCGGGAGACGCGGACGCCGACACGGGGGCTGTCGCCGAGCTCGATGCCGAGGGGCTCGACGTGGTAAGGGCCGGCGTCGGAGGGCTGGCCCTGGTCGTCGAAGGTGCGGGGGATGAGGCCCTCGAGGTAGGCGAGCTGGATGGAGCGTTCGAGGAAGGCCTGGCTGACGCGGACGTGGATCTTGCCGATCTTGGGGCCGTCAGGGGCGGCGAGGTCGAGCTGGCCGGGGCCGGTGGCGAGGTCGGTGCGGAGGCCGACGGCGATCCAGCCGTCGCCGGTGACGACGCCGACGGCGGTGGGGGTGAGCTCGATGCCGCCCATGTCGACGGTGCCCATCTCCATGACCTTGACGTCGCCGACCTTGTCGGAGAGGAGGTCCTGGACCAGGGGGACGATCTGCTCGCGGACGCCGCGCTCGAAGGCCTCCTCGAGCTGGCGGATGGCCTGGTCGCCGACGCCGATGGAGCCGAGCAGGTCACCGATGGCGCCGCCGGGGATCAGCCCCTCGAGCTCGGTGCGCACGGCCTGGCCCATCACGGAGCCCTCGATGTCGATCTCGGACTGCTGCAGATCGCCGATGCGGACGAACAGGGCCGGAGAGGCGCCCTTGCGGTTGCGGGTGAACAGCTCCACGGGGCCGTCCACCTCGGCGGTGACGTCGAAGAGCTCGCGGTGGGCGTTGCCGCGCAGGCGCACCACGGTGTGGGCGCGAACCACGCCGTCTGCGGAGGGCAGGAAGCTGGCCTCCTTCAGGTCGGCGCGGAGCTTGATGTCCATGCCGCCGGTGATCTGGGGCAGGGGCAGCTCGACGGTGGTCTTGTGGGTCTTGTCGATGGCGTCGGTGTCGAGCAGGCGCTGGAAGCTGGCGTCCACCAGGCGGCCGGGCACCACCACGGCGAGGTCGTAACGGTCGCCGCCGGGGTCCTGGTCGCGGCGCAGATCGGCCTCCATCCGGGTGTAGCGGTCGTCCACCTCCTCGAGGACCTTCGAGCAGGGCATGGAGCAGCTGGTGGCCAGGACCGAGACCAGGAACAGCGCGATTGTGAGGGGCATCCGGGTGAAGGGATGGGGTCGAGACATGGTCTTCCTCCGCCGACGGCGTTCTGAAGCATAGGGTATTCTGACCGACCATGGTGGGAGTCGAATCGATGAGGTGCGGCGGCAGTGTCCGCGCGGCGCTGGCCGCGGCCGCGGTGCTCATCCTCCTCCCCGCCTGCGACCGCGACGAGCCGGTCGAGCCCCTCCCCCCCGCCGAGGTGACCGAGGCGCCGGAACCCGTGACCCCCGAAGAGACGCTGCCGTTGCCGCCGCCGAGCACCCTGGAGGAGGCTGCGGCGCGGGCCCTGGGGGAGCACGACGCCTTCATCGCGCTGGATCCGGCCACGGGGGAGGTCAAGGCGCTGGTCAACCCGGACATCGCCGTGCGAGGACTCTACCCGCCGGGATCGACGTTCAAGCTGATCTCCGCGTATGCGGCCCTGGAGGGCGGCCTGCTGGGGCCCCACGACGAGGTGCACTGCGATGGCGCGTACAGCAGCGCCGGGACCCTGCACCCGTGCTCGGTTCGCAAGGGGCACGGTCGCCCCAACGTGGTGCGAGCGCTGGCCGAGAGCTGCAACGTGTTCTTCTACCAGCTGGGGGGGCGGCTGGGGCGCGACCGCATCCGCGAGGCGGTGGACGACTTCGCCCTGCTGGAGCCCACGGGCTTCGACCCGTCCGAACCGCCCGGCGAGTTCCCAGACGACCTGCCCGACGATCAGCTGTTCCTGCTGGGGGCGGGCAACCTGACCTCGGTCCGCGTGACACCGCTGAGCATGCTCGTGGCGTTCTCGGGGCTGGTGGGGGACGGCCAGTGCCGCCGCCCGTGGCGCGGGGATCGGCCGCGGGGTGAGTCGCGGGCGTCGATGCCCGCGCTGTTCGAGTACCAGGCGCTGCTGGCGGACGGTCTGGAGGGCGCCGTGGAGTTCGGCACCGCCACGTCCGCGGCCGTGCCCGGGGAGACCGTGCTGGGCAAGACCGGCACCATCCGTGACCCGGACGCCCCCACGTCCACGGTGAACTGGTTCCTCGGCTACCTCGTGGAGCGGCGCCTCACCGTGTGCGTGATCCAGACCCGCGCCGACGGGGTCGAACCCGCAGCCAGGGCGTTCGGCACCATCTTCGCGAGCTTTCCCCGGGATGGATGATCGCCCACTGGCGCACCTGGCCTCGGTCGGGCAAACTAGGAGTTGGGGAGACTGGAAGAGGCCGGACGAATGGACGAGCGAGCCAACGCAGACAACCGCGCCCAGTGCCCCAGCTGCAAGGCCGTGGTGGCCGTGGACCCCACACGGAGCGCGCGACGTGGATTCATGCGCCTCAAGTGTGAAGCCTGCGGGAACCGATTCATGCTGCAGATCAAGCGTCGGGAGCTGAAGCTCTCCGACGACCTGGAGACGAGCGAGGAACTTCTCTAGCCCAGAACGCTCCGGACCGCCTCGATCACCCTGTCGTGGATCCGCCCGTTGGTGGCCACGACCCCCTTGTTCGCCGCCAGCGTCCGTCCCCGGGAGAAGTCCAGGGGCTTGCCCTGGACGTCGGTGACCTCTCCGCCGGCCTCGCGCACGACCATCCACCCCGCGGCGTGGTCCCAGATCTTCTCCTGGTAGTCCTTGCGGGTGGGGAGCCTCAGGTAGATCGCCGCGTCGCCACGGGCCACGGCCGAGTACTTGCACTGGCTGTCGATGCGCACGGGCGCGGCCTGGACACCCAGCAGCTCGGCCACGCGCGCGGAGTCCCCGTGTGAGGAGTGGCCCGACTCGACGGACTCGCAGAAGGATGCGAGCGCCGTGTCGTCGAGGTCTGCCACGTGGACCGGCCGCTCCTCGTCGCCCGGCAGGGCCCGGACGAACGCGCCCTCGCCCTTCACCGCCACGAACAGGCAGCCTCGGGGGCCGTCCTGGTCGGCCCAGTCCAGGGGGAGGTTGGGGCAGCCGAGCACCCCCAGCACCACCTCGCCGTCCTCGATCAGCCCCAGGGCCACGGCGTACTGGTCGCCGCGCAGGAAGCCCTTGGTCCCGTCGATGGGATCCACGGTCCAGTGGCGGCCCGTGGCGCCGCCTTCGTGGTTGCAGCGGTCGATGGCCGCGAGGATGGTCGCCTCGTCGTGGCCGGGCAGCGCCGCGGTCACGTGGGTGGCGATGCGGTCGCGCAGGGCTGCGCCGCCGTCGGTGCGCAGCTCGGCCGTGTCCTCCTCACCGACGATGGGATCGTCGGGCAGGGACGCGCCGAGCATCAGGCTGATCACGGCCTGGGCGCCGTAGTCGGCCACGGTGACGGGGGAGCGGTCCTTCTTGGCCAGCGTCTCCTCGCTGACCAGGCTCGTCTGCACCGCGTGGCACAGGCGGCTGGCCACGGCCACGGCATTCACGGCGACCCGACGTTCGACGTCGTAGGACATGAAGGGTCCTGACTCCCCGGAGCGGGGAACGAGTGGGTTCAGGCGTTGGTGCGCCCGAAGGGGCTGATCTCGCGCAGGCGCCGGATGACCGGCG
Source organism: uncultured Rickettsiales bacterium (assembly GCA_964425605.1). GTDB lineage: Bacteria > Myxococcota_A > UBA796 > UBA9615 > CAYRNR01 > CAYRNR01. The sequence continues at coordinate 8,038 of CAYRNR010000177.1, read as the reverse complement.
GCAGCTTTTCGAGCACGAAGTCCACCTCGTCCTCGGTGTTGTACCGGCTGAGGGAGAAGCGGACCGAGCCGTGGGCGGCGGTGTAGGGCACGCCCATGGCGCGCAGGACGTGGGACGGCTCCAGCGAACCGCTGGTACAGGCCGACCCGGACGAGGCGCAGATCTTGAACTGGTTGAGCAGCAGCAGGATCGCCTCGCCCTCCACGTACTCGAAGCTGATGTTGGCCGTGTTGGGCAGGCGGTGCAGCGGGTGGCCGTTGAGCCGCGCGTCGGGGGCGGTGCTCATCAGGCCGGCCTCGAGCTTGTCGCGCAGGGCGCGCACCACGGTGTTCTCGTGCTGGATGTGCTCGCCGGCGAGCTCGCAGGCCTTGCCCAGCGCCACGATGGACGCCACGTTCTCGGTGCCGCCGCGGCGGTTACGCTCCTGGTGGCCGCCCACGAGGAAGGCGCGGAACGGGGTGCCGCGCCGGATGTACAGGGCGCCCACGCCCTTGGGGCCGTGCAGCTTGTGCCCGGACATGGACAGCAGGTCGATGTTGCTCTTGGACATGTCCAGGGGGATCTTGCCCACACCCTGGACCGCGTCCACGTGGAACAGGATGCCCCGCTCCTTGACGATGGCGCCGGCCTCCTCCACCGGCAGGATGGTGCCGGTCTCGTTGTTGGCCATCATGATCGAGACGATGGCCGTGTCGTCGCGCAGGCTGTGGCGCAGCTCGTCCAGGTCGATCCAGCCTCGGCTGTCCACGGACAGGTACGTGACGATGTACCCCTCCTTCTCCAGCGTCTGGCACAGCGAGAGGATGGCCGGGTGCTCGATGCGGGTGGTGACGATGTGCCGCTTGCCCGGGCGGACGCGCAGCGCGCTGCGGATGGCGGCGTTGTCGCTCTCGGTGCCGCAGCTGGTGAACAGGATCTCGTCGGCCGACGCGCCCAGCAGGCCGGCGACCTGCTCGCGGGCCGTGGAGACGACCGAGCCCACCTGGCCGCCGAACGTGTACATGCTCGAAGGGTTGCCGTAGTAGTCCCGCAGGTAGGGCGCCATCGCCTCGAACACCTCGGGCGCCAACGCCGTGGTGGCGTTGTTGTCCATGTAGATGACGTCGTTCAGCACGAGCCGACCTCCAGCACTTCCACATCCTCACCGATGAAGTCTCGGATCTTGGTCTCGACCAGGGTCTTGAGGGTGAAGCTGGCCCCGGAGCATCCGTGGCAAGCGCCGCGGAGGGCGACGTAGACCTTGTGGCCGTCGATGTCCACCAGGTCGATGTCGCCGCCGTCCTTCTGCAGGGCGGGCCGGACCTCCCGCTCGATGGCCTGGGTGATCTTCTGCATCCGCTGGATGTTGGTCAGAGGCGGCTTGACCGCCGGCTCGCCGGCGTCCTGGGTGCTGATGACGGCCTCGCGGGCCATGGCCTTGCGGATCTCGTCGAGGATCTCGCGGATGTGGTCGTGGCAGCCCTCGCAGCCGCCGCCCGCCTTGGTGAAGTGGGTCACCTGCTCCAGCGTGGACAGGTTGTTCTCCCGGACCACCGTCTCGATCTTGCCGCGGGTGACGCCGAAGCAGGTGCAGACGATCTCGGTGTCGTCGTGGGCGTGGTCGTCGCCCTCGTAGGTCTCGCCGCGGTAGTTGGCCACCGCCGCCTCGAGGGCCTCCTTGCCCATCACCGAGCAGTGCATCTTCTCCTCGGGCAGCTCACCGAGGAACTCGGCGATGTGCTGGTTGGTCAGCCCCATCGCGTCGTCCACGGTCTTGCCCACGAGCAGCTCGGTGAGCGCCGACGCCGACGCGATGGCGCTGGCACAGCCGAAGGTCTGGAACTTGGCCTCGGTGATCTCCTCGCTGTCGCCGTCGATCTTGAGGAAGAGCTTCATCGCGTCGCCGCAGGTGATGTTTCCGACCTCGCCGATGGCGTCCGCGTTCTCGATTTCGCCCACATTCCTCGGGTTGAGGAAGTGGTCCATGACCTTGGGTGAGTAGTCCCACATGAGATCGTCTCCTGAATATTCGTTGGAGATACCTTCGGCACGCATGCGCGCCTGTCAAGGGAGCGGTGGTGAATATCGGACCAGCGGCTATACTCCTTCGCCAGCTACGGAGGATTCGATGAACGCGCGACCCGCACTGCTTCTGCTGCTCTCCCTGCTCCTGCTCGCCTTGGGCTGTCCCGACGACGGTGACGACGACAGCGCCGGCGACGACGACGCCACGGCCGACGACGACGACACGGGCGACGACGACGACGCGGCCGCCGACTGGATTCTCGGCGAGATCGTCGACACCGAGGGCGCCGGCGTGTTGGCCCGCATGGACGGGCCGTGGGGCGGCGACCTGTGGATCGTGCGCGTCGAGGGCACCGAGTACGAGATGGGCTACCAGTACGGCCGCCTCCAGGGCCAGATGATGCTCGACCTGTGGTGGACCTTCATCGGCGAGATCGGCGCGGAGCTCGGCGCCAGTGATCCCGAGGACGCGGACTTCCTCGTGGGCAGCATGCTGGACAAGGCCTGGGGCCAGTTCGAGCCGTTCAACGATCCCGCGCAGATGGAGATGGTCGAGGGCATCGCCCAGGGCATGACCGACGCCGGGCTGGAGTACGGCGAGGACGACGTGAACATCACGTCGTTCGTCCACCGCATGCTCGCCATGGCCGAGTTCGCCGTGTCCAGTCACATGAGCGGCGACGACATCATCGGCCTGACCCACCTGCTGGACTCCGGCTACAGCGACGAGCTGATGGATTACTACGGTGCCGAGGTCGCGGCCCGGAGCCCCCGTGGCGACGACGGCGACGCGTTGGCCATGGCCTGGGACCTCCTGTCCGACCCGGAGCCCTTCGAGTCCGACGGCGATCCCATCCTCAACTGCAGCACCTACGCCGCGTGGGGCGAGCGCACCAAGGACGGGGGCCTGATCGGCACCCGCAACATGGACTTCTCCTCGGACACCGGCATCGGCGCCTTTGCCAACGTCGCGGCCTTCGTGCCCGACGACGGCGTGCCCTGGGTCTCCATCTCCTGGGTCGGCATGACCCTGGGCGGCCTCGCCGCGATCAACCAGCAGGGCGTCAGCCTCGGCCACGCCCAGGCCTCGTCCCCCCTGGAGCGCCTCGCCACCGAGTGCGGCGTGCTCAAGGCCTCGCGCGTCCTCCAGCACGCCACCGACCTCGACTCCGCCCTCGACATCATGCAGAGCGCCCCCACCATGGGCGTCACCGGCATGATCTCCTGGGGCGATCCCCTCAACGGGGGCGCCGGCGCCGAGGCCGCCGCCTTCGAGCAGAACGGCGCGTCGTTCGCCATCCACCGCAACCGCCACGACTGCTCGGTGGAGTCCAGCCTCTACCGCTACGACCTCGACGGCGCCATCGAGTCCATCTACACCCACGACGAGCACCCCGAGCTCGCCAACCTCGAGCGCGACGCGGTGGAGATCGACGGCGAGGCCAGCGCCCGCTACTTCTCCTGCAACGACCCCTGCGAGACCCTCACCGACCTGGTCGTCGACGAGGGCGAGTACGTCGAGGTACCCGGCCCGGCCGAGGGCGCCATGCCCATCCAGACCGGCTACCCCCTCGACTGCGCGATCTACCGCGGCGACTCCGCCTTCTCCAACGGCGTGCGCATGCACCAGGCCGCCTCCCACGGCCCCATGAGCGGCGACGGCACCGGCCTGATGATCGACGCCGGCGCCTACCGCGACCGCTACTACCCCCAGATGGAGATGACCGCGGCCTACGCCGCCGGCACCGCCTACACCTGGGACGACGAGGAGGTCGTCCCCGACAACGGCGGCCAGCCCGTCCCCATGAGCCTCGACCAGGTCGAGCAGATCTCCCGCGTCGCCGGCATGCCCAGCTCCAACGTCTGGAACGTCGTCTGGGACGCCACCAACCTCAAGGTCCGCCTGTCCTTCGAGAGCGGCACCGGCGACACCTGGACCGCGGCCAAGTACCAGCCCGAGTACCTCGAGATCGAGCTCGACGATGTCTTCTTGACGGACTAGTCCGTCAAGAAGACATCCCCGTGCCCAGGGCGAGGCCAACGGCCGAGCCCGGTGCCCGTGCCCGTGCCCGATCTTCCCGAAAAACCGGGCACCGGCAGGCTGGCGCCTCCCTGGGCACGGGCACGGGCACGGGCACGGGGGCCGGGCGGGGTTTTCCCCGCCCGGCTGACCGACCCGGATATACTCCGACCGAACCCGTGGAGTATGCCCATGATCTGGACCCGTCTCCTCCCCGTGCTGCTCTCTCTCCTCGTGCTCTCCCTGGGCTGCGAGGACCCCGCCGACGATGACTCCGGCGACGACGACGCCACCGCGGACGATGACGACGCCACCGGCGACGACGACGACGCGGCCGCCCAGTGGGTGCTCGGCGAGATCGTCGACACCGAGGGGCCCGGGGTTCTCGCGTCGATGGACGCGCCGTGGGGTGAGAAGCTGTGGGTGATCCGGGTCGAGGGCAGCCATTACGAGATGGGGTATCAGTACGGGCGCCTGTTCAGCACCCAGCTGGAGGAGCTGTGGTGGACCTACATGGGGGTGATCGGCGAGGAGATGGGGGACGTGCCGGCCGAGGAGGCGGACCTGATCCTCGGCGGTGTCCTGGATCTGGCGTGGGAACACTTCGAGCCCAACGTGCCCCAGGCCTTCCACGACGAGTTCCAGGGGGTGGCGGACGGGCTCGTGGACGGCGGCGTGGAGTACGGCGACGGTCCCGAGGACGTGGCCAAGATCCCGATCCGGATCGTGACGCTGATCGATCTCGCCATGTCGTCCCAGATGGACTTCGAGAACATCACCGGCTTCTTCTCCTTCCTGCAGGACGGGTACACCGAGCGGTTGCTGGAGTACTACGGCATGGAGGCCGCCTCGCGCGAGCCCACCCAGGAGCTCGAGGACCTGATGCACGCGTTCGAGGGCTGGGCCGAGATGCAGGGCGAGGACAAGTTCCAGGGGCCGATGCTCAACTGCTCGTACTTTGCCGCGTGGGGTGACCGCACCGAGGACGGCGGGCTGTACATGACCCGGAACATGGACTTCACCACCGACTCGGGGCTCAACGCCCACGGCTCCATCGCGGCGTTCGTGCCGGACGACGGGGTGGCGCACGCGTCCATCTCCTGGATCGGCGCGAACTTCGGGGTGCTCGCCGGCATGAGCGAGGAGGGGATCGCGGTGAGCGCGGTGGGCGCCTCGAGTCCGTTCGAGCGGGCGCGCACGGAGCCCCAGATCCTCAAGGCGCGCGAGGCCCTGTGGACGGCGACGGACCTGGAGTCGGCCATGCCGTTCATGACCAACACGCTGGGCGACGGGATCGTCCGGGCGCCGACCATCGGCTACAACGCGCTGGTCTCGTGGGGCGATCCCCACGGCGGCGGCGCCAACGCCCAGTCGGCGATCCTGGAGACCAACGGCCTGGAGATCGGCGTGTTCCACCACATGGCGGACTGTTCGGTGGAGGAGTCGCTGGTGCGGTTCGACTACGAGGGCGACGTGGACCACATCTGGACCCCGGACGACCACCCGGAGTGGGTCAACCGCGAGGCCGACGCCGTGGAGATCGACGGGGACGGCAACGTCCGCTACTTCATGCACGACGGCTCGGACTACGTGATGGACGGGAACGACTACATCGAGGTGGCTGGCCCGGAGGAGGGGATCCCGCTGCAGACCGGAACCCCCATGGACTGCGCCCTGTATCGCGGCGACGAGGCGATGAACTACGCCGTGCGGGTGCACCAGAGCGCGGCCAACGGCCCGGCCAACGGCGGCACGGGGCTCATGGTCCACAGCGGCAGCTACGAGGAACGGTACATCCCCATGCGCGATATGGCGCTGGCCTACCAGGACGGCACCGCCTACAGCTGGGAAGGCGTGGAGGTCATCCCCGACAGCGGCGGCCAGCCCGTGGCCATCGGCCTGGACGAGGCCGAGGCCATCTCCCGCGTCGCGGCCATGGACAGCAACGTCTACGACGTGGTCTACGACACCACCAACCTCGTCATCCGCCTCTCCTACGAATCGGGGGCCGGCGAGACCTGGCTGCCCGCGTCCGAGCAGCCGCCCTTCCTCGAGATCGACCTGCACGACCTCTTCCTGCGCTGATCGACCTCTCCTGGTTCTGGTCCCTCCCTGCGGTTTCCCTTGCGTGCGCGCTCGCGCACAGGAGATCATGGAGAGTGAGGATGGGGCCGGAGGGATGAGGGATGAGCGATCGCCGCGTATCCACGCGTAAGCCGTTGCCGATCTCTGTCTACGTCATCGCCGATGGCGTCAGACACCCCGGCACGCTGCGCGACCTGAGCATGGCCGGCGCGGGGTTCTCGGACCCGGTGCTGGCCGTGCGGCTCGAGGTCGAGCAAGCGCAGGACGTGGTCCTCGAGATCCCCCCGGACGAGGCGGACGACGCCCCGATCCGCCTCCCCGGCGTGGTGGTGCACAGCAGCACCGGGCTGCGCCCCCGCCTCGGGATACAGTTCGGCCCCCTGGATTCCCCCCTGTCGCGGCGCCTCATCGAGCGGCTCGGTCGCGCCGGGCACGCTCGCGTCGAAGAACAGATGCGCAAGGTGAGTGGGCCATCGGGGCGCCAGACCGCTGCCGAGATGAACATGGTCCTGATCGAACCGAACCCCGACGAGAAGAAGGGGAGGGCGGTGCTCACCAGCCTGCTGGTGGGCGCCCTCATCGTCGCGGCGTTCCTGCTGATGCTGATCTTCCTGTCGAAGATGGAGCTCTAGGCTCGGACCGCCTCCATGGCCGCGGCGATCCGCCGCTTCACCTCGTCCACGACGTCCTCGACGGCCATGATCTCGCGCTCCGATCCTGCGCGCTCGCTGAACTCCACCTGGCCGTCCTTGGCCGTGCGCCCGGCCACGACCCGCAGGGGCAACCCGATCAGATCCGCGTCCTTGAACTTGATGCCCGCCGACATCTTGCGATCGTCGAACAGGACCTCGATCCCGGCGGCCTGCAGTTGCTCGAACAGGGCCTCGGCCACCTCGGTCTGTGTCTTGTCCTTGCGGTTGAGCTGCAGGAGGTGCACCTGCCACGGGGCGAGGGGCATCGGCCACACGATCCCGTTGTCGTCGTGGCTCTGCTCCACCGCTGACGCGGCGATGCGACTCACGCCGATGCCGTAGCACCCCATGACGAACGGCTGGGGCCGGCCGTTCTCGGCCATGAACGTGGCCTCCATGGCCGCGCTGTACTTCGTCCCCAGCTTGAAGATGTGGCCCACCTCGATGCCCCGCGCGCTCTGCAGCGGCTCGCCGCAGCGTGGGCAGCCCTCGCCGACGCTGGCCTCCCGCAGATCCGCGTACCGCGGCTCCGGGAAGTCGCGCCCGACGTTCACGTCGAGGCAGTGCACGTCGGTGGTGTTGGCGCCGCACAGGACGTTGCTCATCTTCTTGAGGGTCTTGTCGGCCAGCAGCTCCACGCCCTCGGCCAGGCCGATGGGGCCTGCGAAGCCGGGTTCTGCGCCGGTCATCCGCCGCACGTCGTCGTCCTCGGCCAGCCGGATCGCCAGCGCGTCCAGGGCGTTGCCCAGCTTGACCTCGCTGATGGGGAGGTCGCCCCGCATCAGCACGGCCACGTCCTGCTCGCGGTCCGCGTAGGTGGCCACGTACAGGATCGTCTTGACCATGCGCTCGGGCGTCACGTCCGGGAAGAACGCGTGCAGCTCCTCCACGGTGCGGACGTTCGGCGTGTCCTCCCGCCGCAGGGGCCTCGGCTCGCCGCCGTGCTCCGCCACGGGCGGCCGGGACGTGGCCTTCTCCACGTTGGCCGCGTACTCGCACTTGTCGCAGTACAGCAGGTCGTCCTCGCCGGTGTCCGCGAGGACCATGAACTCCTGGCTCCCGCTGCCGCCGATGGCGCCGGCGTCGGCCTCCACGGCCATGTACCGCAGGCCGCAGCGGTCGAAGATCGCCCGGTAGGCCTGGTCCATGGCCTGGAAGCTCTCGTCCTGGCCCTTCTTGTTCACGTCGAAGGAGTACGCGTCCTTCATGATGAACTCGCGTGCGCGCATCAGCCCGA
>CAYRNR010000176.1:0-14815 GCA_964425605.1 uncultured Rickettsiales bacterium | reverse complement strand
GTCGAGCTTCTCGCGCTTGATGCCGTTGCGGATGCCCACCACGAGGCCGAACAGCACGAGCAGGAAGATCAGCAGCGTCCCCGGGATGATGCCGCCCACGTACAGGTCGTCGATGGGGACGTGGGAGATGGAGCCGTAGAGGATCACCGGGAGGCTGGGCGGGAACAGCAGGCCGATGCTGCCCGACGCCACGAGAATGCCCACCGCGAACTTCTCGGGGTAGCCCGCGCGCATCAGGATCGGCAGCAGCAGCCCGCCCAGGGCGAGGATGGTCACGCCCGAGGCGCCGGTGAAGGTCGTGAAGAACGCGCACACGAGCACGGCCGCGGCCGCGGTCCCGCCGGGGATCCAGCCGAACCAGGCGCGGAACAGGGTCACCAGGCGCGCCGAGGCGCCCCCCTCGGCCAGCAGGTAGCCCGACAGGGTGAACAGGGGGATCGACACGAGCATCGGCTCGGTGGCGATGTCGTAGGTCTCCAGCGGGACCGCGGAGATGGGCACCGGCAGGGCCTTGCCGTAGAAGCAGATCATGGCCATGCCGCCGATGGCGGTGAAGATCGGAGCGCCCAGGCCGACGGCGAGCAGGATGATCGCGGACCCACCCCAGGTCACGAACGCGCGTTCACCCTCGGGGATGAGCCCCAGACAGCACGCCAGGCCCACCGCGCCCAGGGCGAACGCCCGGCCCCACCAGGACCGGGTGCCCTTGAGCATGAGGCGGACCGACATCACCGCGAACCCCGCGGGCATGATGCACTGGACTGCCCACAGGGGGATGGACGCGAACAGGGTCTCGGTGGAGGTGCGCATCGCCGAGACGAACTCGAAGCTCGCGTAGGTCAACAGCGCGGCGACCGCGGCCGCGACGGCCGTGGTGAACCGGCCCACGAGCTGCTTGACCCGATCGGTGAGGTTCAGCAGCGCGCCGGTGGACAGGTTGAGGTGCTTGCCCAGCCGGGCGGCCATGGCCGCCCCCACGAACGCGATCCACAGGTTGAGCCCCTGCACGACGCGGATGAACCCTGGGATGCTGTCGCCCAGGACCCAGCGGATGAGGACGCCGGTGAGGGTGAGCAAGACCATCGCCGACAGGATGGCGATGGCCACCCCGTTCTCGAGGCTCGCCAGGCGGCCCCACAGGGTCGTGCGGTCGGGCGGCGCGCTGGGGGTCTCGGCGCCGGCGTCGGCGATCTTGACCATCAGAGATCACCGAAGGGGAAGATGTCTTCGAGGTGGTCCATCAGGAACTGGGCCTTCTCCTGGGCGTAGATGTTGGCCAGGCGGTCCTCGGGGCTCGCGTCCACGTCCACGTCCAGGGCCTGCTGCAGCAGATCCCGATAGCACGCGGGATCCTGCGCGCGTATGCAGGTGGCGTTCGCGAAGGAGATGTAGGTGCCGGCCTTGACCCCGCCGGACAGCTCCTGGGCGCGCGCGTAGTGCTCCTTGGAGCGCTCCACGCCGCCGGGCTCCGGGAGGGACGGCTCGAGGCTGATCAGCAGCTCGTGGATGGAGCCGCGGTTGTAGTCCTCGTCCAGGTCGAGGCAGCGGTGGATGATCGCCGCGGCCACGGGCAGGTCCCCGATGATGGCCGGGTCCTCGCGCGAGTTGGAGATCACCGCCAGCCACGTGGTGCCCAGCCAGTAGAGCATGGGCACGTCGTCCTCGGTGGCCAGCGCCAGGGCGGCGGCGTGGTCCGCCGCGAGCAGATCGTTGAACCCCGGGTGCTGCAGCTCCATGCCCTCCCTGGCGTACCCGTTCGCCCTGATGAACAGCCCGCGGGCGCGTTCGATTCCCTCCCGCATCCCCGCGTAGTCGTCGTACTTGAGCTGCTCGGCGGGCCACTGCACGTACACCATGGCATACATGGCGAACCCCGACGCCAGGGCCTGGTACAGCCCCGCGTTCTCCGGCGCCTGGTCGTGCAGCACCTCCATCAGCTTGAGGGTGAACGGCATGGCGTCCCCCACCAGCTCGAGATCGTCGTCCTCGGCCAGGGACTTGCTCGCCGATGCGGCCAGCGAGTCCGCCAGGGAGTTCACGGCCATCTTCTTGACCGAGCAGCTCGCGAGGATGAGGGGGAGGAGGAGGAGAACGAGTAGACGGGGTATGGATGTGGTTCTCATGGCAACCACGAAGGTGCCAGTTGTACGCGTGCGCGTCAACGAGGGGGGGACGGGTGCGGGAGCGGGTGCGGGGCTAGGGGGCGAGGATACCCTCGCAGTTGTAGACGATGCCGAAGCTGGACGCCAAGGAGACCTCTTCGCCCATGCAGTCGGTGACGGTCAGCATGAACTCGTACTGGTGCGGCGTCTGCAGCTGGTACTCCGCGCTGGCGTCGCGGAGGGTGGCCGTGACGATCTCGGCGTAGGGATCGTCGATCTCGGCGCGCATGTAGTTCTCCCAGCCGGGCTGGTTGGGATCGTACAGGTTCTCCCAGTAGAAGGAGAGGGGGTCGCCGTCGGGGTCCGTGCTGCCGGAGCCGTCGATGGTGACCTCGATCTCGTCGCAGCCGGTGCACCACCAGTCCTGGCCGCTCTGGGTGCACGGCGCGGTGCCGTTGTACCAGGCGCTACCGGAAGCGTCGGGCACCGGAGCGTTGTTGCTGGGCCGGATGCTCACCTCGACGTCGAACTGGAACGGCGTGGACTCGCACTCGCCGTCGTTGACCGAGACCTGCAGGGTGTAGGTGCCGGGCACGTCGGCGAAGAACACGGTCTCCTCGGCGGTCGGATCGTCGAACTCGGACTCGGTCAGGGAGCTCTCGAACGGGGGCAGCAGGTGCCGCCAGCTGTACTCGAGCACGTCGTTGTCCGGGTCGGTGGAGTCGGCGGCGGACACGGTGAGCGCCGAGCAGCTGTGCAGGTCGCTCAGGGCCTCGGCAGCGGCCTCGGGGCAGCTGTTGGTGGAGGTCACGTCCACGGACATGAAGTCCGGCACGGAGTCGGTGATGCCGTTGTTGACCTGCAGGCCGATGAGGAACACGCCGGGGGCGTCGGGGACGAAGCTGGCGGCGACCTGCTCCTGGTCGGTGATGTCCGCGGCCGTCAGGCTGCTGTTCTCGGGCACGTTGACCATGTACCAGCTGTAGGTGAGCTCGTTGCCGAGGGGGTCGGAGCTGCCCGAACCGTCGAGGGCGACGGTGTCCCCCTCGGTGACGGACTGGTCGGGGCCCGCGTCGGCCACGGGCAGGCTGCCCTCGATGTCGGCCATGACGTGGACGAAGGCGCTCATGGAGTCGAGCTCGCCATCGTTGACCCGCAGGCGCACCACGTACAGGCCCTGCTGGTCCACCACGAAGGTCGGGTTGGCCGACTCGGCGGTGTCGTTGGGCGCGATGTCCGCGTTCACCAGGGCGGAGTCGGCCGGGACCGACTCGAAGCTCCAGTGATAGGTCAGCGGGCTCTCCTCGGGGTCGTAGCTGCCGGAGCCGTCCAGGACGGTCTCCAGCCCCACCGAGGTGCTGATGCTCACGCCGGCGTCGGCCCACGGCGAGCTGTTGTAGACCCCGTCGTCCTCCACCGTCGTGCAGCCGGCGGCGACGAGTCCGAGGAGGGTCGTGGCGAGGATCGCAAGGAACGTCGTGGTGTTCTTCATCGTGCCATCCTCCTAGTAGGTCTGGCCGTAGCAGCGGAAGGTCACCGAGACCACGTCGGAGTCGCGCCCCGCCTCACCCTGGCAGTCCTCCACGTCCAGCTGCACCTCGTAGGTCGCGGTGGTGTAGTTGTTGGGCGTGGTGTTCAGGGACGGCAGGACCAGCTCGGCCTGCTCGGCGTGCTCGCCGTTGATGGTGGCCGAGCCGCTGATCACCGTCCAGGTGTAGTCGAGGGGGTCGTTGTCCGGGTCGGTGGACCAGGAGCCGTCGAGGATCTCCTCGCGCGAGCTGCAGGGGCTGCACGAGCCGCTGCAGTACGCCGAGGCGTTGATGATGATGTCGCCCCCCGCGTCGGCGGTGGGTGTGTCGTTGGGCAGGTGGGGGACCGTGCGCACGGCCACGTAGTCGGGCTCGCTGTCGAGCAGCCCGTCGTTGACCACCAGGCGCAGGGTGTACAGGCCGACCACGTCCCAGGTCAGGCTGGGGGTGCCGGTCTCGAGCCCGGATACGTCCGCCTGGGTGACCGCGCTGCCGTCGGGCACCGACACCAGCTCCCACAGGTAGGTGATGTCCGAGCCCTCGGGGTCGTAGCTGGCGCGACCGTCGAACTCCACCAGGTCCTCGGAGCACGGCGTGAGCTCCCAGGACTCGCCGGCGTTGGCGATGGGCAGCGCGTTGTCGTCCACCGCCGAGACGGTGACGAAGTCCGGGGCGCTCCAGAATTCGCCGTCGTAGACCCGCAGCCGCAGCACGTACTGGCCAGCCACGTCCGGGACGATGGCGGCCTCGGGGGAGCCCTGGTTGAACAGGTCGGTCTCCTCGGTCAGCGCGCTCTCGGCGGGGACGAGATCGAAGGACCACTCGTAGCTCAGGTCCGCGCCCTCGGGGTCGTTGCTGGCCGTGCCGTCCAGGTTCGCCACCTGGTCCACCGCCACGTTGACGTCCTCGCCGGCGTTGGCGATGGGCAGCGTGTTCGTCGAGCCCGCGATCACCACCACGTAGTCCAGGTCGGACAGGTTGCCGGTGGTGTTCTCCACGAACAGGCTGACACCGTAGGTGCCGGGCTGGTCGGGGACGAAGCTGGAGTTCACCGCGTCCCCGGACTCGTTCTGGGTGAACGACTCGGTGGTGACGTCGCTGGAGACCGGCTTGGACTCCAGGTTCCAGTAGTAGGTCAGCGTCTCACCCAGCGGATCCGTGCTGGCGCTACCGTCGAGGGCAGCGGCGTCGCCGAGGGCGATGACGAGATCGGCGCCGGCGTCGGCCGTCGGGACCGACTCCCCCTCCTCGGTTTCACAACCATCGTTGCCCAGCAGGATGGCCAGAGAGCACACTCCCAGCAGGATGCACATTCGCGAGTGCCAGCGGTTCATTGGGGTTCTCCCTTGCGGTATCGACGTGCCAGCTGTTTGCTAGTGCTAGATATCATAGGGTTTTGAGCAGCGGCAACCTCATTGGTACGCGTGCACACACGTTTCCTCGGGACGACATCGACCGGATGACACCATGGTTCGCCCTCTCCTGACCCTCCTCATCGGAGCCGCGATCGCCGTTCCTTGCCCGGTTCGGGCGGAGATTCCGGGGCCCGTGGAGACCCGATCGGCGCGGGCGGCAGAACTGGATCTTCGCGCCGTCGTCGGCGTCGCAGTGGCCCTGGACGACCATCGGCTCTTCTTCGACCACGTCCACCATCGCGCGCACCTTCCGCATCTGCAGGTCGAGATCTCCTTCCTGCACCGGGTCAGCGTGGAGCTGGACTACTCGCTGTTGTGGGTGGACTTCGCCCAGGAGGCGACCGACCTGGAGCCGGTGGAGGACGGATTCGGCTCCGGAGATCTCCGGGTGCGCTCCCGGTACACGCTGCTGCGAGAGGGCCAGTGGCCACCGGCGATCGCGATCCAGCTCGGCGTGAAGCTGCCCAACGCGGGCGCCCGGGAGGGGTACGGCACGGACGAGACCGATCTCGAGCTCGGTCTGCTGGTGAGCAAGGCGCTGGGGCCGGTGGACCTGCACGGCTCCATGGCCCTGGGGATCCTGGGCAACCCCATGGAGCGCGCCGCGCAGGACGACGTGTTCCTCGGATCGATCCTGGCGGTGGTGAACGCCACGGGCTGGCTGCGGTTCCTCGCCGAGATCGCGGGCATGCCGCCGTCCCCGGTCAATCGGGGCCGCGCCGTGTTCCGCGGTGGCGTCGGGTTCCGGGCCGGGGGGATTGACGTTGGCGTGGTCGCTGGCGTAGGCATGACACCGAGTTCACCGCGGTTCGTCGCCGGCCTGGACGTGGGATTCCACGGGCCCCTGCGGCGTGAACCCGAGGGAGAAGGACCATGAGCCTCTTCGACTTCCTGTCCAAGGACAAGCGGGACCAGCGCGCGTTCGACCGCAACCTCAAGCGGGTCCTGCGCAGGACCCGCGCCAAGGACGAGCGGATGGACGAGTCCATCCACTTCCTCGCGGACCTGGGCACCGACGAGGCCATGGCCGGGCTGTTGCGTCGCTACGACGTGACCATCAAGTCCGAGTCCATGGATCGCTTCGAGAAGGAGCTCATCTACAACATCCTCGTGGACAAGGGCTCCCGCTCGATTCCCGCGATCCTCAAGTTCCTCAAGGGCTCCGACAACGTGACGTGGCCCATCCAGGCGCTGCGGTCCCTCACCACCGAGGAGAAGGTGGTGGAGGCCCTGGTGGAGGTCCTGGCGACGGAGAACACCAAGGACAGCTTCAAGCCCGACAAGAAGGTGCGGCTGCTGGAGCTGCTCTCCGACCACATGGACCCGCGCGTGCCGCCGGTGGTGGCCGGTGCCCTGAAGGACTTCGACGAGACCGTCCGCTACGGCGCTGTCGAGACGCTGTTCATCCAGGACGACGAGACGGCCCGCGAGCCGCTGCTGGAGTTGCTCACGGATCCCGACGAGGAGAGCCAGCGCATCCGCAAGCGCATCCTCAAGGGCTTCGTGGAGACGGGGTGGACCGTGCGCGGCTTCCGCAAGTCGGTGGAGGCGCAGCTGGAGTCGCACCAGTGGGTGGACAAGAAGGGCTGCATCAAGGAGCGGACTTCGAAGAAGTAGGCGGGAACAGCACGTCCACCAGGCCCGATCTGTGGGCGAAGCCGATGAACCCCTCGCGGGCCAGCCAGCCGCCGAACTCCGCAGCAGCTCCGATGGACCAGCGCCAGTCTCTGCGCGCGCCGTTCCACGCCTCCCGGGCGAGGACACTCGGCCGCAGATAGAACCCCGCATAGGCCCGTAACATCGTGATCCCCAAGGTCGTGACGTCCCACGGCGGGGCCACCAGGGTGGCTCGCATCTGCTCGACATCCGCGGGGTTGCGGACGCCGGAGTGGACCAACCAGCCCTGCTCCAGCGCCTCGTCGTACAGGGGGGTTCCGGGGTAGGGCGACAGCGTGCTGAACTGGACCCAGCGCGCGCCGTGGTGACGGCAGAATGCCGCGGTGGCAGCCACGTCGGATGGGGTCTCTCCGGGGATGCCCACCAGGACGTAGGCGAGGACGTCCATGCCAGCGTCACGGCACAGCTGGAAGGCCCGCAAGATCTCCTGGGGGCGGATGTCCTTGCGGAGCCGTTGCAGGCTGGACTCCCGAATGGACTCCACACCCAGCGCCACGGTGGTGCAGCCGGCGCGCCGCATCAGCTCCAGCAGGTCGGCGTCGACGCCGTCGGCGCGCGACTCGCACTTCCACTCCAGCGGCATCTGCTTCGCGATCATCCCCTCGCAGATGTCGGCCACGCGTTGCGGTTCCGCGGTGAAGTCGTCGTCGAAGAACACCGCAAAACCGGGTCCGGACCGGGCGACGATTTCCTCGAGCTCATCGAGGACCCGATCCGCCGAGTGGTGGCGCGGGATCGCACCGCCGATCGACTTGTCGCAGAACACGCACCGGTGCGCGCAACCGCGGCCTGTGATCAGTGTGCTGACCGGGCGTCGCGTGGCCACAGGGTAGTGGTAGCGATGGGGGTCGACGAGGTCCCGCGCCGGCGGGGGAAGGTCGTCGAGCCGCACTGTGGGGGAACGGGGGCGCAACCCATGAGCCGGCGTGATCACACCGCGGGGTGGAGGGGCGCGGCGGTCGCCGTCGAGCCAGGCCATCAGTGGGCCGATGGTGGTCTCGGCCTCACCCGCGACGGCCGCGTCGATCGCGGGTGCCTCGTCGAACTCCTCCGCGAACGCGCCTCCGACCATGGGGCCGCCGACCACCACGGCGTCGGCCGCGCCGTGCAGCGCCTGTGCGGCTTGCAGCGTTTCCCACAGCAGGGGAGTACACCCCCCCAGCGCGAGACATCGAGGAGAACGCGCCTCGCAGCGGCGGACCAGCTCGTCGAGGCCGAGCCCCTCGGCAGCCGCGTCGATCACCTCGACCGAATACCCAGCATCCCTCGCCGCCGAGGCCACGTAGAGCAGGCCCAGGGGGGGGAGCAGGGTCGGGCCGCGCGTTCCGGGAGGGCGGACGAGCAGGAGGTCGGTCATCTACCAGCTCAACTCCTCGATCTGTCGAGTGAGCTGGAGAATCGTCGGATGGTTGGGGCACAGGGACACGGCGCTGCGGTAGTGCTCCAGCGCCAGGTCGCGGTTCTCCAGGGGGCCGTAGAACAGGTGGCCCAGCCCCACGTGGGCGACGCAGTTGTCGGGATCACACTGCAGGGCGTCCTCGAAGAGCTTCGAGGCCTCCATGGAGTTCTCGCGCAGGGCGTGGACGTTGGCCATGTTGTTGAGGGCCGGCGCGTTGCACGTGCCCTGCTCTCCCGCGATGCGGTCCGCCTGCTCGAACAGGCGCAGGGCTCCGTCCAGGTCGCGTCGCTCGGCGTGGATCAGTCCGAGGTTGTTCGCCGCGTCCGCGTACCTGGGGTCGGCCTGGAGGCAGTGACCATAGAACGCCTCGGCGTCGTCCAGACGCGCCGTCGCGCGGGCGATGTCGCCGAGCATGTACCACGCCGGCGCAGCGTCCGGGTTGAGCTCCACCGCGCGCAGCCACAGCCCCTCCTCCGAGTTCCACTGCTGGGTGTACACGGCGCAGCGGCCACCCAGCGCCAGGACCCACAGGGCGCCGAGGACCGCCAGGGCGCGGCGGTCGATGGCCGTGCGCATCGCCAGCAGCACCGGGACGATGCACCACGCAGCCGCGGGGAGGTACGCGCGGTGCTCGGCCATGGTCTCCTTCAGCGGCAGGATGCTGGAGGTGGGGGAGAGGGCCACCAGGGGCCACACGACGAGGAACACCAGCGCAGGATGGCGGCGCAGGGAACGGACGGCCCAGACGGCCACGGCGAGCCAGAGGGCCACCGCGGCGACGGTGGGCCAGGTCAGCGGGCCCAGGGTCTCCGGGTGGTGATGGAACACGGACAGGCCGCCGGGCCAGAGGAACAGCCCGACGTACCGCCAGACCACCTCGGTCTCCGTCCAGAAGTTGATCCAGGGGGACCGCAGCATGTCGGGGCTGAACAGCGCGCCGTAGTACGCCCACCGGAACAGCAGCAGGGCCAGTGGGCCGACGAAGAAGGGCAGGTGGAAACCCACGAGGCTGCGCAGGGCGGGCCGCAGCGCGCCCCTGCGGTACATGCACAGCTCCCACAGCCACAGGGCGGCCGGCAGGGTGACCACGATCTCCTTGGTCATCGCGCCGACGACGAACAGGCCGGTGAGCACCGCCCAGCGGACCACCAGCGGCGTGGCAGGGGGGCCCGCCGGCAGCGGGATCGCGAGGATCTTGCGCACCGGCGCGGCGGCGGCGCCGCAGGCCAGCAGGGTCGCCCCGAGGCCCAGGAACAGCGCGCGCCCGGGGGGGACCGTCTCCAGCCGGCTCAACACCGCCGCCGTCGCCGCCCCCACGACGGCCACGCCGATGACGAGGCTCAGCAGCAGACTCACCCGCCGCGAGACGGCGCGGAAGCGGGCCCCCTTGTCCGCTGCGCGGCGCTGTCGGTTCAGGATGTCGTCGAACGACCACAAGCAGGCGAGGTAGACCGTGGTCGCGAGGCTGGAGCTTCGACCGGAGATGTAGGTCACCCCCTCCACGAGGAGGGGATGCGCGGCGAACAGCAGGCCCGCGAACAGCGCCGCGACCCGCGTGGCCCGGTCCGCCTCGCGGCCGTCGAGGCGGAGCACCCTGAAGGCCAGGGCGGCCACGAGGGCGCTGTTGAGCGCGTGGATCACCAGGTTCACCCCGTGGAAGGGCCAGGTCTCCAGTCCAGTGGAGTTGTACTGGATGGCGAACGTACACAGCAGCAAGAAGCGCGACGGGTTGTAGATCCACAGCTCGCGCCACTGGCCGAGGCCCGCCATGTTGGGGTTGAGCAGGATCTCGGGCTTGTCGTCGTACTGGAACGGCGAGAACAGCCCCAGCCCGTGGGCCGCCAGCGCGACCGCGACGAGGGCCAGGCCGGCGACGACGGGCCAGTACCGCGTCGCGTCACCGCGGCTCATCGTTCCCTCTCAGCTCGGCCAGGGCCTTGCGCAACAACGCCACCTCCTGGGCGAGGTTCTTGATGCGGTTGGACTGGGCCGAGACCTGGATGCTGAAGTGGAGGCACAGGGCGACCAGGAACAGGCTCACCAGGGCCAGCGCCAGCTGGGTGCTCTCGACGCCGGGGAGCAGCGCGGCCATCCAGACCCGCACCTGGGGCACCACCAGGACCACGATGCACAGCGCACAGGCGCCGATCCACAGCCAGCTGAACTCCTCGCGCAGCTGTCGCCGCCGCACCAGCTCCACGACCGTCACGAGCAGGGCGAGCAACACGACGAGGAAGGGGATCATGCTTTCGGACCCGCCGCCACACGTCCCGCCTTCCCCGATATCCACGTCAAGAGGATGCTCAGCAGCAGCTTGTACACGTAGTACAGGGGCCTCAGCCCGCGGTGCATGCTCTTGCCGGGGACGCCGGGGAGCATCTCCACCGCGACCTCGTCGAAGCGCAGCCCGTGGTAGTTGGCCCGCAGCAGGATGTCGGCGTCGGGGTAGTCGTAGGGGTAGAAATCCTGACGGTAGAAGCGCAGCGTTCGCTCGTTGAGCGCCTGGAAGCCGCTGGTCGGATCGCTGACGCGGCGGCCGAGCATCCACGACGTGATCCACGAGAACAGCCGCCTGCCGGCGCGGCGCAGCATCGGCATGCGGTAGTTGCCCCGTCCGAGGAAGCGGCTCCCCACCACGAGGTCCACGTCGCCGCGCTGGATGCGGTCCAGCAGCTGGCGCGCCTCGGCGGGAGGGTGCTGGCCGTCGGCGTCCATCTGCAGCACCAGCGCGAATCCCAGCTCCAGGGCGTACTTGTAGCCGGTCTGCAGGGCAGCCCCGTAGCCCATGTGGAAGGGGTGCGAGAGGACCTCGGCGCCGCACTCCCGCGCCTCCTCGGCGGTGCGATCCGTGCTGCCGTCGTCCACCACGACCACCACGGCGTCCGCGTGCAGGCGGCACATCTCCTCGACCACGGGCCCGATGCGTCCCTCCTCGTCCCGCGCCGGCACCAGGACCATCAGCGGCCGCGCGGGCTCTGCCAGCGGGATGACCCGGGGCATGGACGGAGCGGACAGCGGTTCCACGGAGACTCCCTCGATGATGTCTAACTATTTAGCCGTTGCGGTCCCTCGTCGCCAGCTCAAAGGGCGCTGCGCCGCCGCCGCCTCGCTGCGTCGTAGACCTCGTCGGTCTTCCCGGCCACCTCGGGCCAGGCGAAGTGTCGTTCGATGTACGCGCGGCCGCGGTCCACCATCATCGAGCCCACGAATCGATCGCCGAGCAGGGTGTCGATGTGCCTCGCCAGGGCGGCGGCGTCGCCGAAGGGGACCAGGAAACCCGCACCCGCGCGGGCCACCAGCTCACCGCAGCCACAGTCACCGCTCACCACCACGGGGGTACCGCTGAGCAGTCCCTCGAACGGCACGAGCCCGAAGATCTCGTGCACCGACGGGTACACCAGCACGTCGGCGTCGGCCAGGACGCGCAGCCGGTCGGGACCCACGAGGAGGCCCACGAAGTGGACGCGCCCCTCCAGGTCCAGGTCGTCTCGCCGGCCGCGCAGGCCGCTCATCTCACCGGTCATGTCGTTGCCGGCCACCACCAGGTGGGCGTCCTTCTGGCCCACCTGGGCGAAGGCGTCGAGCAGGTGAGCGACCCCCTTGCGAGGGGTGATCTTGCCCAGGTAGAGGACCATGGGCGCTTCGCCGATCCCCAGTCGAGCGCGGAAGGAGCCGCGCTCGGGCCGCGGCTCGAACTCCTCGAGCTCGATCCCGTTGGGCACCAGGTGGATGCGGTCCGCGCCGATGCCCGCCTTGCGGAACTGGGCCACCTCGGCGCGGGAGACGGCGATGAACATGTCGCATCGCCTCAGCACGGTGTCGCCCACCAGCAGATCCCAGACCCGCTTGGCCGCCTGCTTGCGCTCCAGGATCGGCAGCGTGCCGTTGGGGGTCATCACCACCGGGATGTCGTGGCGCCGGGCCTCCCGGACTGCCAGGTTGTTGAGGAGGTGGCGGTGTCCGTGCAGGTGGATCACGTCGTGCTCGCGCGCGGCGGAGGAGAGGAACCTGCCCGCACCGGTGGGCAGGAACAGCTGGTGCTGGTAGGCCAGCTCGTTGGACAGGTTGCGGAACCGTTCCACCCTCATGCCGGTGGGCTCGGCCTCCCACCCCATGGCGTGGGTCCGGCGCTGCTCGTCCAGGGCGTCGGTGGTGACCACCGTGACCCGGTGGCCAAGCCTTACCTGCTGCCGCGCCAGGCCGTAGACCAGCCGCGGGATCCCCCCATACGCCCAGGCCGGATAGAAGTAGGGCACCACGTGGAGGACCGAGCAGCTCACAAGCCCAGGGTGGATAGTGGGGACGGTCCTGTCAAACCCGAGGCCCTGCACCATTGACTGCGCGCGAGGGCCACGCTTATCATCCAGGCCAGTTCGCGGGCGCTGTCGCCCGGATCGGGGTGAGACATGAACACCGTTGCCGCTCGTCTCCTCGTCGTCGTCTTCGCGCTGACCGCCGTGACCCTGGTCGGCTGCGAGACCCACACCTGCCGTTCGGCCTGCACCAAGATCTTCGACGAGTGCGGGCGTCAGTCCGATGGCTGCTCCACGTCGGGCACCAACGTGGACTGCGCCGAGCCGGGGGCCTGGGAGGAGCACCAGAAGGGCGCCTGCATCACCGACTGCGAGGACGCCCTGTACACCCTCGCCGGCGACTCCGAGAACGACGGAGAGGAGACCAACATCTCCACCTTCGAGAACGAGGAGGACGCCACCCAGTTCATCGAGTGTGTGGTGAACACCGAGTGCACCACGTTGCTCACGGGCAACGACTGCAACATCCGATGGTGAGACCACTCTGCGCGCTCCTCGTCCTCGCCCTCTCCCTCCTCGCTGCCGGCTGCTCCGCCAACTGCGGCGACGTCGCCGAGAAGCTGTACGAGGAGTGCGACGTGGCCTGGCAGCTCGACTTCACGGGGGAGGACTTCCAGCGGCAGTGCGAGCAGATGCGCGAGCACTACGAGGACCGGCCCGAGGAAGAGGCCTTCGACGAGGTCCTGCGCTGCCTGTGGTCCACCGATTGCGAGATCCTCGAAGGGGACGAGACCGTCTGCCATGACGGGGAGATCTACATCGCTTTCTAGTCGCCTCCTGGCCGCGCTCGCCCTGATCGTCGCGGTGGGGGCGGCTCAGTCCGGCTGTCGTCCACCCGCCCTGGAGAAGGCCGAACCGCCCGCCACCGAGGCCGCCGTGATCCATGCCGCGGGGCTCCTCCGCCTGGGCGCGCCCGCCGAGGCCCTGGCCACCGCCGAGTCCGTCCTCCAGGCGCACCCGTCCCACATCTGGGCCCACCGCGTGGCCCAGGACGCCCTCATCGCCCTCGACCGCCGGGGCGAAGCCATCGAGAGCTACTCGTCGCGGACCGAGGAGCACCCCGACCAGGCGGCCTTCGCCTACCTCGCCGGCCGAATCCTGCTCCCCGACGTGGACGCTGCCCGCCCCCACTTCGAGGCCGCCGTCGCCCTCGATCCCGAGTTCGCCTGGGGGCACGTGGGGACGGCCCAGCTCGAGGTGCTCCACGGCGACATCTTCCGGGCCATCGTGATCCACGAGGAGCAAATCGATCGCCTGACCGACAATGCCGACCTGCAGATGTCCCTGGGTTATCTCTGCCTCGACCTGCAGCTGCTGCGAGACGCGCAGGCCGCCTTCCGCCGCGCCGAGGCCGAGCGGCCCTGGGATCCGCGCATCCTCGGCGGGCTCGGTCAGACCCTGGGGCAGCTCGGGGACGACACCGGGGCCACCGAGGCCCTGGAGGCCGCCATCGAGATCGATCCGTCCCGGACGGATCTCATGGGCGCCCTGGCGCTGGTGCACTACAACAGCGGGGACCTCGAGGCCGCCTGGGCCGCCTGCCTGCTGCAGCAGGAGGTGGACGCCTCGGCCGACCCGCACCTCAGGTGGGCCCTCGAGGCGGAGCTGGACCGCACCATGCCGCAGTTCGCCGTGCTCGGCCCGAGACATCTTCTGCGGGTGGCGCGCGAGGCCTCCCCGTGACCGCGTCGGCGCGCATCTACCCGTTCCACATCGACGACGAGGGGGGCTGGTGGAGCGACGGCTGGTTCGTGGACGATCCCGAGCTCCGCGACCAGCTCAGCCAGCAGCTGTTCCTCGACGGCGGCGCGCTCAAGGTGCGCTGCCAGGACGAGGTCCACCCCGTCACCTGCGCCATCACGCCCCTGTTCGTGCGCGACGTGGAGTTCGACCTGTCCCCCGACGGAGCCCTGCGGGCGGTACACGTCTGCCTCCACGACGGCCGCACCGAGCCGCTCAGGGCCGAGACCCTGCGCGTCGACGGGCGGGACCGGCTCCTGTGCGATGCCACCGACGTGCCGCTCGCGGCCCTGTTCTTTCGCCCCGCCTTCTACCGGCTCATGCAGCATCTGCGCGAGGACGACGGGCGCCACTTCTTCGACATCGGGGGGATCCGATGCTACGTTGCAGGCCCCGAGGAGACATCGTGATGCGCTGGTCCCTTCTGCACCTGATCCTGGTCGTCGCCGTGCCCCTGCTCGGCAGCGGCTGCGAGTTCTTCGACGAGCTCGACGACGACGACTACCCCGCGTACGAGGGCGAGATCGACCTCGACACCCTGGACGCCATGATCTCGTGCGAGTCGGGCGGCGGAACCACGGGCACCTGGGACGTGGTCATCCTCTTCGACGGCTGGGCCGACTACATGTGGATGGAGATG
>CAYRNR010000175.1:0-14929 GCA_964425605.1 uncultured Rickettsiales bacterium | reverse complement strand
CGCGGCGAGCCCATGCCCCCGGACGCGCGCATCAGCGGCGCGGAGCGCTGGATCGAGCTCGGCACCCTGCGCGTGCCCGACGTCATCACCGTGGCCCAGGCCCTCGCCCTGGCGCAGGCCCAGATGGACCACTGGGCCACGGACGTGGACGAGCGCACCAAGGAGGCGATCCAGATCGCCCAGAAGGGTGCGAGCCGCGTCTCGGCGTGGATCTGGTTCGGCCCCGTGGCCGACCGCCTCACCTACGCCCGTCCCAGCCGCAACGCCCTGCTGGCCATCGGTCCCACGCGTCTGCGGGATCTGGTGCCCGCCGGCGGCGAGGAGCTGACCCTGCAGCTGGACATCGGCCTGTTCCCCCTGGAGCTGCGCTCCGGCTTCCGCAAGACCTTCCTCGAGGAGGGACGCGCGGCCCAGGCCCAGAACAGCAAGGTGGACATGTGGATCCCCATCAGCCCCCGCAAGCTGCCCAAGGACCAGGCTGGCATGTGGGTGCCGCGCGTCGAGGGCGCGGCCATTCGCGCCTGGCTCGCCACGGAGCGGCTGCGCCCGGCCGAGGAGCGGGGTACCTCGGCGCCCTTGCCCTACACCGTCTTCAAGTCCGGGCAGGGAGACGGGACCGAGAAGCCGAAGGTCCCGAAGCCCGGCAGCCTGGACTTCGTCCGCATGCCCCTGGCCCGCCACGGCCAGGAGCCGACGATGATCCGCTCGGTCGGTGCATCCATCGCCGAATGGGACTGGCTGGAGTGGGAGCAGATCCAGCTCCTGCGCCAGGAGTGCCTGGTGCTCACGGAAGCCGACGGAGGGAGGAAATGATGAAGAGAACGCGAAAGGTCCTGTGGACCCTCCTCCTGCCGTGCGTGCTGTGGGCCGTGCCCGCGGCGGCTACCCAGTGCGTCGTTGCCGGGTGCACCGACGACGACGAGGTCACCTGTACCGGCCTCGTGCACGACTACATCTACCTGGACTGGGACGGCGACGGCACCCATGCCGACGTCGGCTGCTGCTGCGCTCCCGGGTACGGCGGCGCCTTCTCGCCGACGGTGGGGGACGACTGCGACGACGGGGACGCCGATGCGTTCGTCGGAGCGGCCGACATCGAGGACGCGGGCGCGTGCATGGCGGACGAGGACGACGACGGCTGGGGCACCGACACGCCCAACGCCGGCGTGGACCCGGGCACCGACTGCGACGACGCCCACGAGAGCACCTTCCCTGGCGCCGCCGAGATCGAGGACGGCGTGGCCTGCATGACCGACGTCGACGACGACGGCTGGGGCAGCGACACCGTCCTGGCCGGCGTGACCGCTGGGCAGGACTGCAACGACGCGGACGACCAGACCTACTGGGGCGCCCTGGAGCTGTGCGACGCCATCGACAACGACTGCGACGGCTCGCTGCCGGTCCACGAGCAGGACGTGGACGGCGACACCTACATGGAGTGCGCCGGTGACTGTGACGATGGCGACTTCGACATCAACCCGGGCGCCGTCGAGGTGGAGTGCGACGGCGACGACAACGACTGCAACGGCGCCACCCCGGACGAGGAGGACGTGGACGGCGACGGGAACACCACGTGCGACTCCCCCCCGGACTGCGACGACAACGATCCGGAGCGCTACTGGGGCTACAGCGAGATCTGCGACGGCATCGACAACGACTGCAACGGCGTCATCCCGCCCGGTGAGCAGGACGCCGACGGCGACGGCTACCTGGCGTGCGACGACGACTGCGACGACGGCGACGGCGCCGTCAACCCGGGCGCGGCCGAGGTCAGCTGCAACGGCATCGACGACGATTGCAACGGGGCGACCCCCGACGAGGCAGGGGACGTGGACGGGGACGGCGAGGACGCGTGCACCGACTGCGACGACTCCGATCCGGATGTGTACACGGGCGCGCCCGAGGTATGCGACGGCGTGCCGGACAACAACTGCGACGGCACCAACGATCCCGACGAGATCGACAACGATCTCGACGGCTACACCGAGTGCACCAGCGACTGCAACGACTTCGACCCGATGAGCTACCCCGGTGCGACCGAGGCCTGCGACGGCCAGGACAACAACTGCGACGGGCTCGTGCCCGCGGACGAGGACGACGCCGACGGCGACGGCTACCGCGGCTGCGAGGGCGACTGCATCGACAACAACGGCGCGGTCCACCCCGGGGCGTTCGAGGTGGCGTGCGACTACGTGGACAACGACTGCGACGGCGTGGGCCACGACCAGGAGGAGGACGACGACTTCGACCTGTACACCGAGTGCGACGGGGACTGCGACGATGGCGACCCCTCGCGCAACCCCGGCGTGGCCGAGGTGGCCTGCGACGGCATCGACAACGACTGCGACCTCGCACAGCACGACGACGACGTGGACAACGACGCGGACGGCTACACCGAGTGCACCGGGGACTGCGACGACACGAACGCGGCGGTCAAGCCGGGTGTGGCCGAGATCGCCTGCGACTTCATCGACAACAACTGCGACGGCGTCTACCACCCCGAGGAGGTGGACGACGACGGCGACGGCTACAGCGAGTGCGAGGGGGACACGGACGACACGGATCCGCTGATCAACCCCGACGCGTCGGAGATCGCGTGTGACGACTTCGACAACAACGGCGACGGCGTCCTCCATCCCCTGGAGGTGGACAACGACGGCGACGGCATCGACGAGTGCGGTCCCTCGCGCGACATCCTCGTGGACGACGGCGACTGCGACGACGCCGACGCTCTGACCTACCCCGGCGCGGCCTACATCGAGGGTGCCGACTGCATGACCGACGCGGACGGCGACGGGTACGGTGACGACGCCGCCACCGGCGACGTCACGCCTGGAACGGACTGCGACGACACCTCCAGCGCCATCTTCCCGGGCGCCGCCGAGCTGCAGTGCGACCACGAGGACTCCAACTGCGACGGCGTGATGGACTACCAGGAGACCGACGACGACGGCGACGGCTTCACCGAGTGTCAGGGCGACTGCGACGACGCCGAGTCCGCGGTGTTCCCCGGCGCCCCGGAGTCGTACTGCGACGACCTCGACAACGACTGCGACGGCAGCCTGCACGCCTTCGAGGTGGACAACGACGGCGACGGCTACACCGAGTGCGGTGCGGACAACATCTACGGCACGGCTGACGACGACCCCAACGACGCCGACCCCTCCATCTTCCCCAACGCGAGCGAGACCCCCTGCGACGACATCGACAACGACGGTGACGGCCAGCAACACGCGTGGGACATCGACGACGACGGCGATCTGGTGGACGAGTGCGGCCCGTCGAACAACCTGTTGATCGACGACGGGGACTGCAACGACGCGGATCCAGCCATCTATCCAGGCGCGACGGAGTACTGCAACGCCATCGACGACGACTGCGACGGCGACACGGACGAGGAGAACGCCGCGGACTGCGTCCTCTACTACCTCGACGCCGACGGCGATGGGCGCGGCGACGCCACCGACTCCGAGTGCCTGTGCGGCCCGTCCGGCGACTACGACACCCTGCTGAGCAACGACTGCGACGACTCCAACCCGAGCGTCCACGGGGACATGACCGAGCTGGGCTGCGACGGCCTGGACAACGACTGCGACGGCAACCTCGCGGACACGGAGGACGACGGCGACCTCGACGGGGTCACCGAGTGCGGCCCCGACGGTCTCCTGGGCAGTAACGACGACGACTGCGACGACACCGACGCGGGCATCTTCCCCGGCGCGACCGAGGTGGAGTGCGACGGCATCGACAACGACTGCGACGGCATCAGCGGCGGCGACGTGGACCTGGACGGCGACGGATACAGCGCCTGCGAGGACGACTGCGACGACACCGACGACAACACCCACCCCGGCGCGGCCGCGGCGGAGCTCAACTCCGCCGAGTGCATGACCGACGCCGACGGCGACGGCTTCGGGAGCACGAGCCCGGCCGAAGGGGTCACTGCGGGCACCGACTGCGACGACACGCGCACCTCGGTCAACCCGGCCATGTGGGAGGAGTGCGAGGGCACCCAGCAGCTGGACAACGACTGCGACGGCTCGGTGAACACCCACGGCGGCCTGTACTGCATGTACAGCTGGGACGACTACGCATTCCCGGACTTCGACAGTGACGGCGACGCTTGCTCCGACCCGGGAGCCGACGGCCTGTACGGCACCGCGGACGACGAGGACGACGCCGGCTGGGCCAGCGCCGTGTTCTATTACTGGGACAACGACGGCGACGAGTACGGCAACGACGGGACCGACTGCGACGACCCCGGCGACCCCGAGCTCTACAAGGTCTGGCTCTGCGACGCGTCGGTGGAGGGGGCCCTGGTCACGGCCGTGTCCGGCGACTGCGACGACACGGACGCCGGTATCAATCCGGACGAGATCGAGACCTGCGACGAGAAGGACAACAACTGCAACTGCCAGATCGACGAGACCCTGCCCGACGAGGATCCCGCCAACTGCCGCGAGCTGCACCTGGACGCGGACCGGGACGGGTACGGTGCTCCGGACGAGTCCATCTGCCTGTGCCTCCCCACCGGGACACAGACCGAGGACTGCGAGAACAACCACCCGACCCAGGACGACTCGTACTTCTACGAGGGCGAGTGCTACATCGACGACGAGGGCGACTGCAACGACTCGGACTACCTCATCCACCCGGTGTGGGAAGAGGGCGTGAAGTACTCCTACGAGCTCCTCGACGGCGCGGACAACGACTGCGACGGCGAGATCCCGGTGGTGGAGCTGGACTGCGACGACGACGGCTACATCTCCAGCCTGCCCGGCTTCCCGTTCAACGCCGAGATCATCAACGGCCCGCTCAACGAGACCCAGTCGTTCCTGCTGGACGGCGCCGAGCTCTGGCCCTGCTGGGGCTACGACGAGGGCGATCCCGAGGACGTCGACGAGTACGACTGGGCCGAGGAGGGCTACCAGCTGACCTGCTGGGAGCAGGTCGTGGACATCGACTGCGACGAGTTCTCCGGGCTGTGGATGCTGACCACGGCCGTGGCCGAGGACATGTTCGACCACGCCAAGCGCTACCCGGCGCCCGTGGGCGTGGACGACTGCGACGACAACTGCGCCGAGCGCTACCCGGGCAACTTCGAACTCTGCGACGGCATCGACAACGACTGCACCGCCGCCGAGTTCGCCGACGTCTACCCGACCGAGGGCGTCCCCGGTCTCCCCGACGCGATGGAGTCCGACCTGGAGCACCTCGGCACGGTGTCCTCCTCCGAGATGGACCTCGACGGCGACTCCTACATCGGCTGCGTGGACAACCCCACGGGCAAGCAGGAGTACTTCTCCTCGCGCACGTGTACGGATCCAATTCCAGAGGTCGGTGACTGCAACGACCTGTGCTCCGTGACCACCCCCGACGCCGAGGAGGCCTGCAACGGGTTCCTCGACGTCTGCGAGGACGTGGGCGAGGGCACCGACCTGGACCGCGACGGCCACCGCGCCTGCGGCGCTTTCAGCGGTGACGAGTCCATGGCCGAGTACATCTACGTGCTCGGGCACATCGATCCCGACGCTGCGGTGGACGAAGACCGCGCCTCGGTCATCCCCCTGATCCTGCCGCGCCGCGGCGCGCAGGCGTGCGACGACCGCCTCGAGCGCCAGCTGGCGTTCCTGCTCGGTGAGGTCGCGACCGCGGAGATCATCCTCACCCAGTCCCTCGAGCCGGTGCTGCAGTACTGCATCACCGCCCACATGTGCGAGGACGGGCAGCTCGAAGGGGAGGACTGCGAGGGGATCATCGACGGCGCCGGCTGCACGGTCATGCGCCTGAAGATCGGCGAGGACCAGGACACCGGCTTCGACGAGCTGGGCGTGTCCGCGTCGTGCGAGGCGCACCCCGAGCAGCTGATCACCCGCACCGTGTGGCACCACGACCGCGTCATCCAGGCGCGCGAGCTGGCGGCCTGGTGGGAGTGCTACCGGGTGTACGGCACCTACGGCTGCGCGGACCTGCGCGAGCCCGAGGACTGGTGGCAGATGGAGGAGACCATCGTGCCGGGCGGCCGGACGTGGCTCAACGACGAGGAGTTCGACGAGGTCATCGCCACGGGCAAGAAGGGGTGGCACGAGCTCAGCCGCTACGACCCCGAGGCCATCGAGAGCGTGCTGACCGGCTGCTGGGACGACGACATCGCCGGCGCCCTCGCGCAGCTGAGGCCGCCCTCGGATCCCATCGCGCTGGACTACACCGGCGGCGACTGCGTCAACGAGGACGGCGACGCCAACCGCGGCGAGTCCGAGGGCCCCGACGACCTGCTCGGTCAGTTCTTCGGAGAGGCGCCCGACTGCCGCACCTGCATCGACGGCGTCGACAACAACTGCAACGGCCTGACGGATTGTGAAGATCCGGCCTGCGCCGAGTGCTTCATCGGTCAGGGAGTGGGCTGCGCCGCCAGCGGTTCCCCGTGCGCGGAGACAGGCTGTTCCACTTCCGGAGATAGCAACGAGGTCAAGACCAGCGGGGCGATCCTGGCGTTCCTCTGGCTCGCGGCCATGACTCGCATCTGGCGAAGGGTACGATGAGCTTCTCACTACATGGGCCGTTCCCCTTCGATGTCAACGCGGTGACCACGTGCGCCCGTGCGGCGCTGGGCAAGGTGAACGCCGCACTCGAGGCCGGACTCGGCGAGCGGCTGCTGGAGACGGCGGCGCTCGGCGAGGACCCCGGACTGCACGTCGTCCTGACCCAGGACGGTACCTCGGAGCCGCGAATCGCCGGCTTCTGGGTCGTCTTCGGGCTCACCTACTTCGACGACGGAGTCACCGGTCCCCCCGAGCGACATCCCCCGTACGCCAAGGGCCTGCTCGACGCGATGATCGAGGAGGTCTGGTGGCGCAACCTCAAGGTGGCCAAGGACCGCCGCGGCGGGTTCAACCCCGTGGTGGTCCTCGAGTGGCTGCCCTCGCTGGCCGTCCGCTCCTCCTTCTATCCGCCCGGCGTCTACGGCGGCGTGGTGGACGACGGAGACGACGAGGAGCTCGCCGACGTCATCGCGGACTTCGGCGAGCTCGTGTCGGAGGAGGACGGGGACGAGGACTGGCTCGGCGGTGAGCTCGAGGAGGTCGCCGAGGGCGACGCGGCCGGTGCCGAACCGGCGGTCCCCGAGATCCAGGTGGAGATGTCCGTCGACGAGGACGAGGCAGACACCGCGGACGAGGATCTGCCGGGCCAGCGGTCCCTGCTGTGCGTCGTCCAGGGGCGCCTCTCCCACGACAGCATCACTCACCACGGTGAGTTCTGGATGGCGATGCCCTCGGCGGAGGAGGGAGCCGATTCCCACTCCCTGGGCGTCGAGCACTGGATCGAGGGTCAGATCAAGCGCAAGCTCCACTCCAAGCGCAAGGCCCAGGAGCTGGACGAGGACGAGCCCCATCGCCTCGGGCCGCCCCTGGATCTGCCCGGCGATCGGGTCGGGTATCCGATGAGCGCGTGGCTAACCCGCAACCTCGGCGTTTGGCCTCCGGGCCCCGCCGCGGTGCACAGCGGCGAGCTGACGGACCGCATCGTCCAGAGCCGCTGGCAGTCCCAGGCGCTGGCGGGCATCGGCTCCACCCTCGCGGTGTTCGTGCTGGTGCTCATGGTCACCCTGTTGATCCGGGTGGCCACGGTACCGCGGCCCCAGGAGACGGCCGCAGCCCCGCCGCCCGCGGCGCAGCCCGCCATGTCGGTGTGCTCGGCCGACCACCACAAGTTCGTCACCGAGTTCCGCTGCCAGGTGGCCCACTTCGCCGATCCCTACGGCGAGGAGGGCCCCGTCTGCAGCGACATGGGCAGCGCCCAGGCGGTGGACACCACCACCGAGGATCTGCGGCCCCTGTACTGCGGGTTGCTCGACCGGGAGAAGGACGGCTGGACCGGCAACTTCTCTGGCGTGAGCAACACCGGCCTGTACAACTTCGCGGAGCTGTCCGCGTCCCAGGCCTGCTTCAACGTCCTGGGACACCCCCACCCCTACACCCAGGGGACGGGCCAGGCGGCGGGTACCTGGGCGCTGGCCGACCCCGAGCTGTTCCTCGTGGACCCGGCCCTGCGCATCCAGTCGCTGGTGGACCTGGTCGCGGACCTCGACGAGGCCTGTGAGGTCTACCGCACCCGCATGGAGCACCGCGTCGAGGGGGCCATCCTGGCCACCCACGTGGGGGCCACGGCGGGCGCCACCTCCGGCACCATGGCCGAGGCCGCGCAGCTCCGGATGAACCTGATCAACGGCTCCATGGTCGGCACGGCCGAGGACGCCGAGCGCTGCTTCCGCCTCGGCGCAGCCGAGGGGCTGGAGGTGTACGAATACGCCGAGCTGTGCGGCGAGCCCGACTCCACGGTCCGGCGCATGGCCAGCAAGAAGATCTGGATGCAGCTGGCCGGCAGCCCGGTGCCCACCGGCGAACCCGATCCGCTCATCCCGAGGTACGTGACCGCACGGTTCGGTCCCAACACCTCGGGCGACACCTCCAACCTGTGGAAGTGCCACCTGAACCTCAGCGGCACCCAGGCCGGTTCGGTGCAGCGGCGTCTGGAGACCCGCTGGGACCTCTGGGTACCGATCCCCGACAAGTACGACATCCCCGGCGGCCAGGCCGTGCGCACGCAGCTCTCGCTGGACGCGGCCCTGCTGGACTTCGAGGAGGGGCTACAGGGAGGAACCTGCTGGCAGGTGGTGGACAAGCGGCTGGATCAGTACGCGCCGGTCCACCCGCTGGTGGCCGATCTCGACGACAGCATCTGGTTCTCCACCGAGCAGCAGCTCTGCGGCCAGGTGTGCGCCACCTTCTACGACGTGCAGAACAGCGCCAAGTCGGCCACCTGGGTCACGCGCGAGGCCGACCTGTCGCGCTGCATCACCTCCTCGGCGCCGCGGGAGACCCCGGACCTCGGCCGCGGCGACCTCGATCGCCTCCGCGTCCCGTGGAACGGCACGCGCAGCACCGGCTGGATCGCGCCGTCCGCTGCCGAGATCTGCGCCTTCAACCTCATCGCCCAGGACTACATGCCCGCGGCCGGCGAGAGCTATCTCGTCGGCGGCAAGGCCACGGCCCAGTGGGCGGGTGAGACCGCGACCGGCAGTCGCATCGCCGGTGGCGAGGATGGCCTGGCCACCAAGGGCGCCGAGAACATGAGCAGCTACGGCCGCAGCCGCAGCTCCAACACCTGCGGCTACGTGGCCGCACAGTGTTTCACCGCGACGTTGATCGACATCATCGACAGCGGCCGATACGAGCGGTACGAGTGGCGGGACACCTGGATGGACCGCCTCGTGGACCTCTCGTCCGCCACCCCCGTCACGGTCCGGCGGTACACACCGTGGTGCCAGCTGGTGCAACCCTACCTGCACCCCGACGGGAACCTGCCCGAAGGTGAGATCGACTTCCCCTGCGCCTCGGGTGTGGACCAGGCCCTCCGCAACGTGGAGGGTTCCATCCGCATCCTGGCCAAGGACACCAACGTGGGGAGGACCCCATGAACTTCATCCGGCGGTTCTTCGGAGTCCTGGGACGGCGGTTCCGGGAGAACCTGGACCTGATGGCGGTGTGGGCCCTGCTCGTGGTGGTCCAGCCCCTGGTCCCGGCCAACCACTTTCTGGCCCGCGACGACCTGGTGCCGTGGCTGATGTTGACGCTGAGCCTCGTGGCGCTGCTGCGCGCTCGGTACATCGGCGCGGGACCGCACCCCATGCTCACCCTGCGCAAGGCCGGGTTCGGCAAGTTCCTGCAGCGCATCGCGCTGGTGGCCGTGCCGTGGTCGCTGCTGTTCTGGTACAGCGGCGCCGGCGGCCTCTCGGGCCCGATGATGGGCGTGGGCGCGGTGATCGCCATCGGCATCCTCGTGCTGCTGGCTCTGAGCAAGAACCACGGAATGACCGCCTGGAATCCCCCGGGTCCCTCTGCGGTCGTGTCCTGGATGCTGCTGGCGGTCGTGGTGGCCGTCGCGCTGGCCTGCATCGCATGGCTGTGCGGCGCGGCGCGCCTGCCCTGGATCGAGGGCTCGGTGCTGCCCAGCTGGATGGGCATGGCGATGATCACCGGCGTCGGCTTCATGACCATCGGTCTGCTCGCCGGCAGCAACCGCAACCTGCGCCAGCGCAAGGCTGCGGGCCGCCGCGATGGCAAGCCCCACCGCCTGGACGCCTTCCCGGCCCTCATGGCCCTGTTCGGTCCCATGGTGGGGATCGCGTTGCTGTACCAGATCCTCGGTGGGCTGATGGACTTCAGCCAGGCCTACACCGGCTCGTTGTACGTGATCGTCTGGGCGGCGGTGCTGTGGCCGCGACCGGAGCCCATCGGCCGCGCGTGCGTCCTGCACGAGGTCGTGCCCGCCGGCGGGGGCGACAAGGAGGTCAAGGCCACGGCCCTGGGCTTCGAGCGTCCCCCGGAGGGCGCCCTGCGGTTCAATCCCCTGCGTACCAAGCGCATGCTGGTCATGCACCCGTGGCTCGTCCCGGTGAGCAGCTCCCGCATCGACAAGCTCGACGATCCGGTCAGGCCCCTGTGGCCGGAGCGCGCCCCGCTGTTGCCCCACCACATCCTGGGTGAGGCCAGCTTCGAGCCCGATCCGGTGACCCGCGAGACCCAGTGGGATGTGATCACCGTCAAGATGGGCGCTCGTCAGGACGTCTCCACGGTGATGGCCGAGGACTCCAAGACCCGGCGCATCGTGGTCCTGCGGGCGTTCCCCCGTGGCTTCATGAGGCGTCGCCGGGTGCGTACGTACAAGTGGGAATCGGGCGGCCCGAAGGACTCCATCCAGGTGCTCGACGCCACGGTGGAGTCCGCGACCCTCATGGAGGGCGACCTCATCGTGCTCTCCGCCGAGGGAGTCGCCCGCGCATTCGAGGTGGAGCTCGGCAAGCCCCTGTACAGCTACGCCGAGTTCGAGGCGTTCCGTCCCCCGCAACTCGAAGACTACGTGAAGGTGGGATAGTGAGCTCGTTCAACGAAACAAGACGCCTGTCCTTGGCAGACCGCCCGCCCAGCTGGCGCACCGGGCTGCTCTACGCGTGCGCGTGCATCTGGGTGATCGGTGGTTCGTCGGGTTGCCTGTCGACCCCCGAAGATCCGGGCTGGAAGCTCGTGGGGGCGTACGACGCCACCGCGCTGCTGGCCACGGCCGTGGACCCGGAGGCGGAGGACGAACTCCCCGACTACGTGTGGACCGCGTTCCCGGGGATGACCGACTCCTGCGGCCCGGCCAAGGCCCCCGACGGCCTCGGCGTGTTCGAGGCCGAGGCCATGGCCAACTCCCTCACGCCGACCCTGGCGGTCGTGCTGGAGCGCACCCGCGCCGCACAGGAGGGCCCCCTCTCGGCGTCCGGCGTGCGCGTGGCTCTGGGGCTGGAGAAGCCCGAGTTCCTGCTCCAGCCGGCGGTCATGCCGCGGTACATCGCCGTGCGCATCGGCGGTGAGGGCAACGTCCACCACAAGCAGCTCGTGCGCACGCAGCTCCAGATGGAGACCTGCATGGAGCACAAGACCGGCCGCGGCTGGGTGGGCGGCACGGCCAGCAACCTGCGCCAGGCCTTCCTCCTGGATCCGCCGGACGAGGAGAACTGGGGCTCGGACCGCATGTACTTCGGCGGCCAGCGCGACCCGCTGCCGCCGCTCCTCGGCCCCCCAGACGCCTGCATCGTCGAAGGGACCGAGCTCGGCGTCTCCGGCGGCGGTGGGGCAGGGGAGGGTAGCCTCGACCTGGTCCCGTCCGACGTCTGGGGTGCGTCCCTGCGATCCTGCGCGGTGGAGGAGCGCCCTGGGGCGCCCATGATGCGCCGCCCCGGAATGGTCCCGCTGCGTGTCAGCGGCCTGGGGGACCTGCCCCTGCGCCGCGCCAACCCGTACTGGAGCGACCTCGCGGTGCTCGTGGAGCCCCACGACTCCGCCCTGTGGAAGGCCGCGAACCCCGAGACCTCCGACGAGTCCGTCCGCGTGGACGTGCTGTGGTCGGATCCCACGGGCAACGAGGTGGCCATCCTGCAGCAGGAGCCCCTGTTCGACCGCCCCGAGGGTGGCGACGGCGAGGGCTGGTCCGCGGGAGCGGGCATGACCGATCTGCTCGCGCGCGTCCCGTACTACTACCCTGTGGTCGGGCCACCCGAGGACGAAGAGCGCTACGTGCTGCTGCTGGTCCCCAACTGGCAGATCGTCGAGGGTCTGCGCCGCCTGTTCAGCGAGGAACGCCACCCGGATCGCCCCAAGGCGACCGCGGGGACAGGTGTCCAGTACGGCGTCGGCTGGGTGCTGGAGCATCCCGAGTACCTGTTCGTCCAGGTCCCCGATCCCCGCAACGAGAAGGTCGCAGAGAAAGAGGAGCTGGCGGACGAGACGTGGCTGGACCTCACCGAGATCATGGGTGGGGGTACCGGCGGCCTGCGCAACTGGGGGTACACCGTGGGCATGCTGTCGGGCCGCAAGCCCGTCGCCCTGCCTGGCAAGGACTCTCCGGCCTGGAAGCAGGCCTCCCTGGCCCAGCGCGCCAAGCACCAGAGTCTGTTCCTCGGTGGCGTGGCCGTGCTCGCCTTCTTCCTGCTCGTGGGGCTGCGTCGCGTCCCGGATCTGTGGACTCGCATCCCCGAGGAGCGGGTCGACTACTGGCCCGGCGTGCCCGCCGACGACGGCGAAGAAGGCGGCGGCGGAAAGCCCCCCGAGGGCGGCGAAGGCGGCGGTGAGGGCGGCGGTGGCGGCGGTGGCGGAGGCGGGGAGGGCGCTTGACGTCATCGCGTGACCAGCAGAACCCGGAGCGGAAGGTGCCCCAGCTGAGTGGCACCACGCGCGTGAAGATCGTGCGCGCGCTCGCCCGCCTGCTGCGCCGCAAGACCGAGGAAGCCCGGCGGCTCGAGGAGCTGCGAAACATCGATCGCTGACGAGACGAAGGGAATGATGGAACCTGGTCGTGCCCCAGTGAGCCTGCGCAGCGCAGCCCCGTGGAGGGGTTCGTGCAGCTGGTCCGGTCCGGACTGGCGCGGCTACGGTCTTGGCTGGGGCACCGGCGGGCTGCTGTGGTGGGGTGCGAGCTCCCACCTGGTCTGGTTGTTGCGCGGCCGCAGCGCGCCCATGGAGCTGTTGCCGCCGGTCTGGGGCGCCTCGGGAGGCGTGCCGGTCGTCCGTGCGTCCATGTCGCGCCAGGTGGACATGCGGTCCATCGCCACGCAGCCTGAGCGGGTGCCGCCGCGACCGGACAGGAGTCCGGCACCGGCGCAGGCGGCGGTGGAACCCCAGACCCTGGTCAAGGCACCTGGGCGGGCGTCCGAGGAACCCTCGGTCGATCCGCGACCGGCGCCCGCCGTGGACGGCACCCCGACCGCAGAGGAGGTCGCGTCCGGGGGCGTCGTCGCCCGGCCCGCGCCGGCCGCCCCCGGGAAGCGCGAGGCACCGGCCACCCGGGCGACCGAGGCGCCGGACGGGGCGAAGAGTACGCAGCGAGCGAGCGCGGAATCGGCGGCCCGCGCTCCGGCGCCCCCCTCGACCACCGCCCCCGTCACGGAGACGCCGCCCGAGGCCGACCAGGCGCCTGCAGCGACCGCTGCGCCCGTCGAGCGCGAGGCTCGCGTCGAGGGGCCTGCGCCGTCCGAGGCCGAGGTCCAGGAGCCCGAGCCCTCCGCGCCGGCCGAGCAGCCTGTGCCCACCGCGCAGGCGTCCCCCACGGCAGGTCCTGCTGGACCGGCGTCCATTCGCCCCGGCGCCACGGCGCGTGCGTGGGAGCGAGCCTACTGGACGACGCGAGGCTTCGATCCGGCGAGCCCGCTGCGACCGGACGTCCGCTGGCAGCCGCCCGGCGAGATCCAGGCGTACCCCTTCGCGCCCAACCAGGTGTTGACGCCCGCCGGGCCTGCACCGAGGGACGAGGCCGCGCCGCCCGCGAGCCTCCCGAGCGCCCCGGCCCGGCCCGAGGCCGCGCCGGAGCTTCCCGAAGCCGCGCCAGCGCAGGCGCGGGAGCAGAGCACGGCGCCGCGAACGCCGCGACCGGCCACCACGCCCGCGCAGACCGCTCAGCGGGCCGAGACGCCCCAGCGGCCAGCACAACGCCCGCCGGCCCTCGGCTCGGTCCTCCGACCCGCGCCGTCGCCCCTGGCCGCGCGTCGCCAGCCGAGCGCGCCGCAGATCGCTGCCGAGCCGCCGGCCGCCGCCAGCGAGCCGGTCATCGCAGCTCGAGTCCAGCGCAAGACACACGCGCCACCCACGGCAACGGGCGCGCCCACGGCAGCGCCGTCGCTCGACGGTGTGGCCCCTCGGCCGATCCGCCGAGCCGCCACCCCCCGACCCGCTGCCCTCGGTGCGCCCGGACCCTTCGAGCGCAGCCGCGCCGGCGCGCCGTCCCTGTGGCACGGAGAGGGCGTGGTCCAGCCCCTGGCCGGCGGCCCGCCCTCGGTGGAGCTGCGGCGGCCGGCGTCGACACCGGATCACCTCCCGGCCCTGCCCGGATCGCAGGCCGTCGTGGACCGGACCGAGGCCCCGGCAGAGACGCCAGCTCCGGCCGACCCGACGTCCGTCGACGCGGTGACGGCGGAGCCCACGCCGACTGCACCGGCGGTGGCCCCCCCCGCGACCCTCGCGCCGGAGCCGGCCCTGGAGCGACCGGGCAGACCAGGGGAGGCTGCTCCGGCGAGGGCACCCCTGGCGCCGCCACACCGCGAGACCCTGACGTCGCCGCGCGCTCCCGGGTCCGCGGAGACCCCCACCGAAGCCACGACGCAACCGCAGGCAGCTCCGACCGGCGCGCCTGCGGCGGAGCCCACGACGGCGGCCCGCCGCGACCAGCGCGAGCCGGCCCAGGGAAAGCCTGGCCGCCCCGTCGCTCCCGCCGCACGAGGCCAGGAGCAGCGCGATCCAGGCACGTCACCCAGGTCCGAACAACGACGCGCCCCGTCAGCCGCCGGCTCGCCGACGCAGCGGCAGGCCCAGGCCACGGGCGCGGCGCCGCGCGG
>CAYRNR010000174.1:0-14936 GCA_964425605.1 uncultured Rickettsiales bacterium | reverse complement strand
CAGCTCATCGTGTTCTCTTCAAGCCGTGGAGGTCAAATACCGGCGGTACTCCGGTCGGCTGGGTCTTCGCCGGAGTAGTAGGCCTCGACTGTGTCGGCCTCACGCTTCAGTCGTAGTAGCCAGAGTCGTCGTCGTCGCTGTAGTCGTCGTCGTCGCTGTAGTCGTCGTCGTCGTCGCCCTCGTCCCACTCGACCCCGTCGCAGGCCTTCTCGCCGTATTCCTCGTAGATCTCGACTTCGGCCCGGCAGCTCGCCCCTTGGTCCGCTCCGGATGCGCGAACATCGAAGAGGTATTCGTCACACCACATGCCGGCTTCTTCGTCGGTTTCGAACTCCTGGACAGCGTCCGATATGGACAACGATCCATTCGCGATGCAGGTGCAACGGTCCTTGCTGGAGTCGCTCTCCTGGTCGCACAGCTCGCAATGTAGCTCGGCGAGGTCGAGGCACGCCTTGGTATCGCAGCCCGCGCCGGCGAGGAACGAAGTACTCAGTATCACCGCCACGATCGTGGACTTCCTGATCATGATGATCTCTCCTCCAACCAAGTTGTTTCCAGGCTTCGTACTTCGACCGGACTTCCCGGTCCGAAGTGCGCAGCGCGTACCACTAGTAGATGTCGAACTCGTCGCAGTAGTCCGTGCCCCACTTGCTGAGCAACTCCTCCTCGCTCTTGCATTCCTGCGCGGTGTCGTCGCCCACGTACTTGAGTTCGTTGAGAGCTTCGTCGCACCACAGTCCAGCGTCCTCGTCGGTCGCGAACGGCAGGACTGCCGTGCTCGTTGCCAGGCTCCCATCCAACAAGCACGTACAGAAATCCGCGTCCCAGTCGGACTCCAGATCGCACGTCTCGCACCAAGCGCGAGCCGCATTGGTACAGTTCGACTTGTAGCACCCAGCCAGCCCCCCGGCGACCATGGCAATGGCCACCGAAGAACAGAGATACAGGACTCCGATCGCTCTCACGTCCGATCCCCTTTCGGTACTGGAGGGGGCGAAGGACTCCCCCGCCATCGTTGTGCGGCCTCGCCGCAATTCGTCTTCCTGAAGTTTCCCATCGAGTAGCGTGAGCAGCTGCTGTGTTCGGAAAACAGCTCCCCGCTCGCCCCGCTGCTCTCGAGAGCCGACCACCCACCTCGGACTCTCCTGGTGAAGTATCCGACAAGGTCCGAAGGATGGCAACTCTCAGTGCGTTCCGTAGGAGTTCTGTCAACGTGCACTCACACAGCGAACTTCTCAGCGCCGTCGATACCCCAACACTAGGAGAGCACACAAAGGCCCCGCCAGACTCGCACCGAGCAACCGAGGTGTACCCGAAGCGCCCTGGCGGCACGTGCAGTCCATCGCTCCGTCGTCATCGTCCCCAGCCACGTCGTCATCGTCATCGTCCGTGGAGAAATGGTCGTCGTCGTCACCGCCCGGCGACTCGTGGTCCGCGTGAACGACGACGTCCAGCGCCTCGCCGTACCCGTTGAGGCTCCACACCAGGAACGTAGCTGGATAGTCTCCCACCTCCTCGAAGGTCGCTTCGAAACTCACTCCGGGGACGAACGAGCCATCGTGGAGGAACCAGCCGGTCCACGTCGCGTCCTCGTCGTCGCAGCTGACTTCAGCAGTCACGACCGCAGGCTCGCCAGCGATCACCTGCAGACTCTCATCCTCGACCAGAGCGTAGGGCCACGAAGCCGTGTCGTTGAGCACGTAGTAGTTGAACGACGTCGTGGCGATGTGGCCGTCCACGTCGTGGACCTTGGCCGTGATGGGCAGGAGACCCTCATTGAACGCCTCGGTGTCCACGGTCAGCTCGTAGGGCTGTTGGTACAGCTCGTACGTGGTCTCGCCAATGGTGAGGGAGAGCCACGCGATACCCTCCAGATCTTCGGCCGATATCTGGATGTCCTCCTGCCCCGACAGGAAGGCGGTGGTGGACGGAGAGTCGATCACCACGATCGGGCGTGTCGAGGTCGCGCCCTGGGCCGTGAGGGTGACCGTGCCCCCTCCCGCTGCGGTGATCGCTTCCACCTCCAGGTCCCAGGTGCCGGTTTCGGGGCTGGTGATCCGCAGGAACTCGTAGGTCGGGCCGAGGGCGTGGAAGAGCGTGGGATCGACCACTCCTTCGGCGAAGGTGTTGCCACCCGGCGATGTCGCGGTGAGCCGGAAGTCACCGCTGCTCCAGGTGATCATGAACACCACCTCGTGGATGTCCTGCTCGACGTCGACCTGCGCGGTGTCCGACTGGCCGGTGCTGAGTGTGTAGTCCTGGGAAAAGAACTCGCTCATCCCGTGCTGCACCGTGGCGATGTCCGTGTAGACCTCCATCAGCGCCTGCTCCGCGCCGGCCAGGGTCAGCACCTCGTAGTAGGCACCGCCGGTCTCGTCGGCGATGGACCGGAGCAGCGTCTCGTTGGCGCTCGAGCTGAGGCCGATGGTGTACACGCGCCACCCCTGCGCGGCGTAGTCCGCGGCCTGGTTGAGGTAGTCGCCGTCACCATCGGTGAGGAAAATCGCGATCTTCTGGTGAGATTCGAAGCCCTGCTCGAGGGTGTCGTAGCCCTCCTCCAGGCCTGCTCCCAGATCCGTGCCGCCGGACGAGTCCACCGTGGCGATTGCGGACTTCAGGGCCTGCCTCCCCGTGCTGACCGGCGTCAGCTGCGCCAGCGTGGACGCCGTGGAATCGAACTGGACCACCGAGATGTAGTCCCCGTCTCGGGCCAGGTCCACGTAGGACTGGGCGGCGGTCAACCTCAGATCGCTGGGATCGTTGGAGCCCATCGAGCCGCTCGAATCGATGATCAGCGCCGTGTCCAGCGCCAGGAACGAGCCGAAGTTGCCCTCCACCTCGATCCAGATGGGCGCGGTCACCACCTCACTGCCGTCTGTGAAGGTGATACGAGCCCAGTAGAAGCCGTCCCTCTCCGGTACAGCCGCGGTGTCCAGGCCGACGACGCCCTCGCCTGGGAGGCCGCTGAACGTCTCGTCCACCAGCGGCTGTTGCAGGGTGCTCTCCCGCCCGTACACCCTCACGTGGGATGGCGAAGCATCGCCCGCACCCACCCAGGAGACGGTGAAGGTGACCTCGTCGCCGACCACGGCATCGACGGTCTCCCCGAGCCCGGCCGAAGGAGTGTCCGGCGAGGCGGCCACCAAGGTGGCGAACGATCCCGTGGACGCCACGATCTGCCCGGATCGCATGGCCTCCAGGACGGCATCCTCGCTCACCGAGCCGTCGCACTTGGCGAAGGAAACGGCCGTGCCCATCTCGCTGGGCCAGTGGGCACCCGAGTTCCCCATCGGGAACACGTGCACGCCATCCACATCCGACAGCAGATCGTGGTAGTCGGCGAGCTGACGTTCCTCGATCGTTCCAAAGCGTGGATCGATGACCTCCCAGCCGAAGGCCTGCTCGGGGGGCCGCGCTTCCATGGCCTCGTAGCCAGCTTCGAGCCACGGGAAGAGCCACGAATCTGCCGGTGGAACCCTGTGGTTGGCGTGGGCCACCGCAGCGATTCCCGCGTGCTCCTCGTACACGCGTGCCATCACATCGATCTGGCTCTCCACGGTGGCGAGCATCATGCTGCCCTCGTCCCAGTGCAACAGGTCCTCGGCGCCGTACACCAGGCAGTGGCCGAGGACCTTCTCGATGCCCACCTCCCACGAGGTGCCCAGCTCTTGGCCCAGCAGCACGACCTCCACGAGGTCACCACTGGCCGTCTCGACGTCGGCGCGCAGCGCGTCCCAGTCCTCGTCGGTGAGCATGTCGTCGTGCTCGGTGACGGCGACCCAGGACAAGCCCAGGGATCCGGCCTCCTCGGCCTGCTCGGTGAGGCTCGGCAAGTTTCGCGCGGCGTAGCAGTGGGGCCAGTCTCCGAGAGGCTCCGAACACTCCTCGAACACACGATCCCAGTACAGCTCCGGCACGAGGTACGGGACCATGTAGGGTCCTGCGAGGGCGGAACTCGCCGTGTGGATCGAGCCGTCTCCCGCGTACCAGCCCTGGTGGGTCGCGTCGGCTATCTGGGCCGACGCGGGTGTGGCCAGGGAAACCGCGAGGGTGATACCCAGGACGCATCGTAGGCGCATCAAGAACCTCCTGCCGCACCGCGAGGGCGACCGCTTGAGACTCACATACGCGCGGAGGGGCTAGGGCAGCACGACGTAGACAGATCCTTCTGTCGTCTCCGCAGCACCGATCAGCAGCTCGGACGTTCCGTTGCCGTTGAGATCCTCGACGAATCCCAGGGCGCCTCCTGCGTAGTCGTTGCTCGACTCACCGACGAAGGAACCGAAGGCAGAGGTGAGGCTGAACGTGCCCGAGGCCATCGGGTACGACCCCAGGAACACGTAGGCGTGGCCTGACGCGGAACCGCCGTCGTCGTTCTCCGGCGCGCCGATCAGGATATCGTCGTACCCGTCCTCGTTCACGTCGCCGGCAGAGGACACCGCGCTTCCCGCCAGATCAGCAGGCTGCGCGCCGTCGAAGAAAGTCGTGGAGTACATCCCGAGATCGAGTATCCCGCCTCCCGCCGTGAGCTGGGAGCCGAGGATCAGGTAGGCCCGGCCAGCCGACTGCTGAGCCCCCGAACCGTACATGGGTGCCCCGATCAAGAGGTCGTCCGCGCCATCACCGTCCACGTCGCCGGCGAACGCCACGCTGCTCCCCGCGGCATCGCCCGCGTCCTCCCCCTCCAGAATCCACCATGCGCTGGACAGGGACTGGAACGGGGTCAGGCTCGCGTCCGCGCCGTTGATCACGTACACGACCCCCGCATCAGCCTGCGGCGCCCCGATCAGGAACTCGGGAACGGCGTCACCATCCACCAGCCCCCCGCCATCCAGGGCCTCTCCGCTTCTGTCTCCGGCGGCCTCCCCCTCGAACACCACGTCGGCGTCCGCGAGCTGCAGCTCGTCCCCACTACCCAGCAGACCGGAACCGTAGATCAAGTAGCTGCGTCCGGCGGATGCGCCGGCGGTGTCGTGACCAGGGGCCCCGACGAGGAGGTCGCCGCGGCTGTCGCCGTCCACATCTCCGACACCCGCGACGGCCACCCCGGCGTCGTCATCGGCGGCTTCGCCGACCAGGGCCACGTCCGCCGCGGACAGCTCGAAGTCGCCACCCCCGCTCAACCCCCAGGATCGCTCCACGTACACCGTTCCGGCCATGCTGGACTGGCCCTGGGCACCCACGACGACTTCGGCCAGACCGTCACCGTCCAGATCGTCCAGACAGGCCACGTCCGAGCCGGCGTAGTAGTAGCTGCCTGGGCCTCGGAGCTCGGCCCAGGCGGCACCGAGATCCAGGTCCGTACCCAGCCACACCTGGTCGCCGGAGACCACGTAGGCCTTCCCCGAGTTGCTGCCGTTGACGTCCTGATAAGGAGCCCCGACGAGGAAGTCCGCGAGCCCGTCGCCTGTGATGTCACCGCAGCCGCAGAGCGCCGAGCCGGCGTCGTCCGACGAGTTCTCGCCGTAGACTTCGACCTCGTACTGCAGGTCCGCTCCATAGACCAGCCATCCATCGTCCACGAACCCGTCGCAGTCGTTGTCCTGGCCGTCGGCCACCTCTTCGGCTCCAGGATGGGAATCCGGATCGCCCTCGTCGCAGTCGTCGCACGCGTCGAATCCGTCGCCATCCTGGTCCTCGTCCGTGGCGCCGTTGCAGTCGTTGTCCAGCCCGTCGCACACCTCGTCCGCGCCGGGATAGACCGTGTCTTCACTGTCGTCGCAGTCATCGTTGCATTCGTCGAAACCGTCCCCGTCGTTGTCGACCTCGTCCGGGTGCAACGCGTCATCGCAATCGTCGTCCGTGCCATTGCACGCCACTTCGTTCGCACCCGGGT
Organism: uncultured Rickettsiales bacterium; assembly: GCA_964425605.1. GTDB lineage: Bacteria > Myxococcota_A > UBA796 > UBA9615 > CAYRNR01 > CAYRNR01. Next base: position 9,100 of record CAYRNR010000174.1, on the reverse strand, counting down.
GGATTTCGTCGTTGTCGTCGTTGCAGTCACCTTCGCACTCGTCCACACCGTCTCCGTCGTCATCGACCTCGTGGCGGTGCAGGTCACCGTCGCAGTCGTTGTCGATGTAGTCGCACGCCTCCTCGTAGGCTTCCGGGTTCACGTTGGAATCCGAGTCGTCACAATCCCCCTGGCAGATCATGAAACCGTCGCCGTCGCCGTCGAACTCGTCCTCCGGCACGGCGCCGTCGCAGTCGTTGTCTTCCTGGTCGCAGATCTCGTCGGCGCTCGGGTAGGTGTCGTCATCGAAGTCGTCGCAGTCGTCGTCGACCGTGTTCGCGTCACCGTCACCACCGCACGTGGTGTATCCATCGTCGTCGTAGTCGCGCAGGTTCCAGTACTGGCCGCAGTCGGGATCGCGATAGGGATCGCTGGACTCGCCGTCGTCGTCATCGTCACCCCAGGGATCGCAGACATCGCTGTCGTTGCAGTCGCCGTCACAGGTGGATGCGCCGTCCTCGTCGTAGTCGCGGGTGTTCAGTTCGGGGTTTGCGTCATCACAGTCGATCGGGTTCCCTTCGGAATCGCAGTTGGGATCCCCGTCCTCGTCCTCGTCCTGGATCTCGTCGACGTCACCGTCACAGTCGTCGTCCCTGTGGTTGTCGCAGTCCTCGTGCGCGCCTGGATAGACATCGGGGTTTCGGTCATAGCAGTCCCCCTCCGCCTCCGAGTATCCGTCGCCGTCGTTGTCTTCGTACTTCGGCCCCGCGCACCCGCTGCCGCCCGAGCAGCCATCGCCTGCGGCGAAACCGAGGATGACGACCAAGATCAAGAGGATAACTGGCATCTCGCACTCTCCTAATCAGCGACAATCCGCCGACCACATCACTCAGAATCTCCCCGACCACCCCACGGCCACACCCTGGTCGCTCCAGATGACCCACGGCGCGGTCCCCGCCGCGAGCGCCGGGCGTCGGCGTTGCCGCACAGCCGCGATTTCGGCGCCGTCCAGGGCATCGAGCTCGGCCTTGCCTTGGGCCATCAGCTGGGTAGAGGTCACGAGCAGCGGAATCCCCATCCCCAGGAAGACCCCGAACCCCACCGGCCACGTGCCGCCGTAGATGGCGTCGCGGAAATCGGCCGGCGCGTCGGTGTATCCGTCAGCCTCGTACTGGATCCCACCCCCGAGATAGGTGAGGCCTACGGGGATGAAGATGCACGAGGGGATGAGCAACAAGCTCCCTGTCACGATCTTGGCGCCCGCCTCGTCGCGCTTCTTCTGCAGCGCCCGCTCTTCCGGTGTCAGCTCCTTCTTCGGCGGGGGGGGCGGGGGAGCCTCGGCAACCGTCTCGGCCTCCTGCTCGGCAGCGGGAGGCGACAGCATCTCCACCCGCTTGACCTTCGATCGCTCGACGGCCAGTTCGCTCCCGGCGATGAGGAGGGTCAACTGGTCGACGCTCTCGCCAAGCACACGACCGTGGAGGGTGTTGCCATCGGTGAGATGTACGATGGCCTCGTAGCCGGGCAATGCTGCGGGGGGCGCATCCTGCACGACCACGGGCGCGGTCGAGGGCGCCTCGGACCCACCGGTTGCGGGTGCCGCCGGCTCTTCGACCATGGAGGCAGCCAACGTGGAGGGCGGTTCGGCGGGCGGTGTCTCGCCGGCCCGTGCCACCCTCTCCAGGTTCTCGATCCGTACCGCGACCCAGCCCATCGTCTCGGCCGCGGAGCTGGCGCAACGCGCGAACTCTACGGTCCCCAACACGTCGACGTGGTCGCCAGGGGTGAGACCCCCGGTGAGATCGGCCGCGTCAGAAGGGGCCTGCGCGAACACGCCCGTCGGAAGATCCGGCGCTGCATCGAGACCGGCTTCGCCAGCGATGTGCGGGATACAGCTCTCGTCCGGCTCCCCGTACACCGATCCCCAGGTCGTACGGATGACCACACGGTGCCCCACCGGTTTGGAGGAGAGGAGCTCGCCCACCGTGGCGCGTGGAGCCGAGTCCATGGACGGGCGGACCGGGGCGACCTGCGCAGGGGGCTGCTCGGCGAATACCGCCGTCGACGCCGGGGCGGTAGCCGCTGGTTCGGCGGGCGCTTGCTCACCTACCTTGGCCACACGGGTCACCGCAGTCGGCTGCAGTCCAATCCAGCCCATCCCCTGGGCCGAGCCGCTGGCGCAGGTCGCCCAGTCGACGAGACCCGTCACATCCACCTGATCGCCCGGCGTGAGCCCCTGAACGTCACCCAGGTTCTCTACTCCGACCTGGACGAACACTCCGGTAGGTAGGCTCGGACTCGCCGTGAGCCCGGCATCCCCGGCAAGATAGGCGACGCAGTCCGACAACCCGTCGGTGTACGGGTCACCCCACGTGACCCTCACGGTGACCGTCTGCCCCACGGGTTTCGCCGAGAGCAACTGCTCGAAGTGGTATCTCGGGCTCCCGCTGGATTGAGCCAGCAAGACACCTGTTTCACCGGCCCACGCCGGTGTGACCAGGGCGAACAACGACAGGAGCGTCAACACGCAACGAGTGTCGAACCGTCGCTTGATTCCTGTTCTCGGGACTGTCCTTCTCAACGCATCGATCCTGCTCATCTCGTCTCTCCGGTCCGTCCGCTACTGAACACGGACGACCTTGAACTCGACCCTTCGGTTCTGTCGTCGGCCTTCGGCGGTCTCGTTGTCCGCGATCGGGACGGTCGAACCGAACCCCTTGGCTTCGATTCGTTCGGCCGGCACGCCCTTCGAGACCAGGTACTGGCGAACGGACTCCGCACGGCGCCACGACAGCTCGAGGTTGTGAGTCGGGTCGCCTTCCGCGCTCGAGTGCCCCTGGACCTGCAGCCTGATCTCCGGGAAGAGCATGAGGACTTCGACGGCGTCGTCGAGGAGGGGAAGGCTCTCCCTCTTCAGCCTGTCCGAGTCCACCTCGAACTGGATGTCCTGGATGACTCCCACGAACCTCCGCAGCTTCTCGGGCACCTCGTCCGGGCATCCGTCTGCGTCGTAGTAGGAGTTGTACATCTCCGGCTCACAGGGGCACTCGTCCCCTGCGTCCGGGATCCCGTCACCGTCATTGTCGTCCTCGGGGCATCCGTCCTCGTCCTGCCATCCGTCGAGGTCTTCGGGGACATCGACACAGACGTCGTCTGGATCGAACACACCGTCCCCGTCCGAGTCCTCGGGAGGCGGCTCGGGCTTGGGTGGCCGCTCCGGCTCGGGGGGCTGCTTGAGCGTGAACTTCGAACCCCACAGGGCCCGGAAACCGATCATCCCGAATGCGCCCTCGTACTCGATGTTCGGCGCGCTCGCAGTGGACTGGACCCGAGACACGTGGCCGGCAGTGCCGCCCGCCCGCATCACCAGCGCGATGCCCCCCTTCTTGCCCGGGTGGCGCCGGAACAGCATGAACTCGATGGTCGGACGGACCGCGAATCGCAGGAGGTGAGGGAACGAGAGATTCCCCCCGAAACCGACGCCGAGGTCGAACGAGATGCTGACTCGATCGAGTCCGTTGGCTGGGTTGGGCGGACTGACGAGCCCGACGGAGTAACGCTCGACCACGGTCAGGAAGCCCGCCGAGTAGTAGTCGCTCAGGGGCCGGGTTTCGCCCTCGTAGGGATGGTAGAGGGTCGGCGAGTCCAGCTCCCAGGCCAGGCCCAGCATCAGCGGCCCGAGCATGAACTTGACCCCCCACTCGGTCAGCATGCCGGTGTGCTCGTGCGAGATCCAGCGCTGGTGCGCGACATCGGGAACCAGGGGTCCGTCTCCACGGTAGATCGCAAGACCCCAGTAGTCCGTGGAGTCGTATCGCTGCCAGGCCTGACCCCAGGCACTCTTGGGTGGCTCGGCATGGGCGGGGGCCGCGACCATCAGCGCGACCACGAACGCTAGAACACGCATGTACACCTCGCTTCGACACCAGCGGAGCAAGACTGCCCGAGGTCCATGGGCTACGGGATACGGAACGAAGTTCCTCGCTGAACTCATCGGCCGCAGACCCCCAACTCGTCGGCAGACCCTCTCGGCCGCCTAGTCTATCGACCTGCGAAACGTTGCACAACCGAGCGACCGGCCCTCGCCGAGCAGACTCTCTCTCTCCGAATGCCTGGCTCTGGAAGTCCTCGTACGCCTACGCTCTACTCCGATGGGAGGAAGCAACCTGTGCAGCGAGGTAACCGATGAACGCAGGTGACATCCTGTGGTCCACATCTCTCGCTGCCGTCCTCGCCGGCGGGCTCGGCTGGCTGCTGATTCGCACGCCTGGACGGCGCTGGATCGAAGGAGGGATCGTGGCCTCGATGCTGGCAGCGGCGCTGGTCTGCTACCTCTCGCCGGGGGAGGTCCCTGGTGGAGACGGGCACAGCCACCTGTCGCGCACGTGGCTCTGGCTCGACATCGTTCGTGGGGGCGAGCTCCCGATCTGGACCTGGAGCTGGTATGCGGGCTACCCGTTCACGCGGTTGTACGGCTTCATGTACTACGCTCTGTCGGCAGGGATGACAGCACTGGCGGGGTTGGTTTGGGGGACCAAGCTCACGCTCTGGATACTGCACGTCGCTTCGGGCCTGGCGGCATGGTGGGCCGCACGGACCATGGAGTCGAGGCGACGTATGCGGAGCTCGTTCCGCCTCATCGTCGCCGTGAGCTATGCCGTTTCGTTCCAGCACGTCGGAGCCATCACCGCAGCTGGCGCCCTTCCGCTCGCGCTGATCTACCCCCTCGCCCCGCTTCCGTTCGGGTTGTTCATGCTGGCGGTGAAGGGGAAACTGGGCGCGCGCACCGCAGGTGCAGGGATCGGTCTGGCGCTGGCTGCCGCATGCTGGACGCATCTCCAGTACGGCCTTCTCCTCGCGGCAGCGTTCGCGGCGTGGGCCACGATCGTCGCCCTCGGAATCGAACCCGTGCGGCGCCACCAAACGCGCACGGTGGTCGGGTTTACCGTCGGGGTGACGTCCGTTCTGGTCGCGTGGCAGATCGCAGAGTGGCTTGCATGGAGCGATCGGCTGATGGTCGTTCCCTGGTCGGACGCGTGCGTCGCCGCTTTGCCGTCGATGAAGGGGCACCTTCACCAGATGGTGCACTTGGTTCGCTGGTCGCGGGGGTTCGACGATTGGGCGTTACATTACGTGGGATGGACCGTTCTCGGACTCGGAAGCGTCGGCGGGCTCGCGGTCCTTCGCTCGACAGTCTCGGCCGAAGTGAAGGGAAGCGGGACGCGAAGAAGAGCAGGCCATCTCGGATTGCAGGCCGCAGCCTGCATGACGCTGCTCGGTCTGGTCGGAATCGTCGTCGCGCCCAGAGCTGCCAACACATGGCTCTGGTTCGTTTGCCTGCTCGCCGGCTGGGGGACGAACCGTATCCTCGGGTACTTTGCCTCACGCGGCGTGAGCATCCGGCCTGCGATCGCGGTCGCCTTGCTGCTGGCCATGGATCTCGGCCCGTCTCTCCATCAGCGTCCCTATGGCGAGTTGGACGCCGACGCAGCCGCCGAGCTGCTTCGAACCGCAGAGGGACGGCACTTGCCACGCGTCCTGGTGGCCGCTCCGGGGACGACGGCGTTTTGGCGCGGCATGGACATCGTGGACACGGGCACAACGACTCCTTTGGGCGCCATGCCCCAGCTGGCAACACGCAGTCTTGAGCCGCTGTCGATAGTCGCCCTCGACACGCGCGAACGGCTCGAATACGACAAGCTGAGCGACACTCGCATTCCCGTGGTCTCGGGCGAATTACTCTCGTCGCTTGCCCTCATGGGAATTCAGAGCGCAATCGCTCCAGACACAGGCCACAGAATCGACGGAGCCACGCCGATGGCCATGTACGCCCCGACAGCCGTGCGGGACCACGACGTGTTGCGCGCGGGCCGGCGGAAGACCGATTGGCGAGCGATTCGGCGAGCGTTCGGTGCACTCGAGGACTCGGACGACCTCGACCGCGCTCGGTTGAGAGAGGTCGTCGCTCGCTGTGCGCCCGATTTGCATGAAAGCACGCTTCAGCTTGTTCTGCTGGGCGAATCGCCGAGAGTACGTGAGAGAGTTGCTGGTAGCATCCGCGGCGAGCAGCCCCGAAGGCCTGGTTCCTTCCAGTTGGTGACTCTGCGGCAGCAGCACACGCGGGTCGAGCTCAGGTACAGGGCGGAGCAAGACGGCTGGCTCCGGCTGGCCTATGCCCACTTCCCCACGCACCGCGTCGAAGTGGATGGTCATGCCGGGGAATGCGCCCGGACCGCCCTCGGTATGACCGCCATCCCCGTGCCCGCTGGCGAGCACAACGTTGCGCTGCAGGCGACACTCGCGCCCTGGGAGTGGTTCCTGGCCCTTCTAGCTATCGTTGGCACGCTGGCCGCGGCTGGCGTGACGTTCGCCGGACTGTCACGAGCACCACATCGTCGATATGATGACCACGAGGGCGATCCCACCCCAACCAGAAGCCAGGAGGGTCCATGAAGCCTCAGCTGTTCATAGTGTTGACGACCGCTGCGCTCGTGGCCTGTGACTCCCCATCACCCGGTGGAGGAGACGACGATGACGACGACACCGCGGACCTCTCGGTACTTCCTTTACCGTTCGAAGCCACGTTCGAAGAGGTGGACTGCGACGTGTGGGACGGGTTCGGGTACATCAGCGAGAACAACGGCGCGCCCTACGACCTGTGCTCGGGATGGGCGCTCGCTGCTGGAGTCTCGTACTTCCAGTACTCGGACGCCGATCCCTTCGAGGGAACCCAGAGTGCAGTGACCGCGGACGTCGAGGGCGTCTACTACCTCTGGGGCGGTTACAAGTACAACGGAGGCCAGATCCACACGGAGGTCCCCTTCGACTTCTCCGACCAAGCCAATCCGACGCTGACATTCATGAACAAGCGCTCCATCGGCAACCTCGATCCAGACGCCGACGACCCTGGGGACGCCGACTGCCGCGTCATGGCCAAGGCCGCTGACGGCGACTGGAGCGAGCTGGTCGTATACGGCAGCGACCAGGGGAGTTGGGCCGAGGAGAACGTCGATCTGTCCGATTTCGGGGGAGACGACGAGGTCTATCTGAAATTCGAGGCTGGCCTCGACTACTTCTCCACGTCGGGGCCCACCCAATGGGCGATCGACGAGGTTTCAGTCACCGGCGATTGAGCGCTGTTCTTCGTCCATGCAGCTGCCATCCCACCAGCTGGCGTGAGTGAAGCGAGTGGCGGAGCCTCGGTGCGGCCGGTTCGGTCCTGGCGACCTTGCAGTCCCTCTCCGGATGGGTTCATACTTCACCAACCCAGACATGGGACCAAGAGGAGGGACGTAGATGAGAACCCGTTCGAGCAGTCTGTTGTTGGTCGCAGCCGTTGCCCTGTCTTTCTGCCTCGGTGCCCTTACGCCCACTCAGGCGGCCGCCCAGGAGCGGCTGCTGGGATTCGGGCTCAACTTCGGCGTCGGTTTCGGCGCGAAGTCGAACTGGGCGGTGTTCCCGGGCTGGGACGACGGTGACTTCGAGTACGACGGCCACCTCTCCATGGAGATGCCTGGATTCGAGCTTCGCCTCTTCCCCACTGCGAACATGTCCCTCGACCTGCTGTGGCCGATCGGTCGCATGGTCTTCATCAACGAGGAACTCGGCTACGGGGACTCCGGATCCGATTTCGGCTTGATGGCCATCATGGCGCACTTCTACGCCGACAAGGAGGACACCGGGGACGGCAAGTACTCGGGATTCGCCATCGCTCCCGGAATGCTCTTCGGCGGCGTCCCCGAGTACGACATGGGCGTGATCGGCTTCCTCTGCCGCATCGGCGGCGATGTCGTCAGTGAGGACGGAACGTTCGGATTCGGTGCCTACTTCCGACCCGCGGTCATGGCGTCCGGGTACGAAGGCAGTGATCCCGAGCCTGGCCTCGAGCTGATGGCCGAGTTCACCTGGACCTTCTACATCCCGCGCCCGGACGGGGTCTGAGTCCTCAGGTCCCGGTACGCCCGTCTCGCCAATCTGCGCTCGCCTGCTCCGCCCCCTAGACGCGGTGTCCAAAGGGAACGTTCGCACAAGAACTCCATCAACCGTCGCAGTCGAGGTTGCTCGCAATCTCGCAACGTCTTCCGCTACCGCCTGCGCTGCACCAGTTGGCCAGGGGTAGCGACGACCTGGTAGTCTTCTCGACGAGGGAGGAAAACCAGATGGCAACTCATCGGATTTGGTTCGTCGGACTACTCGTACACCTGCTCATCATGGCCGGCTGCCCGGTCTCAAGCGACGACGACACCACCCCCGACGATGACGACGCGGGGGATGACGACGTCGGCGACGACGATGGAACCGAAGATCTCGACGGTGACGGATTCGATGCTGCGAACGATTGCGACGACAGCGATCCGAACGTGAATCCAATGGCCACGGAGGTTCCCTACGACGGGGTCGACAACGACTGCGATCCCGAGACCCCGGACGACGATCTGGATGGAGATGGATTCGACGCGGACGAGGACTGCGATGACGACGACGCAGCCGTGAATCCTGACGGCGAAGAGGTCCCATACGACGGAGCGGACAACGACTGCGATCCGGCCACCCTCGACGACGACCTGGATGGGGACGGCTACGATATCGACGAGGACTGCGACGACGACGACGCATCCGTGAATCCAGGAGCGGCTGAGATCGAAGGCGACGGCGTGGACAACGACTGCGATAGTTCCACGTTGGATGGGCCGGATACCGAGGCGCCCGTGGTGACGTCCGTCCAGGCAGAGGATTGCCACAACGACATGATCTACGACGACGAGATCCCGCTGGGGTGCAACGATCTGGAGATCCACGTGGCCGCGTCCGACAACGCGGCGGTCGATCGGATCATCGTGGACTACAGCCTGGGTGGAAACTGTACGATCAGCAGTGACTCCGGCACCTGTCCCGTGTCCGTCGCCAGCACGCCCGAAGGTTCAGCGCATCACTGGGATGTCACAGCATACGATACGTCGGAGAACGAATCCGCCACGGTCAGACTGACTCTGTATCACTGGTAGCGATTCACCCCGCTCCCTGTCCCGAACGCGCGTCGGAAACTCCGGAAGGTCCCGAACCCAGCCATGGCCTGGCCAGCGGCATGTGGCGTCGGCGCCCCATCGAATGCGTTCGGGGT